>NZ_CP053351.1:0-600000 GCF_013394655.1 Winogradskyella schleiferi
GACCAGTTGCCCTAACTTCGATACGACTGTGGTGATGGAAAGCGAACCGCCGAGCATAACGGTCAACGTGCTGACACAGCACTTTGCGGAGAGCCACGTTCTGGAAGTGGTGCCAGGAGATGAAATAGGTAATTATGAATACAGCCTGGACAATGGCCCATGGCAGGACGGGACCCTGTTCACCGACGTGTCGCCCGGCCAGCACCATATCACGGCAAGGGACAGGAACGGCTGTGGGACAACGACCGAACCGGCATTTATAATCGATTATCCGCTGTACTTTACGCCCAACGGAGACGGCCGAAATGAAACTTGGAACATAGAAAGTATTGGAAGCAGCGCAAAAATTTACATATTTGACCGCTACGGAAAACTTCTGAAACAAATTAGCCCAGATGGAACTGGCTGGAACGGCACCTACAATGGCAGTGCTATGCCAACCGACGGCTATTGGTTTACGGTTGAGTACGACGAGCCTTTGACAGGCGAACGTAAAGAATTTAGAGCCCATTTTACTTTAAAGCGTTAGAATTTTTATTCTAATGTAAATTCATACTCGCGTTCCACTTTACATATTCTTACATTATACCAATTGTACCATTGTTCGCGTCCCTTTTGTTGCGCAAATAAATGCGCTGTATTGGCTTTCCAGTTTTTTATGGCTTCCAAACTTTCCCAATAACTTATTGTAATTCCGACGTCGTTTCGGGCAGAATCTATTCCTAAATAACCTTTCTGTTGTTGAGCTAGATTTTCCATTTTTTCCGCCATTTCTGAGTAGCCTTTAATATCTGTTGCCTGAGTTGAGGTAAAAATTACGGCGTAATAGGGTTTAAAGTTTTTCATATTTATCTCCCACGAAAGTGGGAATCTCATTTCGTTATAATTATCCTGCAAGGTTTTTCCAAACCTGTGGTATTGATAGTTTAAAACAGACCTGCAAGGTTTTCACTTCTGCTTTCTACCTGTTCGGCAGATAGGCGCTCAGCTACCATAAAAACCATGGAGGTCAGGAATGCTGACCTTTCAGATTTTAGAAACCTGAAAGGCCTTTTTTAATGTTAACAGCCACTAGGCATATCAAATTCTATTATTTTTTCCGTGATATTATTCTCAAAATCCGTCAATATAATTTTTAAGAACACACGATTTGTCGACACTCCAACAGGATGATCTTTTAGGTTTTTAATAGTTTTAAAATAGTTTAGCCAATCTTCGCCACATTGCTCAATCACTTCTGTTTTTAATTCTTCAACAGAAGTTGTGATAAATTTTTTCCAGTCATTTTCGGTATAAGCTAATGTTTCAAAAGTGTTGGATGTAATTTGTTTTAATGGTTTCCATTCCGAATCAAAACTTTTCCAATCTTTTGCATCACATTGCGCATCTGCACTCATAAAGGAAATGCTATTTTCATAACGTTGAAAAATACTTACATGTTTATAATCACTATCAACGAGAACGATTTCTTTTCTTTCTGGCGAAGCACCTATATCTACATTGATTTTTGCGGAATCTTGTTGTTTTAAATTGTGGTTTCTTTTATAATCACTAGTGGCCAAATTCTTTATTTCAACATTCAATTTATCCAAATCCAATTGTATGGTTTTAGAAATTTTTGATGAAGATAAATAGCCATTAAAGACATAACCAATATGGTTTCGGGTTTCTACTTTTACCCATTCGCCACTTACTTTCTTCCCACCATCGAGGACGACGAGTTTAATATCTGTTTCTTCCAATACACCAATGGCTTCTGCATAGGCTAACTTAGTCAATAGTTTTCCATTGACATCGGGTTGGTCTCTAAGTGATAATCCACTTTCGGCGGCGACATATGCATATTGTTGTGCACAAAGTATCGCGACATTCATTACTAATCCTACTGCTAAAATTTTTTTCAAAAAGTTCATAATTTTTAATTTTTTATCCTGAATTGATTTCAGGAACGTTAAACATTTTAGCGGTTTATGTTTAGGATTCTTGTCTGTCGACCGACGAGCATTCAGTTTATTTTGATTTAATTATTTTCGGTAATGCATTATGTAAAGCCTTTGAATCATATCCTTTTAGTATTTCTTCACTTGACTCTAAAGATTCTTTAATTGTTGATTTTTTGTATACTTCTTGGAAATTCTTTATTTTAAGGAAAGCTGAAATAAACCCTACTTGTCGAGCTTTAATTGTTTCAGTTACTATAATATCACGTTGATTTTTATTAATGTAAAATGAGTTTAAATCTAAAATATAATTGACTTTATTCGAAGTGTCATAAATTTCCTGAGCTATATTTATAAAAACCTCATTTCCTTCAAATATTCCTTCAACTATTTTATCAACCCCTTCATTTTTAATATATAATTGAAAATCAGAAATATTTTTTTCCATTTCATAAATTGGAATTTTCAGTTCATTTATTAATCTAGCTTCTACTTCGAGTTTATTTTCAAATATCTTTTGCTTTTTACTAAACTTAAAAGAAATATAAGTACCAAAAAAAAAAGCTGCTACAAAACTTGTAAGAGATGTAACTCCTATTGTAATCCAATTTAATTCATCCATAATTTTAAAATTAATTTAATTTGTTGTTAAGCTTGTACTTAAGCCAAATGATAATTTTACTTATCCTGCAAGGTTTCTAAAACCTTGTAGGTATCGATTTGGAATTTAGACCTGCTAGGTTTTTGAAACCTAACAGGTCTTGGACCAGTAATTCGTCCTCGTATTACAGTTTTGGTTCATAAGATTCCTGCTTTCGCAGGAATTTGGCTATTTCTCAACAGTAATCCATTCTCCTTTATTCCGCACCAAATAATCATTATCATACATCGCTTCGGCTTGCGAACCTGGTAAATAATACGTGCCTAAGTAAGATGCGTTCAATAAGACGGTAAACGTTTTGGTGCCATGTTTTCCTTTCGGATTCATATCGAAATAGAAATTCACGCGGTCATCCCTAATGTCAGTGTATCTTGCTTGACTTACAGTGGTATCGCCAAAAGCGGTAAATCTAGTATTCACAATGTCCCAACCTGAAGGGAAAATTTGAGTCAATGCCACGTCGTGTACATAATCTCGTGTCAAGTTTGAAATACTTACTGTTGCCACAAAATCTAGACCTTGTTGTAGTTTAGTTACATCGAGTTTGTTGCCTTGTAAATCTTTATAGCTTGTTGAAATGGTAAAGCCACGTTGTTCGGCTAGTTCTTCGCCTAATTTTAGCTTACCCGAACTTACAACTCTCACATATACCAAATTGTCCTTTGCATTAGTCACTTTAAGCTGATTAATACCATCATTAATAGGAATACTGCGTTGTGCAATCGCGTTTTTAGTATCTATGCTTTCTGATGTTCCATTAATACTATAAGTCAGTTTTAAATCTTTTCCACCATTTTTAATAACCATTTTTCCCATGGCCAATAAACTATAGGCTGTGGTCTGCGTGCTCATCCATTGATCGCTCGATAAATCCTTGGCAATGGATTTCGCCAAATCCCTGGCTTTAGGATTTCCTGTAATGATCATAGTTTCTAAAGCCATAGCTCTATTTCTATCCACCGAACCGTAAGTGTAATAATTGGATTTTGGTGGATTGAAATCAATATTAGCCGTATTGGAAATGGCATCACTGGCTTCTTTTTGTCCTGCTAAGGCATACGCTGCTGCTAATCGCCATTTGGCTTCGTTTGAGATTTCATCAAACTCTCGCAATCTGTTCATGCTTGTTAAATCTGGACTTCCTGCTAAGGCCAACGTATATAAACGATACGCTTGTGCTAAATCGGAATGATAGATTCTATAACTCGGTCTCCAATTTCTAGCCGCTTGTTTTTGGTATGCAATCCAGTTGCTTTTGAAAGTTAATGGCAATACAAAACCTTTTTTCTCAGCTTCAATCATAAAATGACCAGCGTAACTTGTGCTCCAATCGTTGGCCGTATTTTCTCCCATCCAATAGCTCATGCCGCCATTTGCTTGTTGGAAATTACCCAAACGTTTTATACCACTTTCAATATTACTTTGAAGCTCTTTCTTCTTTTTGGCTGTCAAATCAAAAATATCAGCTAAGTACAATTGAGGAAACACACCTGAAGTGGTTTGCTCTAAACAACCATGAGGATAGCGAATTAAATATTGCAATCGTCGTGTGAAATCCATTGGAGGCAAGGTTGAAAATTCTACGGTTGCTGAATTTGTTCCTGAAACACCAAAGGTGGTAACATTTATGGTTTGTTCAGCATTCGCTTCCAATTCATGGTCGATAACTTTTGATGCAAAAGGATTAGGGTTCTCGACATCAATCTCTACTTTGTAGATTGATTTTTCACCATGTCCTGTGGCAATGACTTCAACCGTGTTGATGCCTTTTGCTTTGGTAACATCCAATTCAAAATAGACCATTTTTTCATCTGGTTTATCGAATTTAAGTGATTGTGACGATTCGCCTTTAACGGTAATACCATCACTTAATTTTAAAGATAGGTTGACGTTTTTCACTTTATTTTCCATGGCAAAAACGGTAACAGGTAGCGTTACTTTTTCACCAGGACTCAGTTTACGTGGTAACGTTGCCAAGACCATCAACGGTTGTTTAACCTGAACCGATTTATCCGTACTTCCATAAGCTTCTGTTGCATTGTTACCAGCAACGACCATCGCTCTAACCGCTCCTATATAATTTGGCATTTTAAGCTGATGTGTTTTCGTTTTCCCTTTGTCCAACAGGAAAGGTCCTAAATAAGTGACAACAGGTTTAAAACGATTCGCTTTTTTGTTTTTTCCGCCAGTAGCACTTCCATCACCACCAATGGCAAAAACTTGGTCAATACTGCCAGAATAAGCGCCAACAACATCATCAAAAATATCCCAGGTTTTTACGCCTAAAGCTTCACGTGCATAAAAACTATCCCAAGCATTCGGTGTTTTAAAACGTGTTAAATCCAATAAGCCTTCTTCAACAACCGCAATGGTATAGGTCATCGCTTTATTGTTTTTTTCAGACACTTTTATCTCGTAAGATTGCTCTGGACGAATGACATCTGGCATACTGATTTGTGGTTCTAATTTTGTTGAAGGATCTTCAACCATCATAGGAATAACGCCATATAAACGAATCGGCAAATCGTTGGAGGTAATGGCATGCGGTTGCAATAACGAAATATTGATGAATACGTTTGGTGCCATTTCAGCGGTTACAGGAATATCGATGGTGGTTTCGCCAGGAACAGTTTTTACCCATTGATGCTGCAACACTTCAGACCCATTTTCAATACTTACTAAAGCGCGACCTTCAGAGCCAGAAGGGAAGGTTAATTTTGCGGTGTCGCCCACATTATAATTTTCCTTATCAGTTGAAAAGACCAACATTTTAGCAGCTTCCTTGTCACCCGAAGGATTCGTGGACCACCAATTTTTATAGAAATAAGCCGTTCTTCCTGTAGCATGGCCACTAACAGGGTCCACAACTCTAATTAGATAACGTCCACGTTCGTCTTCAGGAATTTTTAGTTTGAAATTCGCTTTACCATTCGCATCTGTATTCACGGAAAACGTCTGTACAGGTCTATGGTAATTACTCGACACATAACTGGCTAAATCGTCATATGAGGAATTCCACCACCAGCGCCATTCCACTTTATAAACTTTCACTTCTAGATTCTCTCGTTGAAAGGGTTTGCCTTCTGCAGTTACAGTAGCAATATCGAAGGTGTGATTTTCATCTGTAAAATACGAACCATAATTATTGCCTTTTGGTGATTGTAAGCCCACAAAACTTTCATAAGGTGCGTAAGGCATTGAAAATGCATCCAGTGAAAAATCGCCGCCATTTTCAAAGGCCCTTACTAAAAATTGAGCGGTTAACATGCCTGGTGCATTTTTACCAATATTCAATTTTTGATTGATTTTGGCATTTCCATCGGCATCTAAATTACCTTCAAATACATTGGTTTCTTCAGAATTGAATTTTCGGGTTGGATCATTGAACACGTAATCTTTATAACCTTTAAAACTGGTATTGGTTGCTGTGAATTTTGCTTTTATTTCAGCTTTTAAGTTTTTTGCTGGTGCGCCGTGTAACCAAGTGACATTTAAGTCGCCTTGAAGTGGTTTGTTGTTGGTTAGAATCTCATCTTCAAAATCGATTTTAATTTTTAGACGGTTAGGTTTTACAGTTTCAATTTTTAAACTTTTTGAAAATGTAGCGCCACCAACAGAAACCTTAGCGTTGTAGTTTCCGGTTTTATAATCCGTTGAGGTGTTTACCGTGAAATCATAGAAATTATTAAGGTTATTTGTGGAGACTTTTCTGTATACCAATTTGCCAACAGGATCTGTGATTTCCAATTTCACAGGATGGCGTTTTGGTAATTTGTTGGCCATATCATTCAACATAAATGTTAAAAACAAACTATCTCCTGGTCGCCAAACACCGCGCTCTGCATAAATATAACCTTTGAGTCCACGTTGTAAGCGGCTTCCGGATACATCAAACTTGCTCAACGATAACGAATTACCATCTTGTAATTTTACATAACTGACATTACTACCTTTGGTGGCAATGGCAAATGCAGCTCGATTTTTTGCATCGATTTTTATAATCCCTTCTTTGTTGGTGATACCATCTGCCAATTCTTGTTGTTGGTAATTGTATAATGTGATTTTTGTGCCACTTTCTGGACTCGTTGTAAGAATATTGGTTACAGCGAATAAATAGTTGTTATCGCTACCTTGCTTGGCAATAACGCCAAGGTCTGAGCTGATTAGGTTTTGCGAAACCACACGGTTTCCGTAATTAAAATAAGAGTCTGTACAAGGATTGTCTCGATCTCTCCAACGGTAATTGGTGTTTCTGTAGCTGTAATTTAGATTATCCCAATAGCGCTCTTCTTGTAAGTTTTCTTCTTCTTCAGTTAGCTCCTCTGCGGCTAGATAATCGTCACCATAATAATCATCATAATAGTCGTCGTCTTCAATAGTTGTGGTTTCAGCATTCGAAGCGCAATCGTATAAAGAATAGCTCTTTTTGAAGCTCAATTCCACTCTGTAAATCGCTCCAGGATCTGCTTTTAGATAATTTGATAGATCAATGCTATAAGCTTTCCACTTTCCAGTATTTTGATTTTCTTCTTGAATCAAAGTGATGGTCTCTTTGGCGATACGTCTTCCTACTTTTTTGATGGCGTATTGATCGCCACTATTAATATTGTAATCTTGTAAAAATTGAAGCACATTATCATCAAATATTTTAATGATCCTTACATCAACCTTACTGAGGTTTACCGCTTCAAAATTGAATTTTAAGTTTTTTGAATTTGGAAGAATACTGCCGTTGCTGATGAGTCTGACTTCAGGCTTTAATTCTTCAAAAGTCAGGATTTCTGAAAATGGTTTTTTCAACTTGAAACCATCAGTGTTTTTGATGCCTTTAAATACATCGACTTGAATGTCACCAACTAATTTGGTGTCTGGATACACTCTTAACACATTGCCGTCCACAATATATTTCGGGTTTTTAATACCTTGAAGCGACACTAAACCAGCGAAATTTTGCTGCTTTACCAAGGGGTCCGAAAAGTTAAGTGATAAAAATTGCTCAGGACTTTGAACCACCTCAGTATTTACAATAGTAAAGTTGTTTTTTCCTGGAATAGTTATAAAATTTTCGCCTTTAGTTTCTGCTTTTATAGCATCACCATCCCATTTGATATCAATTTTACTGTCCTCAACCAATCTATTGATACTATCGATTTTAAACTCGAAGAATTTTGAATTTTCATTGGCTTCATTCCACACTAAACTCAACGATTTTGAATTTTGCGAAGCCGATACTAATTTTTTAGCATTGGCTAAGGATATAACATCAGCAGATCGTAATTGGGCAAACATGTATTGCCATTCTTTACTGTACGATTGTATATTTTGAGTGGTAATATTGAAACTTGGTGTAATGGTTTTGAATTGAAAGGTGTAATCCTCAAACTCCTTTGGTATGCTTTTATAAATCTCACCTAAACTAACATTTACCGTATATTCCATAGCTGGTTCGAGGTTCTCATCTGGTGTAAAGAGCAGCGTGTGATTGTTCATGGCTTTTAATTGCCCTTGAACATGAGGTGTTATTTTAATAAGTTCCGTTGGTAAGGTTTTATCCATTTCCCATCCATTAACGGTATCTGAAAGACTAATTTTTATTGGGTCTGCCACAGACACCAAGCCTGAAGTGGTGTAACTAATATAATCTCTATACTTAAAAATATTATCGGTTTCAATAGGTGTATCCTTACAAGAAAATGCAAAAAGTAGAATAAAGGGTAGGAGGAGGTGCTGTCTGATATTCATGGTGTTGATGGCTTTAAAAGTAAAACTTCGATTAAAAGGATGGGTAGGTGCATTCTTGTTAAATAAGTACGGCAATTTTCAAAGGTTTAGACTTTGGCTTGTTGTTAAATTGTTCTTAAAGTTAAGAATTATGCTTAGATGAGGTAAGGAAATTGGAATGGTTTTATTAAAGGAAATATAGATTTCAATATTTCTATCGGAATAGGTTATTTTAAACCTACAGTTGTAAGTTTTGGCGTGTTGATTCATCTTTTAAACGCTTCCAAAGAAGGGAAACTATTACGAAAATGATATATGGAAAAAAGTTATTATTTTTAATAGTTTTCAATTGACTTTAAGGCTCAAGAATCACAATTAAGAATGCTTATTTATAATACCTAAAAGAAATGCTTGTAATAGATTTGTTTAAAGCCGTTACATAAAAGTAACGGCTTTTGTATGTGTTATGTTTACTATAAATTCATTTTTATTGGTAGTTTAAAAATTGATTACACACTCGTCCATAATCAAAAATCGTCACTACGTTTTTTAGCTATAACTGAAGGCTTGTTAAAAAATAAATACTACAAGTATTACAAGTTGGAATGTTTCTTTTTAGGGACTTAATCGATAAGTTTACTTTATGTTTCATTCTACATCCAATGACATTTATAACGTCTGGTGGATACCTTAGCTTTAAACTTTTTTAATTTAAAAATTGAATTTTCAAAGAACGTTCGTATGATACCTTTACATCTATTAATAGGGATAAAAGTAAAATGTCATCACTTTTTTTGAGTTTTTTTGCAACTTTTATTGATTTTCAATTACGATTTCTTGATTGAATTAGATAAAATGACTGAGCTGCCATACTATGAAATGTCACTAATTAAGCTGTGTATTCGATAGGTAAGAATAACAAACTATTTACTTTCAATAAATGGGTTTTACGAAAGAAATAAATTAATTCATATTAGTTCAATGCTTTTAAACCTTCCGTTATTTGCTCACGCAGTTTTTTATTGATATCCCTAAAAACCAAGAGCTTCTCTAAAGTACCGCCATTATTATCTTGGAAGGCTATTAAGAAAAAGGATAATTCCTGAATAAAAATTGGATCATCAGGATTTTTCACTACCATACGTTCATCTTTTTCTATAAGTGACAAGAATCTAACTAAACCGTTTCTGTCATTAAAAACTTTAAGGATTGTTACTTCGATATCAAGAATACTATTACTCATTTTTGGTTGTTCATAATCGTAATATCTCGAAATTTTGGTAGTCAGTTCATTATTTGAGAGCTGTAAACCTTTGGATTTTAAAATTTCATAGGCATTGTTAATAGGGAAATAGCGTTCAAATGTAAGTAGGTTTACCATATAATATTGTAAGGAATCGAAATCTTTAGTTTCAGAGTTGAGGGATTTTTGTAGGGCGTTGACCGCTGTCTTTGCCTTCATCCTTTGTGTTATAATTTCATCTACCAATACAGTATCTTCTTCAAGATTTTTTAATACTTCAGTCAGTACATAGCGTTCATCTTTTTTAGATTTCTTGTTTTCGTTCCAATTATTGATTTGTAAAGCGATTAATATCCCAATAACCACGAGGATGATTTCGCCTATTGCGTATAACAGATATTTTTTGGTCCTATTCTGGTTTACCATAGATTGACGAATATGTCTAAAGAATTTAATCATATTTTTTTCCACGATAGTGAAAATCTTTTTTAGCCTTTGTTTTTGTCGTTATTTTAATTCCAGATTAATTAGTTCTATAATAGTATGTATTTCTTTTTGCATGTCTTCTAATCTGTCAATAGTTTCGAGTTGAGACACACATTTCCAACGATGTATACCTTCATAAACTAAAATTAGTTCCTTCAAATTGTCCTCAATTTTTAAAAATTCTTTCATTTCAGGTTGATTTACCAGCCTTTTAGGTAGCGTTGTTGATCCTAACAATGGACTTAATTTTTGAGTTATATCCTGTTGTCCTTTACTAGTGTCTTCAAAACGTTTTATAGTAAGGTTTTGTAAACGTCTTAGATTCATTAGTTTATTTCTTATATGTGAAGGAATTAAGCCAACTTCACCACTGTTTTGAAGTGATTCGATAGTATTTGTATTGAATGCTAAAGGGGTTGATATTAAAGTTAGTTTAGAAATCTGTTCATAAGCTTTAATTGGAGTTAACCCTTCTCTATCGTAAGAACTGGTGTAATCGTTATATTGTTTTTGGTGATTGCTGAATTCTTTAATCGTATTTTCAGCAGAGACTATATCATTGTTCAAGTCGTCTAATAATTGCACGTAATAGTCTTGTGTCTTTGTTACTGACTTCTGGTTTTCATTCCAGTTGTTAATCTGTAGCGCAATGAGAATTCCAATAACCACGAGGATGATTTCGCCAATGGCGTATTTTAGGTACTTGCCTGTTTTTCCTGCTTCCATGAGGTTGTATCTTATTTTTCTGAAGAATTTAATTATATTTATGAATTAAATTTTGAGTTTGTTGTACTATACCTTTAGCCAATGAATCGAGACTTTTATAGTGCGTTATCATAATACCGTTCCAAAATAATTTTCCTTGGTATAGGTTTTCAAATTCAAGGTCTTTAATAACGCGGTTATAGCTATTATTGTGAAGTTTGGATTTTTTTCTTACTCCCATATTATTAAATTCATTTAGGTTCTGCATTGATATGTTTTTATATAAATATGGAATGAGTAGCGACTGTGCCTGATGGTCTTGGTTTTTAAAATCCTCGTCAGAATCTTCGAGCATTTGCAACCAAGTGTATAGGCTCTTTTTTAATCTTCTATCCTCTATTAGACCGAGCTTTCCTGAACTGATCAGTTCTTGTATAGTGCTATTTGCTGGATTGTAATTGCCATATTTTAGAGAGTGGCTTATGATACTGTCTAAATTATAATTTTCGAGATTTGGTTTAATTTCGTTTGTGACCTTTAAAATCTTAAGAACAGAGTTGTTTGCATTTTCTAAATCATGAATTCTTTTATTTAGCACTGCGCGATTATCGATAAATTCTTCTCGAAGTTCCATTAATTTATTTTCTGCTTCGGCTTGTCGTTTTTTACTTTCGTTCCAATTGTTAATCTGAAGTGCAATGAGAATACCAATGACTACCAAGATGATTTCGCCAATAGCATAGAGCAAATATTTTTTGGTTCTGTCTTGGTTGACCATGGTTTGTCTAATATGTCTAAAGAATTTTATCAATGTTATTTAATTGGTTTTTTGCCATTCTTTAAGGGTTTCCAATAGTTCAACACAGCTCTTATCAGCTAAACTCAAAATTTTTATTTGAACGAGATGTGATCTGGTAATACGCTTTAGCTGAAAACTAAAATCTTCATTGTCTCTAAGTTCATCTAATATTACATGGACATCTTCTTTAGAATAACCATTTATCTTATTGTTTATTAAGGCATTGTCTGTAAAATCCTTAAAACTATCAACAATTTCGTTTTCGAGGATTTCCTCGTGAATCTGCATTGGTATGGCATCCACAACTAATGGCAGATAACCATTCACGAGCTGGTTTTTATAATCTTCGTACCACCACTCTAAGGGATTACTATAATAGTCTCTTATGGCTGCGATACTGTTTTTGTCATTAATTAATTTTAGATTACCAGTATTTACCAAATCTTTATAGGTATTGTCCGTAAGTGTTGGAATGATTAATCTGCCGGCAGACTGAAGGTTAACGATGAATTTTGAAGTGTCTACTATTTTTTGATTCTCATTAATGACAGCGCTTATGTTTTTGCAGAACTGAAATTTTAATCTGGCAGCATTGATCTGATCTTTGTACATCCTATTATCTTTATTGAGATCTTCAATTAGATTGTTGACATAGGTTGCTGTTTGTTTATTCTCTTTTTGTAGTTCATTCCAGTTGTTGATCTGCAAAGCAATAAGAATACCTATGACTACAAGAATGATTTCGCCAATGGCGTATTTGAGGTACTTGCCTGTTCTTCCTGTTTCCATGAGGTCGTATCTTATTTTTCTGAAAAATTTAATCATACTACTAGATTAGTAAATTATAGGTAATTAATAGCTTTTCATGGTCTTGCCATTTAATCCAGCCTTTACCAACAGTTTTAAAAGCATCATTTAATAAATGCACATGCATCCAGCTTTGTTTAACTTTTAAGGGTTTCATAAAACTGTATGGTTGATTTACCATTCCTGAATTACTTAGTGGTTTTATATAAATATTTTGAATGTCAGGCTTAGCGAATTCCACACTATTTACGCTTAGCAAAAACGCTTGCCAAAATTGAAATTCACCTGCTTGTTTGTTTACATAAGCAGTTTGTTGCGTTTTGGAATTGACTACTATTTCAAGAAAATCTTGGGATACGGAAACTACTTTAAAATAAAGTATGTCATAATCTAATTTTAAGTGCTCTGGAACTAAATATGGAGGTGCAGTTGCAATGTTAAAACTACCATATTTACTCCGTTTAAAAGTTATACTATCTGTTGGCGTATGTTCTGTAATAGGTTTTTCTAAATTCAGATTCCCATAAAAAAACAAGGTCTTATTTTCTAACATATTTGGAGAAAACAGACCTAAACCCATCTTACTTTTGCTTTGTGCTTTTTTATCATTTCTAAAAAGCATAGCTATTGATTTTGCTTCAGCAGAAGCAATTGTATTTGGGGCTGTTTGTTTTTTAGGCTGTTCAGTTTCTTGTCTGTCTTGTACTTTTCCCTTTTGTCTTTCTAAATATTTTATGTGATAATAGGCGTAGAAAGCAACAATGCATAAGGCCAGAATAATATTGAGATTAAAAATAGTTTTTCGGGTGGCTTTATTTGCAACAACTAACGCAATTATCAACCCAATTGCTGTTGCCATAACGCCATACCCAACAACAATTGCACCGCCAGCTAGTCCTTGATTTTTACCAGCTTCAACAATTCCTGCATAGGTTAAACCAATAAAAAAGAAAGCTATAATACTTAAAAAGTATAATAAAAAACTATAGGGTTTTAACATTTGACGTGCCATGACTAAAAGGTTGTTATTTTTTCAACAGTTTCTCCCGCCTTAACCGTAATTGTAAATGAATCGGAATGGCCTTTATGCTTTCCTAAAGTTCTTAAATATACCGTATAAGTTCCTGGATTTAATAGAAATTCCCTAGGGTTACTCTTAGCTGATGTATAAGTTCTTGCTCCTGTAATACGTTTATCAGAATTAACATCATGAAAATTTACGGTCGCATCAATTAATTCGCCACTGGATGTTTGAGCACCAATTTTTGCAAATCCAGATTCAAAATTATGACTTATTGGTGTGGTTGAGTTTGCTGATACTTTAATGTTATCAGCTTCAAAATAAGTGTCATTGCCTTTTAAAACCAGTGCTTGAAACGTAATCTTATAGTTGCCTGCTGGCACTTCCATTGTTTTTACTTTACCATAGGTTCTTACATTTGTTGCTACTTTGCCTGTATTTACATCTATCATCTTCACCGAAGTATCCCAACCTTTGCCATTGTTGGTAGCAAATACTTCTAGAGTGCCACCATCAAAACTTATATTTTCGTGTTTTATGTCGCCTTCTTTCATTTCTACAGTAATTGTAGTTCCTGGAATATCGGTACCTTCAAGAGGTCTAATCGCAATATCATATTTTCCTGGTGGCAGATACACCCAACCAGAATCGCGATAAGTTCTTGAGCCATCGACGGCTTCTTTTGAACCTGATTTTGTTGCCTTTATCCAAGCATCTACAGGTGCTCCATTTTTTGTAGCATAAATCGAAAAATTTTCATTTGGTTTATCTACGGTTTGAGTGGTGACTTCGTTTAATACATCGCCTAATCCGCCTGCGTCTGCAACATTATAATAATGCCCACCACCAGCATTTGCAGCACATTTTAACTGTTTGGTTTCTCCGTCCTTCAAACCAAAACCTACGATATGAAGCTTAAAATCAACACCATTGGCTTTAGCCTCTGTTACCACGTTGCAAATATTGCCATCGCAAGACTCAATACCATCTGTAATTAAAATGATGGTAGCTTTTGTATTATTTTCTTTTAAAGAGGTAATTGCCATTGTTGCACTGCGCGCCAATGGTGTTTTTCCTGTTGGGTTCATTTTTTCTATGGCATCTGTAATTTTAGTTTTTGAATGGTTAGATAAATCGACCATATATTCAATATCATCGCAGTCGCCTTTTTTTCTGTGTCCATAAGCAATTAGTCCAACGTTTTGATTGTTTGGAAGATTACCAACCGTAGAAGCTAAAACACTTGATGCAATTTCTTTTTTTGTTTGACCGTCTAATTGTCCCCACATTGACCCACTGGCATCGTAAATGAACAAAATAGGAGATGGTTGTTCTTGTGCGTTTAAGATGAACCCAAAGCACAAGAAAATGGTTAATAGCATTATTTTTTTCATGATTGCTCTATTTTAAGTTAATAGGTATGTTATCTTAATTTTGTGGACTCCAAAGTTTCCAAAAGGGTTTGGATGTTTTCATTCCATTCTAAACTTAAGCTTTGTTGGAACTGTACAGATTACTAGTTTTTAGGTTTTCTTGAAGAATTTCATCCTTTCTATCAATAAAGGATATTGTCTAACGTCCAATCCAAACGCTCTTCCATCATACTAAAAGTACAGTCCGAAAAGAAAATCTTGTACATTTCCCTTCTAAAAGCTGCAAGTTCCATCTCGCTGTAATCGTGGTTATGGATAGCAGCTTCAATTTTTTTCAAATGCTTTTTTTCCGAATGCTTATGGAATTTTTTATGCATTTTTAGAAAGGTTTTCTTGGAGGTTTTATTTTGGATCATTTCCAATTCTTCTTCGGTTTCTTTTTTATCTGCATTAGCGCAAAGCAACATAATGTATACTTGTAATTCAGTCTTGGTCCAGTTCGGTTTTTTATTTTTCATGATGTAAAGTTTTTTGGTTTCGATTGTTATGTTGAAATGATGTTTTAGTTTCAATGCCCAATAGCACAACTTGTCTTATGGTATAGATAAGACATTTCGAAAACGTATTTTCGGAGTAGTGCAGTTGTAGAAATTGGTAAAAAAAATATGCATTTACTTTCCTTAGGTTGAAAGTAAATTAAGTCAATGGTAGTACTTGAGGTTGGTTAACTATTTGTTTTTAAAGATATTAAATTGTTGTAATATAAATAGCTTTAAACTAATACTTAATTCGCAATATAGATGCGGCATTCAATACTGAATGAACTTTAGTTGTGGAGATATACTGGATATAAAGTTACATTTTTTTACAATTGTAGCCTAAAGAAAATAGCAATGAATTTAATCAGTTAAATTGAAGATTATAAGCTATTCTTAGTAACTTCGCAGAATATTTAATAATTCATAAAAAATAAGCATATATGGAAGCAATTGCTACCGATTTCGGAATAAAAGAAGCTTTGGACCAGTTAGGTGTTAAAGAAATCAATGAAGGAACATCGACAGGTTCAGATAATTTTGCTAATGGAGAAATTATTGAAAGTCACTCGCCAGTTGATGGAAAATTAATTGGAAAAGTAAAAACAACAACAAGAGCAGATTACGATAAGGTACTGGATGCGGCAACAAGAGCATTTAAAACTTGGCGCGATGTGCCAGCACCACAACGTGGCGAAATTGTGCGCCAATTTGGAAATAAATTAAGAGATTTAAAAGAACCTTTGGGAAAACTGGTGTCTTATGAAATGGGCAAATCATTGCAAGAAGGTTATGGAGAGGTACAGGAAATGATTGATATCTGTGATTTCGCTGTTGGATTATCCAGACAGTTAAACGGACAAACCATTCCATCGGAACGTCCTGGTCACGTCATGAGAGAACAATGGCACCCAATCGGTGTGGTCGGAATTATTTCGGCATTTAACTTCCCAGTGGCTGTTTGGGCTTGGAACACGGCATTAGCATGGATTTGTGGTGATGTTTGTGTTTGGAAAGGTTCAGAAAAAGCACCTTTATGCTCTATTGCTTGCCAGAATATCATAGCAGCAGTTTTAAAAGATAATAATCTACCAGAAGGAATTTCTTGTATTATCAATGGCGATTATAAAGTAGGCGAAATGATGACTACAGATTCTAGAATTCCTTTAGTATCTGCCACAGGTTCTACAAGAATGGGACGCATTGTTGGTAAAACTGTTGCTGAACGCTTCGGAAAATCGTTATTGGAATTAGGTGGAAATAATGCCATCATTATTACACCAACGGCCGATTTAAAAGTAGTGGTTCCTGGTGCTGTTTTTGGTGCTGTGGGAACATGCGGTCAACGTTGTACGTCAACAAGACGTCTAATAATTCATGAATCTGTTTACGATAAAGTTAGAGATGCCATCGTTGGTGCTTACGGACAAATAAAAATTGGAAATCCGTTGGATGAAAATAATCATGTTGGTCCATTAATTGATAAAGATTCTGTAGAAACTTATTTAGCTGCCATTGAAAAAGCAAAAGAAGAAGGCGGAAACGTTTTGGTTGAAGGAGGCGTTTTAGAAGGCGAAGGTTACGAATCGGGTTGCTACGTTAAACCAGCAATCATTGAAGCAGAAAACCATTTTGAAATTGTGCAGCATGAAACTTTCGCGCCAATTTTATATTTAATGAAATATTCTGGAGGTGTTGAAAATGCGATTGCCAAACAAAACGGTGTAGCTCAAGGTTTATCCTCAGCCATTATGACCAATGAAATGAAAGAGGCAGAGAAATTCTTGTCTTATGCAGGTTCAGATTGTGGTATTGCTAATGTAAACATCGGAACTTCTGGTGCAGAGATTGGAGGCGCCTTCGGTGGTGAAAAAGAAACTGGTGGTGGACGTGAGTCTGGCTCTGATGCATGGAAAGTCTATATGAGAAGACAAACGAATACCATTAACTATTCGGACGAGTTGCCTTTAGCGCAAGGGATCAAGTTTGACCTCTAAGAGGTATTTAATTATAAAAACTATAAAAGCCATATCGAAAGATGTGGCTTTTTTTTGCGTATTTTACAAAGGTAATTAATAGTCTTTTTTAAACGTTTTACAATTATAAAAATCTTAATACCATGACACCAAGAGAATCACAACATTTATATTGGCGAGCTGGTTTCGGAATAAATCCCACTGCACTCAAAACATTGCCAAAAAATAGAACGCAAGTGGTTGCAAAATTGTTTGCCGATTCTAAAGTTGTGACGCCAATTTCAATAGACTTATCCTTTATGGATGGTGTCACTATAAGAGATATTAGGGACAACCCTAAATTTGCCCAAGAACTCAGGGTAAAAAGCCGGAAAAAATTAGCGGTTCTCAACACGGCTTGGATCAACCGGCTCGTTCTACCTAAGGAACTTTTGCGAGAAAAAATGACCTTATTTTGGGCTAATCATTTTGTATGTAAGGATAATCATGTCGTCTTTGCCCAAAAATTTAATAACACGTTACGTATACATGCACTTGGAGATTTTAAAACCTATGTAAAAGCCATTTCAAAGGAAGCCGCAATGCTTAAATATCTTAACGGCAAACAAAATAGAAAGAACCAACCCAACGAAAATTTTGCGCGCGAATTAATGGAATTGTTCACTTTGGGCGAAGGGAATTATTCTGAAAAGGACATAAAAGAAAGTGCCAGAGCATTTACAGGATACAATCACGATTTTGATGGCAATTTTAAAATTAGAGTAAAGCAACATGATGACGGCTTAAAAACCTTTTTCGGCAAAACAGGGAATTTTTCGGGCGATGATATCATCGATATTATTCTTAAAGATAAACAATGTGCTACTTATATATCTTCTAAAGTCTATCGTTATTTTGTAAACCCAAAACCCAATAAACAACGCATCGATGCGATGGCAGAAGTGTTTTTTAAGGATTATAATATCGAAAATTTGATGCGATTTGTGTTTATGTCCGATTGGTTTTATGATGAAGAAAATATAGGTGCAAAAATTAAATCGCCAATTGAATATCTAGTTGGTATAGTCAACACGGTTCCTGTTGAATTTGAAAGAGAGAAAGATATCTTAAGAATTCAGAAAGTATTAGGGCAAACTTTGTTAGACCCACCAAATGTAGCGGGTTGGAAAGGCGACAAAGCTTGGATTGATGCCAATACCATAATGGTGCGATTAAAATTGCCTTCCATAATGTTGAATAATGCCTTCATCGCTTCAAACGAAAATGATGAATTTAGGAAGCAATTCTTCAAAAAGAAGAAAGGAAAATTCCCTTTTAAAACACAGCCTAATTGGGAAAGATTTTCGGAAAACTTTAAAATTGTTGAAACAGATACGCTTCAAAATTATATGATCCAAGGACCAATTAATGATGGTACAGCGGATTATTTGGAAATATTGAACAAATCGTCTAAGCAAGACTATTGTATTCAGTTAATGTCATTACCGGAATATCAAATGTGTTAATACAAAGTTATTATGGACAGACGAAAATTTATTAAGAATTCAGCATTAGCGAGCAGCTTGTTTTTTGTTCCTAATTTTGTAAAAGCATTTGAATCTGTGACTACTGAACGTTTAGGTTATAAACGTTTGGTAATTGTGCAATTAGCTGGTGGAAATGATGGGTTAAATACTATTATTCCGCATAACAATGATTTGTATTACAACGCAAGACCACGATTGGCCATTACAGAAGACATTATAAAACTGACTGACGATTTAGGGTTTCATCCTAGTTTAAGTCCATTGCGTTCTTTGTTTGATAATGGCGAATTATCCATTATCAATAATGTAGGTTATCCGAACCCTGTGCGTTCTCATTTTAGATCTATGGATATTTGGCAAACCGCAAGCGGTTCGGATGAATATCTGCAAAGCGGTTGGATAGGTCGTTATTTAGATCAACACGGCAAAAAGCCATACAACGCAATGGAAATGGATGAGCAACTCAGTTTGGCCATGAAAGGGGAACATTTTAATGGTATTGCCACCAACGATTATAAAGTGTTGTACAATACAGCCAAAGATCCCTATTTTAAAAATGTGCTCCACCATTATAATGATACCCATTTGAGCGAACACAATTTAGGATATTTGTACCAAACCATGATTGAAGCGAAGTCTTCCGCCAAGTATATTTTTGAATCTACAAAAGTAAAATCATCGCAGGAATCGTATCCTCAAAATGGATTTTCAAAACAGCTCAGAAATGTAGCCCAATTCATTAATTCTGGTCTAGATACTAAAGTATTCTATACCTCTTTAGGCGGATTCGACACTCATGCGAATCAAGATAACAAGCAAACGCGATTATTATCCCAATATGCGGAAAGTGTTTCAGCGTTTGTAAAAGATTTAAAACAAAATGGAACTTTTGAAGATACCTTGATTCTAACATTTTCGGAATTCGGAAGACGCGTCAAACAAAATGCGGCCAATGGTACTGATCATGGTTCGGCTAATAATGTATTTGTCATTGGAAAAAGCTTGAAGAAAGCAGGTTTCTATAATAATCTCGCTAGTTTAAGTGATTTAGACGCTAATGGCGATTTAAAATACAATATAGATTTCAGAGCGGTTTATGCTACCATTCTTTCACAATGGATGAATGTTTCGGCGGAAGGTATAATTCCAGTTGAACAAAAACTACTCGATTTTGTTTAACGCAAAAAAAAAACCTTGTTTCAATTAGAGCTTTTGGCTGATAGAAACAAGGTTTAGTAATTGATTAATAGCACTACAAAGATGTGCAATAAAATGGATGGTCAGCAAAATTTTTGATGAATGGTTAAAAAAAATGTATAATCAGTATCATTTTTTATGCTGTTCCGATAAGATGCAAAAAATGAGGATGAAAAATCCATTATTTCCGACGAACTAGCTGTATTTTACTTTTCTTAAAATTCTCATAGTTTCCTTATAAGAGTTATAGAGCTTAGGGTTGTAATCCTTTATATACGGTTTTAAGATTTCCAGTTTCAGTAAAGCATCCTCGAATCCGTTAAGGTAACAAATAAGATAACTGACTGCTATATTCTTTAAATCTTCGGTTTCATTTTGATTTAAAGTTCTGTTTTTTTCTAGTTTTTTTAAAAGTGCATTGTTGGAGTTATAAATATGATGCAACACTTTTTTATCAAATTGTGGTGGTTTAAAGATAAGATTGGTTTCAATAGAATAATGTGCATTATTTTGAAAATGAATAATTTTTTCTTCAAGCTTATAATAATGATAGGATTTCTGCAAACCTAATTTTACATATTCAACAATTTTAAAAGCATCATCTGTATAGGACATCGACACTTCGTCTAAAGTGGAATAGAATATACGGACTTGTTCATTGACCAATTCAATATCAACTCTGGAAAAAAAAGTTTCATTCTTAACCTGTTTTTTGTCGCCAGACCAACACAGTACAAAGTACTCTTTAAACACCTTGTATTGCGGTGCGTAATCTTGACGTTTATTCATAAAATCGAAAACGCCATCGAGTGTTAATTCTATATTGTTTTGGGCATGATTTTCAATGGCTGAAACGATTTTAGAGTTCACATCTTTAATTTCAATATCAAAAACCTTTGGCATGCTGATACTTCCGTCCCTAAAAAAAACGGCACCTCCATAATATTTCCAAATGTTCTTTTTGAGTGAAGTAATGCTGTCTATTGGTCTAATAGTTACAAGACCAACCACCTTATCGTCCGGTAAATGTGGAAACGGAATATTCTCGTACTGTACAATGGGTGGATTTGTGAGATAAGCATTTATAAGGTTTTGAATTTTGCTATCATCAAAAAAATCGACACCAATAATTTTATTATCTTCATCCTCAACACCAATAACGATATAAGAATTGTTTTTTGGATTACTGTTGGAAAGCGCACAGATATGTTTTAAAAATTTAGCCTTCCCTTCTTTATAACCAATATCAATTTTTCGTTTTTTGTCATAGAAGCTGTTCTCATCGTTGTGAGCCAATAAGTTTTTTATGAGCAGTCTTTTGTTAATCATAGCATTTCCCACGAAAGTGGGAATCTCATGAATTCCTGTTAAAGCAGGAACCTTATTAATTATAGTAATTCAATTTCTCTTATAATGTTCTCTCTAGCCTTATTCTCAAATTCAGATTGATAAGCATCCGTAAAATACAACGTTTCTCTTTCCAAAAAATGCTGAAGTACTTTTCTTCGACCAGGATTATACATGAAATCAGGGTAAATTTTATATTCTTTTCTGATTTGCTGTGTATAATTCAGGTAGGTTTCCCAATCCGAACCGAGAATCGATAAATCGAAATCCAAAAGATACGCATTGTCATTATTTTCGTCCAAAATAATTTGATGCTTTTTAGTTGAAATGATGAGGTTTTCAACGTTTTTTAATCTTTTTTCTTCAAAATTTAGGATGTTAAGTCTCTTTTTGGCAAAAACTGCACTTTGTTCTTCGTTGTCTTTGTTAGTGGCTTTATAGATAATATCATGATACCAAATTGCAAATTTCAGGCTATCTAAATCTTTAATATCAGTTTTGAAATCTTCCAATTGAAGAAACATATGATAAAGATGTGAAAGATTGTGATAATGCCTGTTTTTGGATGTGTAATGGGTTTCAAGGTCTTTCCAAAATCCATTTGTTGTTTCTTCGTCTGTATAATTTGAAGCTAAAGTGAACCAATTATCTTTCAACCATTTTTTCATAACTCTATTTTCAGTTTGCTGAAGCTTGTTACGATTTTATTTAGTGAAATTCAAGAATCAAAAGTTACCCATAAGTTGAAAGCTTTTTTCATAAATGTAAAAACTGCAAATGGAGACTACGACCGTAAACTAAATCAAGGTACTTTGTGCCCTTGAGCAGCTACCAATATCAAAAACCAATCTTCCAATTCCAATTCAATTTTAGCCGCTTCAACGGCTAATTTTAATCGTTCTTTGGTCGTAGTGCCAACCACAGGATGAATATGCGCTGGAAGTTTCATAATCCAAGCTAGCAATAATTGGTCTTCAGTGGCATTGTATTTATCCATCAATTCGCCAAGTTGTTTATGAATGCGTCTCGATTGTTCAGTATCTTCTTTGAAGACAGAGCCAAGAGGCGACCAAGCCATAGATTTTATACCGTTGGTCATCATATAATCAAACGTGCCATTATGCATTGCTGAATGTTCTGTAAGTGAAAATTCAATTTGGTTCACATCAATATCCATACGTAAACCAATCATGTCCATTTGCGAAGGTGTGAAATTGGAAACTCCAAAGTCTCTGATTTTCCCGTCTTTCTTTAAGATGGTAATGGCTTCCGCAATTTCTTCAGCGACCATTAAGGGGCTAGGTCTGTGCAGTAATAATAAATCTAAATACTCAGTTTCAAGATGCTGTAGCGATTCTTCAACCGACCAAATAATATAGTCTTTACTATAATTATAGTGTTTAACCTTGTTATTTCGGTTATCACATTCATGTTGAATGCCACATTTAGAAATCAGCTGAATGTCTTCACGCTTAAGTCCAGAATCTAATAAGGCTTTTCCAAAATCAGCTTCTGTCGTGTAAGCACCATAAATATCAGCATGGTCAAAGGTAGTAATGTGGTTAGAAACGCAGAAGTTCATTAAATCTGCCATTTCTTTTTTTGAGAGTTGCTTGCCCCAACTTCCCCAAGTCATGGTGCCTGCAATTAATCGAGAATATGTCACTTTTATTTCAGTTTAGGTAGTTTTTTATGCAATTGGTGTATAAAAATACTGAAAACAATAAGAAAACAATAGTATTGAAGTGTAATTATTCCAAATCCTAAATCATGAAACATTTACAATCACTAAAAATTATTGTTTTATCACTGATGATTTTAATCAGCTTTTCAAGTTGTTCAAAAGACGATATGACTAGAGATAAACAAAACGCTGCAATTACAGTAAGTCTTAAAAGTGATTCTGGCATACTCAACACGGTTTTTCTTGAGATTAATGATGTGCAAGTCAGAGTGAAGGAAGACGGCACCTTGCCAAACGCTTGGATAAGTTTAGATGCTATTAATTTAGGAACTCATAATGTTTCCAATTTAACAAATGCGTCTGAATTACTTCTCGTTGATCACTTTGAGATGAAGCCAACCTTTATCCACGAAATTAGACTGGTTCTTGGAGACCAGAATTTTATAGATGTCAATGACACTTTAATGAGTATAGCTATTGCCGAAGAAGCTTCAGTGTCAAATTTAGTAAAAAGAGGATTTGAAGGCAATCATATGTATCAGGTCGTAATAAATTTAGATATCGATGAATCTGTAAGTTTCAATGAAGATGAAAATATGACGATTCTCAACCCAAAGCTCTATACGGAAATCAGAAAATTTTAGTATTAATTAACCCTAATCCATAATTAATTCTTAAAATGAGCAGTACTTTAGTATTGCTCATTTTTTTTAACCAATTGTTAACAGCATCTATTGAAAAATTTTAACACTTTGCATCGTCTAAAAATTACTGACAATAAATTTTGTTACAAAACCCTTAAATAATGGAAGAAACGAGTACAGTTGACATTCAGTCAATTAACGAAAAGATAGAAAGAGAAAGTGCATTTGTAGATTTATTGACCTTAGAAATGAATAAGGTTATTGTTGGACAAAAGCACATGGTAGAGCGTCTGCTCATTGGTTTATTAGGTCAAGGTCATATTTTATTGGAAGGTGTGCCTGGTTTAGCAAAAACGTTAGCCATTAATACATTGTCAAAAGCCATTGATGCTAGTTTTAGTAGAATTCAGTTTACTCCAGATTTATTGCCTGCGGATGTCGTTGGAACCTTGATTTTTAATATGAAGGAGAATGACTTCACTATTAAAAAAGGACCAATATTTGCCAATTTCGTATTAGCAGATGAGATTAATAGAGCACCAGCAAAAGTACAATCGGCATTGTTGGAAGCGATGCAAGAAAAGCAAGTAACGATTGGAGACGAAACCTTTATTTTGGATAAACCATTTTTGGTAATGGCAACCCAAAACCCAGTGGAGCAAGAAGGGACATATCCTTTACCAGAAGCTCAAGTAGACCGTTTTATGTTGAAGACCGTCATAGATTACCCAACAATTGCGGACGAACAACAAATAGTAAGAGCCAACCTCAAAGGCGCTTATGAAAAAGTTAATCCCGTAGTTTCAATTGCTCAGATTCTAAGTGCTCAACAAGCGGTTAGGGAAGTCTATATGGATGAAAAAATTGAAAAATATATTCTTGATATCATTTTTGCAACCCGTTATCCTGAAAAATATAAACTTGCCGAATTAAAACCATTGATTTCTTTTGGAGCATCGCCTCGTGGAAGTATCAACCTTGCCACAGCGGCAAAATGTTACGCTTTTATAAAAAGAAGAGGTTACGTAATCCCAGAAGACGTGCGCGCAGTGGTTCATGATATTTTGCGTCACAGAATAGGAATTACTTATGAAGCAGAAGCGGAGAATGTCACTTCAGAAGACATTATCAATAAGATTGTTAACGAAATAGAGGTGCCTTAGAAAAGGCTTCTTTAATTCCTCAAAGGGGAACACGAATAGCAAAAAATATTATAATCAATCATCAAATACTTTAAATTGAAACTAAAAGCGGTCCTTCACTTTGGGAAGGATCTAGGATGGGAATGGACACTAAAGAACTTCTAAAAAAAGTACGAAAAATAGAGATCAAGACACGACGACTGTCTGATCATATATTTGGAGGTGAATATCACTCCACCTTCAAAGGTCGTGGTATGACCTTTTCTGAAGTGCGTCAATACCAATATGGAGATGATGTCCGAAATATTGATTGGAATGTTACCGCAAGAACCAACCAACCACATATCAAGGTTTTTGAGGAAGAACGAGAATTGACCATGATGCTCATGGCAGACGTGTCAGGAAGTAAATTATTCGGGACTAAGAATCAATTTAAAGATGAAATTGTTACTGAAATTGCGGCAACCTTGGCGTTTTCAGCCACTCAAAATAATGATAAAATTGGCTTGATTTTATTTTCAGATGAAATTGAATTGTACATCCCACCAAAAAAAGGACGGTCTCACGTGCTTCGTATAATTCGTGAACTGTTAGAGTTTGAGCCTAAAAGTAAAGCGACTAACATTTCCGAAGCCATAAAGTTTTTGTCTAACGTGATGAAGAAAAAGGCGATTGTTTTTGTATTGTCAGATTTTGTGGCGGATGACTATAAACAAAATCTAAAAATAGCAGCTGGCAGGCACGACATTACAGGTATTAGAATTTACGATAAACACGAAGCGGAAATTCCAAATATTGGTATGGTACAAATGGAGGACGAAGAAACTGGCGAAATGATGTTGGTCAACACAGCTTCAAAGAAGGTAAGACAGAATTACAGCAAATTTTACAACGAAAAAGTAAACTATTACAAAGATAGTTTTGCAAAATCTGGCTCGGGAACTATAGATTGCCGAGTCGATGAAAGTTATGTGAAAAAGTTGTTGGGTTATTTTAAGCAGAGAGGATAAAGAGATTTTAGATTTATGAATTACGATTCTAGATTTAATAACAAAACGGTTCTATCCTAACGACACACAATTAACATCTCACAACTAAAAAAAGGAAAAGATTAAAATGAAAATGAACATTAAAATAGCAATGAGAAACGCAGTTCCAGTGGTCTTCCGTCATCGGTCAACCATCTTTGGTCTATGTTCTTTATTCTTTATTCTTTGTTCTCAATTATCTTCAGCCCAAGTTACTTCCGAGATCGATACCACAAATATCAGAATCGGAGAGCAAATCAACTATAAGATTAATGTTGAAGCAGATTCCACGGCATTGGTTGTATTTCCAGAGGGACAAACCTTTACGCCTTTAGAAACTGTTGAAGCCTTAGAAATTGATACGACCAAAAGAGACGCTAAATTCCTATTATCAAGAATCTATAAACTCACACAATTTGATTCTGGCGTTTATACCATTCCTCGACAAAAAATCATCATTGACGAGAAGCCATTTTTTACGGATTCCCTAAAAGTTGCCGTAAACACTGTCGAAGTCGATACCACAAAACAGAAACTCTACGATATAAAACCAATTATAGATGTTGAGAAAAGTAAAAGTAATTGGTGGCAATGGCTCTTAATTGTCTTATTGGCAATTGCGGTAATTGCATTTTTATTGTATTGGTTTATCTGGCGAAAAAAACCTTTAACGGAAGAAGAAGAAATCGCTTTGCTACCGCCATATGATCGTGCAAAATTGGCATTATCAAAGCTTGATGAGAGTCAGTATTTAATACGATCTGAAGTCAAAGAGTATTATTCGGAATTAACTTTTATCATCAGAAAATATCTCGATGAAAAAGTTTACGATCGTGCCTTAGAAAGCACAACAGCTGAACTTATTGCGCGTTTGAATTTATTGAAGGACGGCAATCAAATTCCATTATCTAAGGAAACCATTTTGCATATTGAATCGATTTTACAACGTGCCGATTTGGTGAAATTTGCCAAGTCTGCACCAAACAAAACCCTTGCCGAAATGGACCGAACAACCATAGATAAAGCTATAGATAATGTTAAAGTAAGTTTGCCGGAACCGTCGGAAGAAGAGAAATTATTGGACCAAAAATATAAAGAAGAACAAGAACGTAAAAAGAAGCGCAAAAAAATCTGGATTACGGTGGCTATTTCATTGTTTTTAATTGTGGCAACTTTCATTGGTTTTGGCATGAAATATGGTTTCGGTTACGTGAAAGATACTATCATTGGTCATGAAAGTAAAGAACTGTTAGAGGGCAATTGGGTGGAAAGTGCCTATGGTTATCCACCTATTTGGATAGAGACACCAGAAGTTCTTAAACGTGAAGCCGTAGAAATCCCTGATGAATACGAGGGTAAAGTAAGCACGTCCGTATTCAGGTATTTGTCTGAAAAATCGGGAATTGATATTCAGGTGAGTACAACAGCTTTTAAAGTTTCGCAAGAGCAAGGCAAGCCAAAAGAGATGACAGATGAAGAAAAGGCTGAAGATTTTCAAAAAACATCTGAGACCTATTTAAAATTGTTAGAATCTCAAGGCAACAAAGACATAACGGTAAAAAGAGAAAAATTCACAACACCAAATGGTGCAGAAGGACTAAAAGTCTATGGAACAATGAATACTGTTCTTGAGGATGGTAGCATAAAACCTGCGAAATATAATCTTTTACTTTTCAGAGCAGAAAATGTGAGACAACAGATTATTTTGAATTGGAGAACTGACGATAATTATGCAGATGACATCATTAAACGTGTCACAGATTCCATTGAATTGAAACCAGATGACGTAGAAGAAGAGAAAGAATGATGTTAGAGAATATACAATTTTTAAACATAGAATTTTTCTGGCTGTTATTGCTTTTGCCAATAGCCATAGTTTGGTATGTCTTTAAGCACAGCAAACAAACGGCTGAGTTAAAAATGTCTACTATTAAAGGCTTTAAGAATACATCGTCTTTTTGGTCAAAATTTAAACATGTACTTTTTGCATTACGATTAATAGCTTTAGCCCTTTTAATTACTGCATTGGCAAGACCAAGAACTGTGGATGTGTCTACCAAGACCAAAACCACAAGCGGAATAGATATTGTGATGGCAATCGATGTTTCGGCAAGTATGTTGGCAAAAGATTTACGTCCTAATCGCCTGGATGCTTTAAAAGAAGTGGCTGCGGATTTTATAGACGGAAGACCTAATGACCGAATCGGTTTGGTGGAGTATGCAGGAGAGGCTTATACCAAAACACCGATTACGAGCGATAAATCTATAGTGCAACGGTCACTTAGAGATATAAAGTATAACAATATTATTGAAGGCGGAACAGCGATTGGTATGGGATTGGCAACCTCAGTAAACCGATTGAAAGACAGCAGAGCCAAAAGTAAAGTGATTATTTTATTAACGGATGGTGTAAACAATTCTGGATTCATAGATCCAAAAATCGCTAGTGAATTGGCAGTAGAATATGGCATTAAAGTTTATACGATTGGATTGGGAACCAACGGCATGGCGTTGTCGCCAATAGGAATGAATCCTAATGGAACTTTTAGATATGGTCGAATTCAAGTGGAAATAGATGAAGCGCTATTAAAAGAAATTGCCGCAGAGACTGGTGGGCAATATTTCAGAGCTACAAATAACGATAAGCTGGCTAAAATCTATGAGGAAATCAATAAACTTGAAAAAACCGAAATTGAAGAAACCAAATACTACAATTACGACGAAAAATACCGACCACTAGTTTTATTGGCTGGATTGTTGCTATTGATTGAATTATTATTAAGAAACACAATATTTAGAAGCTTTGTTTAGACTCGATGAAAAAATATGGTTTTGGACATTACTGGTAATTCCAGTAATTATTT
Organism: Winogradskyella schleiferi; assembly: GCF_013394655.1. Taxonomy (NCBI): domain Bacteria; kingdom Pseudomonadati; phylum Bacteroidota; class Flavobacteriia; order Flavobacteriales; family Flavobacteriaceae; genus Winogradskyella; species Winogradskyella schleiferi. The sequence goes on from NZ_CP053351.1 coordinate 28,701, forward strand.
TGCTGTTTGTAATACTTCAGATTTGGAGACGTTCTGCACAGAAAAAATTTGCTGATTCTGCCTTGTTAAAGCGTTTGAGTCCCAATCAATCATTATTTAAAAGTATATTAAAGGTATTTGTGCTTTGTGGTGCATTTGCTTGTTTGTCATTGGCTTTGGTCAATCCAAAAATTGGCACGAAATTGGAGACTGTACGCAGTGAAGGTGTGGATGTAGTATTTGCCATCGACGTCTCTAAAAGTATGTTGGCAGAAGATATTGCGCCAAATCGACTAGAAAAATCGCAGCAATTGGTCACGCAGATAATTAATAGTTTAGTGAGTGATCGTGTTGGAATTATTGCGTATGCAGGCAAAGCATTTCCACAATTGCCTATCACCACAGATTATGCTTCGGCAAAAATGTTTTTACAAAATATGAATACAGATATGTTGTCTTCACAAGGAACAGCAATCAGCGAAGCGATTCAATTGTCTAAAACGTATTTTGACAATGAAGATCAAGCTAATCGTGTTTTAATTATCATTTCTGACGGAGAAGATCATGATGGTGAAGCACTCGATGTTGCCGAGGAAGCTGCAGAGCAAGGCATAAGAATATTGACTGTTGGCGTTGGGGATTTGAAAGGTGGACCAATCCCGATAAAACGAAATGGAGTCATTCTTAATTATAAGAAAGACAACCAAGGCGAAACAGTAATAACGCGTTTGGACGAAACCACACTTAAGGAAATTGCGGCAGAAGCGAATGGTGTTTACATCAATGGGAGAAATACATCTGACGTTGTAAATACCATTAAAGACGAATTGGATAAAATGGATAAACAGGAATTTGAGTCGAAGCAAATTGCGGATTTTAAGGACCAATTCCAGTGGTTCTTGGCTTTCGGAATTTTGTTGTTATTTATCGATATCTTCTTTTTGGAACGAAAAACGGCTTGGTTGAAGAAGCTTAACTTGTTCAATGAGAATTTTTAGAATTTCTTTAACGCTAAGTCAGTAAAGGCTTTAGTAATTTAGAGGTCGTTTCAGAATTAAAAAAATATGAAAATATATATCACATTCATCGCACTTTTAGTAGGAAGTTTTGGCTTTTCCCAAGATTTGGATGAAGCACAACTAAAAGCAGATAAAAACGCCACTGATCTTGTTCATCAGGCCAATGAGTTAGTTGGAGAAGATAATTATATCGAAGCTGAAATGGCATACAGAAAAGCCATTTCTGAAGCGCCAAGTAAAGCCGTGGGCGCTTATAATTTAGCCCATTCCTATTATAAGAAAGGCAGTTTTGATGAAGCTTTATTTAGAAGTCAAGAAGCGGCTAAGAACGCCACTTCTAAAGATGAGAAACACCGCGCATTTCATAATATGGGTAATATTTTAATGGAAAATAAGGCGTGCAAAGAAGCTGTTGAAGCCTATAAAAATGCTTTAAGAAGTAATCCAAGTGACGAGGAAACCCGTTACAATTTCGCCTTAGCCAAAGAATGTGCCGAACAGCAAAAGCAAGATGGTGGTGGCGAAGATGATAAAAAGGACGACAACAAAGACGAAGAACAGAATAAGGAAGACGAGCAAAAGAAAGACGACCAAAACAAAGACGATAAAGAAAATAAGGATAACGAGGACAAAAAAGACGAAGGGGACCAAGATAAAAAGGATGGCGACAAGGATAAGGATGAAGATGGAAAACCAAAAGACGATAAAAAGGATGAAGGTAAAGGCGATGAAGATAAGAAAGACGAAAACCAGAAACCAAAACCACAACCTGGACAAATGTCGCCTCAGCAAATAAAAAATATTTTGGAGGCCATGCAAAACCAAGAACAGAAAGTGCAGGAAAAAATGAATGCTGAAAAGCAAAAAGGCGCTAAGGTAAAGACCGAGAAGGACTGGTAAGGCGAATTACGATTGAAGAATTATGATTTAATATTTTAGATTTACCAGAATCGTAATTCGTAAATCAAAAATCAGAAAATCAAGTAAGGTTCTAAAAATCTTGTAGGTATCAAAATTAAAAATGAATTCAATAATAAAAAACATATCAATATTATTCCTAATACTTGCTACAAGTATCGCTTCCGCACAGGTAAAATTTGAAGCCAAAGTCAGCAAGAAAAAATTAGGAGTTAACGAGCGCTTGCGTATCGATTTTGAAATGAACCAAGATGGTGACAATTTTGTGCCACCAAGTTTTAAGGATTTTGATGTGGTTGGTGGTCCCAATACCTCTGTTAGTAATTATTCCAGAAACGGAAAACGTTCGTTCAATAAAACTTATAGCTATTTTTTAGCACCAAAACAACGCGGCAAATTCACCATTAAGCAAGCCACAATAGAAATTGATGGTGAGACTTACAAGACGTTTCCGATAACTATTGAGGTTACCGCAGCCGTTGACAAACCCAATGGAGAAACAGCAGCGTCGGATGTCGCTGCTAAAAACGTACATCTCATTGCTGAGGTAAGCAAAAGTGACCCTTACCTCAATGAAGCGATTACAGTAGTTTATAAACTTTATGTGTCTTTAGAAACTACGGTTAGTGGTTGGCAGGAAAAAGATAAGCCTAGATATAATGATTTTTGGAGTCAGAATATTGAAGTTAAAGGTTTCAATGTACTGAATGGCGAATATAATGGAGAAGAGTATCGGTATGTAGTTCTAAAAAAAACAGTGCTTTATCCTCAGAAAACAGGTGCTTTAAAACTAGAACCACTAGTATTGGATGTTAATGTGGAAGTGCCATCAAACCGACGCGATATTTTCGGTAGACGACTAATGACTAAGGTGCCACAAGTGGTTACTGCTGGTAGTAGAACAATTAATGTGAAGCCTCTACCAGAGCAAGGAAAACCTTCTGACTTTAAAGGTGCTGTTGGTGATTTCTCCTTTAAAGTGAACACAAGTAAAACGCAATTGAATGCTACAGAATCCCTTCAGGCTAAACTAGAAGTTAAAGGAAAAGGGAATTTAAAATTATTCGAATTGCCAAAATTAACCGTTCCGAGTTCATTAGAGGTTTATGAACCTGAACATCAAGAAAATGTTCGAACCAATTTAAGCGGAATGCAAGGTGGCATTTCAGATACTTACACTATTGTACCGCAGTATAGAGGAAAATATCCTGTGCCAAGTATTTCGTTTTCATATTTTGATCCCGAGACTGAAAGTTATAAGCGTATCACTTCAGAAGAAATCGTAATTGATGTTTTGGAAGGGCCAATGGCTTCAAATACCAATACTGAAATCACAACACCAAACACAAAACAAAGTGTTAATCCTGATACCAATACATTCGCTTTTATAAAAACAACAGCGAATTGGTCATCTATAAAAACGGAGCCCTTCTTTCAGTCCACAGGATTCTGGTCGTTGGTTTTGTTACCATTTTTAGCGATTCCTTTAGCCATTGTGGTCAGACGTAAAAAAGACGAACGCGATGCAGACGTTCAAGGCAATCGCATTAGAAAAGCAGATCGTTTAGCTAAAAAGTATTTAAGTGAAGCTAAAAAAACGATGGGAAAAAAAGAGTCGTTTTATTTGGCTTTGGAAAAAGCACTTCATAACTATTTAAAAGCCAAATTGAATATTGAAACTAGTGATTTTAATAAAGAAAAAATAGAAAGCCTATTAATAGAACGACATGTTGAACCTGATGTAGTTTCAGATTTCATTTCAATTTTAGAAAATTGTGAATTAGCACGTTATACTCCAATTACACAAGTGACCATGCAGAATGATTATGATAAAGCAGCAAAAACAATTTCATTAATTGATAAACAACTTAGATAATATGAGAGCCATTACCATCTTACTTTTATGTTGTTTGAGCTTCATTGGTTTTTCGCAAAATGATAAAACTTTCAACGAAGCAAATACTTTATATAACGACGGAAAATATGCTGAAGCTATTGATAAATATAAATCTATTTTAGAATCTAATCAACATTCTTCAGAATTGTATTTCAATTTAGGAAATGCCAATTATAAGCTCAACAATATTGCACCTAGCATATATTATTACGAAAAAGCATTGATGTTGGAACCTAATGATAACGACATACAAAACAATCTAGCTTTTGCGCAGAACATGACGATTGACGCCATTGATAAAGTTCCGGTTGTAGGTTTTTCGCGACTTATAAATAATATAGTTCATACGTTTAGTACAGATACTTGGGCAAAAATTGCGGTTGGAGGTGTACTTTTATTTGTGATCATCTTTTTGGCCTATCATTTTTCATATGCGACATCAAAAAAGCGAATTGCCTTTGTGACTAGTATCGTAAGTCTATTTATAGCTTGTTTTGCTGTGGCTATGGCATTTCAAAAGCAAAGTTTAAATAGAAGAGATAATCCAGCGATAGTTTTTGCTCAAGAAAGCAGAGTAAAAACAGATCCTAATCCTACTAGTGAAGAAGTTTTTAGGCTGCATGAAGGCACCAAAGTTCAAGTATTGGAAACTTACGAGGACTGGAATGAGATTCAGTTGGCGGATAATTCCAAAGGTTGGATTCCTTCCAAAGACATTAGAGTGTTAAAGGATTTTTAGAAATTATTTAACAGTTTGTTAATTTCTTAGTCTTATATTTGTGGCTTATGTTTCAGAGATACAAGTATAAATCCGCAGTATTTTTTACCATTGTTTTAATGGCACTCATTTCTGCACCTACTATTATTGTATCTTTTGATGACACTTCAGATGTCACTTGTTTTTATAGTATTACCGAAGAAGAAGAAAACCAACACGTAAAATTGGTTTTCGAACATAATAACTTAGATTCTAATGGTTTTTTTGAAGACGAAGTAAATGCTAGCCTTATTGGATATACATTTAAGCAGTATCCAAAACCACATCTAAATTTAATTTCTCCACCACCCGATTTCATTTAATATTATATTCGTTGGACATATTTTGTCCCTAAAATAAGTATTAAAATCCCTATTGAAGCCTTTTGTTCAATAGTAAAATCGTTATATAAATGTTTAAAAATTTAAAAAACGACTTGCCTGCAAGTGTCGTTGTATTTTTTGTGGCATTACCTTTATGTTTAGGTATTGCTTTAGCCAGTGGAGCACCTCTTTTCTCTGGATTAATTGCTGGAATTATTGGAGGAATTGTAGTCGGGTCTTTAAGTGGATCTAAAATAGGTGTTAGCGGACCAGCCGCAGGTTTAGCAGCAATTGTACTTACGGCCATTGGTACCTTGGGAGGTTATGAAAACTTTTTGGTTGCCGTGGTTTTGGGCGGGATTATTCAATTACTTTTTGGGATTCTAAAAGCTGGAATTATTGGGTATTATTTTCCGTCTTCAGTAATAAAAGGGATGCTTACAGGTATCGGAATTATAATTATTCTTAAACAAATACCGCATTTCTTTGGGTATGATGGAGAGCCAGAGGGTTCGGATAGTTTTACATGGACGTCCGGAGAAAATACATTTTCAGCTATATGGAATGTTTTTGATAACCTCATACTAGGTTCTATGGTTGTTGGCTTTGTATCATTAGGCATTTTATTGTTATGGAGCAATGTATTAGCCAAAAAAGGAAAGATTTTCGAGATTATACAAGGGCCTTTGGTCGCTGTAGTGGTTGGTATAATTTTTTACATAGTCACGCAGTCAAATGAGACGCTTGCTATTGCGGAATCGCATTTGGTTAGTGTGCCGGTTCCAGATGATTTCGATTCTTTTATAGGTCAATTCAGTTTTCCTAATTTTGCAGTCATTACAAATCCAGAAGTGTGGATTGTAGCTTTTACTATTGCCCTAGTAGCAAGTTTGGAAACCTTACTATGTGTAGAAGCAACGGATAAATTAGACCCTGACAAGAATGTAACACCTACAAATAGAGAATTATTAGCCCAAGGTACTGGTAACATTATATCAGGCTTGATAGGCGGTCTGCCTATAACGCAAGTAATCGTAAGAAGTTCTGCTAATATTCAATCTGGTGGAAAGACCAAAATGTCTGCAATTATTCATGGATTCTTTTTACTGATTTCAGTGATTTTAATTCCTACGTTACTTAATAAGATTCCATTATCAGTTTTAGCGGCTATTTTACTAATTGTGGGCTATAAATTGGCAAAGCCTGCTCTATTCAAGAAAATGTATAAGTTAGGTTGGAAACAATCCGTTCCGTTTTTTGTTACTGTATTGGGTATTGTATTTACAGATTTATTGGTAGGTATTGGTCTAGGTTTAGCAGTAGGTATTGTTGTTATCTTATTAAAGAGCTACCAAAACTCTCACTTCCTTCATATTGAAGATAAGAGTAATGGAAAACATAGAATTAAAATGGAACTTGCTGAAGAAGTCACTTTCTTTAATAAAGGTGCTATTTTAAAAGAATTAGATAGTTTACCAAGAGACACATATTTGGAATTTGATGTTACCAAAACCCGATATCTGGATTATGATATTGTTGAAATTCTCGAAGATTTTGCCTTCAAGGCCAAAGAGAGAAACATTGATATCAAGTTAATTTCAAAAAGAGGTATTGTTGAAAATCCACCAAGTTTTATTGAGTTTTTCCAATTACGACCAAAATCAAGTATAAGCTTAAGTTAGATAATTATGGAAAATTTTAAATATAAAATACTTGTACTTTCAGATTTGAATAAAAGCGCAAGCACAACCTTAAAAAGCAGTGTGAGTTTAGCTAACATGATAAATGCAAAAATTGAATTATTTCATGTAAAGGAGCACATAGACATCATCAATACAGATAATCAATTATCTGCAATGCGTATTTTAAATGAAGAAAAAAATAACACTAAAAAGGAGATAGAAGCTTTAGTAAACCCTGTTTCTAAAACGTATAATAGGACGATTGATTATAATTTTTCATTTGGAAACATCAAGGACGAAATTAGTGATTACATTAAAACATCTAAACCAGATATTATTGTTTTAGGTCAGCGTGATTCACCGCCTTTCCAACTTATTGGAGACAGCATTACACGCTTTGTGTTGAAAAAGTTTAACGGCGTTATAATGATTTCTTCAAACGAAAACGCGTTGGTACCAAATGAAAAAATGAGCTTAGGCCTATTAAATGGTTCTAATAGCATTTTTGACAATGAGTTTTCTAAAGATTTAATAACGCATACAACGGCACCATTAAAATCTTTTAAAATTATAAACAGTCAAAAAGAGAGAGACGATAATGCTAGCATCAATGGAGAAAAATTGGTAGAATATGTTTTTGAACAAAATGATAGCGCTATGACAACGCTTTCTTCGTACCTTATAAAAAACAAGATTAATTTATTATATGTAGATAGAGCTAAGAATAAAACAACTAACTCCACACAAACACCATTAAAGGAAGTGGTAAGCAAGTTGAATGTTTCGCTATTAGTTTCTAGAGCATAATTAAACAAAACTATAATAAACAAAAAAACTAAATAAAGATGAAAGCACATACAAAAGAGACGCAGTCTACAATGACACCAGAAAAGTCCTTACAATTTTTAAAAGAAGGTAACCAAAGATTTCAAGATAATTTGAAGGCCAACCGTAATCTTTTAGAACAAGTAAATGATACAAGCGATGGTCAGTTCCCATTTGCAACCATTTTGAGTTGTATAGATTCAAGAGTGTCTGCTGAATTGGTTTTTGATCAAGGGTTGGGCGATATTTTTAGTGTAAGAATTGCTGGAAACTTTGTGAATGAAGATATATTAGGTAGTATGGAGTTTGCTTGTAAATTGGCAGGAACAAAACTAATCGTTGTGCTAGGTCACACAAGCTGTGGAGCAGTCAAAGGCGCATGCGATCATGCAGAAATGGGTAATCTAACCAAATTAATAGAAAAAATCACACCTGCAGTAAATGCAGTAACAGAACCTAAAGACGAGAGCTTAAGAACATCTAAAAACTTGGGTTTTGTTGATGAAGTCTCTAAAAAGAACGTAGAGTTAACAATGGAGAGAATTCATGCTGAAAGTCCAATCTTAACTGAAATGGAGAAAAACGGTGAAATTAAGATTGTTGGCGCCATGTACAATGTTAATACAGGTGCTGTTGAATTTTACTAATAAATAGACAACCAATTGATAGGTAAATTTCAAATGAAAAAGAAAAGTAAAATGGCAACACTAATCATTGCGTTAGTGTTGCCTTTTTTTGCAGTGGGTCAAAATAGTAATTTAGGAAACTGGTTAATTTACATTGGTAATAAAAAATTGAATTCTAAATGGAATATCCATAACGAAGTTCAGTATAGAAATTACAATGCTGTTGGAGATTTAGAGCAGTTGCTCTTAAGAACAGGTGTTGGCTATAACTTAACAGAAAACAACAATAATCTGTTGCTGGGTTATGGTTATATTTTATCTGAAAATTTTGTTGGTAATACAGACGAAAAAATTTCCATAAACGAACATAGAATTTTTCAACAGTTTACGACAAAACAGAAGGTTGGAAAAGTTGGTTTAAGTCATCGCTACCGTTTTGAACAGCGTTTTGTTGAAGATGACTTTAAAATGCGATTTAGGTATTTTTTGGGAATCAATATTCCACTTCAGTATAAGGAAGGCGCAAAAAATCCATTATATCTTTCTGCCTATAACGAGATATTTTTAAACACAGAATCTTCCATCTTCGACAGAAATAGAGTTTATGGTGGTTTGGGCTATAAGTTTTCAGATAATTTGAAAATGGAATTAGGCTACATGAATCAGTATTTTGAAACTTCTGGAAGAGACCAAATAAATATTATAGCATTTGTAAATTTCTGAGTGAGACAAATTGAATATCTAAGAATATTAGTTTAATTTAGGGGAAAATACAAAATGAAGGACTTTTTCAAACATATTAAAGGCGATGCTTTTGGTGGAATTACAGCAGGTATTGTAGCATTACCTTTAGCACTGGCTTTCGGTGTTTCTTCAGGTTTAGGACCAAGTGCGGGTTTATATGGCGCTATATTCATAAGTTTCTTTGCGGCATTATTTGGTGGTACCAATACACAAATATCTGGTCCAACCGCACCAATGACCGCTGTAAGTATGGTCGTCATTGCTGGTATAATTGCGGCAAATGATGGTAGTGTAGAAAAAGCGCTTCCAGCAATATTAACCGTATTTTTATTGGCAGGTTTTATACAAATAGGACTTGGAGCCATTGGTTTAGGTAAATATATTCGATATATTCCTTATCCCGTTGTTTCTGGTTTTATGACCGCCATTGGCGTTATTATCTTGGTCACACAAATTTTACCTGCAGTTGGTTATTATCCTAAAGAAGATGTTGATTTAGTCAGTCAGTTTAAGCCACAGGCAGAAGAATTAATTTTAGAGAATATTTTAAAGGAGGAAGCCGGAGAAGGTATTCTCGTACTAGAAGATTTTGAAGAAACTATTAGACGTGCCCAGCTCACAACCGAAGATGATATTGGAAAAGAATCCCAGACGTTGGCAAAGTCCGCAAGTTCGGGTGTTTTAGGGACGATTAAAGTATTGCCAAGAGCTTTAAAAAACATCAATTGGTTAGAGCTCATTTTAGCGCTATCGACGATATTCATAGTTTATGGTTTTAAACGCATCACTACTAAAATACCAAGTGCTTTGGTGGCATTGATTGTAGTCTCTGGTGTAGCTTACGGGTTCGGATTGGATTATAGACCTATTGAGGAAATCCCAACAGGATTGCCAGTACCTCGTATGGAAATTTTTACAAGCTTCAGTCTAGCATCTATAACACCTTATATTTTTACAGCGATTACTTTGGCATTATTAGGTGCTATTGATTCACTATTAACTAGTGTGGTTGCCGATAATATGACCAAAACCAAGCACAAGCCTAACAAGGAATTGGTTGGTCAAGGAATTGGTAATAGTATTGGTGCGATATTCGGAGGTATTCCTGGAGCAGGAGCAACTATTCGTACGGTTGTTAACATCAATTCTGGTGGAAAAACAAGATTGTCAGGGATGATTGCAGGCGTTTTATTGCTTGTCATTCTTTTGGCTTTAGGCCCTGTAGCATCTGAGATTCCTGCCGCAGTATTAGCGGGAATTTTGATTACGGTAGGAATTGGAGTGATGGATTATAAGGGGTTAAAGGCGATTCCTTCACTACCAAAAGACATTAGCTTCGGGCCGATTAAACTGAGCTCAGAAGTATTGATAATGCTGGTTGTTTTGGTATTATCTACATTCTGGAATTTAGTTTATGCGGTAGGTATCGGATTGGTTATTGCCTCATTGATGTTCATGAAAAAAATAGGGGATTTAACGGCAGAACGCTCAGATGTAAAATCATTAAAGGAAGAATCGTGGGCAGATGAAGGTGGTTTTCCTTCAAATTTAAGAGAAGAAGTTTTTATAAAACATGTTAAGGGGCCTTTATTCTTTGGTTCTACTAGCGATTTTCAAGCCTTAACGTTGCAAATTCCTAAAACAGCACAAATAGTTATTCTAAGGTTAGGACGCATGCAGTATATGGATCAATCAGGTCTTTATGCCATGGAAGATATGCTTCAAGAATTGAAAAAGGATAATATACAAGTATTGTTTGTAGGGCTCTTAAAACAACCGCGTTACATGATGGAGCGAATTGATATCATTCCAGACTTTATTCCTAATGAACATATTTTTAAAGATTTTAAAACCTGTCTGCAATGGGTTAGGTCTAACGTGAAAGATGTAAATTAGTCTATTATGGATATAGAAAATGTCTTTAAGAATAACAATAAATGGATTAAAGACAAATTAGCTGTCGATGCCAATTATTTTGAAGAATTAGGAAAAGGACAAAACCCTGAGTTGTTATTTATCGGTTGTTCCGATAGTAGAGTAACGGCTGAAGAATTAATGGGAATGGGACCTGGAGAAGTTTTTGTACATCGTAACATTGCTAATATGGTTTCTGGTATTGATTTAAATGCCATGTCTGTAGTGGAATATGCGGTATCGCATTTACAAGTGAATCATGTAGTCGTTTGTGGCCATTATGCATGTGGAGGTGTAAAGGCAGCCATGCAATCTGCAGATTTAGGTGTGTTGAACGGCTGGTTACGCAACATTAGGGATGTCTATAGAATTCATCGAGATGAATTAAATGCGATTCAGGATGAAGAAAAAAAGTACGATCGTCTGGTTGAATTGAATGTAAAAGAGCAATGTGTTAATTTAATAAAAACAGCAGCTATACAAAAAGCCTTTAGAGCTAGAGGATTAAAAGTTCATGGTTGGGTATTCGATGTACACACCGGAAAACTCATTGATTTAAAAATAGACTTTGAAAAATATCTAAAGAATATTATGGAAATCTATCATTTAGATTAAATTTCAGTTTTTTTTGACTTGCAAGGTTTTTCGTTGGCTGTGGGACCGCGACGTCAAAACGCTGTGTTTTTTTCTGAAAAAGTGCCTTTTGTACAAAATATATTATTTAAGCCTCCTTCTCCCTAATCAAAGGTTCATCTTCACTCTTAATCAAATTTGGAAAAATCATAGGCGCTAAAGATTTTACGGGCTTATAAAGCATGCTTTCTTCTAAATCTTCTTTTTCCATAAAAGGCAAGGTATTGTTCATTTTATGAAAAACAATTAATATAACACTTAAAATCAATCCTATTTTAAGTGCACCAAAAACACCGCCTGCGAGTTTATTTATGATACCCAATGCCGCAAAATCGGCAAGTTTAGTCAATGCTTTTCCTGCTAAACCAATAGCAAGAACAATAACAACAAAAGTGATGGCAAAAGCGACGATGTTGATGGTTTTTTCGTTCCAATCCACTTTAGATTCCAAAAAACCCGAAGTAAAATAACTAAAATGAATAGCACCATAAACACCTAAAACTAAAGCAACAAGTGAAGCTACTTCGACAAACAGCCCTTTGAATAAGCCTCTAATAAAGCCAAATAACAACAAGGCAGCTAAAATAATATCAATAATACTCATACAACTAGTGGTTTAGGCAAAAGTAAACGAATTTTGTCATTTTTATATCATAACGTAAATGAAGCTGCTTTAGTTTCTTAACTTTGAAAACTTAAAAGTAATTCGATTTTGAAGTTGAAAATTAATTTGAAATCGTGACTATTGAACATTAAATTTATAAAACTAAAGTTGATGAACATGATGATGAAAAGCAAACTAATGTCAATCTTGAACTTTGAACCCAACACCTTGAATTAAAAAATGTCTAGAGACGAACAATTAAAAGAACGCTGGGATTTGGTGGTAGAAAAACTCTCTAACCAATTTGCGGATGGTGATAAATTAGATTTAGATTCTATAATATACCTCATTGGTGTGCAAGAGCTCGGACAATTTCATCGTGAATTCAAAAAAGACCACAAATTAGATTTAATGCACATTGCGATTTGTAAAGTTTTAGAACCTTATGGGTTTTACGAATTCGATTTTGTAGATGATGAAGGTTGGCCGCATTATAAAGTGTTGGAACAATTACCACATCTAAAAGCTGGTGAGCAAAGCGTGTTGATGAAAGAGGCTATTGTAAACTATTTTGTGGAGACTGAATATATCGATTAGTTTTCAACTTCACTCAGCTACCATAACTCACAAAAAAAAACTAAATTTGCCGATTCAATAGATGTTTTCATGATAGACAAGATAAAAGAACTCATAGCAGAAGCAGAAGCTTTTAAAGCAGAATCCAAGGAAGAGGTGGAAGCCTTTAGAATAAAATACTTAGGTTCAAAAGGGGTGTTGAAAGAGTTTTATGGCGAATTAAAAAACGTTGCGAATGATCAAAAACGAGAATTCGGGCAAATAATTAATGAGCTTAAAAATACAGCAGAAGCTAAAGTCAATACCTTAAAAGAGGCTTTAGAAAGTCAAGAAGAAGACAAAGGTATTTATGGCGATTTGTCGCGTCCAGGAGAACCGATTGCCATTGGAGCACGCCATCCTATTTCTATTGTCAAAAATGAAATCATCGATATATTTTCGCGTATTGGATTTAACGTAAGTGAAGGTCCTGAAATTGAGGACGATTGGCACAACTTTACAGCATTGAATTTGCCAGAATACCATCCTGCAAGAGATATGCAGGATACGTTTTTTATTCAAACCAATCCAGATATTTTATTACGTACACATACCAGTTCGGTACAAGTGCGTTACATGGAAAACAATAAACCACCTATCAGAACTATTTCGCCAGGTCGTGTGTATAGAAATGAAGCGATTTCTGCACGTTCGCACTGTTTCTTCCATCAAGTGGAAGGTCTTTACATTGATAAAGATGTTAGTTTTGCAGATTTAAAACAAACACTTCAATATTTTACTACTGAAATGTTCGGGAAATCCAAAATTAGATTGCGTCCATCGTACTTCCCGTTTACGGAACCAAGCGCTGAGGTCGATGTATATTGGGGACTGGAAACTGAAACCGATTATAAAATCACTAAAGGAACCGGTTGGTTAGAGATTATGGGTTGCGGAATGGTAGATCCTAATGTTTTGGAAAACTGCGGCATTGATTCTAAGGAATATTCTGGTTTTGCTTTCGGAATGGGAATTGATCGTATTGCAATGCTATTGAACCAGATTAGTGATATCCGTTTGTTGAGTGAGAATGATGTACGGTTTTTGGAGCAGTTTAAATCGGCTTTATAAGCTTTTGTCATTCTGGACATTTCATTAAGTGCCCTTTTTGAATTTTATCATTCCAGGTTATCTGTGTGTGAGATGGATTGAGGTTTTTGTCATTTCGAGCTTGCCGAGAAATCTAATAGAACTTAAATATTTTGTCAAAAGTTAATGCAGCACATAATTATTACGTATATAATATAACCAATAAAAACAAAACGGTACTTTATATAGGTGTTACCAATAATTTAGCTGACAGACTTTTCTACCACAATAATCCAGAAGCGCATTCCAAATCTTTTTCTCATAAGTATAAATGCAAACATCTTATATATTGTGAACATTTCTCGAATGTAGAATCAGCTATTGATAGGGAAAAACAGTTGAAAAAGTGGAACAGAACGAAGAAAGAATTCTTGATTAATTTAAAGAATCCAAATTGCGATTTTCTTAATAGTACAATTTGAGATTTCTCGGCAAGCTCGAAATGACAAAATGCAGTGAATCCTATAATAAAATTTAATATTTAAGGGATTCATTATCGAAATTTAAATAAATACATGAAAAAAGACATAAAAATCCCAGAAGTCAAAAACGTTCACGTTGCAGTTGTAAAAGAAGAACATTTAGAATACAAAACCCAAGACTGGAACGCCTATATCATAAATAATAGTGATAAGGATTTAGAAACAATACTTATTGTTTCCCAAGGGTATTCAGACAAAAAAATGACACCACCAATGCGACATACCCTTGCAAAATTACCAGCACGTAGCTATGCCAAAATTGAATACCTACAAGACAAGGTTTTAGAACTGAATAACGAGTTTAAGATTACGTTTTTTGAAGGCAACCAGATGTATGATAAATCGTATTTGTTTAGAAAAAATACTATTAATGACAAAGCTTTACAGACTATTCCTTTAATGCAGTTGAAGGGTGTTTTGGTGAAGTAATCAATTCCTGCGAAGGCAGGAATCTCTGTGTCGAGAATCAATTAAGTCCTTTATTGACTAAAGTTTTTATTTTCTTCCATAACTAATCACATTTTTACGTTCGATTGGCAAGCTGTTAAAATTGAATCCGTTGCTAGTTATGAGATTTCCACGTTCTTCGTATTCGCAATTACAGTAATTTGCTTCTTAAAAACTATTACGCAGAGATTCACGAATAATTCACAGAGATTCATGGAGAAAAAAAAGTTGATATTGATTTAAAGGATTTTCAATGATTAGTGCGCACGCTTTACGCCTTCGCTACCGAAAGCTTTCGGTATTGGGAGAAATCTTCCAACTTCGTGCTTCAAACTTCAAACTTTCCACTTCTAATCCAACTTATCCACCAACTTCTGAAACACCTTTTTCGGATTTTTATTTTCATAAAGAATGGCGTAAACCGCATTAATTATAGGAAGTTGCGTTTTCTTCTTGTTCTTTTTATTCAGTTCGTGCGCACTTTTTGTGGCATAATACCCTTCGGCAATCATGTTCATTTCCATTTGTGCAGATTTTACGGTGTAGCCTTTTCCAATCATGTTTCCGAACATTCGGTTACGTGAAAAAACGGAATATCCAGTGACTAATAAATCGCCCAAATAAGCTGAGTTATTAATGTTACGTTTCATCTTGTGCATCTTTTTGATAAAACGTTTCATTTCTCGGATACCATTACTCATCAATACACTCTGAAAATTATCGCCATACCCCAAACCATGAGCAATTCCGGCCGCAATGGCGTAAATGTTTTTTAACATTACAGCATATTCAATACCAATGATGTCATCGCTAGTTTTGGTTTTGATGTAATCGCTGGCTAAATTATCTGCGATAGCTTGTGCTTTCTTAATATCGTCACAAGCAATGGTAAGGTAAGACAAACGTTCTAAAGCCACTTCTTCAGCATGGCACGGACCAGCAATAACGGCAATATTTTCAAAGGGGACATTATAGTCATCATGAAAATGCTCACCAACCAATTTTCCTGTTTCTGGCATAATGCCTTTTACCGCTGAAACTATGGTTTTTTTACTAATGTCTGTGGTTAGCTTTTCTAATTCAGCATGTATAAAAGCCGACGGAATCACAAAAATGAGAACATCTGCCCAATCCGCTATCTCGTTGATATCATTGCTGAGTTTTAATTGTTCCGTATGAAACTCCACCGAACTTAAATAACTAGGATTGTGTTGCTCTTTTAAAAGATGCTCTTTAGTATAAACACTACGCATATACCAACCCACTTGGTCCAAATTTTCGCAAAGCATTTTTACGATGGCAGTTGCCCAACTTCCGGCTCCAAAGACTGCGTATTTTGTGGTAGTACTCATAGATTTTATATCAATTTTGTATTTCAAAAATAAGGAAAGTTTTAATGAAAGGCTAATGCAAATTAGTGTGTGTTTTTCTATATAGCATAAAAAAATATTCGCAATAGCGAAAGTTTTCGGTAGCAAAGCAGGAATTTAAAATTAATTTACAGAGATACACAAAGATTACAAAGAGTTTGCACAGCGAATCGCAATGAGGTTCGAATCTAATTACTCTAATTATTTTTTACGTCATGTCGCAAAGCTTTGTGTAATGCTCTTTGCGGCTTCGAGTGAAAAAAAATGGGAAATGTTTTTTGGCACACGTTTTGAAACTGCACTAAGTAATAAGCTTTAAACCGTTAGATTATGAAAAATTTAAAATTACTATTAGGATTTGCATTTATCGCAACGTTATTCACGTCTTGTTATGTAGAGGAAACTCATTATGTAGACGAACCACCAATGTCGTTAAATCAGTTATTGAATTCTTATGATCTATGGTATGTGGATATCAATTCGACACAAGGTTATGGTGAAACTCCATTTTTACAGATTGCCTTTACCGTGTCATTCGATAATGGTCGTATGTATGCCAACAATAATCTGGTTGGTTTTGGAAGTCAAGGTAATGGTTATGGTGTAGAAATTGGAAATTATGATGCTTATGATATGATATTGGATGTCGATCACATTATTGATGGTTTTGATAGTTTTGATGTTTATCAAGTAGATAATAATACGATTGAATTATATAATCCTTTTAATGACACGTCTTATTTTTTGGAAGGTTACCAGCGTTCCAACTTTGATTATGACTTTATTTTCTATGATAATATTCATTATTTCTTACAAGAATATGAAGCTTGGGAAAAAACATATACTAGTAATTTTGGTGCCTTAAATGATTTTGATAACGAGAATTATATTCAGTTTTTATCTGGAGGGAATGACGATACCTTTAGAAGTTCTCAAGATGAAAATATATACAATACCAATAACATCTATTGGGATTTCACAGGTAGTTATGGCGTAGGCGATGTTTCAGGAAATATGTATCTAAAAACATTAACATTAGATTATGATTTCTTCGACAATGAATTCTTTGAACTCAGCGTTATTAATGATAGTACTTTAGAGTTGTTACACGCAAATTCTGGCACGGTTTATGAATTTAAAGGTAGAGGATACATTCAGTATTACAGAAATGCAAATACAGATGGTCAATCAGCTAAACAGTCTGAAGAACCTAAAAAGCGTAAGCAAAAAACAAAGAAAGTAGAAAATACTAGAGAAAATAAAAGAAACATTCAAGAATAAACTTGAATCATACGATAGATTTAAATTTGGATGTTCCATGTGACCATTAAAAGTCAATATAGTTGATACACATGAAACTAAATTTTGGTTGGTTATTTAGTTTCAAAACGCTCAGATAAAACACTTGTTTTACTGGGCGTTTTTTATTAGTGAAACTCTATTTTGAGAAGTTCGCGGGACACACTAAAAATAGTAAGTTGAACTAATCCCGCTTTTTCAGCGGAATCTAAGGTTTAATACTTCGGAGCGTGCTTTGGAAATTTAAAAGTCATTTTTTAGTAAATACCACGAGTATATGTATTTGACGTGTTTTAAAAAATAGAATTATTTTACCCGAAACGAAGCTATTATAAATTCTATAGCTTATAAAAATTGGAATTGCAAAAGATTTTCATCAACTTTACAAGAGCGGTAATTTTTAAAATTTAAAATAAATATATTATGGGATTAATTTCATTTATTAAAAACGCCGGAGCTAAAGTATTCGGCATAGGAAAAACAACTGAAGAAGAAGCAGCGGAAGCTAGAGCCAAAGCAAAAGTAGCCGATGAAAAAGCAGCAACCGAAGAATTAAGAGCCGAAAAAATGGCTGCCATGAATTTAGTAAATATAATTAACGATTTACAATTACATGTTGAAGACCTTTCCGTATTGGTCGATGACGATATAGCTAAAATTTCTGGTAAGGCACAAGACCAAGCCACTAAAGAAAAAGTGGTATTAGTGGTAGGTAATACAGCAGGCATCGCGACAGTAGATGACCAAATGACGGTTGAGAACCCTGAGCCAGAAGCACAGTTTCATACCGTTGTAAGTGGCGACACTTTAGGTAAAATAGCAAAGAAATATTATGGAAACGCCATGAAGTATCCTGAAATTTTTGAAGCCAATAAACCAATGCTTTCTGATCCTGATAAAATCTATCCAGGACAGGTGCTACGTATTCCGCACTTGGATTAAGTACTGTATTCTAAATAAATAAAAACCAGCAAAAGAGAATTTTGCTGGTTTTTAATTTTATAATAATTGGCAAAATTAAAGAATTACAAACCCTTCAAAATAACCTCCAAATCCTCAAAATCATAAGGCTTTGCAATAATAATTTTGGAAGCATCCAAAAGAAAATACATTGGCGTAGCTGAAATGCCATAGGTTTTCACCGTTGGGTTATCCCATTTATTTAAACCAATCTTATGAATAAAACTGGGATAGTTTTTAATTTCTTTTTTCCAATTATCGTCATCCTCCTCTAATCCAAAAGCAACGACTTTTAAATTTGGTTTGTCGGCAACCATGTCTCTCACTTTTGGCAATTCTTCTAAACAATGACTGCAGTTACTACTCCAAAAAATAAGTAAGTAATTCTCAGCACCTTCTAATTGTTGTAAGCTCGTTTTTTCGTCATTTAAAGTGATGTCAAAATTTGGTGCTTTAGATCCAATCGACGTATTTTTAAAAGAAATTACCATATCACGTAACACCAAGTTTTTGGTTTTGTTCGCTAGTTCCAATAAATAGTTATCAGTAATATAATTGGCCATTTCATGGTTTTCTAAGGCTACAAAACGTTGCCAAAGCAATTGCAATAAACTGGTTTTTATGATAGAGTCGTCCTCACTAATCGCATTAGCAACATCATCTACATGTGATTTATAGGTTGTATTGGATGGGTTTTCAACCATATTGAAAACATAAGCGGTCACACGATCTATCAAAAACGATGAGCTTTGTAGCAGGTAATCACTAAAGTCAACCTCACTTAAATAGTGTGCTTTGAGATGTTTTGAATACGTTGAAAGAGCTTCATACTCTGAAGGAATATAAGGTTTATTGGCTTTAATAAAGTTAGAAACTAATTTGCCTTCAGCCAATTCTTCATAACCTGTTTGTGTATCTTTTAAAGTTTTGAATATAGCTTCAAAGCCTTTTTGGTCAGCATTGTCTTGCGTATAATAATTGCTTATGGTTTGGTTCACCATATCCATACTTTTTAGGTACGAATTCCAGAGTTTATTCTCGTCCGATTCCGTGAAATTGACGCCATTTTCTTGACTGAAATTAAAAGCAACTGTTTCTTCTCCATCGTAGATGAAGTCGAAATTATTTTCTTCAGGTGGAATCGCGTAAACAATTTTATAGATACCAGCTGTCACAGAAGAGTCTAATTGAATTTCAAAATTCCCAAGACTATCCAACTGTCCTTTATTCACATAAGTGGCACTTTCAGGAGTTGCTCTATACAAAAATGCATAAGTGTAATCTTCTGCAGGCGAAAATGTTCCTTTTACGCTTTGGGCGAAAGAAACAAGTGGAAATACAAATAAGAGGAAAATTATTTTCTTCATGTTACAGGATGTTTTTTATATTGAATAACGTCAATAATTAAGCCATTTTGAACTATTTCATTTTATTGGATCGGATACTTTCAATTACAACCGTTCCTAATATTAAAGCACCACCAACAAAGGTATGTATTGTTGGTATTTCATTCAAGAAAAAAAATGCCATTATAATTCCGAATACAGGTTGTGTGCTTCCAATAATTCCAGCCGTACTGGCTTTAAAGTATTTTAAGCTATTTACAAACATAGTATGTCCAATGGCTGTAGTTATTAAAGCTAGTAAAATAATATAAGGATACTGTGTCGTAATGTTAGACGTATCCATAAAATATAAAAGAGGTGCTAAGATTATGCTAAGGATTGCCACTTGGTAGAACATAAGCATCGTACCATTATAATTTGCCACATGTCCTTTAAGAATTAATATTCTTACCGAATAAAGCACTGCTGAAAGTACGCCGAACAAAAGCCCTTGTAATTGGCCGCTTTTTAAATCAAAATCAGGAGCTAAAATATAAATGCCAACAAGCACCATGAGTCCTAAAACAATGTGCATAGGATCAAATTTTGTTTTAGAAAACAAAGGTTCTAAAAGCGCAATAATAACAGGAAATGTAAAAACGGAAAGCATACCAATAGCTACGTTAGCTAATTTTAAGGCGTAGAAATAGGTGATCCAATGGCCTCCCATAAATACAGCGGCAATGAAAAACGTCCAACGATCTTTACCGCTTATTATTTTGAGATTAATGCCTTTGTAAAGACAGAAAATTAATAGGAAAATTGCAGCTAAAGCTGATCGCCACCAAATGATGATTGGTGTTGGCATGTCTATAAATTTTCCTAAAACACCAGAGGTACTAATAAATAAGGTTGCTACAACGAGCAACAAGAGATGATTTAAATGACTTTTTTCATTCATTTATCTTAGATAATTCAGCAAGCGCTTGTTTGGTGGATTTAATATGCTCAAACGTAAGTAATAACCGCAAGCCTTTTCGGGTTTGTTTCTCTTTCATTTTGCATTTTCCAGCATTCATTTGTACAAATTGTAACACTTTGGTAAACGCATCACTTTGATAAAATCCGCTTTGTTGATCTTGAACAAAATAACCAATCATTTTGCCGTGTTTCATAATCAGTTTTTCAATGCCCATTTTTGTGGCGATCCATTTAAGGCGAACGCTATCCAGTAAATCGGAAACCTGTGTTGGTAATTCGCCAAAACGGTCAATGATTTCAGTTTCAAACTTAGCAAGTTCTTCTTCAGTTTTAATTTCGTTTAATTTAGTATAAAGGTTAAGACGTTCTGTAATGTTATTGATATAATCGTCTGGGAATAACAGTTCAAAATCGGTATCGATGGTAATATCTTTGACGTATTTTTTCGGCTTGCCATCATCTTTGTATAAATCTGAAAATTCAGTTTCCTTCAATTCATCTATTGCTTCATTTAAAATTTTCTGATAAGTATCAAAGCCGATATCATTAATAAACCCACTTTGTTCGCCGCCCAATAAATCTCCTGCACCACGAATTTCTAAATCTTTCATGGCAATATTAAATCCGCTGCCGAGCTCTGTAAATTGTTCCAATGCCGAAATACGTTTTCGGGCATCTGTCGTCATGGCAGAATACTCTGGCGTAATAAAATAACAAAAGGCTTTTTTATTGCTACGACCAACACGGCCACGCATTTGGTGCAAATCGCTCAATCCAAAATTATTGGCATTATTGATAAAAATAGTATTCGCATTGGGTACATCCAATCCACTTTCCACAATCGTTGTACTTACCAAAACATCAAATTCGCCATTCATAAAAGCGAGCATTAAATTTTCTAGTTTTTTGCCATCGAGTTGGCCATGACCAATGCCAATTTTAGCATCTGGAACCAAGCGCTGGATCATACCAGCCACTTCTTTGATATTTTCAATACGATTATGGATAAAAAAGACTTGGCCTCCACGTTGAATTTCATAACTCACAGCATCCCTTATGGTTTCTTCTCCAAAACGAATCACATGACTTTCAATCGGATATCTGTTGGGTGGAGGCGTGGTAATCACAGATAAATCCCGTGCAGCCATTAAACTAAACTGAAGGGTTCTTGGAATTGGAGTTGCTGTTAGCGTTAAAACATCAACATTTTCCTTTATGGTTTTCAACTTCTCTTTTACGGCAACACCAAATTTTTGTTCTTCGTCAACAATTAGCAACCCTAAATCTTTAAACTTTACGTTTTTGTTGGCGAGTTGATGCGTGCCAATAATAATATCGACACTTCCTTTTTCTAATCCTTCCAACGTTTCCCGTTTTTCCTTGGCTGTTCTAAATCGGTTGACATAATCTACAGTTACCGGAAAATCCTTCAATCGTTCCGTGAATGTTCTATAATGCTGATAGGCTAAAATCGTTGTTGGTACCAAAACGGCCACTTGCTTGCCATTATCAACCGCTTTAAAAGCGGCTCTTATAGCAACTTCGGTTTTCCCAAAACCTACATCTCCACATATCAATCGATCCATTGGGCGCTCACTTTCCATATCTGCTTTGATATCTGCCGTGGAAGTGATTTGGTCTGGTGTATCCTCATAGATAAAAGAGGCTTCGAGCTCCAATTGCATATGGCTATCTGGCGCATATTGAAAGCCTTTTTTAAGTTTTCGCTTTGCATAAAGTTTTATAAGGTTGAAAGCGATTTCTTTAACTTTAGACTTTGTTTTTTGCTTTAGGGTTTTCCAAGCTTTGCTTCCCAGTTTGTAAACTGTTGGTGGTTTGCCATCCTTGCCGTTAAACTTGGTGATTTTATGTAAGGAGTGAATGCTGAGGTACAAAATATCACGTTCGCCATAGACCAATTTTATCGCCTCTTGTTTTTTACCTTCAACATCTATTTTTTGAAGTCCACCAAACTTTCCAATACCATGATCAATATGCGTGACGTAATCTCCAATTTCAAGATTTGTCAATTCTTTTAGCGTAATGGCTTGCTTTTTCGCATAACCATTTTTAAGGTGGAACTTATGATAACGATCAAAAATCTGATGGTCGGTATAAACCGCGATGTTGTGATCTTTATCTATAAAGCCTTGATATAACGAAAGTACAACTGTTTTATAATGAATTTCTTCTTGCTCAGCATCGTCAAAAATATCATGAAAACGTTTGGCTTGCTGTTCGCTTACACAGGCGATGTAATTGGTAATTCCGTTAGCGTGGTTTGCATTCAAATTTTCAATAAGCAAGTTGAATTGTTTGTTGAATGCTGGTTGTGGCTTGGTGTAAAAAGCAATAAGTTGTTTTGCAAAATAAGCCTCATTCCCAAATTCTACTAGAGGATACTCTAAAAACTCTCGTTTCAATACTTCTGAATTACAGAATAATTCTTCTGGTGATGCGTGTTTAACTTCGCTCGATAAATTTTTGAAAGCGTCTTCAGCCTTACCATAAAAATCATCAATTCTTGAGAATACGAGCGATGCATTCTTAGAAAAAATAACCGTTTTGTTCGAGATGTATTTTAAAAAACTTTCACGCTGTTCGGCAATTAGTTTATTAGCCACATTTGGTATAATGCTGACTTTTTTAATCCGTTCTGTTGAGAGTTGTGTTTCTACATCAAAGGTTCTGATGCTATCGACTTCGTCTCCAAAAAACTCGATGCGATAAGGTTCATCATGCGAAAAAGAAAACACATCTACTATACCACCTCTAACTGAGAAATCGCCAGGTTCTGTGACGAAATCGACGCGTTTAAATTTGTATTCAAACAACACTTCGTTTACAAAATCGATACTCAGCTCATTTCCAACAGAAATCTTTAAGGTATTCTTTTCGAGTTCCTTCTTCGTGACTACTTTTTCAAAAAGAGCCTCAGGATAAGTCACGATAATACACGGTTTCTTGCGCGAATTAATACGATTTAAAACTTCGGCACGTAAAAGTACGTTGGCATTGTTGGTTTCCTCAATTTGGTAAGGTCTTCTGTAACTTCCTGGATAGAACAACACATCTTTATCATTGATGAGTTGCTCAAGATCATTAAGATAAAAAGCGGCTTCCTCTTTATCATCAAAAACAACTAAAAATGGTTTGTCTGCTGTCTTAAAAGCCTCAGAAACTACAATAGAGAAGGAAGATCCAACCAGACCTTTGAGATGTGTTTTCTTGCCTTGAGCGGAGTCGAAAGGTTCATTTTGGGCAATAGCAGTGTGCAGATTTTGCAACTGCAAAGTCTGTGCGAAAGTTTGGGCAATAGATACTTTACTCAAGTTTCTTTATTTGAAGGTGCAAAAGTACATGATTTTATTCATTTGAATATTTAAAAAAAATCAAATGAATAAAATTTTTGAAGCGTTGCATACGGATAAATTCTATGAAAGGATTTATATTTGTTCAGAATTAATAATCAGAGATTAAAAACAAAAACATATATGTCATTTTCAAATTTATTTGATAGCGGATTCAAAAGACGTAATGAAGATCATTTTGCGTCCATAGTTAGAGTTGCTATGAGTGATGGTGTAATTACCGATAATGAAAAAGCGTTTTTAGAACGTTTAGCAACACGCTTGGATATTTCAGATCACGATTTCAAAGAAATATTAAAGAATTACAATAAGCATCCCGTTAATGCTCCACATTCTTATGATAATCGCTTAGAGCGTTTGTACGACTTAGCTCGTATGGTTTGGGCAGATGATATTGAAGGACCAAATCAGCATTGGTTATTGGAAAAACTTTGTGTTGGCTTAGGATTCCACTCTCAAAACGTAAAATATATTGCAGATAAAGCCTTAGCACTGGCCTATGATAAAGTAGATGCCGATACATTTATTGAAGAAATGAAAAATATGAATAAGTAGTTTACTGCACTTAAATAAAACGGAAAAAGCAACCTATTTAGGTTGCTTTTTTTATTAGTAATGAGCCTGTTTTTAACCTTTATTATCACGCATAAACTCTTCCGCCTTTTCCACCATCTTTTTACTGCCGCAAATGAAAGGTGCGCGTTCGTGCAATTCGGTAGGCACTATATCCATTATTCTGGTGTATCCATCACTGGCTTTACCATTGGCTTGCTCAGCCAAAAAAGCCATAGGATTACATTCGTACAACAAACGCAGTTTTCCATTGGAATTCTTAGAACTTTTAGGATACATATAAATACCGCCTTTAATCATGTTTCTATGAAAATCCGAAACTAAGGATCCAATATATCGCGATGTATAAGGTCTGTCGCCTTCCTCTTCTTGGCAATATTTAATATATTTTTTAATGCCTACGGGAAAGTGAATATAATTACCTTCATTAACCGAATAGATGTTGCCATTTTCTGGGAATTGCATATTCGGATGCGATAAATAGAACGTACCGATTGCTGGATTTAAAGTAAAGCCATTAACACCATCTCCTGTGGTATAAACCAACATCGTTGAAGTGCCATAAACCACATAACCAGCGGCAACTTGTTGACTTCCTTTCTGTAAAAAATCTTCAAGTGTTACAGGTGTACCTACAGGAGTCACACGTCTGTAAATTGAAAAAATGGTTCCTACAGATACATTTACATCAATGTTAGATGAGCCATCCAATGGGTCAATTAAAACTACATATTTATTCTGATGATTTTCATCTTGACTATTAATAGCCACAAAATCATCTTCCTCTTCACTTGCTATACCACAAACAATATTTCTCTTGGTCATGGTTTGGATGAATTTCTCGTTGGCATAAACATCCAATTTTTGCTGATCTTCACCTTGAATATTAGTATCTCCTGCAGCACCAATAATATCCACTAAGCCAGCTTTGTTGACTTCGTGATTGACGACTTTTGCAGCTAAACGAATGGAATTGATGAGTCTGGAAAGTTCTCCAGAGGAATATTTAAACGAGGTTTGATTTTCAATTATAAATTCCCCTAAGGTCTGATTTCTTTTGGACATGAAGTATTTTATTGATTAGTAGCATACAAATATCGTATTTTTTAACAAACTATAACGTTTTCGTAGCGTAAATTAATTGTTAGGTCAATGGAGTTAGGTTATATTTGAATATTCTATTTAAATAACCAATGAACCAACCAAGATTAGCCAACAAACTAGATATGCCAAGGGTTTTAGAACTCATTCAAGAACTGGCAACCTTCGAAAAAGAATCTGATGCCGTAGAAATAAGCGTTTCTGATTTAGAAAATGATGGTTTTGGCAGCAAGCCAAAATTCACCTGTTTTGTTTTAGAAGTAGATAGCATCATTGAAGGTATCGCTCTAGTGTATCCAAGATATTCCACTTGGAAAGGCGAAGTTTTACATTTAGAAGATCTTATTGTCAGTGCAAAATACCGAGGTAAAGGCTTAGGAACAGAGCTACTGGATACGGTCATCAAACACGCCAAATCATTAGGTGTAAAACGCGTAAGTTGGGAAGTTTTGGATTGGAATGAACCAGCGATAAAATTTTATGAAAGCAAAGGCGCAAATGTGATGCGCGACTGGAATGTAGTACAATTGGATGAAAATGGAATTGTTAATTATATAAACCAATTATAATGCGCGTTTATAAATTTGGTGGCGCATCGGTAAAAGATGCAAATGGTGTGAAAAACTTAGCAAAAGTTTTGCAATCTACAGGTTACGATAACACATTGGTTGTGATTTCCGCCATGGGAAAAACAACGAACAGAATGGAATTGGTTATCAAAAATTATTTTGAAAACAAGGAAGAATTACCAAGTGCTATTCACGAAGTCATTAAATACCATAACGCTATTTTAGTCGAATTGTTTGAACATAAAAGGCATCAAGTTTTTGCGGATATAAAAACACTTTTTGATGAATTGAACGCCTTTTTTAAAAGCAACAAATCTCCAGATTATAACTATGTCTATGATCAGACTATTGGTTTTGGAGAATTAATCTCCACCACCATAATCAGCCATTATCTCAATGAAATTGGTTTGAAAAATAAGTGGGTCGATGTTAGGGAGTTTATAAAAACAGATAATTATTACAGAAATTCTAATGTAAATTGGGAAGCAACGCAAGCGAATATTTCTGCTAATTTAGATACCAATATCTTGAATATTACACAGGGATTTTTAGGAAGTGATGCCAATAATTTTACCACAACATTGGGCAGGGAAGGTAGTGATTATACAGCGGCAATTTTTGCCTATTGTTTAAATGCCAATAGCGTAACGATTTGGAAAGATGTTCCAGGGGTTTTAAATGCAGATCCACGTTACTTTGAAAATGCTCAGTTATTACATCAAATTTCTTACAGAGAAGCTATTGAGTTAGCATTTTATGGTGCTTCCGTCATTCATCCTAAAACGCTTCAACCCTTACAAAGAAAGGAAATCCCTTTATATGTGAAATCGTTTTTGAATCCAGAAGAAGCAGGTACTCGTGTAAGCAAAGGAAAAGCCTTGGAGCCAGAAATCCCTTGTTTTATTGTTAAGAAAAATCAGATTTTAATTTCGTTGTCATCATTAGATTTTTCATACATTATGGAAGAAAATATCAGTGATATTTTTAGCTTGTTGCACTTGTATAAAATGAAGGTGGATGTCATTCAAAATTCAGCGATTAGTTTTTCTGTGTGCATCGATAATTTATATGATAATTTAGAAAAATTACTGCAACATTTAAAAGCAAAATTCAAGGTGACCTGTCATGAAAATGTCAGTTTATACACTATTAGACATTATAATGATAGTGCTATACAAGAGCTTGAAAAAGATAAAAGCTTATTATTGAAGCAATTAACACAGGGAACGGTACAAATTGTAACTAAATAAACTTTACTACATTTGTTTTATGGGTAAATCGTCTGAAACTGGTTTGGTAACCGCAAAAGAAGTCGCGAAGGCAATTAATGCTGATAAGTATGGCTTTTTGGGTACTTTTTTTGGCTGGACATTAATGAAAGTGCTTAAGATAACGACCTTAAACAAAATGTACCAAAAAAGGAAACATCTTCCTGGCCCAGAATTCTTAGATACCATTTTGGATGATTTTCAGATTAAGTTCGAAATTCCAGAAGAAGACATGAAACGTCTGCCTAAAGAAGGGCCTTACATCACTATTTCAAATCATCCGCTTGGTGGAATTGATGGTGTGCTATTGTTGAAATTAATGTTAGAACAACGTAGTGATTTTAAGATTATCGCTAATTTTTTATTGCATCGTATTGAACCTATAAAACCCTATATCATGCCCGTAAACCCTTTTGAAGAACGAAAGGATGTTAAAAGTAATATTACGGGTTTTAAGAATGCCATTATGCATTTAAGGGAAGGGCATCCCTTAGGTGTATTTCCGGCAGGAGAGGTTTCTACTTATAGAGATGGAAAATTGATGGTTGACAAAGAGTGGGAAGCAGCCGCAATGAAATTGATTCAGAAAGCTGAAGTGCCTGTTGTGCCTATTTATTTTCATGCTAAAAATAGTCGCTTATTTTATAGACTTTCCAAAGTCAACGATACATTGAGAACGGCAAAACTGCCTTCAGAATTATTGACACAAAAGCGACGTGTGATTAAAGTGAGAGTAGGTAAGGCCATTTCTTTAAAAGACCAAAATGAACATCCAAGTCTTAAAGAGTTTTCAGAATTTTTGAGACGAAAAACCTATATGTTGTCTAACACTTTTGAAGACAAACCTAAGATTTTAGATAATATTCAATCCCAATTAAAAGTGGCAAAAATGCCTAAACGCATTGTGACGCCAATAGCGCCAAAAATTATGATTGCTGAGTTGGACAAGCTTAGGGTAAGTGACTTCAGGCTTTTGGAAAGTAAAAATTACGAAGTGTTTTTAGCACCACCAAAACACATTCCAAATATCTTGAGGGAAATAGGAAGACTTAGGGAAATCACTTTTAGGGAAGTAGGAGAAGGGACGAATGAAGCTATTGATTTGGATAAATTTGATACGTATTACCATCATATGTTTTTATGGGATAATGAAAAAAATGTCATTGCAGGCGCTTATAGGATGGGTATAGGTTCGCAAATTTTTGAACGTTTTGGTATCAATGGATTTTATTTACAGGATTTGTTTCGTTTTGAGCCTGAATTACATAAAATGATGAGCCAATCCATAGAAATGGGCCGTGCGTTTATCATAAAGGAATACCAACAAAAACCAATGCCTTTATTTCTACTTTGGAAAGGTATTGTGCACACCACTTTGCGTTATCCAGAACACAAATATTTAATTGGAGGCGTCAGTATAAGCAATCAGTTTTCTAACTTTTCTAAAAGTTTGATGATTGAGTTTATGAAATCCCATTATTATGATCCTTATGTGGCGCAATATGTACATCCAAAAAAGGAATTCAAGGTAAAACTTAAAGATGCCGATAAAGAATTTGTCTTTGATGAAACTGAAGCTGATTTAAACAAATTTGACAAGATAATTGATGAGGTAGAACCAGGCGCATTACGACTGCCTGTTTTGCTTAAAAAGTATATTAAACAAAATGCTAAACTCGTAGCATTTAACGTGGATCCGTTATTTAATAATGCGGTTGATGGTTTAATGTATATTAAAATTGCGGACTTACCAGAAAGTACGGTTAGGCCTGTAATGGAAGAATTTCAGGCAGAATTGGAACGTAAGTTTATGGATAATAATGATGATAAATAAAACATCAAAATCAATAAAAAACCCAAAAAATTAATTTTGGGTTTTGATATGTTTATAAAGCTTTGAACCAGTCTTGGAACTGTTTGCCAAGTAAAAAAGTTGGTTTCATCTCGCCACCAAGTGCAGCAATTAAGCTCATAATCCAAGCTACGATTAATACCAGACCCACAATAAAACCTATAATAGGAATCCAGCCTAAAGCTATACCAATAAGACAGAGTCCAAGCATCTGTCTTATATAAAAAGAACCAAACTCGGTTTTGTTACTGCTATTCATTACAAGAGCAATAATCCATCCAATAATAGTAATGTGAGCAATGATGGCTACGTTTTTACCATCACTGAATACTTCTTTGGCGTCGTTGCTAAAATCATCAGCCGCTTTTTTAGCATCACGACTAAAGTCTTTAGCATCGTCTGAAAATTCATTTGCTTTTTGGCTAATTTTATCACCAGCCTTTCTTGCGCTATCCTTGGCATCGTCTAACATATCGTTAAGATCGTCGCCTAAATCTTTAGTATCATCTGACATTTTATTAGTTTTTGGTTAGACTATAAAGTTAGTAAAATATTGTTAACCAGCTTATTTAGTTTTATTGTAAATTTTTACGAATCAACACCTTATCGAAACAATATAATTGTATCACCTAAACAATAATAATTAGAATAAAACATCTGTTAATCACCTTTGAAAATAGAAAAATTTAGCTTAAGCTTCAAGACATAATAAGAGGTCTAACCATCAATTTTATTGAAAAGCACTATCTATAGGTTCCCAAAGTTCTATCTTATTACCATCGTTATCAAGTATCCAACCAAATTTACCATAATCGTATTCTTCCATATCTCCTACAATGGTTACACCTTCTTCTTTCAAGGTTGCCAGCAATTCCTTGAGGTTTTCAACTCTATAGTTAAACATAAAGTCTTTTTTAGAAGGCTCGAAATATTTGGTCTCTCCGGCAAACGGACTCCATTGGGTAGAGGAATCGTTTCCTTCTTTGTCTTTCCACCAAAAGGTGCAACCATAATTGTCCGTATTAAATCCTAAATGTTTTTTATACCAATCTTTTGCTGCTTTTGGGTCTTTGGTTTTAAAGAATAACCCACCAATTCCTGTGACTCTTTTTTTCATTAAAATTTTATTTTTGTTCCCTTGAAAAAGGGAATCTGTTCATTTAATTTTGCGGTATTTATTTTCTAATCCAATTAACTGAAATTTAAGAAATAACACCCCTAAAGTCCCCTCAAGTGGACAATCTTAAATTCAACTGTAGAGTTGTTCTTATTAAAGCTTTTTCAAATTGTGTTTCTATTATTTCTTAATAGCATTTTCATAAATGTCAATCCACTCTTCCACGGACATTTTTCCCATTAATTCTTTGATTAAATCATAAGGAATATCATCCATTTTTTTAAATCGCACACAACTTTTCCCCATGTCTAACTTGTATTTACAGTGCTTTGGGTATTCGGCAACAAACCAATCGTGCAATTCTTTTTTTGCGTACATACCAGAATGATAAAGGGCGATAAAGTTTTTTTGAGATGCTAGATTTATAAAAGGCAAAGGTGGAAACGGTTTACAATGATAACCATCTGGATAAATGGATTTAGGAACATAGTAAGCTAGCATTCCGTAACCCATTCCAGCTTCTAGACCTTTAGGCATGTGTTTTTTAATGAGATCATTTAATTTGATTATTGGTGCCTTTCTCTCTTCGGGAAGTTGTGCAATATAGTCCTCTGGTGTTGTTGCTTCTGATGTCATTGTTATATTAGTTTTTTCGTTGTAAAATTAAGCCTGAGATTAAAGATATGATAAATCCTAAAATCATAACTGTTGTAAACATCATAAATGCCATAAGACTAGGACTGCCATAATCTTTCATCTGTTGAATTAAGTTGGCACTTTCACTTTTAAATTCTTCTGGTGATAAATTCGCTTCCATTTTATTTAAGGAATATGCGAGGTACTCCTTTGCAAAATCGGGATTTATTTGAGTTGTATATGTATAATCAAAAACAGCTACTCCAATGGCTGAAAATAAAGCGATTAACATGCCAATTCCGATAGCCTTTCCTAAAGACACCTTGCCATCATTTACTTTATCACGATAGTGTTTAATTCCGAAATGGACAAATAACAAAGAGAGCACCATAGAGGTGTAACCTATAAGCTCTCCGTATTCAAAGTTAACTCCCATTCCAAATAGAAATGGTAATCCAAATAGTACAAACCCACTTAATAATGCATAGAGGCCGTATTTAATTACTGTGTTCTTCATTTTAATTTATGCTTTGATTCATTGGTCAAAAGTAGAAAGAAGGCAGGGAAAAACACTCATACTAAAGTACCAATCCACTCATACTTTAGTTGTAAAGCTAATAAATTAAATGATATTTAGACTTTTTGAAATTTGAATGGCTTGCGTGCGTCGCTTCGCATTTAGCTTTACTAAAAGATTCGAAACATGGGTTTTTATGGTACTTTCTGATACGTATAATTTTTCAGCGATCTCATGATTTGATAATCCAAGTGAAACTTCCTTTAGTACTTCATATTCACGTTTACTTAAGCCTAATTCTTCGACTTTTTTTAAGTCGATTTTCTGATTAGAAACAGGATATTTTTTCTGAGTTGTTTTATTTATGAATAGCCCAATGCCTAGGAATGCAATGGCAATTATGGACATCATATATTCAATTTGCATATTTCCACTTATTATGGTGTATTTACTAAATTGAAATAATAGTAAAAGTGCTAAAACTAACAATCCAAAAACAAGAATGGTTTTTTTCATGGTATAAAATTTGCAAAATTTATTTATGAAAGTGTTATTTATCCGCCTCAGCAAAAACATCCTTAGAAGCGAGTTTGGCTTTTTTAAGTTCGATTTTCTTTTGCATCCAATCCGGATAATTGGTATCATCTTCAGCATCAAAAATGCGTAAATGTTGATTCTCGTCTGGTTTAATTAAATCGTCCTGTCTGCATCCTAAAATGGCAGCAGCAGTTTGTGCTCCAGAATAACTTGCGCCAGCGACTCCATGCGATACCGTACTCGCACCACACAAATAGAAATTTTCTATTTCGCTTTTCATTTTATAAGCAAAAGGCCCAATATGTCTCAGACTTTTTTCGGTCCCGTAAACATTGCCGTCTGTGGAATTAATGTAAAATTCATTGGTTATTGGTGTGCCCAATTCTTTATGCACAATACTTGCTGTAATTCCTGGAACCACTTTTTCCAAACTTCTTAAAAACTTTTGAATAATTTGTTCCTTAAATTCTAAGTAAGCTTCCGATCGTTCTTCTTTTTCATCTTTAAAAGCAGCAAAACTGTCGTAATTAATATAGGTGATGACTTCCAAGGTGTGATATCTGCCATCAAAACTTATAGGATCTTTCAAGGTTGTGCAACTGATAAACATGCCCGAAAATTCTTCGCCTTCCAGAATATCCTTGTTTTGCATATCATCATAAATAGCATCGTAATCCGTATTGGACAATAGCCAGATGTTTCCTGAGTCTAAACCGGCTTTTTTTATATCCATATCAACCGTTAAAAACAGCATTATTGAGGTGCAGGAATACTTGGTTTTATTCAGTTTTTTAAGTAGTTTATTACTTAGATTTTCTTTTCCGATGAGGTTGAAATAGGTAATCCCAGGATCAGCATTAGAGACCACTCGATCTGCAAAAATTTGTTCGCCAGATTCTAGTTCTACTCCAACCGCTTTTTTCTTTTTATCGCCTTCTATTAAAACCCGCTTTACAGATGTACTCGTTTGTACTTTTCCATCGAACTCTTTGATCTTATTGGTCATGGCTTTTACAATAGCACCACCTCCTCCCATGGGGTAAAATCCACCAGAAGAATAATGATCCATAATGGCAGCATGCATTACAAAACTGGCCTGGGAAGGTGGTAATCCATGATCACCAAACTGAACATTTAGAATACTCTGCAACAAGGGATCTTTTACATGCCAATTGATTACACGTTTTAAGCTAAATGGTGCATATTTACCCATGTGTTTGGTTCGAAAAGGAATAGTTATTTGTTGCCAAAGTCCTCTTACTTTTGGAATGAGCTGTAACTGCCGTCCAACGTTTTTAACTAAGGTCAAATATTTGATAATCCCTTTTTTCTCATGAGGAAAACGTTCGATTAATGCGGTTTTAAAATCTTCAAAATTTGCAGGATAATCGAAGCGTTCGTTTGCTATCCAGCAATGTTCAAATCCTTTGGGATTCATTCTGTAAAAAGCAATATCGTTGGCAATTCCCAACCCTTCATAAAGTTCACTTGTAGATTGTCCTTGTTCCAATAAACCAACATAATGTACGCCTGGTGTAAACCTATAGCCATTGAGATAAAAACTATGGCACCAACCTCCAGGAACATCGTGTTGCTCTAGTACCAAAACTTTTTGTCCTGCTCTGGCAAGGCATATGGCTGCGGATAATCCACCAACTCCTGCACCAACAATAATGGTGTCGTAGGTAGTTTGTGTATTTTTATTTTGTGAAACGGTCATGCTTACAAGGTACTTTTATTTTTTGAAATTGAGAGAATAATATGATTTTAGGCTTAAAATAACTTAGACAAAAATAAAAACGTGAATTTTTTTCGCCACTAATACACGAATATTTTTTTGATAGACGGAAAGTCTTTTTCATTAGTGAAATGGATAGCCAATTATTTACTTCGTGAATTCCATGAACGATTGAATTCGTGTATTCGTGGCGAAAAGCTTTATTTTAAATGCTCCAACAATATATTATAAACCAATTTATTTCCACGAATTTTTTTCCCATTGGGAAATTGAAAATAAAACACACTAGCATTTTTCATGATTTACTTTTATAAATATACTTGCTTGCCCTAATAAACTATTGCAATGATTAGAAAATCTTAGTGTAAAGACTTGGAAAAGGTTTCAATTTTATCAACAATTGTTTGGGCCAGTTTAATGTTGCTTTCAAAAGTCCAACCAGCAACATGAGGTGTAAGCAAAACGTTTTCTGATTTTATTAAATATTGAAAGGCTTCAGGCATGTCTTCATTCTTATTTGATTTATTAAACAAATTTTCAAAAGACTTTTTTTCATATTCTAAAACATCGAGTCCTGCTCCTAAAATTTTCCCGGTTTTTAATGCGGAAACCAAATCCTCTGTAACTACGCTTTTGCCACGAGCCGTATTAATCAACCAAAAGGGTTTTTTAAAACCGCTTATAAAGTCTGAATTGACCATGTTTAAGGTTAGTTTTGTTTGTGGTGTGTGCAAACTTAAAACATCTGCTTTGGCTTTTAACTCTTCAAGAATGACTTGTTTGGCATTAGCATCTCCTAAATCTGTTTTTATATCATGGCATAAGACTTCTACATCAAACCCTCTTAATTTTTTTGCGAAGGCCTTTCCCATATTGCCATAACCAATAAGACCAACGGTTTTGCCGTCTAATTCCAATCCTCTGTTGTCTTCTCTTAACCATTTGCCTTGTCTAACTTCTCTATCGGCTTTATTGAGTTTATTGAAAAGTGACAACAACATACCTAAAGTGTGTTCGCCTACCGCATTTCGGTTGCCTTCTGGTGCAGAAATAAGATGTATACCTTTTCTTTTGGCATAATCACAATCTATATTTTCCAAGCCAGCACCAACACGACCTATAAATTTGAGATTTTTGGCAGCATCTAAAAAGGATTTGTCTATGGAGAATCGACTTCGGATAATTAATCCATCATAATCTCCAATTTTAGCTTCGATTTCAGATTTTGAAGACGAGTAATCTTCGTGATTGGTAAATCCTAAATCATTGAGTTGATTTATGAGTAGTGGGTGATTTGAATCTAGGTGTAGTATTTTCATGCTTATGCTGCGAAAGCAGGTATCTCTTTAAAATTAAAACCTTTTTGTTTTTTAGAACTTTAAAGGTCTATTTTGGTTTTGTTATATCTTAGGATATGCCGTTTGTGTTAATTCATGATCAACATCTCCTGTATGGGCTGTGCTCAATTTTTCAAATAAGAGTACGTGAACTTCTTCATCATTTTTTGTTGTTGGATTGTGTTCTACACCTTTTGGAACTACGATTATCTCGCCTTCATTTATAACTTCAGTTCTATCTCTAAATTGCATATATAAAGTGCCTTTTATAACTTGAAATAATTCATCTTCATGATCATGGCTATGCCAGACAAATTCCCCTTTTAATTTAGCCAAAATCACTTGCATATCGTCAACCACAGCGATTTGATGTGGATGCCAGTTTTTGCTGAATTTGGTAAATTTTTCTGTGATGTTAATGGGTTTCATATCTCAAAGTTACGAAGTTTTGTATTAAGGATTACTCGTAAGATAATGATTCGAGATTATTGAATTCATGATTGCTTCGCAGTTGAATGGATTTTAGTTTTTTAGACCTCACAGTTTTTTGAAACCTGTGAGGTCTTTGCATGAAGTAAATTTTCGAAGATTTGTTAGTGGTTAGTGATAGTTTATTATTAGAACTCGTTAAGATCGTGAATGCGTTAGGGATTGCAGTGGAAATCCTTTTGCCTTTTTGCAAAAGATTGCAACGGAAAGCCCGACTCTACGTAGCTTTCCTTTTAGTTGAAAACGACCATAAAAGTTTAATAGCGAAGTAGAGTAACGCCCAAAAAATTCTAAATTCCTAAAATCAATTTTGCAATCCAGAAATAAATCAATATTCCGAATATGTCATTGCTCGTCGTAATAAAAGGTCCTGTAGCGATTGCTGGGTCAATGCCTCTTTTATCCAAGAATAAAGGCACAAAAGTCCCGATGAGTCCAGCGACAATAATAACAGCAATTAGCGAAACAGATATGGCTAAGGCCGTGTAAAAATCGCCTTTAGTTACCCACACGAAAAGGAATAGAAATAAAGCTAAAATGGTACCATTTAGTGCCGCAAGAAGCATTTCCTTAACTAATCTGTTGTTTACACTTCCCTTTATATCATCATTTGCCAAACCTTGTACAATTATGGCGCTCGATTGTACACCAACATTACCAGCCATTGCCGCAATTAATGGTGTAAAAAAGAATAGTACAGCATATTTTTCGAAGGCATCATGGAAACCTTCCATAATTAAAAAAGCTCCAACGCCACCAACCAAACCAAGAAATAACCACGGCAAACGCGCTCTTGTGAGCTGTAAAATACTATCATCGGCTTCTACATCTTGGGAAAT
Source organism: Winogradskyella schleiferi (assembly GCF_013394655.1). Lineage (NCBI taxonomy): Bacteria > Pseudomonadati > Bacteroidota > Flavobacteriia > Flavobacteriales > Flavobacteriaceae > Winogradskyella > Winogradskyella schleiferi. The sequence goes on from NZ_CP053351.1 coordinate 65,134, forward strand.
ACCAGCTGCTAATTGGTAATCCTTATCGGCTTCTTCACGGATGACATCTATAATATCATCAATGGTAATTCTACCCAACAAAATTTGATTATTATCGACTACAGGAATTGCTTCCAAATCGTATTTAGCCATAACCTTGGCAACATCTTCCACATCATCGTGAACGTTTACCCAATCCACATTGTCTTTAGCGATATCTGCAATTTTTTGGTCGCTTTTGGATGTGATTAAATCTTTAAGTGATAGTCTGCCAATCAGTTTGTCTTGTTTATCTACAACGTAAACAGAATGCACTCTCGTAACATCTTTTGCCTGACCTCTAATTCTACGTAAACAACCAGCAACCGTCCAAGTTTCATAGACTTTTACAAGTTCTTTTGCCATAAGTCCACCAGCAGTATCCTCATCGTAAGCTAAAAGTTCTTGTATTTCTTCTCGATGTTCGTCGTCTTCAATTTGTGAGATGACTTTACTTTGCCGTTCTTCTGGAAGTTCAGCAATCATATCTGCTGCATCATCCGTGTCTAACTCCTCAATTTCTTCGGCAATTTCTTTATTGGAAAGATTTTCGAGTACTTTTTCCCTAATATCCTCATCGAGTTCCATAAGGATTTCTGAGGTGGTTTCAGAGTCGAGAAGTTTAATGACATAAACGGCATCATCAAGATCTAAGTCATCAAGAATTTCGGCAATATCCGCATGGTGATATTCATTTAATAAGGCCTTAAGTTCTTTGTCGTTTTGGTCTTCGACAAAGACCTCAACCTTTTCAATGAGTTCATCAGTGAGCTGAAATGGTATGTTTTCTTGGATGTCTTCCACGCGTTTGTTTCTGTCATTGCGAGGACGAAGGACGTGGCAATCTCATTAATAAGAGACTCACAGCTACGCTATGTTCGCAATTATATTAATTAATTTTCATCATTTTCAATTAGCGAGGTCAGTTCAATAAATTGTGAAACACTCAATTGCTCTGGTCGCTGCCCAAATATAGTACTTGCTTTTAAATTATCCGACAGATTAAAGGTTTTTAAACTGTTTCTCAACGTTTTTCTGCGTTGTTGAAAACCAGTTTTTACGACTCTGAAGAATAATTTTTCGTCACATGGCAACGTGTAATTTTCTTTTCTTTTGAGAAATAACACACCAGAATCTACTTTCGGTGGTGGATTAAAAACCGTAGGTGGTACCGTGAACAAATAGTTGGCATCATAAAAAGCTTGAGTCAAAACAGATAAAATACCGTAAACTTTTGAGCCCTCTTTAGAGCAGATCCGCATGGCAACTTCTTTTTGAAACATACCAGAAAATTCTGGTATTTGATCTCTTAATTCTAAGGTTTTAAATAAAATTTGAGAGGAAATATTATAGGGGAAATTTCCTATGATAGCAAAGGGCTTGTCTTTAAAAACGAGATTTAAATCGTATTTTAAGAAATCTTTTTCTATGATTCTGTCGGCAAGATTTAGGTAGTTGTTTTTTAAATAATCAACGGATTCTGTGTCTATTTCTATGACGTGTGTGGTAATATTCTTTTTGAGCAAATATTTGGTTAAGACGCCCATTCCTGGCCCAATTTCCAAAACGTCATTGTAGCCTTTATAAGTTAAGCTATCTGCGATGTCTTGGGCAATAGATTCGTCGGTTAAAAAATGTTGTCCTAGGTGTTTTTTTGCTTTTACTGACATGAATTATTCATTCTCGCAAAGGCGCAAAGGCTCAAAGCGGTTTACGCAAAGATACATAGAGCCCTATGGAGAATCATGGATTTTTTGTTTATTTCTTGGAATACCGAAAGCTTTTGGCAGCGAAGGTGCAAAGCATTGCGTATAAAAAAATTATGAAACAAGAAAACGTTTGTTCGCCTTATTGTATAAAAACGGATTATCGTGTTGAAATCTATGGCGCACAGATTGGCTTTGTGGCTCTGTGTTTTTGCGAGAGGCACTTATTTGAACGCCACCGAATATTCATCAACAACTTCTAACTCGGTTCTAAAAGACAACACTTTATCTCCAAAACGTTTCAGTCCATCTTGTTTTAAATTTTCTGCATGTTCTGCGTAATACGAATCCAATGCTTCTCTGGAATGTGCTCTGTATTGTACAGAATAAGTTTCTGCTTCATCATCTTCGACCAGCACTTTGGTTAGTTTGGCTTCTTTAAATTTTCCTGTGGCCAATACTTGCGGAATGTGTTCTTTTATCCATTCTAGCCATTCTTGGTGGACGCTTTTGTCTATATTTAGGGTAACGTTGTATATAATCATATGGTTTAATATTCAATTTTAAAACACCAATTTCTAAAACAGTGCATTGAAATTTAGTTTATTGAATCGCCTCGTAACATTCTAAACTTCTTACGAGCTTCAATAAAATAGATACTGTCTTGATGCTCAAAAATTATTTTTTCGTAGAGTTGCTGGGCTTCTTCTGGTTCTGCCAAATGTGTGTTGTATAATTCTGCTAAGTAAAAATGTGCATCATCAGCTAAAATATCGTCGCCGTAATCTTTTATAATTTCTAGATAATTGGCTTCGGCTTTTATGTATTGTTTCTTCTGTTCGAATAGTTTTGCCTGTCGGTAAAGTGTTTGGTCGGTAATGCTTTCGCCTTTATGCTCCTCTAAAATTTTGTCTAAAAGTGAAATAGCATCATCGGTTTTATTCTGAAAAGCATACAAATCTGCTTTAGCATATAATTTTAATGAGGTATGAAGACTGTCTTCAAATTTATTGTCTGTAATCAATAGTTTTAAGTCCAATGCGTCATTGGCAATCAATTGTGAAGTTGAGGATTTCAGGATTTTGAGTTGTGATTCTGCCCAGTCAAAATCGCCTTTGTAATAACTGGTTTTGGCGACCTTAAATCGCGCTTCTTGTGCAATGGTGCTGTTCTTTAGTTCAGCCTGAATTTGAGAATAGAAGATTAAAGCTTCATTAAACTTTTCCTGAAGCACTAAAATATCAGCTAAGAGTAACTTAATTTTAGCTTGTCTGTAATTTGAGATAGGTAATTTTAAACTCTCTTTTAGGAAACTAGTCGCCGTTTTAGTATCCTTTAGGTCAAAAGCCAAAAATTTTCCATAGGCTAATTGCAAGGGAATACTTAGTTGCGATTTCCCAAATTCGGCAAACAGATTTTGGTACCTTCTGTCAATTTGTTTTAGGGTTTTTTCATCTGCGTTTTTAGTGTCGATTTCTAAAATATACTGATGGGCAGTTAACGCCGTTGTTTGGTCTTGTGTGGTATCTAAAATATAATTGAAAATGGCCTTTGCAGTTTCGTCATCATTGTCTTTTCTTGCCGTTGTGGCTAGCTCTATAATTCGATCCAAACTTTCCGGATTACGTTTGTAAAGTGCTTTTTCTTGAATAAATGATTTAGTATACGCTTTTTCTTGAACATACAACCAGCTCAGCATTTCGTACCAATACGGTTTAGGTTCTTGCTGTAATTTTTTTAACAAAGCTCTTCTTAAATAAATATTGCTTTCATTATCCTTATTTTCGGAAATGAAATCACTGATGGCACGCTTAATATTGTTGAGGTAATTGGGTTTGAAATCGATATACTCAATATAGTTTTCAAACATTTTTTCAATATTACCTTGGTCACCATATATACGAGCCAATTGAATGCTATAGTCTCTATCAGGTGTTAAAAGTTTTCCTTTTTCATAAAGTCGAATAGCTTGATCTTGGAGTGAATAATCTTCGAATTTTTTGGCAATGGTATAGATGTAATTAGGTTGTTGATCTGTGTAAGCTATCGCTTCTTCATACAATTTATTGGCATTATTTATACTGTCTTGAAGTTGGAAATTATATCCCAAAACAACGACCATAACAGGATTTGGGTTTTTTCTTAAGCGATCTGTGATGATTTTTTCCGCTTCATTATATTGCTCTAATTGTTGATGGATATCCACCAACTTATCAATATAATTATAGTTGTATGGTTTTTCTTTAATTAGATTTTCATAGATAATGAGTGCTTTTTTAAATTCCCCTTTTTTATAATAGCTTTCTGCCTGAGCTTCGCTGTTTTGTGCGAAACCAGAATAGAATCCTAATAATAAGAGTAAAATTAAAAATCGCTGTTGCATAAGTATTGTTATTATCGAGATAGCTGTAAATATAACAAATGCGTCATGTAGATATTGTGAAAATAACCATAAAAAAATGCCTAAACTTACGTCTAGGCATTTTGACCAGCAAAATAAATGTGCTATTAACCATTATTTATGTAAAATATGATTCAGTTATTCTGTCTTGGTTTTGTTTTATTTTTTTGAATTTTTAAAACAAAACTTTGCTTACCATTACAATTAAGGAAACGAGTAAAACAATTCGTTTTAAATTTTTCATAATTAGGTTATTCTTGTTTGGGAGTGCTAACTTCTAAAATTATTTCAAATAAAACGAAGAAATACCAAAAAAATCGTTGAAGTGCATTAATTTTTAACAAATAGGATGAAATACGAGTTAAAATGACTGCTCTAAGAAATCATTTCAAAACCCGTATATGGCACTAAAACGTCAGGGATTTTTATACCATCTTCCGTTTGGTAGTTTTCTAAAATGCCTGCTAAAATTCTTGGTAAAGCCAAAGCACTTCCGTTAAGTGTGTGGCATAATTCGTTTTTACCGTCACTGTTTTTAAAACGTAATTTTAAACGATTAGCTTGAAAAGTCTCAAAATTAGAAACTGAAGAGACTTCCAACCAACGATCTTGAGCCGTTGAGAATACTTCGAAATCGTAGGTTAGTGCCGAGGTAAAGCCTAAATCGCCACCACATAATCTTAGAATTCTATAAGGTAATTTTAACTCCTTCAATATACCTTTAACATGATTTACCATGCTATCTAAAGCTTGATAAGAATTATCAGGATGCTCAACGCGCAGGATTTCAACTTTATCAAATTGATGTAAACGGTTCAGGCCACGAACGTGTGCGCCATAACTTCCTGCTTCACGTCTAAAACATGGTGTATAACCTGTAATTGTTATTGGTAAATCACTCTCATTTAAGAGTGTATCCCTAAAAATATTGGTAGCAGGTACTTCTGCGGTTGGGATTAAATATAGGTTATCTGCTGTAACATGATACATTTGTCCTTCCTTGTCTGGCAATTGCCCAGTTCCAAAACCAGAGGCTTCATTTACCAAATGCGGCACTTGGTATTCGGTGTAACCAGCAGCTGTGTTTTTATCTAAAAAGTAAGCAATTAGTGCGCGTTGTAATCTGGCACCTTTACCAATATAAACGGGAAAACCAGCACCTGTGATTTTGTTTCCCAATTCAAAATCTATGATGTTGTATTTTTTTGCTAATTCCCAATGAGGTAAAGCTTCATCATGTAGTTTTGGGATGTCGCCTTCCCTAAAGGTTTCCTCATTGTCTTCATCCGTATTTCCTGCGGGCACTATAGGATTTGGTACATTGGGAATTTTATATAATAATTCCGCCAAGGCGTCGACCTTATCATTGAGTTCCTGTTCAAAATTTTTGATAGTGTCTTTTAATTGGGTTGTTTTTTCCTTTAAAAGATTTGCTTTCTGTACTTCGCCAGTTTTAAATAAGTTACCAATTTCTTTAGAGAGAGCGTTAGATTCTGCTTTGGTGTTGTCCAAAGATGTTTGAATTCCTTTTCGGTCTTCGTCCAAAGCGATCGCATCATTGATCATTTCCGTAGCATCAATATTTCGTTTTGCCAAACGTGTAATGATATCTTCTTTATGCGCTTTAATAAAGGTAACTTGTAACATAATTCTAATTTAAGTTAACGCCAACTAGCGTAGGAATTACAAGGCACAAAAGTAAAAAGAAAATAAGCAGGAAAAAATATAAAGTGGTCTATTTTAGAATGTGAATTTGAATTTGTTTGAAGCGTATAATTTTTTAGACACGAATTTCAGGAATTGACACTAATAAAAATCTAAGATTTAAGAAATCGAATTTAAGGGTATGGATTTGTGAAAATTAGTGTCATCTTTTTTTTCAATCTAATCGTTTTTAGATGGCAAAATCCAATCATGATGCCTAAAATGGTGCCATTCCTCATTAGCGAGATCCACTTTTGGGTCAATAAGCTGTTTTGAAGGTTTTCCGTTGACACTCACATAAGATTTTACAAACACTTTAACTGGGATTCCTTTTTTGGCAAAATCCTTTTTTAGGTGTTGTGAAAACTGCCAGATAACGTCGGGTTTTGTGCTGGCGCTACGTTGTTGTTTTTTAGTCAGATAATCACTTAGTTTTATTGGAATCGCTTCATTTGTTTCGGCATTGACAACGTTGTAGGTCGTTCTGCCACTTTTGGAACGTAACATCATGCGCCATGAGAGGCGATGGCCTTCTTCGGTCCATAACACATCATCCTTAAAAAAGTGATGTCTTAACGGCAACCCAATTTGAATGATAAAATAAATAGAGAAAAACGTGATTAAAGCTGTTTTGTGTTTTGGAACAAGTATGTTGTTGGCTTTATATAAGGTTTTCTTTTTCAAAAATATATCACGAATCGTTTTAGGTTCAAAAAAGAATAAGCTAAAGGCTAAAGACATGTATGGGAAAATACCAATTTGAAACACAAAAGAATTAAACAGATGAAAGAAGATGGACACGAAAAAAGCATATTTCCGAGTGGGCTTAAAAAGCAATAAAGGAATAATTAAGCCATCAAACACAATACCGCCATACGATAATATATAATGTACTATTTTGTTTTGCAATAAGTCTCCAATTAAAATATAATTGGCCTTATTACGCATTAATATTTCCATTACAGAACCATCTAACCAATCTGGATAGAATTTTGCGGCAGAAGCATATGTATAAAGTATAAATAACTGAAATATAAAAACCCATTTGCACCAACTTGGCATTGAAATACTTTTAAGCGAAGGGTTTAGTTTTGCGTCGATAGAAGCATAACGATTGGCAGGTAACAACAGCATTAAAAAACTCAATAAAACTAATAAGTAATAGTGATTATTGTAAGATGATTTTTGCATGAGGTAAGTGGCTGTCCACATTAGGGCAAACATGAGCATGCTGAAGTGGTATTTGTAACCCAACATGATGAAGAGTCCAATTATTCCCATCACAAAATAATAAACGTACATCCATTCTCCAGGTAAGGGTTGCAGCCACTCGAAGCCTATGAAAGAAAATGTGAATTCTGGTTCTATTAAGGTTCGTCTTATCCAGCCAGTTGCAATGGCGCCAAAAGCTTCTAAAGCACACAACAATCCAAAAATGATTCGAAATACTATAAGTCCAGAATTGTCTATATGTTTAAATAGGAATTTAGTCATTTGAAGCGTTTATAAAAACCTTAGCGTTCTCCATATCCTTTTTAAGCTGCATTTTTAAAGCATCAATACTTTCGAACTTTTCTTCACTTCTCAAGCGTTTTAGGAATTCGATTTTTAATTCTGAATTATAAATGTCTTTATCAAATTTGAAAAAATGAACTTCAATAGAACGTGTTTTTCCATCAACGGTAGGGTTGGTGCCAATATTCATCATTCCGAAAATAGTCTTATCTTCAATTTTAGATTTTACAACATAAACACCATCACTTGGAATAAGCTTATAGGGCGCTGTGATGTTAATATTTGCTGTTGGAAAATCGATAGTTCTTCCCAACCCTTTTCCTTTAACGACTGTACCAGTTATGAAAAAATTATAACCTAAGTATGAATTTGCTTTATCCACTTCGCCATGGTCTAGAGCGCTTCTGATTTTAGTGGAACTTACAGTAACGTCTGCTATATCCTGTGCAGAGATCTCTTCGACCTTAAAATCATAAAGCTTGGCATAAGCTTTAAGATCGGTAATATTGGCGCTTCGGTTTTTTCCAAAATGATGGTCATAACCAATAACAATCTGTTTGGTGTTTAATTCATCTACCAAAATTTGTTTTACGTAATCTTTCGCTGAAAGATTTGCGAATTCCTTTGTAAACGTTTTAACAATAACCTCTCTAATTCCAAACGTTTTTAGCAATTCTACACGTTCTTCAATAGTATTTAACAACTTTATGGAATCATCTTTTTGAAGTACCATTCTAGGATGTGGAAACAGCGTTAACACCACAGGAAGATAACCATTGGATTCCGCAAGTTGCACCACTTGTTTTAAAATTTTTTGATGTCCTATGTGAACACCATCGAAGGTGCCTATGGTTGTTACTTTTGCTGAAGTTGAAGTCAAGCGTTATATTTTAGGGTTAGTGGGTATTCATTATTACTGTTCAAAAAACGTTAAGATGCGTTCATTATAAAGTATGTTTGATAAAAAAGCCATAAATTCGAAAAATTTTAAATTTAACCCAAACATTTATGAAAACAAAGCTACATTTTGTTTTGGCATTATCTATATTTTTATCTGTATTTTCGGTAACAGCTCAGCAGAGTTATTGGCAGAAAACTAATAAAAATGATTTGAATAGTAATGGAGACAAAACCACTCTTAATCAAAAATTCTATGAAACTTACCATTTAGATATCGATGCTTTTAGAGCGCAGCTTGCTAATGCGCCTCTACGTTCTGCGTCAGTTTTATCTTCTAATTCTAAAATTTCACTTCCAGATAGAGAAGGAAATTTAGAACAATTTATAGTGGTTGAAACTTCGGTTTTGTCTGAAGAGTTAGCGCTAGAATATCCTAATATAAAAACGTATTTGGGTTTTAGTACGGAGAATCCTGGTACAAGAGTACGCTTTAGTGTTACGCCACAAGGTTTACAGAGTATGGTTACTAACCTAGATCAGCAAATGAACTTTTTAGTTCCATTAAGTAAAACAGATTCGTCCACTTATATAGTTTACAGTAGCGATGCGAGAACTGAAACTATTGAAGATTTCGAATGTTTGACGGAAGCTGCCTTTTCAAGAACCGATAATGTTGATTTTGTGGGTAGAGATGCTGACGATCAAATACTAAGAACCCTTAGAATAGCGATTTCTACCACTGCAGAATACACTAATTTTTGGGACGATGGCAATGCTGGAAATGGTGATGCTCAAGAAGACGCCTTAGCTCAGGTAGTTGCTTCTTTAAACCGGGTTAATGAAGTCTTTGAGGTGGATATGGCATTGACATTTACTTTAGTTTCAGGAACTGAAATTATATATCCAGAAGCAAGTTCAGATCCATATACAAATGACTTGAATTCGCAATTACAAACAACACTCACAAGCACTATTGGAGAAGAAAATTATGATATAGGACATTTATTTCATTTTGATGATAATAATGGTAATGCTGGTTGTATTGGATGTGTTTGTGAAGATGGCTCTAAGGGAAGCGGATTTTCTGCACATCAATTTACCGACAATGATGGTGGACCTTATATGACAGATTTCTTCGACATTGATTACGTACCACATGAAATGGGCCACCAATTGGGAGCCAACCATACCTACTCTCATTTTTCTGAAGGTACTGGAGTAAATATGGAACCAGGAAGTGGAACAACTATAATGGGGTATGCAGGCATAACCAGTAGTAATGTACAAAATCATTCCGATCCTTATTTTCATTATGCAAGTATTGCTCAAATTTTAAATACTTTAGATACTAATACTTGTTGGGTTGGTTCCGCGATTACAAATAATCCTCCAATTGCAGATGCTGGCTTGGACTATACGATTCCTTTAGGGACAGCTTTTGTGTTAAAAGGAGATGCAACAGATACAGATGGAAGTGATGTACTAACGTATTCTTGGGAGCAAATAGATGATGGCACTACCAATTCTGGAAATTTTGGACCCGATAAAACTACTGGAGCCGTTTGGAGATCGAGACCACCAAGTACTTCTCCAGATCGTTATATGCCCATTATTGAACGCGTTATTTCTGGACAATTAACAGAGATTAATCCTGATGTGACGGTAGATAATTCGTCTTGGGAAACGGTTTCGAATGTTGGTAGACCTTTGAATTTTGCTCTTATTGTCAGGGACAGAAGTGAAGCGAACGGAGTAGGGCAAACACCGCAAAGTGATTTTGATTTTATGACGGTCTTGGTTGAAGATGCCGCAGGCCCTTTTATAGTAACCTCGCAGACAACAAACGAAATTTGGGATGCAGGTTCTAACCAAACCATAACTTGGGATGTGGCCAATACAGATGGAGGTGCTGTTAATACGCCAACCGTTAATATCTTGCTTTCAACAGATGGTGGTTATACCTATCCTTTCGTTGTGGCAACTGAAGTTCCTAACGATGGATCTCATAACATAACGGTACCGATTATAGGAGGTGATTCTGCTACTGTTAGGGTAAAGGTGGAAGGCCATAATAATATTTTTTATGCAATAAATCCTACGAACTTAAGTATACAGGAATCAGAATTTGTACTCAATGTTGCCGATAATGATTTAGATGTTTGTTCTCCAGATGATGCAGTATTTTCTTTTACGTATAATACTTTCTTAGGCTTTTCAGATGAAACTACTTTTAATGCCTTAGGTTTACCAGCAGGTACAACGGCAACATTCTCACCTCCTACGGCAACTGCAGATGATACATCGGTTTCGGTTACTGTTGATGGAATTGGAAGCTTAGCTGCCGGCAACTATCCATTTAATTTGGTTGGAACTTCTGGTTCTTTAGCTAAAATAGCTGATGTAGAATTTAATGTATACAACACTGATTTTTCTACATTAGATTTATTGACACCTATAGATGGATCTAACGATACTTCTGCAGATGCAGCGGTTTTTACTTGGGATGCAGATCCTAATGCAACGTCGTATGAAATTGATATCGCCACAGATGCAGCTTTCACTAATATTGTTGCAGGATCTGTGGTTGAAAATCCAACATTTACAGTTACAACTTTAAACATTACAACATTGTACTTTTGGAGAGTTAGAAGCAATAATGATTGTGGTTCTGGTAATTATTCCCAATCGAGTTTTACAACCGCAAATATATCTTGTGCTACTTATGATTCTTCAGATACGCCACTGAACATTCCGGATAATAATAATACTGGAGTAAATTCAATTATAAATGTGGCAACACCATCTATAGTAACGGACATTAATGTTACTGTAAATGTATCCCATAATTGGATAGCGGATGTCACTTTAAAATTAATTGCACCGAACGGTACTGAAATTTTACTATCTGCTGAAAATGGTGGAAATGGAGATGATTATTCTAACACTGTATTTGATGATGCAGCCATTACATCGGTAACTGCAGGTGCAGCACCTTTTACAAATAGTTTCCAACCCGAAGAAGATTTATCACTGTTAAATGGCAGCATATCAAGTGGAGATTGGACCTTAAATGCATCTGACGACTTTCGATTTGTTGCAGGTACTTTAGACAGCTGGTCCATTGAAATATGCGGTGTTGAGCAACCTGATGATGATAATGATGGCATACCTAATGATTCGGATAATTGTCCGATGACAGCAAATTTTGACCAAGCAGATCTAGATGGTGATGGTATAGGTGATGTTTGTGACGACGATATTGATGGTGATACTATTTTAAATACTAGTGATAACTGTCCTTTAAATTCCAATACGGATCAAGCTGATTCCAATAACAATGGAATTGGAGATGTATGTGATTTTGAGTGTAGTTTGACTTCAGCAACAGATACACCAATTGTGATTACTAATGTTGGGAATGTTACTTATACATCTACAATAGCAATTACAGAAGATGGTGAGGTTTCTGACGTGAACGTCTTATTGAATATTCCACATACTTATACAGGCGATTTGGATATATTCTTAACCAGTCCGAGTGGAACCCTTGTAGAATTATCAACTAATAATGGCGGTAGTGGTAATAACTATACAGATACTGTATTTGATGGAGAGGCTTCTACATCAATTACTTTTGCTTCCGCTCCATTTAATGGTAGTTTCTTGCCAGAAGATGATATTTCGGTTGTATATGGTGAACCAGCAGCAGGAGATTGGATTTTAACAGTGGTCGATGTCGCAAACAATGATGGTGGATCTATTGATGAGTTTACTTTGGATTTATGCGTGCTACCAACATTATCTGTGAATGAGGTTTCTAATAACACGGATTTCACAATTTATCCAAATCCAAATAATGGAACATTTAATATATCTATGCGTAATCCGCAATCAAATAAAATTGATATTACGGTTTATGATGTAAACGGAAGACGAATTTTTGAAGCACATTATGATTCTGCACAAATATTTGAAGAACAAATAAATCTGAACCAAGTTCAATCTGGAATGTATTTAATAGAAGTCAAAGATGGACTTCATACAGTTATAAAGAAAATTGTAGTAAACTAATTACGGTTTGAAAATTTGAATAAGCCGTCTGAAATTTAATGATTTCAGACGGCTTTTTTGTTGGATTCATTTACCGTTAAATTGATTCATGGTTGTATTAACGCCAGCCAAAGCAAACGATTTAATAAGTTCTGCCGAAATTTTTAAGCGTTCCTTAAGTTTAGCATTTTCATCTTCATTCCAGTTTCCCAAAACATAATCTACTTGTCTTCCTTTGCTGAATTCATCACTAATACCAAATCTAAATCGGTTGTATTTTACAGTTTGTAATTTATCTTGCGTGTCTTTTAAGCCGTTATGGCCTCCATCACTTCCTTTGGTTTTAAGGCGAAGTGACCCAAAGGGAAGATTTAGATCATCGGTCACAACTAACAAGTTTTCTAAAGGTATTTTTTCTTTTTCCAACCAATATTTTATGGCTTTTCCGCTGAGGTTCATGTAGGTACTCGGCTTTAAAAGAATAAGTGTTCTCCCTTTTATTTTCAATGTAGTAACATCCCCAAGTTTTACGGTTTCGAAGGTAATGTCATTGGATTCAGCTAAATGATCTAGAATTTTAAAACCGATATTATGTCTGGTATTGGTATATTTCTCGCCTATGTTTCCTAAGCCAACGATTAAGAATTTTTTCATTTTATCTTCTTCTCTGAGTTTGGCATGATTATTAAAGCCAAACCATTTTTTTAAAAAATTACACATGGTGCATTTTCAATTTTCGTAAAAATAAAAAAAGCATCCTAAAATAGAATGCTTTTAAAATATTTGAAATAGATTTTATCTATTCTTTTACTGCTGCAACATCATCAGTTTCAGTTGCTGGCACATCTCCTGCTTCAGTTCCTTCGTCTCCTTCAACTCCTTCTTCTTCATCTTCGTCGTCTGCATCAACGATAGCTAATCTACTACGTCTTACTTGACAAACAACCGTATTGTCTGGGTGGATTAAGCTATAATCTTCATTTTGCAATTCAGAAATATAAACTTTATCCCCAATTTTCAACGGCGTAATATCAATTTCAATAAAATCCGGTAATTTAGATGGGATAGCTTTTACTCTAAGCTTACGGTAAGGCATTCTAAGGTTACCACCATTCATTACACCTTTGGAAGAACCTACTGTTTTTACAGGAATTTCCATGGTAATGGTCTTGTTCTCATAGATTTCATAAAAATCTACGTGCATAATTCTGTCTGTTACAGGATGAAACTGAATGTCCTGCATTACTGCATTAAAACTGTCACCATTATCTAGGTTAATCACAACTGTATGCGCATTTGGTGTGTACACGAGTTTTGAAAACGCTAGCTCAGGCGAAGTAAAATGTACTGGCTTAGCTTCTCCTCCGTATAATACGCAAGGAACCTGACCAGCATTACGTAAGGCTTTAGTTGACTTTTTGCCCACGCTTTCTCTTTGAGATCCGTCGATTGTAATTGATTTCATTTTTTTGAAATATTTGTTTATTAAAAATTTAATTCCCTCATTATGAGGATTGTTCTCTTTAACATATTCTGCTTTAGAGGGCTGCAAATTTAGACATATTATATGAAAATACTAGCGTAATAAGACTATTTTTTATCTGGCTATATTTTTTTGAAGTTAAATAGACACTTTAGAGCCCGAAGTCTATGTGTGAATAGAGGGTTTAAGGCTGAAATTACATCACAAACTTGTTACTAATAGACTCGTTATGATGCACATGATGCATGACTTCGGCGAATAGATTTGCACAACTTAAAACTTTCAATTTCTTACTTTCCTGCTTTAAAGGAATAGAATTGGTTACAATTAATTCTTCAAGTTTCGAATTTTCTAGTTTTTCATAGGCAGAACCAGATAAAATTGGATGGGTACAAATAGCTCTAACGCTCAATGCGCCACGTTCCATCATTAAATCTGCCGCTTTTGTCAATGTACCTGCTGTATCAACCATATCATCTACCAAAACTACATTTTTGCCAGTGACGTCTCCAATCAATTCCATGTGTGAAATGACATTAGCTTTTGCCCTTTGTTTATAGCAAATCACGACATCACTCTGTAAAGCTTTTGAGTAAGCGTAAGCGCGTTTAGAACCTCCCATGTCTGGAGAAGCAATGGTTAAATTATCTAAGTTTAAACTTTTTAAATATGGTAAAAATATAGTTGAGGCGAACAAATGATCTACAGGTCTTTCAAAGAAGCCTTGAATTTGATCGGCATGTAAATCCATAGTAATAATACGCGTTGCGCCAGCAGCTTCTAACATTTTTGCGACTAATTTTGCCGCAATTGGCACTCTAGGTTTGTCTTTTCTATCTTGTCTTGCCCAACCAAAATAAGGCATAACCGCAGTGATATGTCTTGCAGAAGCCCGTTTGGCAGCATCAATCATTAATAGCATTTCCATTAAATTTTTAGGACCAGGATGCGTGGATCCTATGATAAAAATCCGAGTGCCTCTAATCGATTCTTCGTATGAAGGCTGAAATTCGCCATCACTATAAGTGGATGTAATAACATTTCCGAGTTTAACGCCGTAGGCTTTCGTTATTTGTTCGGCAAGGTCGGTACTTTGAGTGCAAGCAAAAAATTTTGCTTCTTTGATTTCGTGTGACATTGGATATCAGTTATTTAGTTGGTGTAGTCTCGGGATTATTAGTGTTTTCAAATTTAGAGAATTATTTTACTACAAAAAGCATAAAACGTTGTAATTTTGATTGTTTGACAGAAATAATTTTCTATTTTTGCATCCCTATAATTATTGGGACTAAATTGCAATGATCAATCGAAGATACGGTTGGGATTGCTATTTTCCAATTTTAATCGCTCAAGTGGCGGAATTGGTAGACGCGCTGGATTCAAAATCCAGATTTGAGAAGGAAAAAATAGTATGCCGAAGTGGTGGAATTGGTAGACACGATGGATTCAAAATCCATTGCTCACAAGGCTTGCGGGTTCGATTCCCGCCTTCGGTACAAAAAAAGCTGAGATGAAAATCTCGGCTTTTTTTATGACTTGGTACAACATAGGTACAACATTTTGTTATTTTGAAGACAACATTCTTATTGATATTAAATCGTTTCATTTGTCATTTATCTTTATGAATTACCAAATAGGATAATAGATTCTGCCAAATCACAACCTTTTTTCTTCGGAAGGGAAGTTTATTATCATACAATATACACGCAAGGTAAACTCGTAAAATACTTCCATCAAAAGACTACGGCATAAAGCCACCGCTTCTTCCACTACTCATTTATTCCGTTTCCTTTTGAGCCAAGATTTTATCTTCCGTTTGGTTTCTGCTCAAATATTGTTTAATCAAAAATTTGAGTATTATGACAACAAAAGTGAGTACCACAAAGAAGCGCAGTAGAGCGAAATCTACGGCCAAGAAAGAAGTGAACGGAAAGAAAACATCTGTACTTCAAATTCAGAACTTACCATTGGGCAAAATCAAGCCTGACCCAGAACAGCCGAGAAAGACGTTTAACGAAGATGCGTTGAAGCAGCTTTCTGAGAGTATCGAAAAGCACGGTGTGTTGCAACCAATCACGGTAAGGCAACTAAATGGCCATTACATCATCGTGATGGGCGAACGTCGGTATCGTGCGAGCAAGCTTGCAGGAAAAAAGACCGTACCCTGCATCGTGAGAACTTATGAGAACAATGATGTTCTGGAAGTTCAGATTATCGAGAATTTGCAAAGACAGGATGTCGAACCGACCGAAGAAGCTGAGGCGATTGCTTACCTAAGTGAGAAATATGCACCTACTGAAATTGCAAAGCGATTGGGAAGAACGGATAACTTCATCAGACAGCGACTAAAACTGGCTGGATTGATTGACGGTTTCAAGCAATTTGTACGCAATGGCGAAATGACAATCTCATTGGGTGTAGGTGTAGCGCTCTTTGAACCCGAAGAACAGCAGATGATGCTGGAAACGATGGGCGAAGATTTTAATGCACATCAGATAAACAGGATGATTAAAGACCAGACCTATGATTTGGAAAAAGCAGCTTTTGATGTAACCGATAAAAAATTGGTCCCGAAAGCAGGGTCTTGTATAGAATGTCCGTTCAATGCAGCTAATCAAGGCAATCTGTTCGGCGAAGGAAAAATGGTCTGTACAAAATCAGCCTGTTTTGAAACTAAGAAAAGTAAAGCGTTCTTGAACCTGATTGAAAAGTCCAAGAAAGAGAATATCCTTTTAATCCCTGAAATACGACAGTATTGGGCAGATGACGAGAACAATCAGCTCATTATATCGCAATTAGAAAAGAACGGATTGAAAGTCTATCTACTGGACGATATCGAAATAATTGAGAATCCTATTCAGCCAACAATAGAGGCCATTAAAATAGAATATCAACATTACGATTATTCTGAAGATGAATTAAAGGCAGAATTAGATGAAGCAATGGACGGTTACGATGAAGAATTAGAAAAATATAATTCAGCGAAGAAAAATGGATTCGTAAATGGCATTTTATTCCATCCTGAAACTTACAGAAATAAAGAGGTCTTTGTAAAGATTGTTGAAAAATCAAAGAACGATTCTACGGATTATTCCGCACCATTGGCCGACAGAAAAATGGCAGATTGTACGCCTGAAGAACAAATCGTAAAAATCAAAGAAAGGGAAATCCGCAAGAATCAAATAGAGAACAACAAGCAGTTTGAAGAAGTTGTGCAGATGATTCGTGAGACGAAATACATCGATACGAAGAAGACACTTTCAACAGACGAAATGGTGGCATTCTCGATATCGCTCTTTGAGAACAATGTGGACTATATGAACCAACAAAAGTATTTCTCAAAGTTCTTGGGCAACACTTCCAAGATGACCAAAGTTGAAATGGTCGAGAATTTCAAGAAAAATTTCAAAAAGGAAATCTTTCACAAGTTGATACGCTATATGCTCACAAAGCAAGTGCATTTTGGCGAAAGCAATCACTTCAATAATCTGACGAATATTTCATTCTACAACGCAATGCAAGGATATTACAAATCCAAGATTGCCGGCATCGAAAAGGAATATGCCGAAAAGAGAGACAAGCGTGAAGCACGTTTGAAAGAGCGCATCACAGTTCTTGAAAAGCAAATTCAGAAACTCAACGAGTAGCTTTTGTTGTTTGAAGAAGGGTCGGCATTCGTGCTGGCCCTTTTTCTTTTTTATGATAGTTTTTAAAAAATGGGTTAATAAGGAAGGGGTCATCAATCAATAGTTAGCGCAAAGGTAAACTCGTAAAATACACCCATCAAAAGACTACGGCATAAAGCCAACGCAACATCCTACGCTTATTTATTCCGTTTCCTTTTGAGCTGAGATTTTAGCTTCCGTTTGGGAACTGCTCAAATATTGTTTAATCAAAATATATCATTATGAAACGAGTATCTGAAAAACCTAAAATTTCGCTACAAGAAGCTGAAAAGCATTATCAATCGAGTAGTGAAAATTATGACATTGATAGTGGGGAAAGCCATTTCGCTTACTACAGGGATAAGCATCCCAACTATTACCGAGTATTATCACAAAATGTTTAATCTAAATTCAAAAGCTATGTATTTACAAAATTTACAACAGGATGAAATCTTTGTTCCATCAGAAATGAAATCCTTAAAAAGTCTGACACAGATGGAATCCCGAAGAGGGCTTGAAAATGTCATTATCTCAAATGGCAAAATCGTCAACGTGGTATCGAACAGCTATGGCCATATTCCGAATCAACTGTTTTTTAGGAAAGCTGAAGAAATGCTGACCGATGCACAACTGAACTTTCATAAGCGAACTATCAACAAAAATGACAGGTCGTTTATTACCGACTTTATCATCGACGACAAAAGCCAGTTTACCGTGAAGAACGATAAAGACTTGATACTGCCGATGCTTCGGTTCAAAAACTCGTATGACGGAAGTGAAAAGACCTCTGGACACTTCGGTTTTTATAGAGAAGTATGCTCAAATGGTCTGCACGTTTCACAAGCAGAAATCGAGTTTTCCATAAAGCATAGTAAGAACAATACGCACTTGATTATGCCAAGGTTGAACAATCTATTCGATAAATTTCTGGACAATGAATTCTACACCATTACCAAGAAGTTCGACAAGATGAAGGAATTTAAAATCATCGACACACAAGAATTTGTGAAAGCCATTCTTGATAGAACAAAACTGTTCCGATATGAATGTAGCGATAAGAACAGCGACCCTTCAAAAAAGTCTCGTGAAGTCATTGAGATATTGAACTACGAAGCCTTGTTGCTCAATGAAGAACCAAATCTTTGGCTGGGCTACAATGCATTTAATTCAGTACTTCATAATGTTTTGAAGAAAAGCTTTGGCCAACAAGAACGGTTGGATAAAAAGCTGTTCGATGAAGTCTATGCTATGGCATAAAATATATAAAGGTTTGTCCAGTACCTCAAACTGGATTTAATGCCTTACAAGCAATCAACCTCATTTAATTTAAGGATACTTCTACTATGATATGAGCTAAATAGAAATGTATCACAATATCGTCATCTTATTTAAATTATTACAACTACATTTTCAAGTTTGAGTTCATTACACATTCATATCAAAGTGTTGGCATTCTTCTTTGCACAACCTGTGCATCGATTAATTTGTATCTTTGTAAAACTTTATGAAAATATTCTTTTCTATATCAATGTCTATTTTACTCTTTTTTCAAGGAATCAGCGTAGATATGGACTTATGTGGACCAATTAAAGAAATTTCAAACTTAATTTCCCATTATCAAGACCATAAAGTTTATGGCGACTCTTTCTTTGAATATATAGTAGAAGATTACATCGCAAACGATGCAAAAAGCGAAGGGCATCATAATAATTCAGATAAGGATAACGTACCTGTCCATTCTCATCATCAATGTTGTCATCCTGTAGTTTTTATAGCAAACACCGCAACACCTCTTATCAATCGATTTAAGTTTGAAGATAAAGAGCAGTTTAATTTATATACAGTCAACTTCAATTCCAGATATCTGGAATCCCTTTTCCAACCCCCTCAAGTATAATTCAGTTTTTTTAAGGATAGCTATATCCTAACGTGATGCTTCTCAAGATAGGCATTGCTATATAAATGCGTTGCACTTATTCGTAACGTAAGTTTTAAACTGAATTAATACATTTTCTATGATTAACAAAATCATTTCATTTTCCATTAATAATAAATTTATTATTGGCTTATTTATAGTGACATTGGTTGGTACCGGCATTTGGTCTATGGCCACTATAAACTTGGGTTCTGTACCCGACATAACAAACAATCAAGTACAGGTAATAACCGTGGCCCCAAATTTGGGGACAGAAGATATTGAGCAATTTGTTACCTATCCCGTAGAATTGGCAATGGCCAATCTTCCTGACGTTATCGAACTGCGTTCAGTATCCCGTTTTGGGCTGTCCGTAGTTACAATTGTCTTTAAGGATGAGGCAGGCACTTATCTTCCCCGGCAATTGGTACAAGAGAAATTAACCGAAGTTGCTGGAGAAATCCCCGAAGGCTTCGGCACGCCATTTATGGCACCAATAACTACAGGGCTTGGCGAAATCTACCAATACACCTTAAAATTAAAAGAGGGCTACGAAGATAAATACGATGCTATGGAGCTTCGTACCATTCAGGATTGGATTGTAAAACGTCAAATGGCATTAGTACCTGGAGTCGTCGAGGTAAATGCTTTTGGTGGTTATGTAAAGCAGTATGAAGTTGCCATAAACCCTAATAAGCTGAAAAGTTTCGGTATTACAATGAATCAGGTCTTTGAAGCCCTTAAAGCAAACAATGCCAATACTGGTGGTGCTTATATTGAAAAAAACCACCAAGCAAATTTCATTCGTGGAGAAGGTTTGGCACGAAGTATCGAGGATTTGGAAAACACAGTTGTGACGACTCAAAATGGAAGTCCTGTTTTAATCCGGGATGTCGCCGAAAAAGTAGGCTTTGGTAATCAGGTGCGTTATGGTGCGTTTACCCAAGATGGACACGAAACTGTTGGTGGACAAATTTTAATGCTGAAAGGCGAAAGCCCAGGCAACGTAGTCGAAAATGTGGAGAAGCGCATTGTAGAAATACAAAAATCCCTACCCGAAGGCGTTTACATAGATACATTTTTAAGCCGAAGTGAATTGATAGGAAGAACCACAAGCACCGTTGAAAAAAACCTCATAGAAGGTTCCCTCATTGTGATTTTTGTTTTGGTCTTGCTTTTGGGAAGTTTCCGTGGCGGATTAATTACAGCTTCGGTTATTCCTTTATCATTGCTCTTCGCATTTATTTTGATGAAACAATTCGGTGTATGGGCAAACTTAATGTCATTGGGTGCAATCGACTTTGGAATCATCGTAGATGGTGCAGTAATCATTGTAGAAGGAATGGTGTTTCACATTCATCAACGGATGAAAAAATCAACAAAGGTCATTGAGCAGGCTGAAATGGACGAAATTGCTTATGAATCTGCCAGTACGATGATGAA
The DNA here is from genome assembly GCF_013394655.1 of Winogradskyella schleiferi. Taxonomy (NCBI): domain Bacteria; kingdom Pseudomonadati; phylum Bacteroidota; class Flavobacteriia; order Flavobacteriales; family Flavobacteriaceae; genus Winogradskyella; species Winogradskyella schleiferi. Next base: position 85,934 of record NZ_CP053351.1, read on the forward strand.
TTCGGCGTTTTTCGGACAACTTATTATCCTTATTGTATTTACACCAATTCTATTTTTGACGGGTGTAGAAGGAAAAATGTTCCGTCCAATGGCATTTACTTTTGGATTTGCCGTTTTAGGAGCAATTATCCTTTGTCTTACTTACGTCCCAATGATTTCTGCAATGTTCCTTAAACCTACTAAAAATCAGAATAGTTGGTTTGCAAAATTTGAAAACAAGATAGATAGGTTCAGTGATAAAATAATGGCGGGCCTAAATCGAGCTTACCTTCCTTTGCTCAATTTCGCACTGCGCTTTCGAGCTGGTGTCGTGATTGGCGCAGTTGCTCTATTACTAATTGCAGGGTTTATTTTCAGCAATATGGGTGGCGAATTCATACCTAAATTTGATGAGGGCGATATTGCGTTTCAGGCTTTGATAAAACCGGGGAGCAGTCTTACCGAATCCATTGAGGCTTCAAAAAAACTTCAAAATTTAATCAATGAATTTCCGGAAGTAAAAACGGTAGTTTCAAGGATTGGTGTTGCTGAAATACCAACAGACCCAATGCCAATGGACATTGCCGATAGTTACATTATTCTTGAAAAAGATAAGAGCAAATGGACTTCTGCAGATAGTAAGGAAGAACTCATAGAAAAAATCCAAGAAAAAATTTCAGTAGTTCCCGGCGTAAATTTCGTGTTTACCCAACCCGTGGAACTTCGTTTTAATGAATTGCTTACAGGTGTCCGTGAGGACGTAGCAATCAAACTGTACGGAGAAGATTTGGGCGTGTTGGCAGACAAGGTACAGGAAATCGCAGCAGTCATCAGAACGGTTCCTGGAGCTGCTGACCTTAATGTGGAGGCTACAAGTGGTTTGCCACAAATGACAGTGGTGTATAACCGCGCAAAAATGGCACAATACGGTGTAACCGTTGACAAGCTGAACGATTATGTGAGTGCGTCATTTGCTGGAGAACAGGCAAGTGTCATTTTTGAGGGCGAAAAACGGTTCGATGTGGTCATTCGTTTGGCAAAGGAATTTAGACAAGACATCAACAGCCTTAAAAATCTTTATATCGATTTACCAAACGGAGCGCAAGTGCCTTTAAAGGAGGTTGCAGATATCAGCTATAAGCCCGGACCAATGCAGATTTCAAGGGACAATACCTCTCGTCGTATTTCGGTGGGGGTCAATGTTCGTGGGCGCGATGTAAAATCGATGGTCGAGGAAATTCAGCAAAAATTGGAAACGGACGTGAAACTGCCACCTGGTTATTTTGTAACCTACGGAGGTTCGTTTGAAAATCTTCAACGTGCTTCAGACCGATTGATGATTGTAGTGCCTATTGCACTTTTCCTAATATTCATATTGCTCTACTTTGCCTTGAGTTCGTTCTCGCAGTCCTTAATGATTTATATGGCAGTGCCTTTGGCAGCCATTGGTGGCGTGTTTGCCCTTTGGATAAGGGGAATGCCTTTTAGTATTTCTGCGGGAGTCGGTTTTATCGTGCTCTTTGGAGTTGCGGTTTTAAACGGTTTGGTACTGATAAACAAATTCAATGAACTAAAAGAAAGTGGAACGACAGACTTAAAAAAACGAATATACGAGGCAACACACGAGCGTTTACGCCCAATTTTACTGACGGCTACCGCAGCCATTATGGGCTTTATACCAATGGCGGTTTCTACCTCTGGTGGTGCGGAAGTACAACGTCCTTTGGCGACAGTAGTAATCGGTGGACTTATAACGGCTACCTTCTTGACACTGGTCATTGTTCCTGTCCTGTATTATTGGCTGGAATCACGAAAAGAAAAGAAAAACAATGGTGGTGACGCAAGTTATGTAAAGAAAAGTGCAACCGTGGTTGTGGTATTATTGAGTTTAGGAGGTTTCTTAACCCCAAATTCCGCAAGTGCGCAGGACGGCCAGATGAGCCAAGTGCTCACTTTGCAAGAAGCCATCGCTCTGGCCAAGGAAAATTATCCTTCCCTTAAAGAGAGCCAAGCCTTTATTGAACGTGAACAGGCGATGAAGGGTACCAGCTTCGATTTGGGAAATACACAGGTATTTACAGGAAAGGAAGAGTTTGGCAATGACCTTCCCGGTGTACAAACTACCATAGGTGTACAGCAAGGAAATATTGATTTACTTTCAGGTTTTTCAAAATCCAAGTTCTATAAGGAACGTGTTAAACTGGGCGAAACGTTCTACGCGGTCAACGAGCAGCAATTGATTCGCAATGTGATGCAGGCTTATGACCGCATCAATTACAACAAGGCGCAATTGCGTTTTGCGGAACAGTTGGACAGTGTTTATGCTAACTTTAGGACCGCTGCAGAATTGCGTTACGATACAGGAGAAACGGGCAAATTGGAATTTATTGCTGCCTCTTCCGAATATCAGCAGATTCAGGTTTTACGACAGCAAGCCTATGATGACATTGAAATTGCAAAAAGGGCATTGAAGCAGTATTTGGGCATTGACCAAGAAATAGAAACGGTTGGTCAGCTCTATGAACCGATGGATTTTTTGGCCAATTTGGATTCGGCTTCCGCAGCCAATAATCCTTTGCTTCAATATGCTATGCAAAATGCGGAAGTAAGCAAAGCCAATATCGGTGTAGAAAAAGCACAGTTCTTACCCAAATTCAACTTGACCTACGGCAGGCAGATTGTGGATGATGTGTCGGGTTTCAACACCTATCAGGCTGGTATTAGCATACCGCTTTGGTTCTTTCCGCAGAAATCAAGGGTAAAGGCCGCTAAAGCAGATGCATTGGTCGCCGAGAATCAATATCTCGAACAAAAGGCAATGACCGAAAGTAGAGTGTCACAGCTCATAAAATCGCTGGAAAAGACCCAAAAAACACTTAACTATTATCAGGAAGGTGCATTGCTTTTGGCCGAGGAACAAATTACTACGGCGGAACTGGCTTCTAAGGAAGGTGAAATTGATTATGTGAACTATATCACGATACTCAACAGCGCCATCAGGATAAAACAAAATCATATACAGTTTATAAATCAATATAACCAGCAGTTCATTGAGTTGCAATACCAACTGGGTAACCTATAATCTAAAAAAGAATAAGAAATGAAAAATATAGCAATAGTAAGTGTAGCATTAATGACCTTCTTTATGGTTGGTTGCAACGACAAGCCCGATTCAGAATTGGGACATAACGAAGAAAACACAACTACCGAAAAAATGGAAGGTGAAGGAGATGCACACGGTGAACATAATGAAGAAGAAGAAGACGGTCATAATGAAGAAGAAGGCGAGGAAGGTGTGGTAATGCTTACCAACGACCAAATCGAAACCGTTGGTCTTGAGACCAAATTGTTGGAAAAACGTAATCTCGGTAACAATATCAAGGTTACAGGAAGACTCGAACTTTTCCCTCAAGACAAGGCCAATATTAGTCCATTTATGGGTGGTAATGTTAGGTCCATCAAGGTTATAGAAGGAGATAAAGTGCGCAAGGGTGAAGTGCTTGCATATCTTGAACATCCGGATATTATAAGTATGCAGCAGGAATATCAGGAAAAAAACGACGAACTCGTATTCCTAAAGCAGGATTTTGAGCGAAAAAAAATATTGTTCGACAAAGGTGTTTCCTCAGGCAAGGAATTCCAGATGGCACAATCAAAATTTCGTTCCACGACCTCAAGTGTAAACGGTTTAAGGTCAAAACTACGTTTATTGGGAATTAACGCATCCAAGGTAGAGCAAGGAGAAATCTACTCTGCAATACCTATAACTACGCCAATATCGGGCTATGTAGACGAGGTAATGGTAAGTCTTGGGGACTATGTGGCACCACAGTCCAAGATGTTCGCCGTGAGCGATAATTCTAAAATTCATTTAGACTTAAAAGTGTACGAAAAGGATATTCCAAAGGTAAAGGAAGGACAGAAAATAATCTTTACGGTAGCTTCTAAACCCGATGAATTGTTGACCGCAGAAGTACATTCCATCGGTAAAACTTTTGAGGAAGACCCTAAGGCCTTGCACGTGCACGCCGATATAGATAATAAAAATGGCGAATTACTTCCCGGTATGTATGTTGAAGGCAGGATTGCGGAAGGACAAAAATCAGGATATGCCGTTCCAGAGGAAGCCATTGTCAAGGAAGGCGAACAATCCTATATTTTCATTGTGGATGAGGATGAGGAAACCGAAGAAAACACGGTGAAATTCAGAAGAATCCCCGTAAGTACAGGTGTCAATGACCTTGGCTTTGTGGAAATCAATATTCCTTCAGAAATGGCAAAAAATATTATGGTTGTCACAGTTGGAGCCTACACCCTTTCTTCGGAAATGGTCAAGGGCGAACTGGAACACGGACATTAATTCAATAATAATCAAAGGTTTTGATTCCGGGTTTGTTTATCGTCTTAATTAGTTAGTTAAAATTAAAGAACAGGCTCGGTTCAAAATCGATAAAAATAAATAATTATGAAAGAAATAAAAGCATTTGTAAAACCGAACAGGATACAAAGAATTATAGAAGCCCTGACTGATAACGGATTTAAAAGTATGACCCTGTCACAAGCAGAAGGAACTGGGGCTTTCAAGGCAAAAGGAGCTAAACCTTCACTCGATTTTCACGTAACAAACAGCCCTGTGGTAAAATTGGAACTGGTCTGCCAGAACGAGGAGGCCCAATCGGCAATAGACATCATTCTCAAAAATGGCAAAACCCCAGATCCTGGTGATGGCATCATTTATTTGTCTGAGATTGAAGATGCTTTTCAGATAAAAACAGAGGAATCCTTAAAACAATTCAAAATTTAATTGTTTCGTAATTAATGCGTTGAAGAAAAATAATTAGGCTTAAATAGATAGCAAAAAAACACAAAATAATAGAGCCATAAAAATATGGAAACAACAAGAAAAACCAATTTAAAACAGGCCAGAACACTTCAAATCTGGAACGTCATTTATGACGTTATAGAGGTGGTCGTTTCGCTTATTGCTGGAATAACAGCAAATAGTTCCGCACTCGTAGGTTGGGCACTGGATAGCACGATAGAAGTGATAAGTGCTGCAACACTTGGCTGGCGACTACACGGCGAGCTCAAAGGCATCGATGAAGAAAAGGTAAAACGAAGACAAAAAATTACCTTGAACGTGATCGCAGTTTCATTTACGCTCATCTGTATTTTCATTTCCTATGATTCCATTACCAAGCTCATCAATAAGGAAACCGCAAGCTGGAGCACGTTGGGACTGGTCATATTATTGGTCTCGCTCGTTGTCAATCCTATCTTGATATATTTTAAAAGAAAATATGGCAAAAAACTGGAAAGTCCAGCTCTAATGGCTGATGCAAAAGACACCTTTATTTGTCTTTACCAGACAGTGGTCGTATTGACAGGATTGCTATTGGTCAACTGGCTGGAGTGGTGGTGGGCAGATCCTGTAGCGGCCTTGCTCATCGTTCCATACGCTGCAAAAGAAGGTTGGGAAGCATTTAACAAAGCAAAAAATATCAACTACAATATCACATAAATATGCAAGAAGTTGAAAAATTTTTAGAAAGCAAAGGGATACGACCTACGGCAATGCGCTTGATGACCTATAAGCGCTTGGCGCAACTAAAAGTGGCCATTAGCCTGGGCGAGCTCGAAAAAGATTTTGAACGCTCAGAACGGAGCACACTTTACCGTACTATGAAAACATTTGAGGAAAAAGGAATCGTGCACCAAATTGAGGATGGCACCGGCATTGTTAAATATGCCCTGTGCGAGGAAAATTGTGAATGTGAGGTCGGCAACGACCTTCACTTACACTTTCATTGCAATAGTTGCGGTGAAACGGTGTGCCTGACCGAGCATAAAATTCCGACAATAAACCTGCCCGAAGGCTATGTGGCAGAAGATATCAACCTTGTGGCAAAGGGAGTCTGTGAGAAGTGCAGCAATGACTTGGATTAAATATTTTGATTTAAAAAATTGGAACAATGATGACGATTTATAAAAATGAATGTAAGGTATATATGGTAGCTCAAAATAGATTAGATGCTACAGATTATGAAAATATGAAATCACAATTAAAAGACCATATACAAGAACATAATAAAGTGTACTGGTATATCGAGATGGAAAATTTTGAGGGTTGGTCCTCAAGTGCATATTGGAAAGGTATTGAACTCAAACTTCCAAAGGAGGAAAGATTAAAACGAGTCGCATTGGTAGGAAACTTAGAATGGCAAGAACAATTTACGGAAGTTTTGATACCATTTACAAGGGCACATATTAAATTCTTTGGTCCAGATGAAAAAAAATTGGCCAAAGAATGGATAGAGAAAGAAATTAATTAAAACGAAAGAACTATTATTTACTATTAAAATCTGGGGAATGCAATTTACACTGGAAGCAGTGGATAATCCTCAGCCCAAATCCCCAAATGTAATAGTGCTCAATGGAAATCCTGAAGGACGTTTTGCAAGGGGTAAAATAAGTGAGGAGGATTTTAAGAAATGTAAAAATTGTTACGAGAAAAAAAATTGCGTTGCATTTAACCAAACGCTAAGAAAATTAGAAATAAAAAATATGAATACCAAGTTTATTAAAGTCTTTTTGCGATTAGCAATTTCAATCGGTTTTTTATCGGCGGTCGCCGATAGATTTGGAATTTGGAGCAAAGAAGTTTCTGTTTGGGGAAATTGGGACAGTTTCTTGAGTTATACCCAAATGATCAATCCTTGGATTCCGAATTCATTAATACCAACAATCGGACTTTTGGTAACCATAGCCGAAATTGTTTTTGCGATTTTCTTGATAATAGGGTTTAAAACGGAACTGTTTGCAAAATTAAGCGGGTTTCTACTGTTACTATTTGCTGTTTCAATGACTTTTTCAACTGGAGTAAAAGGAGCGCTTGACTTTTCTGTTTTTAGTGCTTCTGCCGGAGCTTTTGCTTTGAGTCTTATGAAAGAAAAATATTTGGAATTGGACAATCTGATTTCTAAACCTATAAATAGCTGAAAATGAAACTGGCTAATGGCATACATAATCAAAAAAGAGGGGCGCTGAACAGGCGAGGTCTTCTTATTGCTATTGTATTAGGGTTTGCGGTTGGTATAATCATCATACAGCCTTTGGGCATTTCCCTATTCCAGTATGACCAGAGCGGTGATACGGGCAATTGGTGGTATTTGTTCAAAAACGCAGTTGGGCAAGCTCTTGGATTTGGAGATGTGGACCAAATCCTAAAAAATATCCTGTTTGGTATTATGGGAAGCAGTCTCGCCTTAATGTTCTATACAAGAAAAACAATATTTCAACTAAATAGGGAGAAAGTCGGAATAACCTTGATAAGGGAATTATTGAACAAAGGTGAAAACCACGAGGTAGAATTCAAAAGCACCTTGAGGTGGGACCTTCGACAAAGTAAGGTTAACGAAGCTTTGGAAATGGTGGTGGCAAAAACCATTGCAGGATATATGAATACCGAAGGCGGCCACTTGATTATTGGGGTAGATGATGAAGGCCGTATTCTGGGGCTCGAACAAGATTACGGTACTTTAAAGAAACCAGACAAGGACGGGTTTGAACAGTATGTAATGCAGTTGGTGTCCGTCAAGTTAGGCACCCATTTTTGCCCTTTGGCAAAGGTGGCCTTTTATGAATTTAAAGAAAAGGATATCTGTTATGTAAGGGTTCACAAATCGCAAAAACCCGTGTATTTGAATCTGGGTAATCGCTCGCATTTCTTTATTAGGACTGGAAACGGTACCCGAGAGCTGGATATACCTGCAGCTCTGGATTATATGGAAATTCACTTAAACTAATATAAATCCAATAAAAATTAAAAAATGATACAGATTATAAACATAGAAAAGGAAAACTTGATCGCTGCCAAAATCAACGGTAGAGTCACAAAGAAGGATATTGAAAAAATCCATCCGCTGATTCACAACATCATCGAAAAAGGCCATAAAGTGGATTTTTATTTTGAACTGGAAGATTTTCACGGCTACGACCTACAAGGGTTTTGGGCAGATTTAAAGGTAGATGCTGCACACCTATCAGATTATGGTAAAATGGCATTTGTAGGCGAAAAAAAGTGGCAGAAATGGGCAGCCAAGGCTACCGATTTCTTTACCGGTTCAGAAGTCAAATATTTTGACCTTCAGGATAGGGAACAAGCAAAAAACTGGATAAAAAACAACTAAGGATATGAAAAAACTAAAAATCAAAATTCCCGTAATCCTTCCACAGGTACCGGACGAGAAAGATGCCTGCATCAACAGGCTCATCGACAAATTAAGTGGACGTGAAGGTATTGACAGTGTGCACATATCCGATGAAAAAGCGGACGGTGTACCGCAACTCTGTTTTCATTACGACCCCGATATCATTTCACTTGATAGAGTACAGTCCTTGGCAGAAACCACGGGAGCCCAAATCACGGATAAATTTGGGCATAGGCTAATAGCCGTGGAAGGTATACGTCATACCCGTCACGCCCGAACCATCGAGAAAGCAGTCAAAGAGGTCGATGGAGTTCTCGAAGTTTCCGCATCCGCTTCAGGAATGATACGTGTGGAATTTGATAAGGGCATTACAGGATTTGGGGCGATTAAAAAGAAAATAGAAAAACAAGGGCTTACTATTATTGAACCTTCCGTTGATACAGAAACACATTTACAAAAAATAGAAGTTTCCAACGGTGAAGAAAAATCTGAAGATACTCAAGACAAGGAGGAAAATCAACACGTTGGCGAGAGCGAAGGCCACGTTCATAAAGACGGCGAAGAATACAACCACAAGGAGGGTGAAGGTGAGGCACACGCCCACGGTGGTATTTTTGGCAAGAATACCGAACTTATTTTTGCCATCATTTGCGGTGCCCTTCTCGGAATAGGTTTCGGATTGTCCTACGTGGACTCGATACCGGATTGGGTCAGCTTGTCCCTCTACATAGGCGCCTACTTTTTTGGAGGTTATTTTACCGCGAAAGAGGCCATACAGACTGTAGCCAAAGGTGGTTTTGAAATCGACTTTTTAATGTTGGTCGCAGCCATCGGTGCCGCTGCTTTGGGCGCTTGGGCGGAAGGTGCCTTGTTACTGTTCCTGTTCAGCCTCGGGCACGCTCTTGAACATTATGCGATGGAGAAAGCCCGAAAATCTATTGCGGCACTGGCAGATTTAGCACCGAAAACGGCCTTGCTAAAAAAAGATGGAAAGACCAAAGAAGTTGGTATTGAAAAGTTGAGTAAAGGCGATATTATTGTAGTTAAGCCAAACAGTAAAATATCTGCCGATGGCGTTGTTGTTGATGGTAAAAGTAGTGTCAACCAAGCCCCCATTACCGGGGAAAGTGTACCAGTAGATAAAGTTCCTGTGGAAGATTCCGCCAAGGACTATTCAGAGGATGATGATATAAAGGACGAAAACCGAGTTTTCGCCGGGACTATTAACGGCAACAATACGCTTGAAATTAAGGTAATCAAAGAGGCAAAGGATTCAACACTGTCCCGATTGGTAAAATTGGTGAACGAAGCCCAGACCCAAAAATCCCCCACCCAGTTGCTTACCGATAAATTTGAAAGATATTTTGTTCCTTCCGTACTGGTATTGGTAGTGCTGTTGCTCTTTGCTTTTTTGGTCGTCGATGAACCGTTTAGTGCCAGCTTTTATAGGGCTATGGCCGTATTGGTAGCTGCCAGTCCCTGTGCCCTTGCGATTTCGACCCCGAGTGCGGTATTGAGCGGTGTTGCACGAGCGGCCCGTGGCGGGGTACTTATCAAAGGGGGTCGTCCTTTGGAAGACTTGGGGGTTATTACCGCGCTCGCCTTTGACAAGACGGGTACCCTGACCGAAGGAAAACCCAAGCTTACCGAAGTGGTCCCACTTGGCGATATTTCTGAAAACGAACTTTTAAAAATAGCTGTGGCCGTAGAGAATCTAAGTGACCATCCTCTGGCAAAAGCAGTGGTTCGAGATGGCAAGGAACGTTTGAAAGGCGAGGAAATACCTGATGCAACCGATTTGGAAGCCGTGCTTGGCAAAGGTATAAAAGCGTCATTGGGCAATGACAAAATCTATGTCGGTAACCTCGACCTGTACGAAGGGCTTGATGAGAGCACCCCTTCCGAAGAGATAATAACGAAAGTCCGTGACCTCGAAGGTGGGGGAAATACTACGATGCTTATTCGGAAAAACCAAGAATATATAGGTGTTATTGCCCTAATGGATACCCCTCGCGAAGCTGCCAAGGAAACCCTCAAAAAATTAAAGGAAATCGGTATCAAACGAATGATTATGCTTACTGGTGACAACCAAAAGGTTGCCGATGCCGTGGCGAAAGAAATAGGATTGACCGATGCTTGGGGGAGCTTGTTACCAGAGGAAAAAGTGGATGCCATAAAAGAGCTAAAGGAAAAGGAATCCAAGGTGGCAATGGTAGGCGATGGTGTAAACGATGCACCCGCAATGGCGAACAGTACCGTGGGCATAGCAATGGGAGCGGCTGGAAGCGATGTGGCCTTGGAAACGGCGGATGTTGCCCTAATGGCCGACAAGTTGGAAACCCTGCCTTTTGCTATTGGCTTGAGTAGAAAAGCAAAAGCTATTATCAAGCAGAACCTTTGGGTAAGCCTTGGTGTTGTAGCACTGCTCATACCAGCCACCATTTTGAGCTGGGCAAACATAGGAATAGCCGTGGCATTTCACGAGGGGTCTACCTTGGTAGTAGTGGCCAATGCGCTGCGCCTTTTGGCTTATAAAAAAGATTAGAAAAATTGGGACTTAGAAGAATCCAGTTTTTTGAAAGAATATTAAATGACAAACACGGAAAAAATATTATTTACCAAAGGGATACGCCCTACTGAAATGAGGTTGAAAATTTACAAATACCTCAAGAGGAAGACCTATGCCATAACCTTAAAGGAAATGCAAAAAGTCTTTATCGCCAAAAGTGAAAAAAACAAAACGGCAAACAGAACCACCTTTTATCGCAATCTCAAGACTTTTGAGGATAAAGGGTTGATTCATCAGATTAATGATGGGACCAGAGTGGCAAAATTTGCGATTTCCGATGAAAATGCCAAAGGTAAATACGGTACAGATTTACATATGCACTTTTATTGTACCAAGTGTGGAAAAACAAGCTGTTTGCCGAATAAAATATCGGAAGAAAGCTTACCAAACGATTATCAAGTGAGCGATGTGAACCTGGTGTTAAAAGGAATATGTGAAAGTTGTAGAAAAAAATAATAAGGATGAAGAAGCTTCAGCAATTGACCAAGGAAATTAACGAATTGACATTGAGAATTGAGCAGGACTACCCCGAACTATACCAATATCTTGATGAAAATCCTATTACAATCCCTGATTGCGAAACACCCGAGATTTCCGTCAGCTCGTTCGTGGAATATTTGGATAGCTTAAAGTCAATCTTGGAAAGATATATAGAATCGAATAAACATATGAAGCACTAAAGGACAATTAATTCAGTAGTATATAAATGAATAAAAGCACTTTTAAAATCAGTAAAATGGACTGCCTTTCAGAAGAACAGATGATTCGTATGAAGTTGGAGTCTTATGCTGAAGTAAAGCACTTGGATTTTGATATTCCCAAAAGAAAATTGGAAGTATATCACGTGGACGGTATCAAGGCGATACAATCGTCTATAGCCAGCTTAAAACTTGGGGATTCCTTAGAGGGAACCATAGAAGCCGAACCACCTGTAATAGAAGACCAATCCAAACAAAAAAAGATTCTCTGGTGGGTCTTGGGTATCAACTTCGGTTTTTTCGTTATCGAAATGACCACAGGTTGGATATCTGGCTCAATGGGACTTATTGCAGATTCACTTGATATGCTGGCAGATTCCATCGTGTATGCACTTAGTCTATTTGCAGTTGGCGGCGCTATTTCCAGAAAAAAGAAAGTGGCGAAATTCAGCGGCTACTTTCAGATGGCATTGGCAACGCTTGGGTTTGCAGAGGTCTTACGAAGGTTTTTCAGCAATACCGAAACACCCTTGTTCCAATGGATGATAATCGTTTCAATTTCCGCATTGGTAGGTAATCTGATTTCGCTCTGGCTTATCAACAAAACCAAGAGCAAAGAGGCCCATATGCAGGCGAGTGCCATTTTTACATCCAATGATATCATTGTAAATGGTGGGGTTATACTGGCAGGGATACTCGTTTATTTTCTGAATAGTAAATGGCCCGATTTGGTAATTGGGGGCATCGTTTTCACATTTGTGATGCGCGGTGCCATAAGAATATTAAAACTGTCGAAATAGCTTTAGGAAAGCCTTGAAATAGAAAAGTAATGAATAAACAAGAATAGTTGGCTTTGGGTAGTAGTGTTGGGATTAGCAGCTTGGACGGCACATTGGAGTGAGGACAAATTATTCAAAGATTACCAAAATAGGCTCAATGTATTGAATGAAGACATTAATTCAAAACCTAAAACTCTATAAGTAAAATTAATTTTCATTAGTTTTGTAATCAATGCAAAAACCAAATAAAATAGCGGCATTTTTCTTTTTAGGCTTGTTTAGTCTAATGATGCTGCATCAGGTTTTTCCGCATTTGCACCATCAACACGAGGATGCTCATTCCCATTCAGATATTGCACATACTGGCGAACATCATCATCACGATGATGATTCCAACGAAGAAGAATCCCCTTACGGATTTTTTGGTTTCTTTATGGATATGCATATCCATTCTACAGTATCCAGCGATATTGTATTACTTAAAAGGAATACGGTAGAGCAGCAGACCAATGTTGATAAGGATATAGTAAAAAGTTCTTTTGAAACTCAAAAAATCTTTTTGATTGACTATAGGCAAAATAGTAAACCGCCTGTCTATCATCCACCCAATTCATATTTTAATCCCTACCTCTCTTCCCTCGACTCACGAGGCCCACCATCTTTAGGTTAATCGTTTAGGACTATGGTATCGCTACGGTACTGTTTCCTTATATAAATTCAGATTAAACCTAAAATTTTACACAATGAATAAATACATCGTGTCCGTAATTTGCGGATGCCTGTTCTTTGTTAATGGTTTCTCGCAGAATAAAAACATAGAGGAACTACTTAATGAAATAGAACAGAACAATACAGAGTTGAAAGGCTATCAATCATTTATTGAAAGTCAGCAACTCGAAAACAGGAGCAATAACAATTTGCCTGACCCACAGCTTTCTGGCTTTTATTTGCCATTTGGCGATAATGAAACTGGAGATTATACCGAATATCAACTATCCCAATCTTTTGAATTCCCAACGGTATATGTTGCACGTGGCAAATGGAACGAATCTAAATCGCAACAGTTAGCGGCAGCCTACGCTAACAAGAGGCTGGAAGTATTATTAAAAGCAAAGAACACGCTTTTAGAGCTTGCTTTCTTGCAAAAGCGAAAAGCTATTGAAACGGAAAGAAAAACCCAGAGCAGACAGGTTTTTGAGCAAATCCAAAAACTTTTTGATGCAGAACAAGTTGGGATTTTAGATTTGAACAAGGCGAAAATTGCTTGGATTCAAGAGCAATTTGTTGTTGAACAAATTGAAAGCGACATCCAAATTTTGCTATCCAAACTTAAAACGTTGAATGGAGGCAATGTAATTGATGGTGCTACATCAGGAATTGCATTACCTATCGAAGTTGGTACGGTAGATAATCTTTGGCAGGAAAAATTAGCGAAAGACCCTTTACTACAAGAATTAAAGGCTAATGAGACATCTTCACTTCAAAAAATAAAATTGGAAAAAAACAAGGTGCTGCCAAACGTGGCACTTGGCTATAATTATCAAGGCGTTAGCGGTAGTAATTATTCTGGTTTTTATGGTGGTGTTTCAATTCCACTTTGGAGTAGCAAGAACAAAGTAAAAGCTGCCGAAGCAAATTTTGAATATCAACAGTCCAACACGCAGGTAGTTACCACTTCGCTTTATACCCAATTTCAAGAAACCTATAATCGATACGAATTGATGCTCGAAAAATTTAATGAGTATCAAGCCACTATGGGTAATTTAAATAGCGAGCAACTGCTTTTTAAGGCTTATATGTTGGGCGAGTATTCGTTTATGGATTATTACGTGGAGCTTCAGTTTTATCGGAATGCATCAGATAAAATGCTGCAAATGGAAAAGGAACTGCAACTGCTTCAAGCACAATTATTAAAACATCAGTTATAAATTTTTAAACATACAATTATGAAATTTTCAAAATCAATATTCGCAATAGCAATCGCATCAACATTTTTAGTAACCTCTTGTCGAGAAACAAAAACCGAAAATACTGACGACCACGGTCACGAGCATAATGAGGATGGTAGTCATACGGAAGAAACCATAGAGCAAGAAGAGTTTAAAGTAGGAACTGATTCTATGGAAACAAAAACAGAGGAACACGGGCACGACCAAAATTCAGAAGGGAATCATACAAATGATGATGATTCAAAAACTCATAAACACGATGATGGCGCTGAACATCACGACCACTAAAAGCAAATAGATATAACGATATGAAATATATACTCATAGTGCTTGCCTTTTTGGCAATGTCTTGTAACAACAAGGCAGAAGATGCACACGCACACAATCCCGATGGTAGCCACGAAGGAGAAGAAATTCCACGCTTGGACCACACCATTTGGACAGACAAAACAGAATTATTCGTAGAATTTCCAGCCTTAATCGTTGGAAATCCAAGCAGATTTGCAGCCCACTTTACGGTGTTGGACAAGCATCAGCCTGTTCGTGAAGGTTCGGTTACGGTTAGTTTGATTAAAGGCGATAATGGAATTCGTAATACTGCCGAAGCACCGTCTTCGCCAGGCATATTTTCGCCTACCATTCAACCAAAAGAAACGGGTAGTTACCAACTTGTTTTTGAATTGAAAACGCCAGATTATTCAGATAAAATAACGATTGACGATGTTACGGTTTATGCTAATGCAGATGAAGCCATAAAAGCCTTGGGTGCAGCCGAAGATGAAGGGAGCATTTCGTTTTTGAAAGAACAAGCTTGGAAAATCGATTTTCAAACCGCACCTGTCGTTTCAGGTAAAATTTACGATGTCATCAACACCTCTGGTGTTTGGATGCCCTCGCCCGGTTCTGTAAAGTCCTTGGCGGCAAAATCCAATGGGGTGGTAGATTTTAAAGTTATTAATCTCACGGAAGGCACAGCAGTAAAAAGAGGTCAGCTCTTAATGAGTTTGAATAGCCAAGGTTTGGCATCTAATAATTTAAGTACGGATATCGCTTCCGCGAAAGCGAAATTCCAACAAGCCAAATCTGAATATGACAGAAAGAAAGAGTTATACGAATCTAAAATTGTCCCAAAATCTGAATTTGAAAAAGTAGAAAGCAGTTTTGAGATAGCCAAAGCCAACTATCAGTCCTTGGTATCTGGTGTTTCGGGCGGAAGCAAACAAATCCGCGCCCCTTTTGATGGTTTTATCAAATCCATAACAGTTTCAAATGGCGATTACGTAGAACAAGGCGTTGCGCTTGTGACCGTTGGAACGCATCAATCCAGAGTTTTAAAAGCGCAGTTAGCACCCAACTACGGACTTACGATGGGTAATGTACAAGGTATATGGTATCAGGATAATGATAACCTATGGAAAGACGTAACTGATGCCGAGGGCAAAATCCTTTCGATTGGAAAGGACGTGGAACGTGAAAACCCTTTGATTTCTGTTTTTGCAGAAGTCAATGCCACCGTCGATATGCCAATAGGAAGTCTAACACCTGTTCAGATAGCGATGGGAAATGCCACCCAAAATACAATGATACCTGAAAATGCCTTATTGGAAGACTATGGAAGCTATTCCGTTATCGTGCAACTTTCAGGCGAAAGTTTTGAAAGACGTCCTGTAAAAATAGGAAAACGTAATGGCGAGAATGTAGAAATAGTACAGGGCTTGGAAGTTGGCGAAGTAGTGGCAACTACAGGAGCATACCAAGTTAAAATGGCTTCAATGTCGGGTTCAACACCTGCACACGGTCACGAACATTAAAAACGAAGAGAAATGTTAAACAAAATATTATCAATTTCACTTCAAAATAGATTGCTCATACTATTGGGAGCGGTTGCATTGAGTGTGTTGGGCGTGTATTATGCACGTACAATGAACGTCGATGTATTCCCAGACCTTACAGCGCCCACGGTAACAATTCTTACCGAAGCGCACGGAATGGAATCTGAAGAAGTAGAAAAATTAGTAACCTATCAACTGGAAACGGCCTTGAACGGTTCGCCCAATGTAAGGCGAATCCGTTCGTCATCGGCAGCAGGTGTTTCCATTGTTTGGGTAGAATTTGAATGGGGAACAGATATTTATCGAGCTCGCCAAATTGTTAGTGAACGCATCCCGATGGTACGTGAAAATTTGCCTGAAGGTATCGGAGCACCAACTATGGCACCAATTTCATCCATTATGGGAGAGATAATGCTTTTGGGAGTGACATCCGATAGTTTGTCGCCAATGGAACTGCGAACCTTGTCAGACTGGACAATTCGCCCACGGATAAAAGCGATTGGTGGTATCGCAAATGTGGTGGTTATCGGTGGCGATTATAAGCAATACCAAGTATTTGCCAATCCTGAAAAGATGAAGCATTACGATGTAAGTCTTTCAGAATTAGTAGAACACGTAAAGGAAGCAAACAAAAACGCACCAGGTGGCGTGATTAATCAATATGGTAATCAATACATCATAAAGGGAAGCGGTAGAGCGTATGCGTTGGAAGATTTGCAGGAAGCAGTTCTAAAAGAAGTAAACGGTCAAACCATCAAAATAAAAGATGTGGCAACGGTTCAAATTGGCGCTGCCGATAAAATTGGCGATGGTTCATTAAATGCAAAACCTGCGGTTATTTTAACCATTTCAAAACAGCCCGATGTCAACACTTTGGAACTGACAGACCGATTGGATGAAGCGATTGCAGACTTGGAAACAACCTTACCAAAAGGTGTCAACATCAAAAGTCAAATCTTTAGACAGTCCGATTTTATTGATGCATCCATCAGCAATTTAAATATGACTTTGTTGGAAGGTGCTTTCTTCGTAATGATTATTCTTTTTATCTTTTTGATGAATTGGAGAACTACCGTTATTTCATTACTGGCTATCCCTATTTCCTTATTGGTATCCATTATCATATTAAAATGGTTGGGCTATACCATAAATACAATGAGTTTGGGCGGTATGGCCATTGCCATTGGTGCATTGGTGGACGATGCAATTATTGATGTAGAAAATGTGTATAAACGCTTGCGCGAAAATATCAGAAAACCCAAAGCGGAGCGGGAATCGACAATAAAAGTAGTGCGTGATGCTTCAGTAGAAATAAGAAGTTCCATCATCATCGCAACGCTTATCATTATCGTATCATTTGTTCCCTTGTTCTTTTTAAGCGGAATGGAAGGTCGATTATTGCAACCGCTGGGCATAGCCTTTGTAACATCGGTATTGACCTCATTGGTAGTTGCCGTAACCGTAACACCAATTTTGTGTTCTTATTTATTAGACAATGAGAAGCTTCTAAACAAACAGGCTGATGGTACAAAAGTAGAGCGTTGGTTGCAGAAACATTATGGCAACCTTTTGGTGCGAGCGACTAAAATACCTAAAACCATTATAGGCGTAACTGTAATTGCATTTGTATTAAGTCTTCTGGTTGTAACGCAATTGGGAAGAAGTTTCCTGCCAGAATTTAATGAAGGTTCATTGGTAATTAGTGTGGTTGGTCCACCGGGAATGTCTTTGGAAGAAAGTAATAAGACTGGAAAGTTAATAGAGACCATTTTATTGGATATGCCCGAAGTAGAGGTCGTTACTCGAAGACAAGGACGTGCCGAACTGGACGAACACGCTCAAGGTGTCAATGCTTCGGAAATTGATGTGCCCTTTGTTCTCGAAGACAAAACCAAAGAAGAATTCTTTGAAGAAGTCCGAAATAAATTGAGCATCGCACCTGGTGTTAATATCACATTAGGACAACCCATCGCACACCGTATTGACCATATGCTTTCGGGTACGCGTGCCAATATTGCCATCAAGATTTTTGGGTCAGATTTACAACGTCTATTTGAAGTAGGGAAAAGTGTAGAGCAGAACATCAAGGATATTGAAGGATTGGCAGATGTTGCAGTTGACCAACAAATTGAAGTACCACAAATACGCATCAAACCTAAACGCCAGATTCTTTCGGCTTATGGGATGACCGTAGGTAATTTGATGGAACAAGTGGATATTGCTTTTGCAGGAGAAGAAGCAGGCGAGATTTATGAAGGACAACAGTATTTTGATTTGGTGGTTCGCTACGAAAAATCGTTTCGTGATAATATTGAGAAAATCGGTAACACCTTAATAAGTCTTCCAAATGGTGGTCAGACCACTTTGGGCCAATTGGCAACCGTTCAATCCGTGAGTAGTCCAAACACTATCAACCGTGAAGATGTGCAACGTAAAATTGTAGTTGCTGCCAATGTTCAAGGTAGGGATTTACGTGGTGCCGTTAACGAAATAAAGGAAGTGATCGCCAGCAATGTAAATATACCAGAAGGTTATCGTGTGCAATATGGCGGACAATTTGAAAGTGAATCCAAAGCATCACAATTGCTTTTGATAACAGCCATAATTGCAATAGCCATCATTTTCCTGTTGTTATACTATGAATTTAAGGATGTAAAACTGGCATTTGTAGTATTGATTAATCTGCCTTTGGCGTTAATTGGTGGAATCTTGATAGTGTATTTCACGTCAGGAATCATCAGTATTGCCGCGACCATAGGTTTTATCAGTTTGTTTGGTATTGCCACACGAAACGGTATTTTATTGGTTTCACGGTATGAAGATTTGAGAAAAGAAGGAGTACAGGGTTTTCAGTTGATAAAAGCTGGGGCTTTAGATAGATTAAACCCTATTTTAATGACTGCCTTTACCACAGGTCTGGCATTGATACCATTGGCTCTAAAAAGTGGCGAACCGGGAAGTGAAATTCAAAGCCCAATGGCCGTTGTAATTTTAGGTGGCTTGTTGTCGGCTACGATATTGAATTTGGTAGTAATTCCTTGCGTGTATCAGTTAGTATTAAAAAAGGAAAAGTAAACAGTCCATTACGGTAATAAAAACCCTTCTTGTTCTGAATAAGGAGGGTTTTTTATGCTGTGATATTTTCAATCCCACTCAGCACATTCCCCTACATTCCGCGATCGCCTGCTGAAAAAGCGGGCAACCACTTCATTTCGTGAAAAGAGCTTCTCTACATAAGTCTTCTATGCATTTGGATAAAAAAAGTTGTGATATCGTAAAGGAAGAATAAGATGATATTACCTTTAAACTTGAAATTAAAGAGTTAGCTGTGAGTCAAAATCGAACTTAAAATATAACCCAGGCAACCATATAGTAAAATTATAAGTCTTTATAAATAGAGATACTCTGTAAAACATAATAGAACATACCAAAATGTTAGACAACCAAAAAGTAAACATCAAAATCAAACTCGCTGCATTATGGGCTTCAGTAACATTCTGCTATTTGTATGGCGACTATTTTGAGCTTTACACACCGGACAAAGTAAACAGTTTAATAACAGGCGATACTATTATGGATAGTCCAACCACATTATTAATAGCATCGATAATTTTGGCGATTCCATCTGTAATGGTTGCCCTTTCAATTATACTTAAACCAAAGCTAAACCGAATTCTAAATATCATATTTGGGATACTATTTACCATAATGATGGTAGCCATAGGAATAATGTCAACGAACGAATGGTATTTGTTCTATGTCTTTTTAGCATTTTTAGAAAGTATAATTACCGCATTGATTGTTTGGTACGCTTGGAGATGGCCTAAAGAAAAAACTATTTAATAATGGAAGATATGTCACAAAACAAAAAAGCAAGAATTGCAGGAATACTCTATTTGTTACTAATTATTTGTGGATTTACCTACCTTGTCTATGTACCATTAAAATTAATTGATTTAAAAAATGCCACAGACACCATAGAAAATATAAGAGACTCTGAACTATTGTTCAGAATTGGTATTGTAGCGGGAATTTGCTCTTTTATTATTTTCATTCTATTGCCATTGGCACTCTACAACCTTTTACGAAATGTAAACAAGGTTTCAGCGAAATTTATGGTGCTATTTGCGCTATTGAGTGTGCCAATTTCATTTGTCAATATTCTGAATAAATTTTCAGTACTAACCTTAATCAATAAATCAGAGTATGCACAAAAGCTTGGACAAGCAGAATTTCAAGCCCAAGTAATGCTGTATCTTGAAAATTACAATAACGGAGTGCAGCTCTCTCAAATATTCTGGGGACTTTGGCTTTTACCTTTTGGCTATCTGGTGTATAAATCTGGCTTTCTTCCAAAGATTTTAGGTTTTTTTTTAATGGCAGGCTGCTTTGGCTATTTGATTAAATTTTTCGGAGATTTCCTATATTCAGATTTTAATAAGACAATTATCTCTGAGATTGTTGGGTATCCTGCTTCTCTTGGCGAAATTGGAATTTGTTTGTGGCTTCTTATTATGGGAACAAATAAACTGGGTTTTAGGAAGAAAAGTATAAAATAATTATTCAAGCTCTGAAAGGGAAATATATAGAATAAAATTCTACCATAGCGCTTGTTTTGAATAATTGATTCTCTGTTATAACCCACTCAGCACATTCCCCTACATTCCGCGATCGTCTGCTGAAAAAGCGGGCAACCACTTCATTTCGTGAAAAGAGCTTCACTAAATACCTCTTGGACACAATCCCCAATTTCAGCTTTCCATTCCGCTAACCCTTCCCGCTATGCTGGGAAGGAACACTTCATTCCAGAGCCAAAATCGTGAATTAAGTCCGCTTATAAAATCTATTAAATAAAGAATAAGTTTAAATAACGAAAGAGAGGAATTATGTTATCTATATTTATACCCGCTATATCACATTATTGTTAATTTAAAAATATATTGTGGTCTGAATTTTATACGAATGAACGAGTCGATTTTAGTGCTTATAAATAAGGCTGGAAAATTTTCTGAAAAAGATTCTCTACTTCTAAGAAAAGAACTAAAATTTAGAGAATTAAAAAAAGGCGATTTTTTGTTGAAAAACGGAGCTGTTTGTTCTTCGCTGTGTTTTGTTGTTTCAGGTAGTTTTTATCAATACAATGTTGATTCACAACTCAATAAAAATATCATCGACTTAAATACAAAAGATGATTGGGTTATAAATCATAAAAGCTTTACTTCAAGAAAACCATCCGAATATTCAATTCAAGCTTATGAAGACAGTTCTTTCTATGAAATATCAATAGACGCAATCCATAGACTAATTGCTCATTCACAAACCTTTCTACAAATGGGGAAAATATTAGAAGAATCGACTTCGCGAATTGATTTTTTTGATAATAATAATACCCCAGATGAGAAGTACCATTACATAATAACAATCAAACCTAACCTTCTTCAGAAATTTCCGCAAACAGTTATTGCTTCTTACCTAAAAATCACGCCAGAAACGTTGAGTAGAGTTAGAAAAAGGCTTTCATAATTTTATTTTTTCTTGATTTCAATCAAGTGTTTGTTTTTCACAATCCTTTGATATTTGTACTTCAAACGAAATATCAAAACAATGGAAACAAATTTTTACAAAAGTACAGGGATTTCAATTACTATTGGCTCTTTTTTGACTATTACAACTATGATGTTACACCCATCAGGGGGTAACATTGAGCATATCATTCAAATAGCTAATCCAATCAAGAGCACTCACGCTTTAGCAATTTTTTGTTTACCATTTATCCTATTTGGTTTTTATGGCTTAACCCATAAGCTTTCAGATAAATGGAAATTATCAACTTTAGCTTTCATTATAGTTGCCTTCGGACTTTTTGCAGCGATGCTTGCAGCACTATTTAATGGATTGGCCTTACCCTATTTTCTTGGTCAATATTCGGAAAATATTGAACAGAATATTTCTGTACTTAAACCCATCATAAATTATGGTTTTGCCGTGAATAAATCATTGGACTATGTTTTTATTGTCTCGTTTTGTGCTGCCATTACTGTTTACTCTTTGATAATCATCACCACAAGAAAGCTTTCAAAATTAATTGGATACTTTGGTATCGCAATATTAGTTTTTGCAGTTTTGGGCGCAACCACAAATTTTGTGTTTACAAGTCTTACAGGTTTCAGAATATTTGTTTTTAGCATTGCAGGTTGGATTCTATATTCGGGAATATCATTAATCAAATCAAAAAAGTAATATCAATGAGTAAAGAGAAAATAAAGAAGGCATATGATGAATTAGCCGAAAGTTATAACAGATTAATTGACCATAAACCACATAATGCATATTACGATAGACCCAATACATTGAATTTATTTGAAGATGTAGAAAATAAATCGATTCTCGATGCAGCCTGCGGTTCTGGAAAATATACAGAAATTTTACTTTCAAGAAATGCACAAGTGACTGGATTCGACTTGAGTTCCGAAATGATAAAATTTGCAAAGGAAAGAAACGCTAATCAAGGAATATTCTTTGTACACGATTTAAGTGAACCTCTAACAATGATAAAGGACAAATCTTTTGATTTTGTTCTCTGTGCCTTGGCTTTACATTATTTAGAGGATTGGAATTTAACAATTAGAGAATTTCATAGAGTACTGAAAACTAACGGACAATTAATCATATCAGTTGAGCATCCGTTTTTTGAATATAATTACTACAAATCAACCGAATATTTTAAAACAGAACCTGTAAAATGTATTTGGAAAAGTTTTGGTAAACCTATTGAAATTAATAGTTATAGACGACCTCTTAACGATTGTATTGAACCACTAACAGAAAACGGATTTTATATTGACAAATTAGTTGAACCAAAACCCCTAAAGGAATTTGAGAAATTAGACCAGAAGCATTACAAGGAACTGAATAAATTTCCAGCTTTTATGTGTATTAGAGCGGTCAAAAAATAGCATTTATTAAGTTAATGTATATGAATTTTCTCATCATAACTTCTAATATAACAAACGGTAAAACCCAATACCACTCAGCACATTCCCCTACATTCCACGCTTGCCTGCCGAAAAAGCAGGCAATCACTTCATTACAGGAAAAGAGCTTCTCTACAAAAGTCTTGGACACAATCCCCAATTCCAGCTTTCCATTCGGTTAACCCTTCCCGCTGCGCTGGGAAGAAACACTTCATTTCAGAGCCAAAATTGTGTAGTAAGTTCACCTTAAACCCATCAGCACATTCAAAAAGTCTAATTATTTTTTAATTCAGTTATATTGTGAGAAATTTTAGCTTAAATGGAAAAACTAACAGAAAATAGAACCATTGAATTACTGATGCCTCATTTGGTTCAACAAGGTTATGAAATAGAAAGTTTCTGTCTTGGCCAAACGAGAGGGTATGATATTGTTGCGAACAGAAAAAGTGAAAAATTACTTATTGAAGCAAAAGGCGCAAAAGCACACAAGGATTCGCCAACAAAGCGACGAGATTATTTCAACTCTGGACAGATTAAAACCCATTTAGGTAAAGCAATTATCAAATGCTTAGAAACCAAAGTTGCTTTTCCAAATGCAAAAATTGCCATTGCTCATCCCGAGGATGAACAAATAAGAAAAGCAATAGCCAGTATTATTCCTGAGTTGAATAAGATAGGCATACGGCATTATTGGGTTAATGCTAATGGAACAGTAACTCTTGAAAAATAATTTATTTTGAACACAGTAACAAATTCCAAACTATCCTCTTTATTTCATTTCTTGAAAGAAAATAGGGCTTATAATAAGAAGGTGCAATCCAATTCTTATAATCTGTTTTTAGCACCGTTCGATTCTCTTGAAGATAAATTATATTCAGCTCTTCATCACGTAGCGAATACCCAAAGCCAACCTAAAATTGATATTCTCGCACCTTTTTTTCAAAAAGTATATTCCAATAAATCCCAGCTTCATAGTTTTAAGACATTCATCGATTTTCTAACAGATAAAGAAAACGATGTTCATAATTATGAATCGCTTTACTATGGTATGTTGAGACAAAAAGGTTGGGGTAATAAGACGTCTGCATTGTTTGCCAAAACCATTTATCATTTACATAATGGTGCGTATGGATTTCAAAATCCAATATGGGACGATGCACCGAAAACCATTGACAAAGAAGAAAAAATCTTCTTGCCTGTAGATGCTGTAATTGAAGCAATTTTCCATAGTATTGACCCCTCTATTAAGTGGAATTTCCATAAAATTAATAAACTTCTACAGGATAATTATTCCTCAGAAGAAATGGAAGTTTGGGACGACCTTTGGTTCTGGGGATTTATAAACCAACGTGGTTCCGGTCTAACAAGAGAATTTATTTGGAACGAATCCAAATATTGGGCATTACTTGAGACTGAAAAGAATGGTGTTGTGATTGAAGAGATAAAATTGAAATCGTTGCAATTCCTTTCCATATTGAACCCAAAACAGTAACATATGTATTTGCTATTATCATATTCTAAGTTTGTCTGAATTTAGATAGGTTTAATTTCCAATTATTACCACTTAATCTATATAGTGGCAAAAATTTGTTTTCAAATATTCACCACTTTTTTGTATTTTTGGCAAAGTTTTGATTTTTAACTATGCCAAAGATTATTGAAAATAAATTGATAGAAGCTTTCAAAGACCGTAGTTCTTTTGATAGGGATGCGCTATATAACTTCTATCTGGATTTCGAACCAGATCTAAAAGAAAGTACATTTAGTTGGCGAATTTATGACCTGAAGAAAAAGGACATAATTAAAACCATTGGTCGTGGACTTTATGTTATTTCCTATAAACCTAAATATAAACCTCTTCTATCAGATAGTGTGTTCAAAATAGCCCGTAAAACCAATGAGCGTTTTGAAGATATAAAATATGCCATTTGGGAAACCCAATGGCTCAATGAGTTTTCTCAGCACCAGGCGTCAAATCAAATGATTGTCGTCGAAGTAGAAAAAGAGTTTGTAGACTCACTCTATTACTATCTAAATGATAATCTAAGAATGGATTTTTTCCTAAATCCAGATGAAAAGGAAATCCAATTCTATATTTCAGAAAGTAACGTGCCGGTTATCATTAAACGTTTGGTGACAAGGGCACCCATACAAAAAATAAAAAATAAAAAAGCGGTAGTGCCCATTGCAACACTTGAAAAGATTATGGTGGACCTGTTTGCAGATGAAAATCTGCTACATTTTTACCAAGGTTCTGAAATGGTAAACATCTACGAAAAAATAATTGATAGATATAGCATCAATTTTACAAAGTTGTTCAGCTATGCCAAAAGGCGCAAAAAGGAACAGGAAATAAAGCAATTTATAAGCAACCACATTTCAAATTTTTTAGAAGATATTCAATATGATTAACAACAAAAGTTTTGAAAAGGAATGGCTGAATGGCTTCCGTGCAAAAAAGGAACATAAGGGTATCGATGTAACTATATTGGAAAAAATGGTTCACGCACTATCATTACTCGAACATTTAAAAGTTTCAGGACTCGATTTTGTTTTCAAAGGGGGAACATCACTTGTGCTTTTGCTAAAAGAAGGGAACCGATTTTCTATTGATATCGATATTATTTCCAGCGTTGAGCGTGATAAATTAGAAGAAATTTTGGATGCAGTTGTAGCCAATTCACATTTCAAAAAGCACGTGCTTAATGAGCATAGAAGTTATAAGGAAGGTGTTCCGAAGGCACATTACACCTTTGAGTTCGAGTCGGTATATAATCCAAACGTTCCTGGAACCATTCTATTGGATATCCTTTTTGACAGTCCGCACTATCCAGAACTTATAGAATCGCCCATTGAAACACCTTGGCTTTCCATTGATGGAACTGCTACAACAATTACTACGCCTTCGGTAAACGCTATTTGTGGCGATAAGCTAACAGCTTTTGCACCAGATACCATAGGCATACCATACTACAAAGGCGACCAATTATTTGCAATGGAAATCTGCAAGCAATTGTTCGACTTGGGAAAACTTTTTGAAAATATTACTGATGTAGCAATGGTAAAGAAAAGTTTTTCAGCTTTCGCGAAAGCAGAACTATCCTATCGAAGTTCAGACAAGGATTTTAGTAAAAGGAAACTCAATGAAAAGGATGTGCTATGGGATTCCATAAATACCTGTGCTATTATGGCAAGACGAGAACGTAACCCAACCGCTGAAAAGAAAAAGCAATTTGCAGATTTAAACTCTGGCATACGAAGTTTTGGTAGCGCATTTTTAATGACAGGGAACTTTAGGATTGAAGAAGCATTGGCAGCTTCGGCCAAAGTAGCCTATTTGAATGCTATTCTTCTACAAAAAGAGGATGTTGAAATAGAATATTATGAGAATCAGGATACAAAGGAACTGGCTATAAAAAATCCAGATTGGGCCTTTTTGAACAGATTAAAACGCCAACCCGATAAATCTATATTTTATTATTGGTACAAGGCGGTAGAACTATTGTAAATTAACGTGAATGGAATTAAAGTATATTATAGAAATCTGTGTCGCTATCGACATCGCAATTTTGGGTATAGCATATCCTATTATCGTGGATAAAATATCCAATATAGGCCACAAGTTTTCATCAAACTATTTGGCCAATGCTTTTGAAAATGAATTTCCGCAGACAAAACTTTTTGGTGTTTTTCCGGGAAGGTCAAGAAGAATAACAGTATTTGAATGGGTTTTGTTCTTTACAATCGGCTCTTTTATATTCTTAATATTAGACCGTGAACCTCTTTTTTGGAAAGATAATTGGATAATGCAAAACTCAGCAAAACTTCTAACGCTATTCTTAACAGTATCATTGGTTGTCATTTTTATTATTTGGTTAGATAAGGTTTCACTGTACAATGGCAAGTCTACACGTTTGCTTACCTATATAATTTCCGAATACCGAAAGCTAAAAAAAGACCAAGATGATAAATACCATTTCAAAATTATCAATGAACTGGCAATATTTGCCATTAGAACACAGGATAAAGGTTTAGAAGAAACATTGGTTGACTTCTACACGGAAGAATTCAATAATTACCGTTCGAACTTTATACGACCCAGAGAAGCAGAAAAACCTGATGGGTTTGAAAATTTTAAAGTTGAGTTTAATCACGAATTCCATTATGGTATCAGGGAAATCATTAGAGAAGTTGCTAAAGGTAGAAATAAAGACTTGCAAAGTCTCGAATATTTTGTTGTAAGTGGCGTATGGTTGATGGGACAGGGCATATTTGAAACACCCATCTCAAATGACACCTATAAAGAACTTTGGAGGAATGTTGTACTCATATCAAACAATCCCAAATTTGTAGGTAACTATTGGAGTACGGCACATCAATATTTTAGTTTTGGATTGCAACAAGTCTATGGCACAGATTACAATTTTGAGACTAAAAAATACGATAATCAGTCATTAATAGATAAAAGAGACAGCGAAAGAAAACGTTTTTTTGAGTTTCACTTGGCATTGGGAGGCCTATTGATATACCAGAAAAACTATGAAGCCCTTAAAAAATTATTTACATACACACAAAACCAGCCACCTAAATATGTTCTGCTGCCAAATAATATGACTGAGATTTTTACGTGGTTCAGTAGTTTTAAAGATGAGTTTGGCAGAGGTTATTACCCTATTGATTTATCATACCCTTTTCCAGGATTGGATAATTTAGGAAACAGAAGGCGTGTTACATTCTACATCTGTCAGTATTTGACGTTGCTTTTTCTAAGACAGTTTAAACTGCCAGAACACAATACCTACGACAATTTTACAGGACAACCTACATTACCTCAAGCCGAAGTGTTAGAATTACTACGTTGGCAAGAGTCCATAAACTATTTCAGGTTTTGTTTAAAAAAGGTGTTGAAAGATAAAAATCTCTTAAATACTATATGATATGAAAAAGAAGGAGATAAAGAAGCTAAAAAAGAAGTCATCAAAATTTATTGATGTTCTCGAATCATCAATTGAAGAGGCTATTGAGGATGCAAGATTAAATGCGGATATTGACTACGAAAAAGAATGGGAATTTTATGAAAAATCTAAAGGTGCAATAGCTGGAGCATTAGAAAAGTTTGATAGTATTCAAAATTCAGAGAAGGATTTTGAAGGAGAGCCTACTATTTCCTTCGGTGTAAACGGTACAATGAATTTATTTCAAAAATCTGCATTTACAACTGGAGATATTCCACATCTAAATGCAGACACGATATTATCCCAGCAGATAGTTTACCAGAACATCAATTATTATATTCCCAACGCATTTTTATCAGCTCGGAAAAAGAGGTATCTTCTTCGTAAAGAAGATTTAGTAAAAGGGATAGAAAAATTGGGTTTTGATACGGACACAGATATTATGGTAGCAATGAATCTTAATGTTTATGGAATTGATGACTTCCAGAAGATTGAGGAATATATTACCAGAGTACCATCTACAGGGCTCAAAAATGTACTGTTTGTTTTGCCAAAAGCCGATTTGCCTATCTTAAAACATAAAGAACTTGAGGTTAGTGAACAGCAAGAACATCAATTGGGCATATTAGATGATGATAGAAAAATCTACGGTTCTTTAATCGACCTAACACAAGATGCCAATGCGAATCAAAGAGAAAAATGGAAAAATTCAAACATTGATTTTGCGACCGATTTAAAAGTACAGTTAACTATAGCTTTTATTACTGAAGTTGTTTGGAAAGCCAATGCTAATGTAGTTCAAATTAATATTGAAACTTCATTAAAGGAACAGGGCATCGTAAATGAGCTGTCTGATATAGAGAAGTTGGTGCCAAAAAAGGAAACCAATGATTGAGTTCAGAAACCCTCATCATATAGAACCACCAGGCGTTTTGAGACAAATTCTGTCTCATCCCGCAAATGACACAGAAGTTATTGAACTTGCAGTTTTTCAAGAACATCGTTACGCATTTTTCTATTGGAACAAATGGATGCAAGACAATAAACCTAAGAATCCACCTTGTTTGGTTTCATTGGATTGGCATCAGGATTTATGCTATCCGTGTGAAACAGAAAGAGAATGGTTAGATAAATTAGATTTAACGAGTGATGCAGAAGTGTCTTTATTTTCTTGGGCAAAACTTGCGGGCAATAATGATGGCCATATATTATGTGCGGCATATCTTAACTTGATTGGCGATATTTATGTGCATTGTAGACAAGAAATGGGTCGAAATACTTGGCAAGATGAAGAATTGACAGATACCTATGGCAACAAGCACACCATCAAAAAATTCAAAACTTATGAAGCATTACAAGAAGCACTGTTGACGTCGTCAGAGACGTCCGTGTTTTTTGATATTGATTTGGATTTCTTTTCTGTAAAGAACGGTCTAAGTGATGGCTCGTTTGAATTCACTTATCTGCAAGAACAAGAAATACGCGCAATGTTAGATAAAGACCATCCGTTAATCAGTTGGATTTTTGAGCGGATAAAAGGGTTTACTATTGCAACAGAACCAGAACATTGCGGTGGGCTTTTAAAAAGCAACAAATTTCTTGACCTAATTAGTGACATTTATTTCAACCCAGAGTTGTTTGCCCAAAAATGTAATTGGAAATGGAAACCAAAATATTGATGATGAATTGAATCGATATTAATACTGCTATTCCTTTAGCCAAAATTGTGAATTAAGTCCGCTTTCTTGAATTTGAATAAAAAACCTTTTAAGAGTAATTCATATTCGATTGCTGGGATAACATTATATTTATATATTAAGTTGGCAACAAGCTAAAGAAACATCGAGAATAAAAACAACATTTAGGACAAATTGAAAGTTAAAAATCAAATACCCAACGAAAAAATATCTGACTTTGTTCAGAATATATTGGTTATTGAGAACTTTCAAGTTACCAATCCATTCGTTTTGCCATTGTACGCTAATGGTTCGCCAACGCTACTGTTCCAAACTGCAAAAGGGGAAATAAAAGGAAATTCAAACAATTTGACATTATTTGGGCAAACAGTATTTCCAGAAACATTAAAAATAAAAGAAAACTTCACTTTAATAGCATATTTTTTCAAACCATTTGCTCTATCTACGCTATTTGGTTTTTCCGCACAAGAATTGACAGATAATCCAATAGATATAAATTTATTAGAATCATCTAAAACATTAGAATTGCAAGAAAGACTGTTGAATTCCGATTCAATAAATGAAATGATAAACTTGATTGACAACTACATTTTTAGTTTAGTAAAAAAAGTAAAATCAAACATTGATTTAATAAAATTTGCTACAACCGAAATTTCAAAAAATCCTGACAATAAAATCCTAAATAAAGTACAAAATGAACTTCATTTGACCGAAAGAACATTTCAAAGAATGTTCAAGAAAGATATTGGGATTTCACCAAATCAATTTCGTAGAATTGGTCAGTTTAGTTCTGCATTTAAACAATTACAACAAAAAGAATTTGAGAATTTGTTTGATATTGCGTTTGACAATGGCTATTCAGACCAAAGCCACTTTACACGCTCATTTAAAGAGTTTACCGACATCACACCAAAAGACTATTTGAAATTTGGCAATCTATCGGACGATTGATTTTGTCGGTTATGTTCTATTTTAAAGATTTAGCTCGTTCTATTTTTGTGCTGTAATTAAATGTTTAATCATTAAAAAAACAAAAAAATGGAAAATCAAATTTATCCTTGTCTTTGGTTTGACGGACAAGCACAAGAAGCATCAAAATTTTATTGCTCAATCTTTAAGAATTCAAAAATTATCGCAGACAATCAAATGGTTATTACATTTGAACTAAATGGCAAAAAATTTATGGGTTTAAATGGCGGGCCAGAATTTAAGTTTAATGAAGCAGTTTCATTTGTAATTGACTGCGAAACTCAAGAAGAAATCGACCACTTTTGGAAACATCTAACTTCAGATGGCGGAAAAGAAGGAAATTGTGGTTGGTTAAAAGACAAGTTTGGAGTTTCGTGGCAAGTTGTACCAACAATTTTGCCAAAACTTTTAAGTAATCCCGACAAAGCGAAAAATGTAATGGACGCTTATATGAAAATGAAAAAGTTCGATATTAAGAAACTGAAAAATGCGTAATTGTTAACTATGAAAGCTAAAGAATTTATTGAAACTTTAAAATTAATCGGTCAAGATTTTTTGGGAGAAATTCCGAAAAGAGAGATATTTTCTTTAGCTAAAGCATATCAGCAAATGCCAGTATTTGAGGTTGTAAACTTGCTCAAAGATAAAGATGATAATCATCGACTTGGAGCAGTATCAATTTTAGATTGGAAAGCACGAAATAAGAAAACTTCTAAAGAAGAACGGAAAGAGATTTTCAAAGCATATATTGAAAATCATAATTGGATTGATAATTGGGGTTTGGTAGATAGAAGTGCACCTTATGTTGTTGGAGGTTATTTGCACAATAAAGACAAAAAACCATTGTACGATTTGGCAAAATCTAAAAATCCAATGGAACGAAGAACTGCAATTGTATGCACTTACTATTTTATAAGAAAAAACGAAATAGAAGACACATTTAAAATTGCGGAAATCCTTGTAAACGACAAAGATGAATATGTCCAAAAGGCTGTTGGGAGTTGGGTTAGAGAAGCAGGAAAGAAAAATGAAAAGAAATTAAAGAACTTTCTTGATAAACACGCTACCGAAATGCCAAGAGTTATGCTTCGATACGCAATCGAAAAATTTGTCAAGGAAACGAGAGAATATTACTTGAATTTAAAAAACTGAACGGAAAAAGCCAGTGGCTAACATCTGATATGAGTAACTGATTCTGTATTAATCCCATTCAGCCCATTTCCCTGCATTCCGCAAAAAGCTTCATTTCGGTAAATACGCTTCATTAAACAGGTCTTGGACACAACTTCAAATCTTCCGATTTCCATTGCGCTAAACCTGCCATAAAAATGGCAGAATCGCTTCATTCCCAATCTACATCTTTAAAGTCAAGTCCGCTTTAAGCCCTACTAAATAAGGATAATTTGTTTTCATAATCCAGTAAGCCCATTCCCCTGCATTTCGCGAAAAGCTACATTCCGAGAAAAGAGCTTCTCTGGACAGGTCTTGGACATAATTCCCAATTTCGACTTTCCATTACGTTTACCCGATCCGCTGCGCTAGAACGGGACGCTTCATTCCCTAGCCAAAATCGTGAATTAAGTCCGCTTTAAAAAGGAAGTTAATTATCATACAATATACACGCAAGGTAAACTCGTAAAATACTTCCATCAAAAGACTACGGTATAAAGCCATCGCTTCTTCCATCACTTATTTATTCCGTTTCCTTTTGAGCTGTGATTTTAGCTTCCGTTTGGTTTCTGCTCAAATATTGTTTAACCAAAAAATTTAACATTATGAAAAATACAGTTGTAAAATCCGACATTTCATTGCAAGAAGCAGAAGAACATTATCAATTAAGTAGTGAAAATTATGATGTCGATAGTGGCGAAAGTCATTTAGCGTACTACAGAGAAAAGCATCCCTTTTACTACCAGATATTATTAAATAATGTTTAATCTAAAAATCAGAAAGAACTTTTTGTAGAGTGAGTTAACTACTCACCAAAGTAATATTAACCTTTTATTGAATACGAATTTCATAACCCGTTCAGCACATTCCCCTGCATTCCACGCTCGCCTGCTGAAAAAGCAGGCAAGCACTTCATTCCGTGAAAAGAGCTTCACTACTTATATCTTGGACACAATCCCCAATTTCAGCTTTCCATTCCGCTAACCCTTCCCGCTGCACTGGGAAGGAACACTACATTCCAGAGCCAAAATTGTGAATTAAGTCCGCTTTTTTAATCGGAATGCCATCGGCTTGATTTTCTTGACAGGATTTTCGGCGCGGTCTTCTTGAGCCCTCACTCGAAAATCCTTGAAAATCAAACCGCTGTCTTACACATTTTAAGGGGTTTATAATGGATAAAGCCTTTGTTGTTTTTCGGGGCGTCGAAAAACAGGCACGACATAACCAATTCTAATATAAACACAGCTGCTTATCTCGCTTAACTGTCAGTACGCTCAAACGCAACTGCGTTTAAAAGAATTGCTAATGTCCTTATGGAACTTGTCAAGACTATACAAGTTTTAGTGAAAAATAAGGTTTCTACTTCCTTGAAAATCCAAGGATTTTACTACGTCGCAAACACACCTGATTTATTCCCGAAAAGTCTTGACAAAACCCACTCTATCCATTGTGCGGTGCACAGAAGAAAAGAACAAACACCCCTTAAAATTTAATCTGTTTTAAATCAAAGAGGGGAAATATAAACCAGTCTGTAACAAAGCAGACACAAATCTTTTTATTATGAGTACTATTAGAAATCACGTACAGTTAATTGGAAACGTTGGACAAGAGCCAACCATTACGAACCTTGAAAGCGGTAAGAAAGTAGCCCGATTTTCATTAGCAACAAATGAGTATTACAAAGACAGCAAAGGCGAAAAGCAAACGGACACCAACTGGCATACCGTAGTAGCTTGGGGCAAGACTGCTGAAATTGTTGAGAAATTTGTTGAAAAAGGCAAAGAAGTTGGAATATCGGGAAAACTTAAAACTCGAAGCTATACAACTGATGATAACGAACAACGCTATGTAACCGAAGTTATAGCTGATGAAATCCTATTACTTGGAAGCAAAAGTGACAAGTAATCTTCAAAATTAAAGAGGGCGTAACCGTCGAAAGATGCGCCCTCTTTTTTCATTATCCATTAATTAAAATTAGATAACAATGAAAGCACAAGTTAACGAAATAAAAGAGCGATTGCAATATTTTACGGGAACAGAAATGTTCTATTCTTTACCGCTCATACGAACAAGATTTACAGACGGATTAAAATATTTGTCAGAAGTAGCAGAATGTTTTTGGCTCATTACGGACACGTCCGTAATCGCAAAAAGTCTGATGAACCGAAGCGAATTTGTAACCATAGATTTTAAAAGATTGCCCAAAGCAAAACAGGATTATTCTGGTTATGAAGCCGAGATAATTTACAGCGATGGCAACGACAATATTTTGGAAAAACACGGTTACAGGGCAACCGATTTTCCACTCGATGAACTGCGGTTATTTTTTGTAAATGATACGCTGATGTTACCGAGCGAATATTAAAAATCGGACGTTATGATATATCTAAATTTTACCGATTTGAACGAGGAAACACAAGAGCGATTAATTGCCAATTCCAAAGAAGAAGTAAAGGAAAAGTATGGCAAGGATATAATGGATTATGCCACAAAGCATAATACCAATTTGGATAAGATGCTTGATGAAGAAGCACTTCGGAATTTATATTCGTATAAATACATTTTCAACGTATAAATTTTATGAAATTAAAAGCAAGCACCTCTAAAATTTAGAGGTGTTTTTGTATGCGATTAGTATATAATCAATAAAAAAACGTATCTTTATTTCGCTGAAATTCAGCATTCAAATTTAAGTAGGGTTATCCACTTTTCGACTTTCGCCGATAACCGTACACATCGAAAAACAACATATCGGAAAATCATTTTCCCTGAAAATGGCAATCGGCTTTTTAGCCGGATTGTATGGATTTTTGTCACGCTTGCGCGTGACGAAAAGGAATAGCAAGAGGGTAACGGGCTGCGCCGCGTTACATATTCCATTTTCATTTTAATCTATTGATTTTTAAGTACTTAAAAATAAAGTAGATATAAAAAATCCATCGATTTGCGTCAAATGGTCTTGAAACACCAGTAAACAGGGATGGATTTACGTCAAATCTTTAAAAAAGCGAAAGGAAATGGATTCATTCATCACTATCAGGTTCAAACGGAAAACTGCCAAAAGGTTTCAGGAATTTTCCAAGAAGCACTTCAAAACGCACACGGAAGCGATGGAAAATATCCTTGATTTTTTCCTTTACAATGAGATATCGCCAAAGGAAAAATTGGGACCAACCGGACGTACCATCGAAGCTAAGTTACTCAAAAGAATCAATGCCGTTATCGCCATAATGCGAGATGTGGAAAAGACACAAACCAAACCTACGGTCGCAATGTTGCAATCCCTTTTTGTAATGGACGAACCCAAAAAGAAACCGCTCATTTTGGAAAAAAAATATGCTGAAGAAAAGAAAGAAGTACGCTTTCGCGAAAAGCGAAACACCAACAATGAACTTTAAAAATTTAGCTTATGTACATCACAATCACACCTCAAAAAATGGGCGGTAACTTTTCCAAAAGCTCAGCAGATTTTGTTGGCTATTTAGAGAAGGAAAACCAAGGATTGGAACAACACGAAATGGAACATTTTTTCAATCAATATGGCGATGAGATTTCCGCTGAAGAAGTAGTCAGAGAAATAGATGGAAATACCGCAAAATTGGAAAAACACGAACCAAGATTCTATTCAATTACCGTGAGTCCTTCAAAATATGAACTGCGAAAACTTCAGAACAGTAGCGAAGATTTAAAAAGATATACTCGCGAGCTGATGAAGGATTATGTGGCTTCATTTAACAGAGAAATTAAAGGGCGACCTGTCAGTATCGACGACATAAAATATTATGCTAAAGTCGAACACCAACGCACATTTAAGGGGACGGATTTTCAGATTAAAGAGAACCAACCCTTTGCCACAAAAATACTTCAGCTAAAAACTGAAATCCGAAATGTGCAAGAAGGGCGAGCTGAAGGGAACATTAAAAGAATGAAAAAGGAAATCGCCAAACTGGAACGCCAAGCACCACACAAACAAAATGGAAAACGGATTGTCCAGGGAATGGCAAAAGATGGAAACCAAAGTCACATCCATATCATTGTGAGCCGTAAGGATGCGTCCAACAGATTCAGTTTGTCACCCGGAAGCAAATACAAAGCTTCCGATGTGAAATTGAATGGGGAAACCGTAAAACGTGGTTTTGACAGAGATAATTTTTTTGAGAAAGCTGAAAAGACGTTTGACAAGACTTTTGGCTACAAACGTAACTTTGCCGAGACCTATAAAGCCCGAAAGGATTTTGTAAAGAATCCCAATCTCTATTTCGCTGCCTTGATGAAATTACCTGCAAATGAAAAGGCTTTGGCGTTTAAAATGATAACAAAAACAGGTCTGCCAATAGTGCCAAGTATTCCAGTTAGTCAAACACAAATCGCACTTCGGATTTTCAAACGGTTAAGACGTGGTGCAGAAGTGGCCATCAAATCAAGTTCCATAGGAATTTAGCGTATGGAAATAGACAATCTCATAACAGTACTTTCAATTATTGGTGTGGCCAGTACTGTTTTCTATGCGATATTTAGAGTGAGCAAGTATGCACTTTTCTTGAATTTCATAATGCTTTCTTGCTTGGTTTTCTATTTAACCGAGCAGAACGAATTAGTATCGATACTGCTTTATCTGGTCTGCCCGCTAATGCTAATTAATATAGGGTTGTATGTTTTTATTCATAAAGCTGAAAATGTGCATAATGGCGATAGAAAGTATCAGGTCAATTTTACCACGACCAAAGGAAACTTCAAATTAGATAATATTAAACGTGGGGCATCTATAATTGGTTCTGCAGGAAGTGGTAAGACTGAAAGTGTGGTGTATGGATTTCTCAAACATTTCCGGAAAGAGCACTTCTGTGGAATTATCCACGATTACAAGGATTTTGAACTTACCGAAATGGCTTATCCGCTTTTCAAGGATAGCGATATTCCGTTTAAGGTCATTTCCTTCGATAAAATTATTCATAGAGTAAATCCTATCGCACCACGATATTTAGAGAATGAGGAAAGCGTAAACGAGGTTTCACGGGTATTGATTGAGAATCTATTAGAGCAAAGAGAAAGCGGAACAACTGGCACGACAAAATTCTTTAACGATGCTGCGGAAGGGTTGATTGGTGGATTGATTTGGAAATTGAAAACCGATTATCCCAAATATTGTACGCTACCACATTTGATTGCCATCTATCAAATGCTCGATACCGATAGCCTTATCCAATTTTTGGAAACCAACACCACGTCAAGAGCGATGGCAGATGCTTTTATAAGTGGGAAGGATTCGGATAGGCAAACCGCTGGCGTAAAAAGTACCCTGGCCAATGCCCTCAAACGAATTAGTACACAGCGCATTTTTATGGCATTGTCTGCGGAAGAAGTTCACTTAAATATCAATCACATAGATAACCCAGCTGTGATTTCGATAGTGAACAATCCCAAATTCGAAACATCCTATTCGCCTGTTATCGCCACAATTATACACACCATTACCAAGCAAATGAGTGTGCGAAATTCCAAACCTTCATTTTTGTTGATGGAAGAAGCACCTACGATTCGTTTATTGAATATGCACCGTATTCCGGCAACACTTAGAAGTTACGATATTGCCACCATATATGTGATGCAGGATAAGATACAGAATGATATGATGTATGGCGATAAGGCAAGCAAAGCGATTTTGAGCAATCTATCCTACCAATTTTTCGGCAAGGTCAACGACCCAGATACTGCAAAATATTACGAGCGCTTTTTTGAAATTATCAAAGATCCCACGAAAAGCATAAGTCGAGGTCACAATTTGGATTTCGATACAAGAATTACTACTGGCGAAAAGGAAATTCCGAAGATTAGAGCAGATGTCTTTTTCCGATTGAAACAAGGCGAGTTTATCACTTATGCGGACGGCAAAGATAAAAAGGTGCAGTTTAGATTGTCTAAGATTCAACGACAGCTTCCAGAAGAATCAAGACAATATTCTCAGGCAGATTTAGCGGCTAATTTTGAAAAAATTTATAGAGATGTAAAATCTATATTTAACTAATTTAAAGAGTGATGCTATATTTAAAAATTATGATTTCGCTATTTTTGACAGGATAACAGTATATTTATGACTGGTAAAATAAGTTTTAAATTGTACTTATTTTAATGCTTTAAATGAAAATAGAGAACGCTGAAGAAATACAAGAACTAAAAGCAATTGTTGAAAAATTATGTAAAAAACATCATTTAATCATACAAATCGCCGAGGATAATTATTTTAAGATATTTACGGACCAATCCTCTGGTATTACACTTTTTCTTCAGTTAGATGAGAACCAAAATTTATCATTTTACTTTCTTCAGAGAACATACGATGTGTTTTATACTGGTGATAGGTCTGATGCGCACGTAGTTCTAAGTTTGATGTTTACAGCTTTCTTGAGGTTCTACAAGTCAGGAATTTCTTGTGAGCAATTTGATATTGCCCATCCTGCCGTTCAAGATGAAATATGGGGAAGGTATTTGGTGCCTATTCAAGTCCCAATTTTACACGGAATATCGACTGCTAAACAACTTATTGAAGTTGTCACGGAAATTATAGAAATGGTTGCATTTTGGCGAGAAAGCTTATGGTATTTTACTGGCTGCCCTTGTGATAAATGTATGAAAAATGAGAATATTGATAATTCAAATTACAAGTATTCACTTGAGGATATCGAAGATTTGTTCTCAGATTTGCATAGCATATCCAGCCGTAATAATTATGGGGACCGTGAACGACCTGAATGGGTGTATTTCTATGACATAGAAGAGGAAGTTACTATGATAAAATCAAGTAGCCTAGCAAAATTTCTCAAGGCAACATTGCAGTTGTGTACAGATAAAACTGAACAGTTGAAAGGACAGAATGGGACATTCGTTCTAAGCGACAATATAAAAAATTTTGTTCACGATGATACCAACTCTGAAATGGATGAGTACTTTAAAAAAGTAAATACAAACGGTAAATTAAAAGGATATCCAGTTATTCCAATGGAAAATATGATTGTAACCGTTATGGATGATTACATCATTGCCTTAGGTAGAATATGTGGATTTGAAGAATATAAAAAAGAAAGGGAAATCATCAGAAAGCGGCATAATAGAGAGTCAGAACTTCTATTCCCGATTCCACAGTTCAAATGGAAAGAAAAGGTCTGTCCAGACCAATTTGAATTATTAGTTAAAGCACTATTGGAACGTGAACCAAATGTAAAAAGTGTAAGAAGACCGGCACCCATAAATCAAGGTGATAAGGGTAGAGATTTAATTATTGAGTGGAATGTAATAAATGAATATATGTCCGATACCGCACCGCCAAGAATATTGATTAAAGTTGTAGGGCAGTGCAAATCTGGAACATCTACAATTGGAAAAGGCAAGGTTCTGGACATTAGAGATACGGTAGAGACTCACGATTCTCAAGGATTTTTTTTGGCAGTTAATACTCAAGTTTCTGCACCATTAACCGAAAAACTTGAATCACTAAAGTCAAAAGGCTTATGGGTCTCTTGGTGGAATAGGGATGATATTGAGATGCGCCTTTCTAAAAACCAAGATTTAATTCCCAATTTTCCAAAAGTTATAACATCCAGGGACAAAATAAAATTTGTAGACAAAGAAGATTAGTTATAACATAACTGTCCTCACAATCTTAAGAACAGTCTTTGTTTAGAATTTTTAATCTTAGGTGGTCAAATAGGTGGTGTAATAGGTGGTGTAATAGGTGGTGAAAAAAGTGATTTAATTGATTCGATTGAATAAAATTTCAAACTAAAACGCGCTATTATAAGTAATTATCCATCCCAAATAATCTTGGTGAAGCACTTGCCAAGTTTTTTCGGCCATTGTTACAATAGTCAGCTTCAATCTCAAAAACAATACAATTCCTATTGGTCTGTTTACTGGCAATGGCTGTTGAGCAACTTCCGCCAAAGGTATCTAAGACTAAATCCCCAGGTGTTGTACTTTTTTCAATTAAGTAACTAATTAGCTCTGCCGGTTTTTCTGTAGGATGGTTATTGTTTTTGGTTTTAGCAGATTTTAAAATATTACAATCGCGTTTACCATTCAATTTTTTACTTCCGTTACTGCAAAAAATAATCATTTCATACTTTGGTGCATAGTCGCCTTTTAGGTCACCAGTTCCGTGATTTTCCTTTTCCCATATTAGGATGTTTTTTATTCTAAATTCTTTATCAAGAAAAAACTTGAAGACTTCCACGTTATGCCAAGAGCAGAATACATAGAGATGCGCATTATTTTTACACACGCGCTTCAATTCTTTTACCCAATAATCTAACCAATCTAAGTTATCGTCGTTTGGCATTTTTTTATGCTTCTTACCTCGCTTATTACTTCTGTATTTGATGCCATAAGGTGGGTCGGTCAGTACCAAGTCTACACTACCATTAGCAACGGACTTAATACCGATATTCCAGTCTATATTTAGTATTTTTTGCATCTGTTACACAGATTGGTTTCGTTACAATTAGAGCATAGTTATAGCTATTCAGCACCAATAAAAGGCTGACATCACTTTAATAAATACAGAGAAATTAATCTATTTAAAAAGGCCCTTTTTCCCTCGGACCATTATGCGTGACCTTCCATTGGTCATCCTCTTGAACCAACTTAAAAACACCAGGTTTGCCATCATAAGATGTACTATATTTTACCCAAGTCGCTTCACCATCGACAGCTTCATCTAAGATGTCAACCTCGATTTCCTTTTCGGTGTCTGGTATCATATCTAATAACGTATTCAAACTGGCATATCCTTCTGATGTGGTATGCTTTTTTAGGGTAGATTTATCTTTTGAAAAGAAACTTTCCGCTACGATTGTTGCAGTTTCTGCGGGCGACAAATTTTTATTTCCTGAACAGGAAATGAATAGTAGTATTAACGAGCAAATGACTATTTTTTTCATAATATTCTAATTTGGATTATTAATATATCTATGTGATATTTTCAGTTCTATATTGCGTTCGCCATTTTTCTCGTTCAGTTCCAAAATTGCCCTACGGTCATTGGATAATGAAAATTTGGGCATCACATATACAAAGCGAGCCATTTCATTTTCCTTAATTTTAGACGGCAGATTATGTTTGTACATCGGTTCTTGATAGAGACGTTGCAACGATTTTCTTTTACCTTTTTGCCGAGTTTCAATCGAAAGGTTCAAGAAATTCAAATCGTAATCCAATGTAGAATTATTCTTAATTTGAATAACGAAGTAGAGTTCTTCTTTATCAAAAACAATATTCTCAATGCTCAAAATCACACCACTTTTTCGTTTTGTGAAGTAACCAAATCGTAGACCTCTTTCAAGAAGATACGAGCAGAATTTTTGGTAATAATAGGTTTTATTATCTACAAGTTCTTCAGAAGATTCAACAAGCGTCGAATCAGTTACAATCGGTTTTTCATTACCGATACTATTTGATAGCGGAATGAAATAATTGAGCTTAGAGAGCTGTTTTTTATATCTTATAATATACGAAAAAATTGAACCATTTCTATTGACTACCAGAAGATTACTTTCCTTTCCTGGCTTTGCTTGAAGAAGCCCAAAATACTGTTCTTTTTCACGATTGTATGTAAATACAAAATTATCTGAACCAGTAATACCTTGCCGTATAGGTTCTGGAAAGAATAGCGCAACGTTTTTGGTGTCGTTTGCATAAATGGTATCGAGTAATTGAGTGTTTTGTGCGTTTACTTTTGTGAAAGCTGAAGTAAACACAAGTATTATTATTACAATTGAATTTTTCATAAGAGTGCGTTTTTAAATGCCCATTATGGGCTCATAACTTTGGTTTTAAAATAAGTTTGTAATTTTTCAGAACTGTTACTTTTACGTTACGATTGCTTCGCCTAAGCACTTTTGTAACACCACCTACTTGTGGAACGGTAGGTATGTTGATGTCGCCAATAATATCGTCGAGAACTTCGGTGGTGGCTTGTGCCCTAAAATTGTTCTGTACGTAGATGCCTTCACTACCATCAGACAAATCGAAGGCTTTAAGTTTTGTAGGATGATGCTTTATGTTTTCAATTTCAATGAGCGCACGATTGGGCTGAAAACTGATGAAACCGAAAATAGGTGTGTTCTCAGGCATTTCTTTACCATTGATTGTAGCAGTTTTGGTCAGGCGCATCCGCAATCTGGTATTCGCTTTTACGACTTGGTCGCCATCTACTACTACGTATATAGTTTCATCTGTATTACCTATGATTGAAACTTCATTGGGTTTTGGCGAAGCAGCAAAGAACAATTGATGTTCTAAGCCTAATTCTTTGGCTTCAATTTTTTCTTCCCTTTTTACTTCAGCAGAATCAATTTTTGATACCATTTTGCGAACAGTTCTTCTCTGTCCCAAATTCTGGTATCGCTTTTCTGAATACTTAATCTTACCAGCTTCATATATACTATCTACGATACGCTCTTTTTCGCGTTCTGGAAGGTCTGGGTCGTAAAATCCCAAGGAATCAATCAGCTTTTCATCGTAGATGCTGGGTGCATTGTTTTCACGTACTTTTTTTAAGTCGTTGATTGCATCAAGTTTGGAATCATATTCTTTCTGGTCTTCTTCCAAATCTGGTACTAAGGTCTGTTTAAGGTTTTCGGTTTCACTTTCATCATCGCCCATAACCATTACAGAATAGGAAATGAGGAATATGAAAATCACGGCCAACACCGCTACAAATACTATTTTATTTTTTTCAATTTTCATCTGATATTTTCTTTAAGGTATTTTCGAAGTAATTGGTAATCAATAAGCCGTGTGGATTGTTCGGGAAGTTTCGGTCAACCATAATTAAGTTTCCGGTAGAAACCAATTCATAAGTGTCGATGATTGAACCTCTATTGATTTCAAAAATGGTCGTCGTGGTAAAACTGTATGAACCATTATTTTCATTTATCCGCGAATCGATACTCAATACTTTTTGAACCAATGAATACTGAAGCAATCGGTTATAAACGCCATCAGCTTTCTTCTGACGGTAAAGATTGTCCACAGAACTATTGCCTAACCAAAGTGCTTTTTCCAAATTCCTTTCATAGTTACTGGCATCGATGTTATAGAAGTAGTTGTGGAACAGTTCTAAATGTGCCAGAGCTTCCACTCTAAAATTCTCTTTTTGAGTTACGAGCTTCAGCGGAATGATGCTGCCATCGGTATTGATAGCAAAGGCACTATTGAGCGCTTTTTGATTGGTGTTGAATACCATCCAAACTGAAAATGTACTGGACAGTAACGCACAGACAACAACTGCCAAAACGATAAATCGATTCAATTTTAGGACATTGTAAATATTCTTATATGGTGTTTTCATATTTAATCTGATTTAGGCAGTAAATAATCTGAGTGTGAAGGACGTGGCACGTTTGTACAATTTGAATTTTAGGAAAACAATAAAGCCTACTGAGCCTAATTGAACCACAGGTGCAAAAAATCCACTTCCAACATCGGTGCCGAATAAATTCGTCCAAAAATTGGTGTTGATTTCTGTATAGAGCGCATTGATAAAAACGTTGACCAAAAAGAAGGCTGGTACGAGCATATAAACCGCAGCGTACAATTTGAAAAACGTATAGGCAAGTGAACGGAACTTTTCAAATACTGCCAAACTAATGACCAATGGAAAAAAAGCCTGCATTATCCCTAAAAGAAAAAAGCGTTCTGCCAAAAACAGCGGATAGATGAACAAATCCAATATCCACAGGAAAAGGCTAATGATAAAGGCAAATATTTTGAATCCATAAAGTGGTGTTACCAATGCTTCATATAATAGCGTCATAGCTGCCTTGGCTACTTCGATGATACTTACATCTTCTTCAATCGGGATGTCCTGCATTTGTAGGGGCAATAACGCAGGTGCAGTCCCTCTATATTGCCCTTCAATAGCCACTAAAATACCATCAAAAAATCCCAATATTTGAGTTGAAAATATGACTGCAATAACTATTGCAAAATTCTTGGCAAGTTCACCTGGACTTAATCCCCAAGTATATCCGTCCTTATCGGCAATGCCTTCATTGTATCTTTTAAGTATGTTGACCAGAAAAAATAGGACAGCAAGCGTTTTCATTCCGGCAATTGTATATTGCGAAAAGCTGCTGCTTTGTATAGTCTGGAACACCGTATCTATATATTCCAACCCAATCCCTAAAATTATAGTTGCTGTCATTTTTAATAGTTCGTTTCTCGATTATTTACTTTATCCTGCATTTTTCTGAAGGAAATAATATCACGATAGCGTTTCGTTTTTGTCTTTATATTGGAAACCATTTCATTTGATTCCTGTTCTTTCTGCTTCAAAACTTCAGCACGTTCAGCATCGCTCATTTTGAGATAGTCGCTCGATAGGACTTCATCGATAAAATCAACCGTGTCCAATGAGTTTTGAACTATGGCATCAAAAGATTCCACAACCCTTGAAACTTCATCGGGTTTTATATAGGGCGAGTTAAGAATGTCCTGTACATCGTTTTGCATTATATTGATAAGGCGCTGATTGTTTTGTCCAATTTCTTCAACTGCCCTAAGTTGTTGGACAACACTTGATACTTTCTCTATGGCCTCTTTTGCATCTTTCAGGAATTTTACAGACTTAATCATCTGAGCTGTCTGTTTACCTGATTCTATGAGCTGTTTAACCAAGCTGATAAAATTGGTATTGTCATAAGT
The DNA here is from genome assembly GCF_013394655.1 of Winogradskyella schleiferi. Taxonomy (NCBI): domain Bacteria; kingdom Pseudomonadati; phylum Bacteroidota; class Flavobacteriia; order Flavobacteriales; family Flavobacteriaceae; genus Winogradskyella; species Winogradskyella schleiferi. The sequence goes on from NZ_CP053351.1 coordinate 130,414, forward strand.
TGGCATTCCCTGGCACGCAGCGCGTGCAGGCAATAAGAAGATGAAAGCTGTTGCGAGAATTAAAATTTTTGTTTTCATAATATTATGTTTTAGATGTGAATTGAATTATTGCTTTTTGCATATCGTTATGCTCATTGTAGAGCTTCATTATTTCCTCATTTTCCTGTCCATCGGTCAAGTAAGCGGCATATACTTCCTTCGGAACTTCGAGCCGGAAAATGTTGCTTTCCCGTCCAATTTTGATAAACATTTCGGTGTACTTCCGTGGACCGGAAAGATTGTTTTTAATGGATTTTAATTGGTTCAGGTCGTGGCTGGATAGGTTGAGCCTTTTGACCAATTCGTCATAGCCTTTTTCATTATTGAGGCTATAAATAACCTGTGTGTTTTCGAGAATACTTGCGGAAGTCGAATTGTTGGGCAATTGATTTATGGATTGCAGAATAATCCCAATCGCACCGTTTTGTTTACGGATAGCTTGATAGTAGAATTCTACACTTTCCAGTACGTTTTCAAACTTCAATTGTTTGGCAAACTCATCAAAAAGGATGATTCCCTTTTCAGCTCTGTTCTTCCAAATAGTTCTTTGAATGGCAGACTTGATGAGCTTGAGCATAACAGACAGGATTTCCTTATTGTCCTTGACTTCATCCAGTTCAAAAACAATCAAGCGTTTGTCTTCGATTTTATAAGTCTGGTCTTCGCTTACTTCAAAAAGGAAGCTATATAGACCATCGCCGACATATTCGGACATTACGTGCAAAAAGCTCGTGACATTGAAATAGTCGGGATGGATTTTTAAGGTGTCCAGAAGGTCGTTCTGATTCCTTTCTATAAAGCTGTAAAAACCATCTAAAGAATGATTTTCAGAAATGCTGTCATAGTAATGGCGAAGTATCTTTTTAACTGATACCGATTGTGCTTTCGTAACCTTTAAGTCTGAAGCGAAGAGTTCAAATAGGAAAACGGATAAGTCTTCCAAACGTTCCGGTGTAAGGTCATTTGTATCACTTATATAAAATGGATTGATGCCTAAATTCTTTCCACTTTCGTAGCGCAAAACGGTGTATTTTTCAGGATAGAGTTTGGCAAACTTGGTATAAGAACCACCCAAGTCTATGATAACCAAGCGAACACCACTTTCAAAATACTGTCGCAAGATGTTATTGGCCAAAAAGGATTTCCCTTCGCCCGTTGGTGCAAAAATGGCAAAGTTTCGTGCCTTGATGCGTTTCTTCTTTTCATCCCAAACATCCTTCAGAACAGGAATGTTATGCTCACGGTCATTGAAGATAATTCCGGTATTATCGCTTTTGTAATTGGTATTGTTGATAAACAGGCAAAGCGCGTGTTTTAAATCTGTCACATACAAATCATTGTTTGAGAAATTAGATGAGAAGCAGCAGTAACTATTTAGGATGTAATTCTTGCGTTCTTCGCCTCTTGGATAGTATGGGATAATATCCAATTCCTTAAATTCAGTCTTTATTTTGGAAGTTATTTTGTCGAGCTCTTTGGCTTCTTTTGCCCAATAGACAATATTGAGATGTCCACGAATGATTCGTGCATTGTCATCGGCATTGATTTGGTCAAGGATGTGCTGAATTTTGCCAAGTACTACTTTATTCTGTGAACCGAAATTGGAACTCTTATTGAGTTCTTCAATCTTCTTATCGAGCAGCTTGCGCCACTTCTGTTTGTCATCCAGATATAGAATTTGATTAACGATATGGTTCTCGTTAAGCGTAAGCCCTAAGCCATCAATAAACCCTTGATGAAACACAAAATCGTCAGAAGTGAATTTCTCATTGGTTTTGCTACTCTGTACACTTTCGCGAAAGCACAGTTCGCTGTTGATGGCAAGGGCATCAAAATGGTTTTCGCCAATATTGACACTTTTCTTATCGAGTAAAATATCGGTATCGTATCCCTCATTAAAGCCATTGAAGTAGGCATTTGTTAGTTGCCGAATGTCTTCCGCTTCAAGCGAAATAAATTCCATCTTTCGGCTATTATTAATGAAGGAAACTGAATCACTTACCGAGTTGGCGAAGCTCTTGATATTGTCATCCAGTTCCTGTACGATTCCCTTTGAAACTTTTCTGAATGGGTTGACATACTTGGGATTGTTGAGTGCCTTATTTTTGGTCAAGATGAAGAACAAATAACAGCTATGTTCGATATGTCCACGACCTTTAAAATGTTCGTGGGTAGCCTTTTCCAGAAAGGTAGAATTCGGAAGTTGTTCTGAAGCATATGATTTCTTGAGGTAGATATCCTGTTTATGAACCACAGTACCAACTGGCAATGACTTTAATGCCTGAAACCAAGCACCGTGCATATCCTCAAAGTCCTTTTCCGATAAGGAATAGATTTCTGGTAGATTCCCTTTATAGCATAAGACTACGTTGCCATTATTGGTAAATACGATATTGTCCTGAATATCTACAATGGGTTGATATGCCGAAAGGTTAATCTTGTTCATAATCGAAGCCAGAGTTTCTTTTGTTACTAATGATTTGCGGAAATGCTTTTGCCATTTGGAAAAGCTGTGGATTGTGGGCTATCCGTGTCAGCGCCACATATAGGGAAGCATTAAAGACCAACACACCTATTATTATCCCAAAGCTGAATGAAAAGATGATGATGAGCAACGAAGCCAAAATGGAAACCATCATTAAGGCAAACAGGGAAATGGGCAATCCAAAAATGACCGCCCTTTTCCTGATATTTTTATAGACCTCGAAGCGTTTCATCTATACTACGATTCCTATTAAGTATGTGAAGATTCCGACTACTGCACCTGCAATCAATACAAATACTAAAACTCGGGTAATCCCCTTTTTTAAATCTGCATTTTCCCCAAAAAAATGTCCTGCGTTGAACAGGAAACCTACAAGGAAGATTACACCGAGTAGTATTGGAAAAATAGTTCGGATAGTGTCGCCAACATCATTAACTGAATCTTCAATGCCACCAATTTGAGCAAAAAGCGAAGTGGATAATAGCGAAAGAATGGATGCTAAATAGTGTGATTTTTTCATAACGGAAAAGTTTAAATTTTTAGTTCATTTTCGTTATTGGAAATTTACATATATTTGAATATAAATAACTGAAAATCAAATATTTGTGAATAAAATATAATTTGATATTGATTGAATTCCGTTGTTATTATTTGGCATCAAATTCTATGAATTTTTGAAGTGAAGTTGTTGATAACCCGAAAATTGAAAATGAAAAAAGTGCTCAAAAACGTCAGTTTTGTGATTTTGGTTCTAAAAATGTGTGTCATTTTTGGTCAAGAAACGAGTGCTCAAAAACGAATTGTAATTGATGTTGGACACGGTGGAAAAGATTCTGGTGCAATTGGAGAAAATGGTATCCAAGAAAAGGATGTGGCTTTGGATATTTCAAACGCCATTTTAAAGCTGAATAATGAATTGGAAAAACCTTTGGATATTTATTTGACCAGGTATAGTGATACGCTTATTTCATTATTGGACAGAACTAAGCTGGCCAAAGCATTAAAAGCGGATTTATTTGTGTCCTTGCATTGCAATCATTCAGATAACCCTAATGCAAGAGGGATTGAAGTTTACGTGGCAAACGCTACTTCACAGTATTCTGATGATTCTATTTGGCTCGCTTTTCAACTGCAAGGTGGATTAAATAGGAAGCTGGGTTTTGAGAGTAGAGGTGTGAAGTTTGCGAATTTTCAGGTGCTTCGAGAAACAATTGGCTATTGTGCCTCTGTACTATTGGAATTAGGGTTTTTGAGCAACATAGATGAGGAAAGTTATTTTGTTAAAGACATTAATCTAACGATGTTAGCTCATAGTTTGCTAAACTTTTTAAAACGAGTAAGTTTATGAAAAATATGTACACAGAAATTTTTGGAAATTTAAGACATACAATTGCATTATTTTTAAAAGAGATAGTTTTAATTGTAAAATCTATTAAAAAGAATTCTAAACTCAAAAAATAGATATTTATATTTTTAACTTTGCAGTTGTTATTTGAAGAGAGTGAATAAAGAACCAATTTATTTTGATTTTGCATCAACCACGCCCGTAAAACAAGAAGTTTACGAGGCAATGTCCCCATACTTCCTTAATCATTATGGAAATGCATCTAGCAATACACATAAGCAAGGTGTAATAGCTTCTAAGGCGGTTAAAAATGCCAAAAATCAAATTTCCAAGCTTGTAAACTGTAAAGAGAGTGAGGTGTTTTTTACAAGTGGTTCAACTGAATCCATCAAATTGGCCATTAGTCAAGTTTTCTATAACAATTTGGATAAAGGAAACCATATAATCACATCCAACGCAGAACATAAGGCAGTTTTGGATACCTGTAAAGATTTGGAAAAAGTCGGTGCTCAGGTAACTTATCTTGAGGTTGATGAAAATGGAAAAATAGATATAAGCTTACTGGAACATAGTATTAAGGAAGATACAATACTTGTGGCCTTGATGCACGTTAACAATGAAACCGGTGTGATTGCCGATGTCAAGAACATTGGCGCCATCTGTAAGAAGAAGAATGTTCTCTTTTTTACGGATGCAACTCAATCTTACGGAAAACTTCCGTTGAATTTCCAAGAGGAAAACATAGACTTATTATGTTTCAATGCCCATAAAATTTATGGACCTAAAGGCATTGGTGGCTTATTGGTAAAAACAACCGCTACAACAAAATCGGGTACATTGGTTAAACAACGTATTGAATCTATTAATTTAGGAACTCTAAATGTACCAGGAATTGTTGGTTTAGGAAAAGCAAGTGAACTTGCGATGACAGAATTAGAAAGCAATTATAATAGGATTCACCATTTGAATAGTTATTTGCAAGTAGAACTGTATCAATCTAAACGAGCAGCTGTTAACGGATTATCAGCTAGTAGAAGTCCTTACATTCTCAATATACAACTTATAAATCAGGACGCTGAGTCATTTATCTTAAAGAACAAAAATTCAGTTTCGGTGTCGATGGGTTCTGCCTGCAACTCTAGATTAATAGAACAATCTCACGTTCTTAAAAGTATGGGATTGAGTAAGGAAAAAGCAGATAGTAGCATCAGGATAAGTTTTGGAAGTCCCACAACTCAATCACAATTAGATGTTTTGCTCAATGCTATTAAAAGCGGGAATAATTAGTTTCAAAAGATTCTACTATTGAAGCAGCTAATTTCTTGATTCTCGAATTCCCAGTTCTAGGACTCAACCTTACCCAAGAAATAACATCAAAAGTAGGGTTGAGTTTTCCTCGCAATAATATAAGTTCTTTCTGTACAAGGTATTCTACAGCCTCTCTATAGGATTTTTCTACAGAGGTGAATTCTCTTGATTTTGGTAGTGGAAAAGATAAAAGAAGGATGTCATCAACATCATTGACTTCGTAGCCCTTAGCTTCATTAAATCGCTTTCTGAGAGTCCCTGTTCTGTTAAAATGAGCACCTGCTCTTCCAATTGTTCCTGTATAACTATTGGTCATTCCCACGTACACTATTTTGTGTTTTTTCGAAAGCCAAATATAGATATAGGCTTGGTCGGCACCATTGAATGCGCCGAGGATACTAGTTTCAAGCATACTTCTCGTCGCTATAATTTGGCGGTAAGTCATTTTCTAGTTTTCTGCACATATTAGCTAGAAATTCTGATACTATTCTTCTGGACTCTCGCAAAATAACTTTAAGGTCGTCGTACTCATATTTTCCAATATTTTTATAGGCGTATAATTCGGAATCGGCAAACTGAAGCATCATTAAATCAAAGAGAATCTGTAAATCTCTGTTCTCTGCATTATCCTCATAGATTAATCTTGCAAACCGATGAATTTTATTAATCCTTACACAATTACCTAAATCGGTATCATAGTAAGGTTCCCAAAGCAGATTGTCTTCAACAGATGATACCCTGAATATTTTAGTGAGGTTAGCGTTCTTTTCGCCTTTAATGGCCTCTTCCTTTTCGTCTTCTGTATAGTCATCGTCAACAGTATCGTCCACTTCTTCACCCTTATCCTCTTTCATCATTTTAATTATCCACTTGATTTTTGAGGTCATATCATCGGTTATCGCCTTTAATCGTTCTAAGGCTATTTCCTCATCAGGTAGGTCATCACCTGGCAGAATCTCTATCTGTTCAAATTCATCTAATAGCTTATTTGCGATTTCATTAGGTGCTTTATTTATAATGTCACGACTAATCTTTCCGGCATTTTTCCAAGCTGCTTTGCTTTTGCTTTTGGCTTCTTTGGTAAAATCGCTTATGTTCCTAAATGCTTCTTCAGAAAGAGTCAGCGAAGATTTTTTTACATCAATATTAAAGAAATCGTCTGCCTCGTCATTGATGAGTATTCTTCCCCTAAAGGCATAAAAATCTTGGTCGTATGGGATTATGCCTTGTAGGTTTGAAGCCCAGGATATGAGTCTTTTATTTCTGTAAACATAGAAACCGTAATTACCAGCCTCAATTAAATATCTTTCGCGAACTTCTTTGTCTCTTGATTCGCCTATATTTTTAATTCTATAGATAGGTGGATAGGGAAGTTGGGTAATTTCAATAGTTACATTTATTTCAAGTTCATCATCAAGAGTAAGCTCTTTTGGTTTTTCTATCCATCGTACCTCAGTTCCATCCCATTCATTTTCGTTCAAATTTCCATTTTCGTTGGCTTCAGATATAAACAATGGGTCAATTGCATCAATTTTTTTATCACCAATGGTAATATTCACACCGCTTTCAGAAAGGAAATAGAAATAGATTACACCAACTTTTGTCTTAAGTTCTTTAATGGTGTTTCTGACACTTGGATGGTTGTTTAGTCTAATTTCAGAAATGATAATGATGGTACCCTTACCTTCTTTTAGATAGGTTTCAATCAGTTCAGATTCATTCTCTTCAATTTCAGTCTTTTCAGCAAAATATTCTTTTGCTTCCATTACTTTTGGTAGAGAGACTTCATACTTGTTAAATCCCGTTCCATTTGAAGAAATAACTTTAAGTACATCACCTTGCGAAAAAGAAGCGGATTTTAGGCCTAATCCAAATTTCGATAGCGATTTGTCATCATAATGGTCATCTGTTGAACCGAGTTTTAATGCCTCTTCAATTGCACCTTCATCCATACCATCACCATCATCTATGATGATATATTCCTTGACATTGTTCCTTTTATAGTCGGAAAAGTCTTCGCGTTCTTTTTTGATTAAGAGGTTTATATTATTTGCATTAGCCCTTACAGAGTTATCTATGATGTCGCAAATGGCAGCAGAGGTTGTATAGCCAATTCTGCTCAATCCAAATAGAAGCCTACCGGCATCTATGGATAAATCAATTTTATCACTCATAATATTTATATTTTAAATGAAACAACTGGCACAACCAAGGCCTTCTGCTTCAATAATTTCATCTTTCCAGCTGTTAGTGTTCCTTTTACTTAGCTGTCTTTTCATTCTAGTGAAATGTTCTTTCTTGATTGCTTGAACACGTTCGGGTTTGGATAGTTCCTCTAATGTTTCAGTATCCATCCAGTTGTAACCATCCTTTTCATATTCTTTGGCTTTATCGAATAGGGCAGGGTGGTTTTCAAGTAGCCAGACCCATTCTATTTTCTGCTGGTAAAAACAAAAAAAGCAACCAGACCTGCTACGTGAGTAAGTGCCGGTTTCTAATTTACCGTCAATTTCTACTTGGTATGATTTTTTTATGTAGTATGCAGGTATCCCAACACCACTATCATCGAGTATTTTAAAAATATCATCCAATACTAAAACTTCATCATTCTCTATTAAAGGGAAATCGTCTAAAAGCGCTATGGGATAATCAGTATTTTCTTTTAGATAATGAAAAACAACTCTATTGAATAATTTGATATCGCTGTTTAAAAGGAATTCTAATTTCTGTCCTTGCCGAAAATTTGGTGAAATAGGCTGGTTGACTCTCTTGAGTATATCTTCTTTTAAATGACTTGGACTAAGATTGTCATAAAGCCTTGCTACTTTTGGAATATTATTATTAGCCAGAACTTCTTTTATAACATCTTCACTCCAGATATTTTTTCTAAATGGAAAAATAGATTGAACGTTGGTTTTTTTAGATATGTAACCCTCTCTGTTTTCATCCCCTCGAATCCCTACATATGATATTGTGGGTTCATCCCCAATATATTTTTCAAACGGTTCTAATTTTAGCTTTTTTGTGCACCATCTTGCAGTTGATGAGGGAAGATATCCGCCGTATTCGGCCAAGAAATGGTCAAATGTGGTTTTATAAGGGGTCTCTTTTTCTGGTTCGACAGCAAAAATTGTTTTGATGTCCTTGCCCAATTTACTGTTTAGAGCTTCAACAAGCTCATAGGTCTCTTTTAACTCTTTCCCTGTGTCACAAGAATAATATTCTACATCCAAATCTGGATATAGGTTTTTGAGATAAAGCGCTAAGGCAGCACTATCTTTTCCGCCTGAGATACCAAGTACGTGTTTAACTTTCATCGTGCAAATTTTTTAAATATCTAATAATAGCAGCTGCGCTCAATTTTTCATTTTTGGACAACACCTTGGCCAAATCTTCCTGTAGTTTTGAAACGTACTTTTCGTCTGAAGGACTTAAAATAATATTTTGCTTTACCGTTTTACCAGAAACATCCGTGAATTGAAACTGTACCACTTCATTATCTACATCATCCGCCAAAGAATGTAGCTCTAATAGGTTGTCTAAATTTGAAAAAACCTTTCTTGTGTTATCCATTAATAGCGCTTCGTCCTCATCATTCATTTTTTCAACTGACTTGCCAAGAATCACATCGGCAATCGATTTTAACCAAGAATCACGTTCGTCAAGTTTAGACATTATGCGGTTAAGGAAGACCTTTTCCTTTTGAATCAACAAATGCGGTTTCAAAGACTTATAACGCGCTTGAATTTTGCTTTTGTAGGTAGTGAAATTATTACTATTGAAGTTTAAAGTGTCGCAAATATTCTCTTCAAATCTGTTTAACAACCCTTCGTAGGCAATTCGTATTTCATTAATGGAATCGTTTAGGCGCTCAATAAAACCGTTTAGAATTTCAGCATCATTTTCTTCGAGGTTAATGTTTTTGTAGCCTAATCCTTTTGGTATTTCTGATAGTAGTGCATTCTCTGGGTCTTTAGCGGAAGCAATAGCATCCCTTAAACCTTTAGACGATGGGCTTAATCGATTGGTTTTTTTAACGTATTCGGGAAGTGCATTATAAAATGCTATGAAACTACTGAAAATAGAAATTAGCGAACTTTCTGGTTTATTGCTTGACGCATCAACACCAGTAATTTCTTTATATTTATTGAAAAGGTTCAGCCGGACACCTTCAATTTTATATGATTTCAATTCATAATCAGAAGGTTTTTTGTGTACAAGGTCAAGAACCTCACTTGTTAGGTAAGGTACGTACCCAGAAGCTTTATGAAATAGTGCATAGTCTTGATTTTTGATTATGAGAAATATAGGAATCCAAAAGTCTATAAACCCTTTTTTAAGTTTAAATGGTTTTTTGGATAGTGATTCGTATAGTTCTGACAAGTTCTTTTTAATATGTTTTGAATCCTCTAAGAAATTTTCACAATGTAACCAAAGAGGATTAAATGTAGGATCTGTAGGTTCGGTTAGGATATACGCGTTGTTATGAGCTCTGTGAATTCCGGTCTCTTTTAAAAGCCCTAAATAAATAGACTTCTGTGGTGGAAACTTGCGGTCATCATAATTTAAGTTTTCCTTTTCACTATGCTCAAGCAAATCCTTCAATAAATTTTTTCTTGCGGTTAAAACAGGGGTGCTTAAGTATTCCTTGTTGACCATTTCATTCAAATATTGAGGTGTCGAAGGGTACTCTTTTTTTGATATTTGAGAGAGATTCCTGTTTAAGGAAACTTTTGAGTCAATCTTGAGTTTTTTACCATTGTAGAACCAGTCTGCGTTAGATTTTTCATAGATGCCGTGCTCTAAAAGTTTTTGTAATTTTTGTACTTCGTAAGCCTTTTCTTCGGTTAGTATTTTCTTGACCACATTATCTTCTGAGTACTTTCGCAATACAAAGTCCATCTTTTCAATCTCGTATATACGTGATTTTACAAACTCGAAGTTTTTGAGAACTACATATAGTTGTGCTGGTTGTTGCGTATCGTTATTTTTTAAATCTTTTAGCTTTATATCCTTATTAAGGATTATATGCACATAACCGTCAATTTCCCCTTCTGGATTAATATTTTCAATATGATTAGATATGTTTACTTTAAAAAATCTTGGTGTACCTATTTCAAAATAGGCTTCCTTTGCAAAGTGATATTTTTCTTTAAAGTAATGTTTGGTTTTTGAAGCAATATTGATAGCAGTGTCGATATGGGAATTAGCATCTATCAATTCCTGCTCTATATCCACGTCAGTTCCGTCAATGAAGAAAAACTTATTACGATAATTATAGAACTTAATTATTTTTTGGCTTATTAATTTTTCAATGTATTGCTCAGAGTCAGGAATATTCAATGCATATTTTCCATAATATTCTAAGAAAGTTTTATCGAGCTTACCAAAAGACTTTGCGAATAAATTTACCAGACCTATGGTTTTTATGATTTTTGCCAAGTTCTCATATCCAAAATCATTAATAGCTTCAGCTTTGTCCAATGCCTTAACAATTGTGTTCCATTGAGGCTTATGAGGGTTTGAATATCTGTCTTCTAATTCGCTTGTTAAATGAAGCGTTAGATAATCAAACACATCGGCTACACTAAAAAAGGTGTGGTTGTCCTTATCTATTTTATCAAAGAAAACTTGACTATTTGCCAAGAAAGAGAATAGAGACCTTTCGTTCTGGCCATACTTTTGCAAAGTCTGAGCTAAGATATTTGCCGATAAAATATCGAATGGATAAAGCTTATTGGCTAAATCGTAGTTCAGCGTTTCTGAATTACTTACGAGCTTGCTCTCGTTTATTTTATTGAATAAATCCTCGAACCCAATGTCTTTTGGTCTTTCAATTTCAAGGTCTTCTATTCTGGCTGATGCCAAATAAAGTAACTGTTCAATAGGTTCATCGAACGAGATATCAATTAGTCTTCCTTTTACCTTATCCCATTCATTCTTTTGGTTTTGAGATAAATTATTGGCATAGGAACCAAAATTTTGATGCAGCGTTGTAATTAAAATGATATTTCTATTGGAATCATTTGCCAACTCAGCTAACTGTTGTATAAAGTACAATTCGCTATCCGGATTATGCTTGGCTGCATATTCAAGAAATTTACCAAACTCATCAATCAACACAACTAATATTTCATCTTTCTTTCTAAGCGATGTAGCTCTTTTGCTTATAGTATCGATAAGATCCGAATTGGATGTGTTTTCCTTAAGCTTAAAAGATTTTTTTAATACGTCTGTTAAAGGCGAAGCTTCACCAATAATTTTTAAAAACGAAAAATTTTCAAATCCTTTAAATTGCCCATTAAGATTAGCAAAGTAGGGCTTCTTGTCGTTAAGATTTTTTTCTAAAGCCCAAAGGAAGCTGGACTTTCCTGTACCATATGAGCCAATTATATTAAATGAGTGATGTCCTTGCTGAAACCCAGTCACTATTCTTTCAAAAACATTTTTTGCATTGGGTGTAACAACGTAATTAATGTCATTTACGACATCACGTTCAATGTTTGTGGATGTTGTAAATTTATGCATCGTAATATTGCTCTAATATGTCCCACTTATTAGGGATATTTTTAATTTGTAATTCTTTTCTTCCCGCATCCTTTTTATAAACAACGTCCTTAAAAGTTTCTGAGATTTCCTGTATCTTGAGTTCCGTGCCTTCAGAAGAACAAGCGAATACATCGCCAATTTTGTTATGTATTTCATCAAAGCTTATAGACGTATGTTTTGGGAATTTATCTAAGATTAAGAAGTAAAATATTTCTTTGGCTATCTCTGGTCTTTCGCTCACTTTTAATTGAAAAACAGAACCTTCCTCGGTATCGGTAACTTTAGTGATTAAATTAAGGTCAATAAAAATGGATGATAAATCATCTTCCATATCCTTTATGTTCTTATCAGCTAAATAATATGTTTTTATAAATACCTTAATGTCGTTTTTTAAAGAGTTTTCAGCTATCGAAGTTTGATGGTTACTCGCTGCCCTAAGTAAATAACGAAGTAATTGTTGAGTGGTAAATTGTGAATTAACCCTACTTTTTCTGAATTCTTTGAAAACTAAAGGAAAAATAGATGCTAAATTGGTATCTAACAATTTATAATGCAACAACCATAAGGTTCCTTCATATTCTAAAAGTGGGTCATATCCTGTATTACTATCAAAGATTTTATTGGCAAAAACAGTTGTTTGGCCTTCCTGATTTTTTATACCGAAAGCCTTCAGCCAGAAATTTATGGACATTACCATATTTTTCCCAACACCTAAAGCTGTTACGGCATCCGGATTTTTGAAAGACTGACCGGTAGAAAGATAATCGTAGCCCTTCTTCAACCAAAAATGGCGACAGTGAAATGTTTCGTGTCCTGTGAATGTTAGTTTATTCATTTATTTTCGATTCGCCGTTTTTATTTTTTAAATAAATCAATTTGTCTTTACATTCAACCAAGATACTCTCTGGGTTTTCTTCTTCTAAAAGGGAAAACACCACTTTATCGGTTAAATATCTTTTTTCCAACTCAGATACGGAAACATCAAAAAATGAAGCAAAATTAGAAAGAAGCCCTCTTTTAGGAAGCCTCTCATTTCTCTCGTATTTACCAAGTGTGGATTGGTCTATGTCTACCGCAGCCGCAACTTTTCTTATAGGTAGATTTTTCAATTCCCTCAGTGTTCTGAGATATTCACCCAATGTTTCCATCGCCGTTGAATTTTATTTTAAAGACAAATATTGTCCTTACAAAAATAGGATTATTTAGGCCATTAACAACTATTGAGATGAGATATAATGACTTTATTTCTGCTCTGTGATTATTGATCAGGAAAACACTTAATTTTAGTCGCCAATTCCCTGCATCATAGTTTCCATTCCACCAAAATTTAAAATAAAGGTTGAGTAGTAATGGTCAAACAGATCCTTGAGATATTGACCCAAATCAACGTGTTCTAAATCATCTTTTCCCTCTACTTTTTGCCTAATCTCATAACCTCTGTTTTTACTGATAGTGTAGAGAAACAGGGTATGAAAATATACCGAGGTGTAATATTTTCGGTTGGCAAGTTCTAATTGCTCTTGGTTGATATTCCTCTCTTTCGATTTGAAGTTCTTCAATACAGTACTGTCCATATTGATAAAAATGCGATTGAGTAAATCACCCTCAGCATCTGGAATCATAACCGTCGAATAATCTACATCAAGGCTTGTAGCTTCTTCTACCGCTTCCCAAGTTACATCTGTATCAGAATTCTCATCTACGTTCTTGTACATAAAAACTAATTTTGGTAATCCCAACAAATCATTATCGCTTTCTTTTTTAGGCGTCTCGTCTTTTGGTTTACTATTGTCGGCAATTTTAACCCAAAACATTTCCTCTATATTACCATTGGGTGATGATAGACTTGCTTTGATTTGAACGCTATCGCCAACTTTCAATTCATCTTTAGGATTAAGAGAGATTCTTATTTTTCCTTTGTTCGGGCTACTTTTTATCACGTTAAAAACTTCATCTATTTCTTTTGGCTCACCAGGTCTATTTCCGCCATTAGAATCGTTTGGTTTTATATTGAGCACACTAACCCTTAAATCCCCAGGTTCTTCAATCCTATCAAAATAATCATTTGCTACATCTGTGGAAAAGCGAATGGACTTTTCACCATTTAGTGGTATCGTGGCGACCTCTTTTTCATTATTATTTTTAGTATCAATTTGAAAAAATGATGGAAACCTTTTAGGTTCAAAAGGTGTGGGTTCTTTTTCAGTAGAAGTACGTTTCTTTTGTCCTTCAGTTTTTCTATCCTTTTTAATGTCGAGCTTAAACGTTTGGTTTAGCAATTTTGCCAACTCTGAATCAAGGGGTAGATTCTTTGTAAAGCTTTTTAGTAAATCACTCGTGTTTGAGGACGTGTCAATATCCACTGCTTGTTTTCGACGCTTTTCTATTTCTGCCAACCTTCCATCTTTCGCGCTTAGTTTTTTAGCTAGATAACTTCTTAGAAATTGGGTTTCGTCACCATCTTTAAGTCTGTCGCGAGAGGCCATAAATAATTCCTTCCGAAAGTTATATTTCATTTCGGTGCAATCCACGTGAATAAGTAAGTGACTCTTTAGAAGGTTGAGCTTCAATGAGCGTGTTATAAACTCAGCAGTATAATGTCCGTGAGTTTGACCATTGAGTGAGAACATAACTGACATTGAATTTTTAAAATACCTGTCCTGTATAATTTTTTTGGTTCTCTTAAGGTCGTAGTCCTTTACCTTAGTTTTAAACACATAGCAAGACACCTTCATCTTTCCGAATACATCATCTGAAAAATTTTCTGAAAAACTCTCGTCCAGATATTCAGATTCTTCAGCTGCCAACCGTCTTTTTAATCCGAACAAATCATTTTCGAGAACTTTATTGTTTGGATAACGTTCTGCGGTGTCGACCGTTAAAATTGGTAGTGCAGGTTGAAATAAAAACTCATTTACACTTTGGTTTAGGTCTTGGGCAAAACCAGAATAGCCTTTAGGAAATTGATACGAATAGAGTTTTAATATGGTGCCAGTTTCAAATTGACGATTGTTGAGGCCAAGGTCTAATTTCGTTATTGTAAAAGATGGGATTTTTTCATCAATGAGCAAGTATTCGTACCAGGTTTCTTTTGCTTGGTCAGATTCTTTTTTAGGATGCTCACGTACCAAGGTAAATCCAAAACCACCATCATTCGTGTAACGCTTTGAAGCAATGAGCTGATATCTTTTCTTTCCACAGAATACAATGGCACCGCTTCCACCCATATTATATTTACCCTGTACGAAGTGAATATCATTTTTATTACCTCGAAGTAGTGATAGAAAGGTGTCCTCAAACTTTTCTGGATGTTGACCTTCACCGTTATCATAAACAATTACCGATGTTGGATGTTGATTCCGCTGGTTCCGTGGTCCCTTCCCGTCAGCAATAATTTGAATATTCTCAGCTTGTTTTTTGCGAAATGAAGGTAAATCCCAATTATTTTCTGGATAAAACCTTTGAATAGCCTCGTCCATAGTTCTTGGTGCAACATCAGATTTTGGGTCAGTTCCTGAAAGAATACATTCTTTAGTTAGTATGGCATCAATGGCGTTGGTTACTTTCTCTATCAAAGCAGCAATGGGGCTTGACTGTTGGTTTTTTACCACACCATAATTACTAAAATTTCCACCCAGTGGTTTCCAGTTTGAGTCATCGAATATTGAAGGGTATGATTTGATAATACTTATTAAATCATTCTCGTCTTTTGCTTGATATAGTTTAAAGAAAAGTTCTTGATGATTAATTTTTTTTGAAGGTTGGTCAAATAGGTCGGTCATATTAAATTAAAAATTTTAAGCTTCTAATATAGCGAAATCGAATGCTCGTAAAAATAGTTTTCAATTATTTCTAAATAGTTTAGTGATTTTTAAGCTTTAAAATTATTGCATAATTCACTTCCTCTTATCACCAGCTTTTGTATCGAAAGCAATCAAGTTAAACAGTTCACGCATCCTGCTACGAACACGATTGCCATAGCGTTCTTCCAGTTCTTCAGCATTGAGATTGGTTGTGGCGTGGGTTTTTATATTGCCTTTGGTCTGTATAAATAATTCATAGCGTGATAGTAAAACCTCGCCCATAACGTTTAGGTCTTTACCGTAAAAACGACCAGCGGGTTCAACTCCTAAATCATCAAAGCAATAAAATTTGGTATTTCCATATTCCTCGACCGTTTTAAAACCTAAATGGTTAAAACTGAAGGTTACATTTCGGCAAGGAATCATTTCATAAGGTCGTTGTAACGGAACCAAATGGCGCAATAATTTCATCAAACTGGTTTTACCACACCCAACGGGTCCAGATAGAAGAATGCCTTTGTCAATATCAATTCCATAGGTTTTGCAATTGTCTTTGTCTTTGATGAAGTAGGAACAGAGCTTTAGCAAAATATCCTTATCCTCATCGTAAATCCTAAACTTCTTCCCAAATAGCAGCTTGCCCTTTGCATCCAAGTAAATCAAGATTTTGTCAAAATCGTAGAGAACGCTTTTACCATCAAAGTTTCCGAGCGAGTATTCCACGCCACCTTCGGTTATTTTAGAGGGGTTGTCCATAGTCTTTGTTTTTACTGGTTCGCAGGTTGTCCTTGATTTGGGACGCTTGTTTTTTGTTTGGTTTGTTTTCCTCGGCATATAATTCTGTTCTGTCCATCCAGTTTGTGGCCAAGGCACGCCAATCTCTAATTTCATTTCCATCACTCGTTTGCCAGTTCCGGGTTTCATAATGCTCAAAGAATTTTTTTCCTTCATCAGCATTAAAACCTTTTTCAATAAAAAAATTAATAACGGTCTGCCAGCCCTTTGGTTGTTTTATATTGTTTACTTGTTTGGTATTGTTTATAGTAGATACCAATGCTTGTCCACTGGTGGGACGGTGCGAGTCCACAGCTTGTCCATTATTGGGATGGTGTTGGTACACTACTGGTTCACGTATGGGACGGTACTGTTCCGCAAGCTGTTCTAATATGGGATTGTACTGTCCCGTAACAGGTTCATCACTTGTCCCAATAATGGACATCTTGATTTTACTGCCTTTGTAGGGATTGTTAGAAGGGAAGTAGGATAGATAGTTCCAAGAATCGAGGTCTGTCACACATCTATGATAAGTGGATTTTGAACCAATCTTGGCAACGCGCATTAATTCGCGACGGTTTACATAGAACTCATCTGCAAACCGACTACTGTTCCATTCTTGGAACAGCGCCATATATAGGCTTATGTGCGTTGGATTGAGGCGGTCATCAAAAAAGAACTTTTCAAAAGCCGCATTTAGTAGCTTTATATAGTTCATCTTTTAAGAATTTTGCTTGTGCTGCACTCGATTTGAGTTCATTACACCTTGAATTTCCTCTGCATCATAGTAGATAATGCCCCCAACTTTTGTGTATGGCAACGTTCCATTGATGCGAAGATTCTGTAATGTACCTGGACTGACTTGAAGCAAGTCCATTACCTCGGAAGATTTTAAATATTTCTTGAGTTTTCCAGTTGCTTGTTTAGATAGAAGATTCTTGATGTCATCGAGCAATTCCATTTTAAATTCTCGAAGGTCGTCGGTGGTAATAATATTTGCTGGCATAATAGAACGGTTTTAAAGAAAGGGACTATCGTATCGATTTCAACTAATTTGATAGTCCCTGACCTGATTTGACTTTCGTTCTACAAATTTGGGATGGTTTATTGGATTTTAATCCCAAGTTGTACCCAAGTAGGGTGTTTTTATTTACTCATTTTCAATGGTTTAAATTGGTTTGATTTAGAGGTGTCACTTAAAATCATCTATGCCAAATGATAATAGATAAAATTAATTTTATTTTTTCCCAAGTAAGACCCAACTTGGGAAGAAATTTAACATTTTTAAAAATGAAAATATCAACCGTCCGTTTCTTCCATTCGCCTTAAAAGTGTTGCTTTTAGTCTATCAATAAACTTGGTTTGGTCGATTTTCCGTTCTCTTATTTCGAGAAAAGTTCTATAAACGTTACCAAGATTAAGTTCAAAAATATCTTCACAAGCTGATGCCATTTCTTTAATACCAGCTGTACCACTTTTTATTGCGCCAGATGCCTGTAATGCATAAATTAACTCAATCAGGTCTGTTTTTGAAGCAGTCCAACCAAGTCGCTCACCGTTTGATAGAGTATTCAGCTTATTCGGTATGCCGTATGACAAATCCCTTAAATTACTTAACTCTTCAACGTAATGGCTTATTAATAGGTCATAGGCCATAATTTTGGCAATTGCATTATCGTGGCTTGTGGAAAATTCAGCATCTGTATAAAAATGAGAAGTGTTTGATACCAAGCTAATTTTATCATTTCCTCGCAGAAAATAGAATTCATCCAGAAGTTCAGAATCCTCTCTATAATATTTAATGAAATCTATATTTCGTCGATTACTTTCTTGTAGCCTATTTATTTCTGAATCAATAAATTCCTGTTGAGATTTTATTGTTCCCGCAGGTCTATTTATCAAGAAATTGTAGAGTTTGGCATAAAATTTCAGTCTGCTATATATGTAGGGTTTATGCTTTTTAAAGAATATTATTTCATTCTGTTTATCTACGAATTCATTTTCCCTTACACAGATGCGTAATTTCTGCAAGTATTGTCTTGAAATAGAAATACCTTGTTCAACATTGTTGAAATCGTTTAGATTAGATTCCTCAACTACTTTTATTTCCTCTTTGTAATTGTCTAGTATTATATGAATTAACTTATGCAAAATATTTTTGGGGCTTTAGATTTGGGTTAATTATCAATAAGTAATGTTTGTATGTTATATCTTTTTATGGGGGATTTTTAAAAAAGAACAGACAACCAATAGCGAGCAAAACAATGCTACCAGCAATTATGAAAGGATAGTAAAAACCGCCTGCAATCAGCCAAGTTCCTAAAACGGGGCCTAGAATCTGACCAATACTATTGGTCGAACTCTGAATAGAAATATTCCTACCAGTATTTTTCTTTGATATCAATGAAACCGCAGAGAGCAAATTTGGTGTTACCATAGCTCCTCCAGCAGCAAAAACAACGATTAATCCATAGACTAAAAATTCATTGTTAAAAAATGGAAAGGCAATCAAGGATAAACCAGATATTAGTAACCCTAAAGCAATTTGTTTCTTTGTTGATAAAAACTTCTCTCCATAAGTAGCGAACACTGGTTGTAAAACAGCCATTATTGAACCACATAGCATAAAACCAATACCAACTTGATTACTATTAAATCCTAATTCATCTTTTCCGTAGATTGAAAAGACAGTTTCAAATAGCGTCACCACAAATTGGATGACAAACGAAAGCACTAGTAATACGATAAAATATTTAGTAAATGTGAACCGCAAACTCACTTTTCGTGTTGTGAACTTATGTACGCGAGCGGTGTTTTTTAACCATTTCATCACAACCAAAAGGACAATCAATCCTAGTAGTGCAGCGAATAAAAAGGGCACTGAAAATCGGTCTAAATGTAGCAGGCCTAATGTATATTTTATATGAATATCAGTTTGGGACAGAAAGCCGCCAATGACAGGGCCGAAAATAACACCAGAGCTAATGGCAACACCAGACCAGGCCATTATTTTTGTTCTACGTTTTTCAGATGTAATATCACTTAAATATGCATTGCTAACTGGAATAACTGATGACGTAAAAATTCCACCAAAAATTCGAGCAATATATAGCATTGTCAAGGATGTGGCTAGGCCAGTAAGTAATTGCATAATTACAAAACCGATTAGTCCACAAATGATAATAGGTTTCCTGCCGTATCTGTCCGATAGTTTTCCCCAAACCACTACGAATAGTAACTGAAAAAATGGATAAATGCTTGTGAGCAATCCAATATGGAAATTGATAAGGTCGGTGTCAAGATTGTCTTTTAAAGCTAATCTTTCGGTATAGTAAGGAAGGGTTGGCAATAATATACCATAGCCCAACATCACTACAAACAAACTCAATAGAATTAAAAATATCCTGTTGAGTTTTTCTTTTCTATCCATTTATTTTTTACCGATTTTTCGCTTCAATAATTGCGCATTAATAGCCACTATAATTGTACTCAAACTCATAAATACCGCTCCTACAGCTGGTCCCAAAACAAAGCCGGAAGAGTATAGAACACCTGCAGCTAATGGAATGGCCACCACATTATACCCAGTTGCCCATATTAGGTTCTGAATCATTTTATTGTACGTAGCCTTTCCGAACAAAATTAGGTTTGCAATATCTTGTGGATTGCTATTTACCAATATAATATCGGCTGTTTCGGCGGCTACATCAGTACCAGAACCAACAGCGATTCCTACATCAGCTTTGGCAAGTGCGGGCGCATCGTTTACGCCATCTCCAGTCATAGCCACAAACTCTCCTTTGTTTTGCAACTCTTCTACAATTTCTACTTTTTGGTGTGGTAGCACTTCGGCATAATAGCCATCCAACCCTAATTTTTCACTCACAGCTTTGGCTGTTTTTTCGTTATCCCCAGTTGCCATCAAAACTTTGATATTATTCTTTTTAAATATTTTTATAGCTTCCGCAGATTCAGGTCTTATTTCATCAGCAAGCGCAATGTATCCTGCTAGTTGTCCTTCAATTAATACAAATACAACAGTTTCAGCAGCGTCACTATAAGCATCTTCAGGAATAGTTATTTTTTCATCCCTTAAATAACCAGGACTAACCACTTTTATTTGCTTTCCTTCTACATTTGCCTCTACACCTTTACCAGTGATCGCGTTAAAGTTTTCAGGCTTTGGGATTGTAATATTGTCTTCTTTAACTTTTTTAATAATCCCAACAGCAATTGGATGTTCTGAACTTTGTTCCAATGCACTTGACAGTCTTAAGATTTCATCGTTTGAATAGGACACATTTACAGATTTGATTCGAGTAACGCCAAAGTCCCCTTTGGTCAAAGTCCCTGTTTTGTCAAATAGTAAGGCGGATATCTTACGTGATTCTTCAAAGGCAGTTCTATTACGGATTAATAATCCATTTTGTGCAGATACAGCAGTAGAAATGGCAACTACAAGAGGAATTGCAAGACCCAATGCGTGTGGACAAGCGATGACCATAACGGTAACCATTCTTTCTAATGCATACACAAACGGAAAGCCTAAAATCAGCCAAACTGCCAACGTACCAAAACCAATAGCCAAAGCTATATAAGTCAACCATTTTGCAGCTCTATCGGAAAGGTTTTGCATTTTAGATTTGGTCTTTTGTGCTTCCTCAACCATCGTAATAACCTTATTGAGATAGCTGTCTTTTCCTGTATGTTCCACCTTTACCTTCAAAGTGCTATTGCCATTTACTGAACCACCTATTACCTTATCCTTTTCTTCTTTTTTCACGGGCTTGGACTCCCCTGTAAGCATTGATTCGTTTAAATAACTTGAACCTTCTACTATGATACCATCAGCTGGAACTTTCTCTCCAGGCTTTACCAAAATCACGTCATTTTTTAACAAATCTTCAAGTGGTATATCTTCAATAGTGTCGCCTTTTACCCTGTGCGCTTCGGCAGGCATCATACTAACTAAAAGCTGTAATGCTTTTGAAGCGCCTAATACACTTTTCATTTCTATCCAATGACCAACAAGCATAATAGCAATTAGTGTTGAAAGCTCCCAGAAAAAGTCAACTCCTCGTAAACCAAAGACAGTTGCAGAACTGTAGAAATAGGCGACACTTATTGCCATAGATATAAGTGTCATCATACCAGGTGCACCATTCTTTATTTCGGAAACAAATCCTTTAAGAAAAGGCCAACCACCATAAAAATATACAACAGTGGAAAGTGCAAAAAGGATGTATGGATTTCCTGGAAGTAAAAATTCATAACCAAAAAATTCTTGAATCATTGGTGAGAAGAACAATATGGGGATGGTAAGCACGAGTGTTACCCAAAACCGTTTTCTAAAGTCTGCAATCATCATTTTATGATGGTCGTGACCCATTTGTCCGTGACCCGGATTATGACCCGAATGGTCTCCACCTCCATTTCTCATTTTGGAATGATCCATTTTGGAATGATCTTCTTTTTCGTGGTTCATTTTAGAATGATCCATTTTCGAATGGTCCATTTCGTTGTTTTTGTGCTGCTCGTGATTTTCCATTATAGTATTGTTTAAGTGTTATCGTAATTTTTTTCTCATTGCTTCCGATATGTTTTCGGCATAGACGCCATAAGCATCTACTAAAAGACCTTTAAGCCCTTTTTTGGAAGATATTGCATATAAAATGCTGTTATCATCGGTACTGCTCATTCCTTCAAAGCGATATATTTTATCCACTTTAAAATCTTCTGGTCGAATCTCAATTTTCAGGGAAGCACATTCCAGACATTCAGGTTTTAAGTTGAAATCATAAGGGTATTCGTTTGTCTGCAAATCGTTAATAGCTTCTGAAAGGGTGTCATAATTTTTCATTTATTATTATTTATAAGTCATTGTAAAATAACTGTTGTCTTCTTCGGTAAATTTTTGAAAGGTCAATAGACCTTGTGCATTTAATTTCTCGTTAACAGTATAATTGAGTTGCTTAATGCGAATTCCCAAGGCATAGGCCTTAATGTTAATTTTTGAATTAATATTATTTTCGCTATTATTAAATTTTCGGTCGTAAATTTTTATGGTACTTTTTGAGCCAAAAAAATTCAACAAGCCCGAATCAAAACTCATTTCCAGTTCTATATTTTCAAGATTTTTCAAGTCGTAGAGTTCTTTAAATTTTTTAGAAGTGGTATTAATTTCGGTTTCTTTTGATTTTGGGTTTGAAAATGGAAATGCCATTACCATTATACTGGCTTCATCAGGCTTACAGCGATAGGTTGTGGTGTATTTATCGGTCGCTATTTTGTCTTTATCAAACAATTCCGTAACCACCTTAATTTCATAGTATCCATTTTTCTCTATTGTTTTACCAGCTTCAAAAGTTTGTTTATTGAGAAAAGCACCTTTTTCATCAAAATTCTCACGAATGACCAATCTGCCTGAAATCTGCCCAATAAGCATTTCAGTTTGTCCAGTCATTGTGATGCTGAATAAAATAATCAGTACTATGAAGATTCGACTTCTCATATATGGTGCATTAATTTCTTTACCTCTTTTGCCAGTATATCGCTTAAATCTATGCCATTGGACGGATGCGGAATGGTATTGCAGGTCACTATCTTTTCTACTCCGGAATCCAACAAATCTTGATAGGCATTACCTGAAAAAACGGCGTGAATACCAACACATATAGGTGGTCTCATCCCTGCTTTTTTCAAATGCACCACGGTTTCAATCATCGTTCGCGCCGTAGAAATAATATCATCTACCAAAATAGGTGTGGCATCTTTGTATTTGTCCACATCAGGAACAGAGACTTCTACATCACGGTCACCGTGACGCACCTTTTGTAATACTATAAATGGTGCTCCTGCATTTTTAGCAACTTCAGAAACCCATTGTTCACTTTCAGAATCGGGACCGATAAGTACTGGGTTTTCGATGTTTTCCTTTATCCAATCTGAAATAGCATCGGCAGCGTGAATTACTTTATTTGGAATTTGATACACTTCTCCTAATGAACTAATTCTGTGCAAGTGAGGGTCAACCGTGGTAATGCTATCGGCAAAACCTGAAATCAATTTTCCGAAGAAGCCAGAAGTTACCCCTTCGCCTTCATTAAATACTTTGTCCTGCCTCATATATGCCAAATAGGGCGCTACCAAACAGGTGCACATTGCCCCTAATGATTTGGCAGTATGACTTAAAAAATAAAGGGGCAATAGTTTTTCGTCTGGTTCGTGCAAGGTGCATACCAGTACAACACATTTGTCTTTAACATCAGATAAGATACGTGTATAGGATTCTCCATCAGGGAAGTTGCGCAAAGTGGCTTTGCCAACTTCGGCATCCATTTTTGTAGCCATTAGTTCTGTGAGTTTTTCGTTTCCGGGAAGACTGAATAATATTGTTTTCATAGTTTTTTAAATTATAGTTATGATGTCATTATGGTTGTTTTTATATTCCAGAGCATAGTTGAGTTCGCCTTTGGATTCAGCATATATGGTATATAATAATTGGTCTATTTCAATTTTTTCATTTAAATGGACATTCAAAAGAATCCCTGCCGATTTAGACTGCGGTGCGCCAGAAAGCTTGGCGAGTTTTGCAATCTTCCTATTATCTATTCGCTTTAGATTCCCAGAGGTTTCTGCTCTAATTTCGGTTTTATAGGGTGCTAAAACAGGTTTTGAAAAGCGACCTTGCGCATTACAAATAGCAAGGAATTTTTTATAAGCCTGACCAGATGTGAGAATTTGATGTGCGGTTTCTAACCCTTTCCCTTTTTCTACTTTGCCAGAAAGCTCTATTAGTTCAGCGGCTAAAAGCAATGCTCTTTCTGTTAGGTCTTTTGGTGCATCTGCTTCATTTTTCAAAACTTTTAAAATATCAATGGCTTCTAAAGTGGGGCCGATACCCCTTCCGACAGGTTGTGAGCCATCTGTAATGACAACTTTTACATTCAAGCCAACAGATGTCCCAACGGTTTCCATATGATTTTTTAGTTTTTGAGCCATTTCGGTACTGCGAACCTTGGCGGTTTCACCCACGGGAATATCAATGACCACGTGAGTGGAACCAGCTGCTGCTTTTTTAGAGAGTACCGAAGCAATGAGCTGCCCTTCACTATCAATATCCAAGGCTTTTTCAATTTTGATGAGCACATCATCCGCAGGACTTAATTGGGCTGTTCCGCCCCAAACAAAACAACCGCCTTCTTTTTCTACCACGGTCTTTATTTCTTCTAAAGAAAGCGTCACATTGGTCAGTACTTCCAAAGTATCCGCTGTGCCTGCTGGCGAAGTGATGGCGCGTGAGGATGTTTTAGGCATTGTAAGTCCATACGCAGCGACAATAGCAACCACTAATGGGGTGGTTCTATTTCCAGGCAATCCGCCAATGCAATGTTTATCGACCACAATTTCTTTGTCCCAATTCATTTGCTTACCAGAAGCAATCATTGCTTTGGTAAGGTCAGATATTTCGTCAATATCCAGTCGGTCACCTGCACAGGCCGTAATAAATGCCGAAAGGTGGATGTTGGAATAATCGCCTTCAACTATATCGGTTATGATTTCATTAAATGCTGAATAATCCAGTTTTTGATTATAAATTTTCGCCCTGACGTGGCTTAAAGATTCAATTGGTTCTAAATGGGAAACATATAATGTATCATTTGGGGAAACATTCAGTTTTTTCGCAGCAGCATCTGATAGTCCGATTTCATTGGGCAACAGAATATCAGAATTCAGGACATTAAGACTTGCTACGATTGATTTATTTGCATTGGATATTCTTATTCGGGTAAGTGCCTCAAACCCTTCTGAAATACAGACGTGGCAATCTTCACGCATATACACTACATTTTCGTTTTGGGTATAGATTCCGAGATGTTTATATTTTAATATGTTTGAGTGTGTGTCCATATTTTATTGATTGTTGTGATTTTTCGATTTATTCTATTTCTTCGATGGTGTATAATTGCGGAATTTCTGCATCCCACCCATAGGTTTCCTTGATGCCCTTTTGTAATGCTTCTGCACTTTCTTTTTCACCGTGTACAATGAAAACCCGCTCTGGCTTATTTTTTATTTTGCGCATCCAATCCATAAGTTCAGCGTGGTCTGCGTGTGCCGAAAGCCCTTCGATTTCAGCAACTTCCATATGAAACGGCACCCATTTTCCATAGACTTTTAGTTCTTTCTCACCCTCCAATAATTTTCTACCACGTGTGCCTTCGGCTTGATAGCCTACAAAAAGTAAGGTGTTATTTGGATTTTGCGCTTGGGTTTCGAGATAGTTGAGCATTCTTCCGCCTGTGAGCATTCCGCTTCCTGCAATCACGATTTTTGGCTTGTTGTCTGTTCTTAATTCCATTGTTTCCCGATAACTGCTTACGACCGTAAAGTGAGAACACATTTCGTCACATTCGTTGTCCTCCAATCTGTGCCAATCGCGAGTTCTATGAAACAGTTCCAATACATTGGCACCCATCGGGCTGTCCATAATCATTTGTACTCTGGGGATTTTCTTTTCTTTCAATAATTTCCAAAAGATGAGCATCATTAGCTGGGCACGTTCTACCGAAAAGCTTGGGACAAATAAGCTACCACCTCTGTTGATGGTATCATTTACTAATTTTTCAATATGTGGAAGTGCTTCTACTTCATCGGGATGAAACCTTCCACCATAAGTGGATTCAATGAAAAGCACATCCGCTTTTTTTGGTTTAAGGGGTGGATAGAGCAATAAATCATTGGTTCTACCAATGTCTCCTGAAAAGACAAAACGTTTTCCGTGCACATCCAACTCAATATAGGTTGCACCCAGAATATGTCCGTTGTATTGGAAGCGAACCCTAATACCATCAAATAACGGAATCCATTGTGATTGTGGAATTCCTTTAAAGTGTGGGATAGTTTTTTCTACATCCTTTAAATCGTATAATGGTTCTGCGGGACTATGTTTGGAATAGCCTTCCTTATTGGCACGTTCGGCTTCTTGCTCCTGTATTTTTGCACTATCATTCAAAATGATTTTTGCAATGTCCAAAGTAGGATTCGTACCATAAATGGGACCATTGAAGCCTTGTTTTACCAATCTGGGTAAATAACCTGTATGGTCCATATGACCGTGGGTAAGCAAAACAGCATCAATATCACCTACATTAACAGGTGGGTACTCCCAGTTTTTAAGGCGTAATTCCTTTAACCCTTGGAAGAGGCCACAGTCTATAAGTATCTTTCTATCTCCTGTATCCACCAAATATTTTGAGCCAGTCACGGTGCCTGCCGCTCCCAAAAAGTGGATGTTTATTTTTTTGTTTTTCATCGTTATAGTATTTATTAATGTCCACCACAACAGGAAGGCGTATTTCCTTTGTCTTGGTTCGATTTGCTCAATTCTGCTATTTCGTTATATAGATTGCGGGAATCCTCTTTTATTACGAGTGCCAACTTCTTTACGGATTTAGGCTCGAAGTGTACCATACCCAATAATATTTCGAGGGCTTCTTCAAGTAGTTTAGAATCATCTTCCAATGCTTGGTAAAATGGCTCTAAATCTATACGGTTCTGTTCTTTCAGTTCTTCTGTTTTCATTTGTCCTATTTATTTAGATTAAAAATTAGTGCTCTAATGAATTCCACATAATTCTCTTGAATCTTCGAGAACCTTTTTGTGTCTTGATTTTGGCACTCCTACTTGTTCTAAAATTTTTGGGGTTTCGTGAAGCTCTTTACAGAGTACGATACCTTCATCCAATAGTTTTGTTTTTTCAGCTTTGGTAAGTGTTGTTAATGCTGTTAATGGATGCAGCCCCGATTTATCTATTCTGTCTTTTAAACCGTCACCAATTGGATAATCCCAACTTGTCAATAGTAGCCTCACGCATTTACCATATTTCACCGCATCACTTGTAAATCGTGTATTGGTGTAAACGCCTCCTTTATGAAGCTTGGCTTCGTGACCTTTTTGACGTTCCCATTGTTTTTCAACATCTAAAAATCTTGAGTGGATATATAAGGGAATTTTAACGTTGCAAAAGCGACCTTGGTCACTGTGGTATTTACATTCAATCATATAATGGGTATTGTCTTTTTGGGCTATTACATCCACTTCGTGCTGAACGCAATTGCCTTGAACTATTACACCAACCTGTGTTGAAAATCCTTCGTGTGCCAGTAGTTTGCTTACTAACTTCTCAAATGGGAAGCCAGAAGGACCTAATTCCATCAGGGCTTTTTTGAGTTTGTATTTTGAAGCACTTACTCTCGACTTACCTTTTAGCATTTTAAATGCCATTTGATAGATTTTTTTGGTGGTAATGCCTTCATATAATTGGTCTTCAACTTGCCCTACTATTTGCTGAATCAATTCTTCACTTGCTTGCGAACGTCTTAATGAATTGATAAGTTTATCCACATCAAAGGCTACCACGTCGCCCGAATATTTTACTATGTTTATTGGATGTTTCATTTTTTAATATGTATGGTCATTACAGGAAGTTCTGAATGATTGGTTACACCTTCGGCAATACTTTTTGAAAATAAGCTCAAAAATCCTGTCTTTCCGTGGGTACTCATCGCAATTAAATCTGCTGGCTGATGTTTTAAAAATGTATTAATACCTGCCTCTACTGAAGATTCGTTATGAACACTCATAGAAAACTTTTTTAGGTCGGGAAACTTTTCAAGGAATTCCTTAACAGGGTTTAATCCAACTTCTATACTGTTAAAGTCTGTTTCTGTATTTATGCGTAACAAATGAATTTTTGCATCACATTTTTCAGCTATCGAAAGTACTTCTTGAAACGGATGACTCACATCTTCTTCAAAATCTGATACGAATAGAATGTCCTTAAAGGGAAATGTTACTTCCTCTTCTTTGACCACAATAATCGGGGCATTGGCCTTTCGGACAATTTTCTCAACATTGCTGCCAGTTATTTCCCTCACTCGACCCTTTGTTCCACTACTGCCAGTTATAATAAAATCGTGATGAAAATGGCCAGAATGTTCCAGAATATCTTTTTGTCCTGAATCGAACTGAAGAAAGGTTCGGCATTTAAGACCGTCGTGTTCCGCTATTTTTTCGAGTTCACGTAAATTAGCCTTTGCAGCACCTATCTGCTTTAAGGTTTCTGGATAACGCTTTTCTTTAAGTTTGTCTAATTTTACCCAATCCACAGGTGTTGTCATTTGATGTAGAAAGTGTATTTCTGCATTGTATGTTTTTGCCATTTTAATCCCGAGATGTGCAGCTTTAGTACAGTTTTCAGAGAAATCGGTAGGTACAAGTATGTTTTTCATAATTTTTGAATTTTATATTCTTCTGTTATTGTGCGGTATAGCCACCATCGATTACCAATTCAGAACCAGTCATAAACTTGGATTCATCCGAAGCTAGATAGACGACTCCATAGCCTATATCATCAGGCTCTCCCAAATGGCCAACAGGATGCAAACTTTCTAATTGCTTTTTGCCTTCTTCTACATCACCTTGAGCTTTCAGAAAATTTTCTACCATTGGTGTCCAGATATAAGCAGGATGTATAGAATTGATACGGATTCCGTAGCCTTGTCTTGCACAATGCAGGGCAGCAGATTTCGTGAATATGGTAACACCGCCTTTGCTTGCGTTATAAGCAGGTAGGTTAGGGTCCCCGATAAGTCCTTCAATGGAAGAGAAGTTGATGATGGAACCACCTTCTCCAGTTTCCTTCATACCCTTTATACCATATTGAGTACCTAAAAAAGTGCCATTTAGGTTTACATCTATGAGGTTTTTCCAATCTTCAAGGGTAACTTCTTCTACAGTTCCACCTAATCCTATTCCGGCAGAATTAGCTAATATGTGTAATTTTCCGAAAGTTTTGAGCGTGGTCTCAATGACATTTTTCCATTCATCTTCTTTGGATACATCTTGTTTAATGAAAATAGCCTCCCCACCGTTAGCTTTGATTTGTTGGACTACCTTTTTTCCATCTTCTTCATCTATATCTGTAACAACGATTTTTGCTCCTTCACGTGCTAATAAAATAGCACTTGATTTACCTAGACCAGAGGCACCTCCTGTGACAATGGCTACTTTATTTTTTACTCGATTCATAATTTTAAGATTTAAGTGTTACTACTATTTTTTGCTTCTTAATCAAGAAACTTGGTTTCCTGAAACTTTGCCTTTTTCAAAACAATCCAGATTATATATCGTGGTTTCAGCAATATTTGTCAATGCAGTTTCGGTTAAAAAGGCCTGATGACTGGTTATCAAAACATTGTTGAAGGTCATTAATCGGGCAATCACATCGTCTTGCAAAATGTCATCGGAATGGTCTTCAAAGAACAATCCTTCTTCTTCCTCATACACATCTATTCCGAAATACCCAATTTTTTTAGTTTTCAATCCTTCGATAACAGCTTTGGTATCGACCAATCCACCACGACTTGTATTGATAAGCATTACGCCTTGCTTCATTAATGAAATATGTTTTGCATCAATCAAGTGTTTCGTTGAAGACGTTAGTGGTACGTGTAAGCTTATGATATCGGACTGCTTACAAATAGTTTCACAATTGGTATAGATTACATTGTAGGAATTGATTAAATTTTCATCCACAATGACATCCTGAACAAGTAATTTACAACCAAAACCGTGTAGTATTTTTACCAATACAGACCCAATTTTTCCAGTCCCGATAACGCCGACGGTTTTTCCATTGAGGTCGAAACCGGTAAGACCGTTCAATGAGAAATTCTGGTCACGTACCCTGTTGTGTGCTTTAATCAATTTTCGGTTTAATGCAAGTATGAGCGCCATTGTATGCTCTGCAATGGCATAAGGGGAATAGGCTGGAACACGTGCCACCTTCATATCCAGTTCAGCTGCTTTTGCTAAATTCACGTGATTGAATCCTGCTGAACGCAGAGCAATATATTTTACGCCAAAAGCATTGAATTTTTCAAGAATGTGTGCCGAGGCATCATCGCCCGTAAATAGACTTACTGCTTTAGAACCCGTTGCGAGAATAGCAGTTTCTTGAGTTAAACGACTTTCAAGCAGCTTTAATTGATGCTTGCCATCATTCGCTTTTACGAGATACGGCTCTTCAAACTTATGCGTGCTGAATACTGTTGTTTTCATTTCACTTTTTTTAATTTCCTAACTGTATTAAAATATATACTAACCCTACGATGACAACAGTTCCAAAAATTAGCATCACGAGTTTCCCGGTCTTTTTTGAACCTTTGAAATAGGTAATACCAAGTTTTACAATCATATTGCTTATGGTTGCTGTTATAATGACATTGGTGGCCAGCGTGAGTTTTTCTTCCAATGACCCAAATTTTGCCATACTAATAGTTATCGCATCCGTATCTGCCAATCCTGCAATTAGGGCTGAATAGTATAAACCGCTTTCGCCAAAAAATTGATTTCCATAAAAAACTGCAAACAGGATGACCACATAAATACCACCAAACCCAAGGGCGTTCCAAATATTGAGCGGATTACCCAGATTGATAGCTGTTTTTGTGACATCTGTATTCTTTTTGATGAATAAGAGTGCGCTTATCAAGCAGATAAGGGTAAGAATAGTAAATGGAATGACTAAATTTAAAAGTATGGCACTATTGAAAATATAGGCCAGAATCGCAAGTCTGGGAAACATAATTGCGGAAGCTATAATAATACCCGCAGCATATTCTTTTGAAAGTTCTGGCGATTCCTTACTTCGGGAAGCATAAATCCAAGCTACTGCGGTACTTGAAATCAATCCGCCTAAAATTGCAGTGAGTAGAATACCACGTTTAGAACCTACATATTTCACAAGAAAGTAGCCGATGAAGTTAAGAAAAGAGACAATCACTATAATTGCTCCAATCTCAAAAGGGTTAAGCAAACCTTCTGGACCATAGTCTTGATTTGGTAAGAAAGGCAAAATAAGAAGCGCAATAATTGAAAACTTAATAAAGGCAAAAAGCTCTTCTGAAGTAATATTTTTAATGAAAGTATTGAAAGTCGTTTTTAACGATAACAGAGTAACCACGACTACTGCGGTCGCAACTGCTTCCTTGTGCAAATGATTAGCGACCATAACGCCCAAAATCAAAGTAGCGAATAATGCCATATTGGTGGTAATACCAGTCATAATATGTTTTTGAACTATGGAAAGATGACTCAAGGACAAAAACAAAAGAAATGCTGCCGAAATAACAATAACTAGCCAAGGCGTGTAGGTAATCGAAAGATTTCCCAAGATAAAACCAATAATAGCGACAATAGGGAAGGTTCTTATCCCAGCAAAACCTTGTTCTTCCTTCAATTTGTCGTATTCACGTTCCAGTCCCAGAATAAGACCTATGCCTAGACTTATGAGTAGTCCGAGGATAAATGGGTTGATATTTTTAAAGGCTTCTATCATTTCTTACTTTCCAAATAGTTCTAAAAGTTTGTATAATTCAGTATTTACCTGATGTTGCTTGACCACCTCTTTAAAAGAGGTTAGATGCAATTGATTATTTAAGATTCCTACCATTACATTTTTTTTGCCTTGTAAAAGTGTTTTTACAGCTGCCACTCCTAGTCTAATGCCCAACATTCTATCTAAAGCTGACGGATTTCCACCTCGCTGTACGTGCCCAAGCTTCGTAATTCGTAAATCGACATTGGGATTGACTTCCTTTATTTTTAAGGAAACAAGTTCAGCACCTAGTTCATCACCTTCAGAAACCACGACAAGGAAGGCATCTTCACTATCGTAATTCTTAACCTTGTCCAATAGATAAATAAAGTCCTTTCCACTCTCGGGAATAAGGATGGAATCGGCACCTACCATTAATCCTGAATGAATAGCGATGTAGCCTGAATCCCTTCCCATTACTTCAACAATAAATACGCGGTTATGGGATTCGGCAGTATCTTTTATTTTATCAATATTTTCAATGGCAGTGTTTACAGCCGAATCAAAACCAAGGGTGTAATCTGCACCAAAAATATCGTTGTCTATAGTGCCAGGAATGCCTATAAACGGAATGCCGCATATTTCTGAAAAAGCTAATAGACCTTTAAAAGTACCATCACCACCAATAGCAATTAAAGCATCTATGTTATTTGCTTTTAAAGTTTGCAATGCTTTTTTACGACCCTCTAATTCCAGAAATCGTTTGCTTCGTGCTGTTTTGAGAATAGTGCCACCTTTTTGGGTTATTTTTTTTAGTTCGTGAGATTTTAATGGTATCAAATCACCATCTATCAACCCTTCATACCCTTTTCGAAAACCACTTATTTTTACGTCTTTTGCTTCAGCGGATTTGGCAATGGCATATAGTGCAGCATTCATCCCAGGGCTATCGCCTCCAGATGTGAATACGCCTATATGTTTGATTTTATTCGTGCTCATTGGGTATGGTTTTTTTTAACTTTTTTTCAGAAATAGTAAAATCTTGAATTGTGTTCCAAACAAATTCTGCTTCTTTCAGAAAGAATTGATGGTCTCCTTCAGATGAAGTAATTACTTGTGGGTTTTTAAATTCCTTTGATAATTTTAAGGCATTTTCTACAGGTGCAGTGGTGTCTTTTTCTCCGTGAATAAAAAGCACGTTTTTATCCTTAATTTTCTTTGCAATCGCATATAAATCTGTTTTTAAGATGACTTCTGTGAGCGAATAATAATAACTCATCCAATGATGCTTTTTTGCATCTTCATAAACTTCATCTGTTAGGTTATCAGGCTTGAATGCACTTGACATAAATATGGGATGAATCATACAAATGTATTTTGAGAATTTGCTTGTTGAAATCCTATCTACAAAGGAATGAGAAGACATAATTTCTTTAAACTCATCAGCGTTCTTGTAAACAGGTATGCTTATAAAAATTCCTGCCTTGAACCAAGTTGGTTGCTTTTCCAATATTGCTAATGAAATCATAGCTCCCATAGAATGTCCTGCAATAATGATATTTCCATCATTGAATCCTTCTTTGTTAAGAATCAATTCAAGGGCCTGCAATTGTATTGAAAGGGAATAATCACTTTGTGGTTTTGGCGAATCACCAAAACCTAGCAGGTCGACTAAAAGTAGCTTATGCGTAGTTGTAATACTTTCTAAATTGCGTTTCCAATAATGCAATGAGCCTGTTAAACCGTGTAACAAAACAAGTTTGTTTTCTCCAGAGCCTATTATTTCATAATTCAACAGTGTTTCTTTGGCATCATAAGCTGGTTGCTTACCAATCTTATAATGCTGATAGCTGGCAATAGCCACAACAGGAAGAATGAGCACTATGGATATGAGTAGTAATGTCATTGTTTTGAAATTGATTTATTATTCGTTTTCTCACTAACCAAGATTGGGGTTTTACCATAGAATCTATTGAAGACCATACAGGCAGTTAAATCACCAGTTACATTTACAGCAGTCCTAAACATTCCCAAGAGTCTTTCTACACCAATGATAATGATGATGCCTTCAGCAGGTATGCCGACACTTCCCAAAACAGAAGCGAGTATAACCACACCACCTCCTGGAATGGCAGGTGTACCAATGGATGCAGCGACAATAGTTACAATGACCACTATAATATTGAGTAAACTCATTTCCAGTCCGTAAGCTTGGGCAATAAAAAGAGTTGTAATAGTTTGATATAGTGCAGTACCATCCATATTAACGGTCGCCCCTATAGGTATGATAAAATTGCTAATAGTCTTGTCCACTTTTAGTTCTTCTTCGGCGGTTTTTAGAGATAAGGGCATCACAGCGGCAGAACTTGTGGTTGAAAAAGCCAATAATTGAACATCCCTTATTTTTTTTAGGAAATGCAATGGGTTTTTCTTTCCGAGAAGTACGATGAGTCCCAAATAGAAAATTACCAATAAAAGAAGACCGAGAAGTACTACCCCAACATAGTACGTTAAACCTGATAAAGAACTTAAACCAACACTAGAGGTAAGCTGCGCCATTAGTCCGAAAACAGCAATAGGTACTAGAAGCATTGACCATTTTACTACTGTCATACAGACTTCCTGAATGGCACTTAAAAGAAGCTTTACTGGGCGCAGTAAGGCATTTTCAAGTGATAGCACGGCTACACCAATAATGATTGTGAAAATCACAATACTTAACATTTCACCACTAACCATAGATGCTAAAGGGTTCTCTGGAAGTAAGTTTGATATGGCATCTGGAATAGTTTCAAGGCCGAAGGAAAGCTCGGGATTTTCCGTTGGAACAGCAGTAATTTCATTATGTTCAGCTAGAGCCTGTTGATGTAAAAAGCGACCAGGTCTAAAAATTTGAGATAGTATTACACCCAAACTTACCGAAACTATGGTAGTGCCTAGAAAATATAATAAAACGCCACCACCTAATTTTTTTAGACTGTCCTTTTCATTACTTGCGATTCCTGTGATGATAGAAGCCACAATCAAAGGAATCATAATCATTTGAACCAGTTTTAGAAAAAGTACGCCAGGCAATGCCAGCCAATTCCCTGCGATGTCTGCTGTTTCTTTAGTAATCCACCCGTTTTGAGGACTTAACAGCAATCCAAAACCAACACCCAAAAATAAGGCAATGATAACCTTTAGCCATAGACGACTTTCTACCAATTTTGAGAGGTAGTGATTGAATGATTTAAGTGATTTTACTTCTGTGTCGAACATTCCTTTTTATTGTTATGCAATGCTAATTTTAGTATCCAAATAAACTTTCTGAACGGATTGTAATACTTCCACGCCTTCACCGAAGGGCTTTTGAAACGCTTTTCTTCCCATTATCAATCCAGAGCCACCAGCTCTTTTATTGATAACGGCAGTTGTTATTGCCTCCACCAAATCAGACTTACCTTTAGAGCCACCACCGGAATTAATCAATCCGATTTTTCCCATAAAGCAATTAGCCACCTGCAACCTGCATAGGTCGATGGGATGTTCTGTTGTCAGCGTCTCATACATTTCATCATCATATTTTCCAAAACCGATTTCTTTGAAACCAAAGTTATTTGTAGGTAATTTTTGCTTAATGATATCTGCCTGAATGGTTACCCCAATATGATTTGCTTGCCCTGTTACATCGGCAGCAGCGTGATAATCTTCTTTTCCAGTTTTGAAAGCTTCGTTTCGGGTATAGCACCATAAAATGGTAGCCATACCTAAATTGTGGGCTTCTTCAAAAGCTTCAGCTATTTCTTTAAGCTGTCTATTGCTTTCTTCGGAACCAAAATATATAGTAGCACCGACAGCAACTGCTCCCATATCCCACGCAGCTTTTACTTTACCAAATAAGGTTTGGTTATATTTATTAGGAAATGTGAGCAGTTCATTGTGATTAATCTTTACGATAAAAGGGATTTTATGGGTATATTTCCTAGCGTTCAATCCCAAAGCACCAAACGTGGAAGCCACACCATTACAACCGGCCTCAATGGCGAGTTTTATAATATTCTCTGGGTCAAAATAATCAGGGTTTTTATAGAATGAAAAGGCCGCACTATGCTCGATACCTTGGTCAACAGGCAGAATACTCAAGTAGCCTGTGCCACCAAGATTTCCGTAGTTATACAATTGCGAAAGGCTTCGCAGTACCTGCGGATTTCTGTTGCTTTGGGTAAATACCTTATCTAGGCTCGTTCTACTTGGGGTTTGCAATTCATCCTTGGTTATTTTTTCACAAACGTGATTCAAATAGAAGTCTGCTTTTTCCCCTAACAGTTGTGTAATATTTATGTCTATTTTCATTGTATTAATGATTTAATGAATTCCTAAACTTTCATTTGTTTTAGCGATAGATTTGGCACCATCTGTTTCAATTCCTGTAAGTGCTCTAATGGCATCAATAGTTTCGGGTATAACAATTGCTTGGTTGTCTACCACATAGGCGTAGAAAAGTTCATCCCCCACTACCTTCAGCATATCTTCCCATAGTGCTACTTCATACATATCGCCCCAAGGTCTTCCCATATCCAAAAACATTTCCTTGATAGTGTTGTTAGAAACTAGGCCTTTGTCATATTGAATTAGCTTGATACGACTAGATGTCTTAAAAGCATTCAGCACTTCTTCTTTCGAGGCTTGTTTTTTTAACTTCACATTCCAATAGTGCATATGGCTTAAAGTTTCTGGAACTTTTACTGCGGCAGTGATGACATCCAAATCTGGGTCAACGCTTTTAGCATCAGGACCTTGGTGGCTCGGGATGTCTTTTTCAGGAACCATCGTATTCATAATACCACCTAAATGGCTTTCCCAAGGATCTGTTGCTCTTCTTAAAAGTGTACCTCTAGCATAATCCAATAAATTGGCTCTTTTTAAAGCGGTCAACGTCCTTAAAATAGAAGTGGTGTTGCAGGAAACTACACGTGTAGCATCTAGATTTAGAGCAGACTGATAATTATTTTCAGCACTAAAGGAATGGCCTGTTGTTTCGTGTTTTTCGCCTCCGTGTAAAATAAATTTGATGTTTTGCTCTTTATAAATTGCTACATTTTGAGCCGCAATCTTTTTAGGGGTACAGTCCACAACGAGATCTGATTTTTTCAACAGGTCGTGCATATCGCCTTTTACTGAAATACCTTCGGATTTCATTCTGTCTTCTGCTTCTTGAGTTGCTGCGTAGATATCGTACTTTTTTCTCACGGCATTTTGAATGCGCCAATCGCTTATGATATCACACACGCCCGAAAGCTTCATATCGTCCTGTAGATTGATGGCATCGGCCACCCTTTTTCCGATGACTCCGTATCCTATAACTGCTATATTTTTCATATAAATTGTTTTAATTAATTATGATTTGTTGTTTTTATTATTTGTATTCTCCATTCCCATAGGCATATTGCCATCATCGTCTGTATGCGAAATCATAAAAAAACGTTCCGCAATGAGAATCAGGATAATTCCAATTGCTGCTACGATGAGCACCATTGGATCATTCAGATATTTTATATATAGAAAGGCTGCTAGTACTGCAATGTCCATTACAATGGCTATTAACGGAATGATGGGGTTAAATTTTACCTCGTTTTTTAGGTGGCGAAAAAGCCCCCAATGGATAGCGATATCCATAATGAGGTAGAAAATAGCTCCTATAGAAGCGATTCTTGTTAAATCGAAAAGGGCAGTGAGTAAAATGGCAAGGGAAACCGTGAATATGAGCGCTGGATTTTTAAAATTACCTATCCTTTTTAAAGAGGGTACTTGTTTCATATTACTCAACATCCCCAATAAGCGCGATGCCGAAAATACACTGGCGATAACCCCTGAAAAGGTTGCTACAATAGCGATTGCTATAGTAAACCATAAGCCCCATTCCCCAAAAACAGGTTCGGCTGCTGCTGCCAAAGCATAATCTTTTGCCTTTATTATTTCAGGAATGCTTAAACCGCCTGCAACAGCAAGTGCCAAGGCTACATAAATAAGTGTGCAGATAAGAATAGAAATCACAATGGATCTTCCAAGGTTTTTGTGTGGATTTTTGATGTCTCCACCTTGATTCGTTATTGTTGTGAACCCTTTATAGGCAAGGATTGATAATGCCAATGCCGCTACAAAGCCGAACCCTTGTGGTAAAGTTTCGGTATTTTGTGGGATATAGTCTCCTGTAATATCCGCAAATCCGGAAGCTACCAGACCTGCAATCGCAAGTAGTGCAATACCACCTACTTTAATAATTGCTGTAAAAGTGGCCGTTGCTCCAATTACTTTATTTCCTAGAATATTTATTATATAAGCTGTTACCAAAAGTAGAATACCAAGTATGGATGCATAACCAGCATAACTTTCTGGGAATAATCGAAGGGTATAAGCGCCAAAGGTTCCTGCAACCAAACTTTGTGCAACGACCATTGAAACATACATTAGTAAAGAATAGACACCGGTTGTCGTTCCAGGTCCATAGGATTTATTGAAAAACTTAACCACACCTCCAGAGGATGGAAAAGCATTTGAGAACTTTACGTAGGAATAAGAGCTGAAACCCACCACGACAGCTCCCGCAATAAAGGCAATCGGGAACAGATCTCCTACTAACTCCGCTATTTGTCCCATTAGAACAAATATGCCAGCACCAATCATTACACCAGTTCCTAGAGATATAGACCCTATTAAGGAAAGCTTATTGTTTTTATCTGTTGTGTCTTTCATTCGTAAATTATTTCTTTGTGTTATTAACTGAAGGTTTTGGTTTAAAATTTCTAATAATTAGGCGGTTGCTCTTTTCATATGTGAAATAGCTTACCGCCCAATTAAAACCAACCATCAATCTATTTCTAAATCCGCTTATGGATAATAAGTGTACAACTGACCATAATAGCCAAGCGAAATAACCTGCAAATTTAAATTTGCCCAAATCAGCTACTGCCTTACGTTTCCCTACTGTAGCTAATGAACCTTTGTCTTTATATTCGAAAGGGTTCACACCCTCATCCTTAATAATTTTCAATAATACATTACCTAAATATTTACCTTGCTGAATAGCTGTTTGTGCTACTTGCGGATGTCCTTTTGGCGTTTCTTCTGTAATTACAGCCGCTATATCGCCTATGGCAAAAATGTTTTTGTAGCCTTCTACCATTAAAAATGAGTCTGTTTTTAAGCGGTTACCCTTTACCACGTGTTTTTTATCAATACCTTTTGGAAACTGTCCTTTCACACCAGCTGTCCAGATTAGGTTTTTTGTTAAAATAATCTTATCACAATTTGTGACAACCTGTGAACCATCGTAATTGCTTACCGATTCATTGAGTAATACCTTTACCTCCAAATCCTTCAAATATTCTAGCGTTTTTGATGATGCCTTGTCTGACATCGTACTTAAAAGCTCATCAATGGCTTCAATCAAATAGATGTTCATTATGGAAGAAGGATATTCTGGATAATCTTTGGGAAGAATATATTTGCGGAATTCTGCCAAAGCTCCTGCCATTTCCACACCAGCGGGACCACCGCCAACGATGACGAAATTTGTTAAGGCATCACGTTCTTTATCATCACAAGTGATTGCAGCTTGTTCCAGATTTTGCAGCATCATATGGCGAATATTTAAAGAATCGCGAATGTTTTTCATCCCAAGACTATGGGACTCAACATTGTCCATACCAAAAAAATTAGTTGTTGTACCCGTTGCCAATACGAGATAGTCGAAGTGAACTCTTCCTTTATTGGTTATAATGGTGTTTGTAGAAGGTTGGATTTCCTCGACTTCAGCTAAACGAAACAATACATTTTTATAACCACTAATTTGTTTTCTGAAAGGGATTACAATACTATCAGGTTCCAAAGCACTCGTTGCCACTTGATAAAATAAGGGCTGAAACTGGTGGAAGTTGTTTTTATCGAACAGTACCACCTGCACCTCTTTGTGTTTCAGTTTTTCAACCAACGCTAAACCTGCAAACCCACCACCTATAATAATAACACGAGGTAAATTAGAGTCTGGAAGGCAGATTTCATCTGTTACCTTGCAAGCAGATTCTTTTATATTATTATTTGAGTGGTTAGCGTTCATATTTAATTTTTATATCATTGGTATTAGCAATAGTTTACTTTGTGTCCTTGTCTTTTACAATCATTACTGAACATTTGGCGTGTGTTGCTAAATACTGTGAAACGGAACCTAATAAAAGACGTGAAAATGCGCCCTGCCCTTGCGAACCCACTACAATCAAATCGGCATCAAAAGATTCCGCTTTTTCCAAAATTTCTTTTTTAGGAAGACCGCTGACAACATTTGTTGTTATACGAAGTGAGCTATTTTTTTCTTTCAATATTTTACCAGCTTCGGAAACAATCTTTTTCCCTATTTTTTCAGCGTTTGATAAAAACTCTTTGTAGTAGGAATTAATAGAACTTGTTGATGTAATTAATGATGGTGTTGATATCGCAGGATGTTCATACACGTTTATAATGCAGACCTCACTTTCATTTTGTAAGGGTAATTTTGCAAGTTCTTTTACTGCTAGTTTACTAAAATCAGAACCATCTATGGCTAACACTATTTTCATAACTTGAATTTTTATGAATAAAGATTTCCTATCCTTTATTCTTATTTATAAATGATTGGGCATCTACTATGGAAGCGAAATAAAAAACACTTCCGCTACTTTTATCTTGAACAATAATTGCTGAAGCTTTATCAACTTTTGTATCATTTAGTGGATTACTCCCAAAGCGAACATCATCTAGATTTTTCTGTAACTTTTCAACACAATTTTCACAACAACCATAGTAGGTAGTTCCATTGACGTCAATAGGTATTTGTGACACACCCATAAATCGGTCATTGACCATACAGACTTTTTCGTTGGGAACGATTTCATAATTTTGGGCTGATATAATGGCCTCATTTGCTGTTTGGGATGTTTCAACAGTTGGCTGTGTTACGCTTTCTGCAACATCTTTTTTCTTGCCAGAACAGGATAGAACTACTGCTGAAAGCAGTAGAAGGAACAATATAGCGATGGATACCTGGTATATCTTTCTTACTGGGTTCTTAATGGCTACAACTTGGATAGCATTGTTTTTTTGATTTGAGTGTATTCGTTTCATAGTGTTAATCTTTAAGTGGAATAATTATTTCAGTTTGAATGAGTTTTCGCCAATAGATATGTTCATACAATCCAGACCAATACATCCCAAAAGTGAAGGCGAACATTAATTCTTCAATAGGAATGCCCAAGACAAGAATATGGGTCAGGTTGTCTAGATTCCAGTACAACTCCACATATTGAGGATAGAACGGAAGGATGCTTCCGAAATAAATAAAGTACAATACCGTAAACAGAATTCCCCCAACCCAAATCTTTCCTTTTAAATCTGGGCGACAATAAAGAGTCGCCAATCCACCTATGAACAAAGCTATAATGCCGCAATAAATGTGATTGAGCGACGTAAAAAGCGCCAGAATGATGAATACAGCTGCTGGTATAAAAAGTATATAAATATGCAATCGGTGCCTACTATGACTTCGTTCGCTATGTGGTATTTCGGCAAGTCCTCTTTTAAAAATAAGGTTGTAGAGTACAGTGCCAATTCCACCTATTGCGAAAGAGAAAATCAAACTTTCGATATCGAAGCCTGTTTTTTCGGCCAAATCAAAAAGCGAAGGTGGAAACCAATATTCTGGTACAAACAACGGTTCTGTTAAACCAAAGGGCATCGTAATCAGGCTCATTTTGAGCATTTCTTTCCTAACTCCTTTTTTGGATATATATATAACTACCCAAAGAGCAAGAATGATAAGCGACCATATGAACCAGACATACTGCATAAATCCTAAAAGGTTTTTTTACTTTTTTATTTTTATTTGCGCATTATAAAAAGCGCCAATAGAAGCGCCTATAAGCCACCAAAGGATAAAAGTTTGTACGATACCCATTAACACTTCTAATAGGGGAACATCCATTCTAATGACATTGGTGGTATCCAAGCCGTGCAATAAGCTATTGAAAAAGATGATTGAACCTTCCCGCCCTGCTGTAGCCATTACTATCATACAGCCCAAATAAATTATGGTTCCTGTAAGACCGAAGGCAAATCCGAGTTTTTTTACGTTTAAGCGATGCATAATTTTATAGTTTAAGATTAGTTGTCCGAGTTTAAAATTCTTTTAGATTCTTCATAGTCTTCCTTGGATATTTCGCCTTTTGCATAGCGTTTTTTAAGAATATCCAGTGGGCTGTCCTTTATTGTTTTTTGATAGGGTATATCTGCTGGGATAAAGAATATCCAAGCAAGTAAGATGACCCATATAATCCACCATATTAGGTGCATTCCTCCAAAGTGTCCGTCGTATAAATGCATAGTTTTTAGGTTTTAATTGTTATTGATTAAGTTCTGTGATTGTATATCCATTGAGCTCATCGAGTTGCTTTTGCAAGTCGGCAACCGAAAGTGCTTCATT
Organism: Winogradskyella schleiferi; assembly: GCF_013394655.1. NCBI lineage: Bacteria > Pseudomonadati > Bacteroidota > Flavobacteriia > Flavobacteriales > Flavobacteriaceae > Winogradskyella > Winogradskyella schleiferi. The sequence goes on from NZ_CP053351.1 coordinate 172,591, forward strand.
CATCGTGATACGTGTAGCTCCTTTTGGTGCCAGAAAAATTTCTGCCTTTTCGATATTGGGATGTTCTTCCAAAGTCTTCTTGACCCTTGCTACACATCCACCACAACTAATTCCGTTTATTTGAAATTTTTGTTTCATTGTATATAGTTTTTAGTGATGTTGATGTCCTTTGTGTTCTTCTTTTGTTTCTTGTTCAGAATGATTGTGGTCGCTATCCTGATGCTTATGATTATTGTGCCTTCCGTGTCCGTGTGAACCGTGGGGCATAAACAGATGGATGCCGAACATAAAAAGGATGAAAATAAATAGTGATGAACCACCTCCTATACCAAATGAGGGCGCTAAAAAGATGAACAATAGTGGTAGCCCACAACCTATGACCATCCAAATCCAGTGATTGTTTTTCATTGTTTTTGTATTTAGAAGTTAAAAATTAATGATGCTCGGTATGATCCTGTTTGTTTGGACTATTCATATTCTGCATATCCATTCCTTTTTCGCCCATCATCTTTGAGCAAGATTCCATACAGTCCTCGCTCATCATTCCTTTTTCGTGCATCATTTTCATCATTGTTCCCATCATTTTTCCGTCATTCATCATTTGGTTCATCATCGAATGCATCATTGTACTGTCCTTCATCATCATTTGCATTCCTTCTCCTTGCATCATAGAGCCCATCATTTTTTTGTTGCCCTGCATCATTGCCATTGTGTGTTGACTGCCGTGCATACTTTCCATAAACTCGGTCATATAATCGTGGTTCTCGGTAATGGCATTAAACACCTCCGTACGAGTTTCAGGATTTTCCAAAAGTGCTTGAGGATCTGCTCCTTGGTTGCAACTGCTTAAGCTTAAAAGCCCGATTGTTGATAAAACAATTAGTAATGTTTTCATAATTTTCTATTTTATTGAGTTAAACATTTATTTTTATAAACCCATTCCCAACAATCCACAAACCGTAGTTTAGGGAATGGGTTATCAGCTATTAACTGTCAGATTTAAAAAGGTTTTCAATCTTCTTTAATTTCATTTCTGTCCGGAACTTTTTCATTGTTATTCAATTTTTTTTAAACGCCATTTCTTGTTGCTGTCTTTAATGGTCACTAAATTTTCCGAAATCAATTTAGAGGTTATGATAGGTGGATTTTTATCTTCCTTATCTTTAGGCGATATGTGAATGGCCAATTGAGTTAGATGGTCAATGGTTTTTCCTTGTTTATCTATAACTACTTCAAAATAATGGTAGCTAACGACGTCTTTGTTGAAAATGTCATTATAGCCTATAGTCTCTTTTTCAACTTTTAGTACCAATGCCTTATCATATTCGAAATTGGTCGCATTCAAGAATTGAGGTGTAATGACAGTTTTTCCAGTTTTATCGATATAGCCATAATACAGTATGCCATCTTTTTGATGGGCAATCAAGCATTTTTCGTTACTGAATATGGGGTAGGTTGCATTTCCTGTTTTGGTTAGCACCAAATCATTTCGAAAATCAATGATTACTTTGCCGTCTTGGTCAATAAACCCCCATTCATTCCCTTTTTTAATGGCAGCTACTTCATTGTTAAAAGGCGAGATGTACTCTAAATTTTCTATAGTTTGTGCAATCCCTAGAAAGGGAATTAATACTAATGTGATGAGTAGTTTTTTCATTTTAGTTTGATTTATTTTGATAAAATTAATGATTGCCTTAAGCGTTTATCTGCATAACTTTCGTTGTTATCTACATAATTTCATCGTAAAAATTTCTTTTCCAGTTTTCAGTATTTTTATAATCGGTCATACTCACTCCAATTACTTCTTTGAACTGTCTAGACAGATGGTTTACGCTGCTGTAGTCCAATAAGTACCCTATATCTGAAAAGGAATGTTGTTTGAGTTGAATGAGCTCTTTAACTTTCTCTATTTTTAATTTGATAAAGTACTTTTCAATGGTTGTCTGTTGATTTGCTGAAAATAATTTACTCAATGTCTTGTATTCCCTATGAAGGTTTGATGCCAATAGTTCAGATGTTTTTACTTTGATATGTAATGGTAGCTCTTGCAATTGTTCAATTAGAATAATCTTGATTCTTTCTACGAGCATTTCTTCTTCGTTCTGCACTATTTCAAAATCATTGGCGTGAAGCACGGTTGTTACTGCATTGATAATTTCATTGTCTGTTTTATTTGGTGCTTTTACCAACAACCTTCCCAATTCCAATGAAAGTACGGTTACTTCAAGTTCCTGTAACTCCTGCATAATTACTTTTAAGCAGCGATTACAGACCATATTCTTAATCCAAAATTCTTTTGGTTTGCTCATAGTATATAATGTATTGTCATTGAGTTTTAACTCAATGGTTTGAAAGGTTAAGACCTAACAGGGTTAATGGTGTATGGTATTGTTGGGAATAGAGTACAACAAATGTTAGCCAGAAGTGAAACTTTGGCTATAGAGGTAATGCAGATTAAAGTCAATCTGCGATGTAGAAAATCAAATTAAGAAGGTCTCGTTGAGAATTATAATATCTGTAGATAATAAAGGCGGCCTATAGGTTTTAAAAGAAATGACGTTTTCTTCTAGCCCCTCGAACAGATTAATATAAGTATTAAAAAAAGTATTTAAGAAAACTAAAGTCTCAATCTCTAAAATTGTATTGGACTTCTTAAAGGTGTCATCTCCTTCTTTTACAATGGTCTGATTATCGCAACAATCCTTCTCTTGTATGGAAGTACATTGCTTGGAATTTGAATCTTTTTTTTGCGCTGTCTCCATACAAGATTCTGCCTTACTAAAAAAAGCCATATCCACCAATTTATTACAGCAAAAGTGCATATCCACCGTGAAAGAAGAAGTAGAAAACAGTATAAAAACTGCTAAAAAAAAGGACAGTATTTTGGTAAAAAAAGATTTCACTCTATAAAATTAATAAATTTTGTCCAACATTAAAGGTTTTTCATAGATTAAATGATGATACTTAATAAGCTTATTATCAATTGGAAGCATAATTAATTAATGCGAAGATAATTTTAAAGGTTCAACAGGAATATGATATTTGTCATCAAATATAATTTCTCTTAAAATCCATATGCTACAGAAAAGTTAATTCCAAAAGGATGGCCAGGACGTAGACCTGCTGGCACACGAGATACAGCATATTTTGTATTAAATAGGTTTATGATGTTTGTTGATAGCGTAAAATTTTCATTAAGAAAATAACGAGCAGATAAGTCAACTATGAAGTTAGAATCCACTTTAAAATTTTCAGGAATAGATCCTGAACCAGCTTTAGTTCTAAATGCTCCAGTATATCGTGAATTTAGGTTTACTTCAAATTTCTTATGCTCTAGCCCAAAAGTTGCATTTAACTGATTTTTTGCGATGTATGGTATTTCGTCCCCTTTGGTCACCACTCCATAAATATCCTCGTTGCTATCGAAACTGGTCAGAAATTCGGTATCCGTGAGGGTATAGGAAACCGACACAGGAAGTTTAAATTTTTCTGACTTATTATATAGTAGGTTGTAATTCAGTAAAAATTCAATTCCGCTTACGCGCACTTCACCTGCATTAAACTGGTCAAGACTTCCCGGACCACCTGTAGCAGCCAAATCACTTCCCAGTAGGTTTTGATAGTCATTGTAGAACCCAACAAGTTCCCCTTGTAGCCCTTTAACGCTAAATCGGGTTCCTATTTCGTAATTAATACTTTCTTCGGCATTTTGCCCTGGTGTATTGCTTGGTGGGGAAAACCCTTTGTGTACACCACCAAAAACTGAAAAATCGTTACTAAATCTGTAGTTTGCGCCTAAACCAGGAATCCATACGTTTACCTTGTTTTCGCGAATGGATAAATCTTGACCAGTCCTGGAAGGGTCATTGGTGCCATAGTCCATTTGGGTTAGAGTTATATTCTCATAGCGTAAGCCAGGTGTTAGGGTCAGGTTCTCAACTTTTAGGGTGTATAAGAGGTGTGCAGCGAGAGCTTTTGCACCACTTATGCGGTTAGCGTCAGACCCTTTTTCGCCTACTGTCGTACGTATTAATTCATTGTTCAAGAATGCATACCTGTCCACCCATTGAAATCTGTCCTCATCATCCTCGTGGTAGCGTATTCCGGCTTCTAAAGTTTGTAACCAATCAGAGCCCCATCGTAATTTGGCAATGGATTGAACACCATTTGAAGTGTATGCTCTGTTATTTGCCTTTACGCCCATAACATCTTCTTGGGTGTTTTCGTTTCCTAAAATGGTTTGGTATTCTAATGGGAAATTCTGTGGCGATGAAAGGATATTACTAATGCTCACTCTTTCGCCTAAATTTACATCATCCAATTTGTACCAATTACGTTTGAATTTATTCAAGTAACCGGTAGTGCTTATGTCTAATGATGATGATAATCGGATAAAATGGGTAAGTTGGTATTGTTGATGCTCGGCATTCATTACATCCTCTGAAGAAGCTCTGTATCTTCTAAAGGTATTTTCTTGAAAATCTTCATCTGTCAAACCTAAGTAAGTTTCGTTTGCCTCTTCTTCGGAATACTGAATTTTAAACGTTAATGACTGATACGTTTTTGCGTCTAAATTTGAGTTAACCCTAAACTTGGCCAAATAATCAGATTTGTCAAATCCTGTATTGCCACCACCGTCAAGATTTTTAAAACCATCAGAATTATAATTAAAATAATCCGTTACAAATCCAAAATTTTTATAGCTATCACCAATTGTTAATTGAGTACTTCTTGAATCGTAATTTCCTGCAGCAATGGAAGCCCTTCCAGAGAATTTGTTTGGAATTCGGGAAGATATCATATTTATGGCGCCACCAGTGGTATTGGGTCCGTATTGAATTTGACTGCTTCCTTTTAAAACTTCTACGGCCTGCATACGACCAATGGTAGGAAAATAATAGGCGGCAGGTGCGCTATAAGGTGCAGGGGCAATGAGCACACCATCTTCCATTAAATTGATTTTTGCACTACGCTCAGGCGATGTGCCTCGCAAACTTATATTTGGGCGTAGTCCGAAGCCATCTTCTTCATAAATGTTAATTCCTGGAACTGTTTGTAATACCCTGTTGATGTTAGTATAAGAGAATTTTTTTAAGTCTTCTTCGGAAATATAGCTTGCAGAACCCGTTTTGTTTTTAACCTCAAACCTACTACCGAGTATAGTATTTCCAGAGACTATCACCTCTTTTAACTGTTCCGTTTTTTGTTGGATAGTATCTTTTTTTTGGGGATTAGTTTGTGCCCATATATTTGGGAATTGCAAAATAAGTATTAGAAAAAAGAGAATTCGCATTTGCTTTAAATTATTTAGAATGAATATAAATAAAGGACAAATGTAATAGTCTTTTTTAATTAAAAAAATATTATTTAGAATAATTCTTAATAATAAGATTTAAGCAATTTAGACTCAATAATTTATAATTTGTAATGGATTAAATTCAGTACAAATCTTCAAGTGGAATCTAAATTATTTGTTAAATCAAGAAATTCTGCTAAAAATTTAATAGCTTTGTAAAATTAATGAAGAAGGTTTTTTATAAAATATCATCCGCTTGCTTAGCACTTATTGTGTTGTTGTCAACTGTTTCTTTTACTGTTGATAGTCATTACTGTGGCGATACTTTAGTGGATTCTTCTTTATTTGGTCACGCTGAATCCTGTGGTATGGAAGTTCAGCAGCAATTGGATTCATCAGAGTGTGATATTTCAAAAAAAGATTGCTGTAGTGATGAACAAGTGATTGTTGAAGGTCAAGATACTTTAAAAACATCGTTCGACAAATTAGATAAAGACAAACAACTATTTGTTGCTGCTTTTATCCATACTTATATAAATTTATTTTTCGAATCTCAAGAAGATTTAAATTCATATAGAGATTACACACCTCCTCCCTTGGTCAGGGATATTCAAGTTTTAGACCAAACATTCCTTATTTAATTTTTAAGTAATTAGAACTGTAGTCCTGCATTAATTTGTTTTGGACATTTCTGCTTGTTTGTCACTTTTTAAACAAGATTTATAATTACTTAATAATCATTTCTATGCTAAATAAAAGCATCAAATTTCTAATTGAAAATAAACTCGTAGCAGTTTTGCTATTAGCTTTATTTGTGGCTTGGGGAGTCGTTAATGCCCCATTTGAATGGAATACTGGTTCACTTCCACGTAATCCTGTGGCTGTAGATGCCATTCCCGATATTGGCGAAAACCAACAAATTGTATTTACTAAATGGGATGGTCGATCCCCACAGGATATTGAAGATCAAATTACCTATCCTTTAACCACATCGCTTCTTGGTATTCCAGGTGTCAAAACCATACGAAGTTCATCTATGTTTGGCTTTTCAAGTATCTACATCATTTTTGAAGAGGATATCGAATTCTATTGGAGCCGAAGCCGAATACTTGAAAAGCTAAATTCATTACCAGCAGGACTGCTACCTGATGGAGTAAATCCTGCATTGGGACCTGATGCAACTGGTCTTGGGCAAATTTATTGGTACACTCTTGAAGGTCGTGATGAAAACGGAAACGTTACTGGCGGTTGGGATTTGCAGGAATTACGAAGCATTCAAGATTTCTACGTGAAATATGCGCTGTCTTCGGCAAGTGGTGTTTCTGAAGTCGCCTCAATAGGTGGTTATGTATTGGAATACCAAGTAGATGTCAACCCCGAGTTGATGAAACAGTATAAAATTGGTTTGAATGAAGTTGTAAAAGCGGTTAAACAGAGTAATAAGGATGTTGGTGCACAAACTTTGGAAATTAACCAAGCGGAATATCTCATACGTGGCTTGGGATATGTCAAATCCATTGCCGATTTGGAAAACGCTGTAGTAACATCAGAAAATTTTACCTCAATACGCTTAAAGGATATTGCAAAAGTTTCCCACGGACCTGCAACAAGAAGAGGGCTGTTGGATAAAGAAGGAGCAGAAGTTGTAGGTGGTGTCGTGGTAGCCCGATATGGTGCTAACCCTATGGCGGTTATTAATAATGTGAAGGAAAAAATCAATGAATTAAGTTCAGGTTTGCCCTCTAAAACATTAAGTGATGGTAGAACATCTCAACTTACCATTGTTCCTTTTTATGATAGAACAGAACTTATTCAAGAAACATTAGGTACGCTGGACGAAGCACTTACATTAGAAATTTTAATTACAATTTTCGTAATTATTATAATGGTATTTAATTTAAGGGCTTCGGTTTTAATTTCAGGATTATTACCTGTTGCAGTATTGATGGTTTTTATTTCAATGAAGCTGTTTAATGTAGACGCCAATATTGTGGCCTTGTCAGGTATTGCTATTGCTATTGGAACAATGGTCGATGTGGGTGTGATTCTTACAGAAAATGTGCTTCGGCATATTGATGAAAATGAGGAAAACCTGCCAATGAACACGGTAGTATATAATGCAACCGCCGAAGTTTCTGGGGCAATATTGACTGCGGTACTCACCACTATTATAAGCTTTATTCCTGTATTCACGATGATTGGTGCTGAAGGTAAATTGTTTCGACCATTGGCTTTTACCAAAACGGCTGCCCTAACAGCATCCCTAATTGTGGCCTTGTTTTTAATCCCACCGTTCGCAGCATATTTATTTAAAAAGCGTAGCATAAAGACTTCTTTTAGTTATATACTAAATGGAGCAATGATTATTTTGGGTGTTGTAGCACTTATTTTTGGTTACCCGCTAGGATTAATATTAGTTGCATTTGGTGTGGTTGGTATCCTCTCGCTAAAGGAGAAGATTACCCCAAAACGTGCCAATGTGATTAACATATTTGTGTCTGCTTTTGCTATCATATTCTTATTGGCAGAATATTGGAGACCACTTGGCGTCGATCGCAGCATATTTATAAATTTGATTTTTGTTGGACTTATCTGTTTTGGCCTTCTAGGTGTATTCACACTTTTCAGAAAGTATTATGTGCGTATTTTAAATTGGGCATTACGGAATAAACTATTGTTTCTTTCCCTGCCCACCGCCATTATAATTTTTGGGGTAATGATTATGAAAAATACAGGGAAGGAATTTATGCCATCTCTTAATGAAGGCTCTTTCTTGCTGATGCCCACTTCAATGCCCCACGCTGGTGTTGAAGAGAACAAACGGGTATTGCAACAATTGGATATGGCTGTGGCCAGTATTCCTGAAATTGAAACCGTAGTTGGTAAATCTGGTCGTACAGAATCTGCATTAGACCCAGCACCATTATCAATGTATGAGAATGTCATTCAATACAAGTCTGAATATATATTAAATGAGAAAAGTAAAAGACAGCGGTTTAAGGTAAATGAAGATGGACTGTTTATTCTAAAGGACGGAAGGTTGGTTACCAATCCAAATAATGAAGTAGAAACTGAAAATGCAACATACGATGCTTCGGCAATAGCAGACCCATTTTCTGTCAACATATCACAACTGATACCAGATGATGACGGAGAATACTTTAGAAACTGGCGACCTGAAATTGAATCGCCAGATGATATTTGGAAAGAAATTGTGAGAGTCACAAAGCTTCCTGGAGTTACTTCTGCACCCAAGTTACAACCCATTGAAACACGTTTGGTAATGTTACAAACCGGTATGCGAGCACCAATGGGAATAAAGGTAAAAGGGCAAGACTTAAAGGAAATTGAAGCCTTTGGAGTACAATTGGAAAATATTCTTAAGCAAGCAGATGGGGTTAAGGATGAGGCCGTATTTGCTGACCGTATTGTCGGGAAACCTTATCTATTATTGGATATTGACAGAGACCGATTGGCTCGATATGGAATTACCATCGAACAGGTACAACAGGTCATTCAAGTATCTGTTGGAGGAATGGTGCTTACGCAGACTGTTGAAGGTAGAGAAAGATATGGCATTCGAGTTCGCTATCCTAGAGAATTAAGGGCAAACCCTAATGATTTAAAAGACATCTATGTTCCTGTTGAAAAAGGGAGTCCAGTGCCATTAAGTGAGCTTGTCACTATTAGATATGAACAAGGACCACAAGTAATAAAGAGTGAAGATACATTTTTAGTGGGCTATGTTCTTTTTGATAAACTGGATGGCTTCGCCGAAGTAGATGTGGTGGAAAATGCACAAGCGCTTATCCAATCAAAAATTGATAGTGGAGAACTTATCGTGCCAAAAGGGATTAACTATCGCTTTACAGGAACCTACGAGAACCAATTACGTGCAGAAAAAACTTTAAGTGTTGTTGTGCCTTTAGCCCTAGCAATCATTTTTCTCATCCTTTATTTCCAGTTCCGTTCCGTTGGTACATCATTAATGGTATTCACGGGTATTGCCGTTGCTTTTGCAGGTGGGTTTTTGATGATATGGGGTTATGGGCAAGATTGGTTCTTAAACTTCAACTTTTTTGGGGAGAATTTACGAGATCTTTTTCAAATGCACACCATTAATTTGAGTGTTGCCGTTTGGGTTGGTTTTATTGCCCTATTCGGTATTGCAACTGATGATGGTGTGGTTATGGCAACTTATTTGACCCAAACCTTTGATAGAAATACCCCAGAAACAAAACAGGAAATTAGGGCATCTGTAGTTGAAGCTGGAGAAAAGCGTATCCGTCCGTGTTTGATGACAACTGCAACAACTATTCTCGCTTTGTTACCTGTATTGACATCAACAGGTCGTGGGAGTGATATAATGATTCCGATGGCAATCCCTTCATTTGGCGGAATGCTTATAGCACTTGTAACGCTATTTGTTGTGCCAGTTTTATTCAGCTGGAAACAAGAATTTCAATTAAAACGAGCTACAAAATGAGATATATAATTTTAATAGTACTTGTTTTTTTCGCTTTCGCGGAAGTAAATGCACAAGATTTAGCATCCTATATTCAGGAAGCCGAAAAGAATAATCCAGAAATTCAAGCTTTTGAATTGCGCTACAACATAGCGGAAGAAAAGGTAAATGAAGCTGATTGGTTACCAAATACAGAGATTGGCTTAGGCTACTTTGTGAGCGAACCAGAAACCCGAACAGGGGCGCAACGTGCACGTTTTTCAGTAAAACAAATGTTGCCTTGGTTTGGAACCATATCAGCAAGGGAAAACTATGCTTCATCAATGGCCGAAGCCCAATTTGTTGATATAGCGATTGCAAAAAGAAAACTTTCGTTATCAGTATCCCAATCCTATTATAAACTCTATGCCATAAGTGCAAAACAGGGTATTCTGGATGAGAATATAGAACTTCTGGAAACCTATGAACGCCTTGCATTAACCTCTGTAGAAGTGGGAAAGGCATCAGCGGTTGATGTACTTCGCCTTCAGATAAGACAGAACGAGTTGATTCAGCAGAAAGAAGTGCTGGAACAAGATTATTTGGCGGAGCAAGCGCTCTTTAATAATCTTTTGAATCGTGATGAAAATATTGCCGTAGAGGTCGTAAAGCAGATGATAATTCCCGAAGAAGATGTGTTTATTTTGACTGACAATCTACAGCTTAACCCAGAACTTATTAAATACGATAAATTATATGAATCTATCGAAGAAGCCGAATTGTTAAATCAAAAAGAGAGTGCGCCCAATATCGGTTTTGGTTTGGACTATGTGCCTGTATCAGAACGTCCAGATATGAATTTTTCCGATAATGGGAAAGACATTGTGATGCCTATGGTTTCTATTTCAATCCCCATTTTCAATAATAAATATAAGTCAGTGACAAAGCAAAATGAATTGAAACAATTGGAAATAAAATCACAGAAAGAAGAGAGGCTCAATAACCTTGAAACGCGTCTTGCACAAGCTATTTATAATAGAAATACAATGAGAATTAAGTTTAATGTACAAACAGACAATTTAAAGCAGGCGAATGACGCCGAAGAAATTCTCATTAAGAATTACGAAACCGGAACTATAGATTTTAACGATGTGCTCGATGTACAAGAATTGCAGTTAAGGTTTCAAATCAATTTAATCGAATCTAATAGAGGGTATTATACAGAATATGCCATCATAAATTATTTGACAAAATGAAAACAATAAAAATTATTACGCTATTACTTTTTACAACTTCAATTTTTGCCCAAGTAGGCACAAACGGAAATGATAGAAAGGAAGATGGGCGACCTGTTAAGGAGTATAACCTTACCATTGAAGAAAACGAAATGACACTTGGAGGTGTTACTGCCAATGCAATGACCATCAATGGAGGTATCCCTGGGCCTGTTTTGGAATTTAATGAAGGAGACCTTGCTATAATCAACGTAACCAATAAAATGGATGAAGAAACTTCAGTGCATTGGCACGGATTGATACTTCCCAATTTTTACGACGGGGTTCCATATTTAACTACCCCACCGATTGAGCCAGGAACAACCTTCCAATACAGGATTCCAATCAACCAATCGGGAACATATTGGTACCATTCCCACACAATGCTACAAGAACAAAAAGGTGTTTATGGGTCTATTATCATTCATCCAAAAGAGAAAACCTTGGAATATGATAAAGATTTAGTCGTGGTATTATCAGATTGGACCAATGAAAAACCAATGAATGTATTACGAAACCTTAAAAGAGGTAACGAGTGGTATCAAGTTAAAAAAGGCACAGCAGTGCCATTAAGTAGAGTCATTTCAGAAGGTGCCTTTGGTGCTCAACTTAAATTTTGGAGAGATCGTATGGAAGGAGCTGATATTGCAGACATTTATTATCCCGCATTTTTGTCCAACGGTAAAAAACTGGCAGAGTATCCAGAATTTACGGCTGGCGAAAAAGTAAGGCTTCGCTTTATCAACGCATCGGCTTCTACCTATTATTGGATGGACTTTGGCGGAGGTAACCCAATGTTGGTTTCCAGTGATGGTGTTGATGTGCAACCCGTTTCCAAAAGCAGATTTCTCTTTGGCATAGCCGAAACGTATGATGTAATTGTAACTATTCCAGAAGGAACTATTGAAATTACCGCAACCGCTCAAGATGGTTCAGGTCATACCTCTATACAGTTAGGTAATGGCACTCTTTACCCAGCCAAAAGAATTGATAGACCTGATAAGGTAGCGATGATGAAGCAAATGGCAAAAATGGATATGAAAATGGGAGCACCTGCAATGGTGGGAAACAAGAAGAAGAATACACCCGAAGTTTTAATGCAGAAGTACGGAATGAAGATGAATATGAAGGACGGCGAGATGAAAATGGGGATGAACGATAAGATGTCGATGAAAGATGGCAAAATGAATGACCAAATGGATATGAAGATGGATGATACAATGGGAATGAAAAAAGACTCGATGTCAATGAGCCATAATGGAGCATCAAATAAAATGGAAGGTCATATGCACAATATGCCAATGATGCAGAAGGATTCTACTTCTTTTGATTATGAGGAGCGAAAGACATACTTCAACTATGATTTTTTAGAGGCAAAAGAAAAAACTGAATTTAAGGCAGATTTACCAGTAAATGAAGTGTTGCTTAACCTAACAGGTAATATGAATCGCTATGTATGGAGTATGAATGGGGTGCCATTATCAGAAACCGATAAGATAAATATAAAAGGAGGCGAGGTAACCAGAATTACATTAAATAACCTGACTATGATGCACCATCCAATGCACTTGCACGGTCATTACTTCAGGGTCATCAATGAAAAAGGAGAACGTTCCCCATTAAAGCATACCGTAAACGTACCACCAATGCAGAAAGTTATTATTGAATTTTATAACGAAGAGTATGGCGATTGGTTCTTTCATTGTCACGTATTGTACCATATGATGGGTGGTATGGCAAGAGTGTTTAGTTACGATACCCCAAGGGATGATAGAATGAAAGATTATCCAGTTCAGAAACTTATCGATGAGACAGACCATTATTATTCGTGGGGATTGGCTCGTGCAGGTTCAAATTTTAATGAACTCTTTTTAACGTCGAGCAATATCCGAAATGAATTTGGTTTGAGAACAGAGTTCGATTACGACCAAAATCTTGAAGCCGAAATAAGTTATAATAGGTATCTGAACGATTGGGTACGTGTTTATGCAGGAGTAAATACCGAAACGTCAACACCAGATTCTTACGATACATTTAATACCGTAGGATTGGTTGGTGTAAAGTATTTTACGCCTTATAGATTTAATGTAGATGTGAGTATGGACCATCAGCTACGCCCAAGAATACGTTTGGACAGAGAATTATTGATTTTTCCAAGAATTTTTCTGGAAGGCGAATACGAATACAGAGCAGATTTTGGATGGGTCAATGATTTAGAGAATAATAAATCATTTGAAAGCGAAACACAATGGTTGGTAGGGGTTGCATACATTCTTTCGCGCAATTTTTCAATCCAAGCTAACTACAATAACCGATATGGATTGGGTGGTGGACTATTAGCAAGATTTTAAACAACTAAAAATTAAAAAGATGAACTATTATTTTAATAAAACAATCAATGGAACCTTCGAAGAGGTCATCGAGAAAGTGACAAAAGGATTAAATGAAGAAGGTTTTGGAATCCTTACAGAAATTGATGTAACAGAAACACTAAAGAAAAAACTGGATATAGACTTTAAAAAGTATAGGATACTCGGAGCTTGTAATCCGCCCTATGCACATAAAGCTTTGCAAGCAGAAGATAAAATTGGAACGATGTTGCCCTGCAATGTCATAGTACAGGAAATCGAAGCAGGTATCATTGAAGTTGCGGCCGTAAACCCAATGGCTTCAATGCAAGCTGTAAAAAATGAAAAATTGAATGAGGTAGCCAGCGAAATAACTGCAATGTTGGAAAACGTCATTGAAAAATTATAAGACACTATAAAAAGGCAGTAATAATTATTAATAAACACAAACTTAAATTAAAACAAAATGAGCAAATTAAAATCAACATTAGGTATAGTTGCGATAGCATTCATAACCTTAACAGTAATGTCTTGTAAAGACAACAGCAAAGAACAAAATAGCACGGATGGAGACCATTCAGAAATGAACCACGATAACAGTGATGGTCATCACGACGGCGAAAAGAAGGAAATGGCAATGGGTGGAGATAGTAATACACAAGCAGTATTAAATGACTATTTCAACTTAAAGAATGCCTTGGTGGGAGATGATAATGGCAAAGCCAAAGAACTTGGGGCAACCCTCGCAACATCCTTAGGAAATTTTGACGCCTCACAATATAACGATACCCAGCAATCGGAATTAAAGGATATTGTTGAGGATGCAGTTGAACACGCAGAACACATTTCAGAAAGTGATATAGCACACCAGCGCGAACATTTTAAAGTTTTAAGTAAAGATGTTATAGATATGGTTGCTATAACAGGAGCAGAGATGAAGCTTTACGAGCAGTTTTGCCCTATGTATGATGGCGGTACAGCTTGGCTAAGTACTAAAGAGGAAGTGCGCAATCCATACTATGGTAGTCAAATGTTAAAATGCGGCAAAGTACAACGTGAAATTAACTAAATGAAAATTGTAAAGATTATAGCAATAGTACTACTGGTAGCGTTCGTGGGAATTCAATTTATTCCCACTACACGCAATCAAAGTGATACTGTACCGTCAACTGATTTTATGCTGGTCAATAATGTACCAGAAACTATTCAAAAAAAGTTACAGGTATCCTGCTATGATTGCCATAGCAATAATACTCAATACCCTTGGTATAATAAGATTCAACCTGTTGCTTGGTTTTTGGAAGACCATATTAAAGAAGGCAAAGCTGAACTTAATTTCAACGAATGGGATTCATTATCCAGCCGAAGAAAAGCAAGTAAGTTAAGGTCTATTATCAAGCAGATTGAAAATGACGAAATGCCTTTGGATTCTTACACTTTGATACATAGTGAGGCAACATTTACAGAAGCTGAAGCAGAAGAGTTAATCAATTTTATCACACAATTAAAAGATAGTTTATAAACAATAATTTAAAAGTAATTAAAATGAAAAATTTAAAAATGAGTATTGCAGCAATGCTATTGTTAGCAGTTTCTTTTGCCAATGCACAGGAAAAAGAAAAAATGAACCACGATCACGGAGATATGAAAATGGACCATAGCAAAATGATGAATAAAAATAGTGACGCAAAAGCAGAAGCTATTTTAAGTGATTACTTTAATTTAAAAGATGCTTTAGTTGCGGACGATACAAAAAAGGCAGCACAAGCAGGAACAAAATTGGTAGCCACTCTTAAAGCATTTGATATGGGTAGTTATACAAAAGAACAACAAAAAGAGCTGGCCGATATCATAGAAGATGCTACCGACCACGCAGAACATATTTCTGAAAGTGCGATAGACCACCAACGCGAGCACTTTAAAACGTTAAGTAAGGATATTACTGATATGGTAGCTATTACGGGTACGAAAAGCACGTTATACGAGCAATTTTGCCCAATGTATGATAAGGGTAGTGCGTGGTTGAGTACAAGTAAAGAAGTGAAAAATCCATATTACGGCAGTAAAATGCTTAAATGCGGAAAAGTTCAAAAAACTATTCAATAGATAGCCTTTTGTATAAAAATATTTTCAATGTTCTGGTTTATTAGTTAACAGAAGGTTGTAAAATGATAAAGATATCTGAATAGTTTTTAAGTCCTGTCCTGGGAAGGAAAACAATGTTGATGGTTAGTGTTAGTTCCTTCCCTAGTCAGGCACAACGAATTTTGAAAAAGAAAAGTTGATTTGGTTAATAGCAGCCTGCACAAGGGAGAGAGATTAAATCCCTAAAATAATAACATCTCTCTTCCTATGTCAGGCAATTAAAAATTTATGGTGAAGAGAAGTTTAGTGAAGAGTACTTGATTGTGAGGGGTAAACATTTTGGTTGGTTTATTGGTTAATAAAGGTTGCCTCTCATTTTCAAGTATTATTTAAAGGATTTTGCATATAAAAAAGGATGATATAACAATGAAAGAGTGTTGCAAAGACGGGTGTCAAAATACAACTGAAAAGTCTGTAGTTAGAAAATGGTTCAATTACATAATATATACCATACTAATCTTAATAGTTGGTGGTGCTTTGGCGCTTCAATTATTTAGTTAAGAAAATAAATTGAAAATGACTAAAGTGAACACAATAGAAAAATCTGAAAGAATTGGCTTTTACAAGCAACTTTTTAAAAAGGTATTGCTTACTGCAAGTATAGTGATTGCTCTATCGTTAAGTTATATACTATGGGTAGGTGTAGATTCCGCCAGCCAATTTCTACCCTTTATAATTGTTGGTTTGGCTTTGGTCAAAACCATTTTTATTGTAAGGCTCACTTTTATACAGTTAAGTAAAATAATAGGCGAAAGTCATCAGCTAACCCACGTTCTTACTTTATTTGGGGTATTGATTATTTTGATTGTCCTTTCGTTTTCAGCAGATTATCACGCTTTATATACTTTGAACCCTGAAAATTTTAAACCGAGTACAGCGCTCAATGGCTCATTTTCATTACAGTTTTTTGAGTTTTTATATTTCAGCTTAATTACTTTTTCATCGGTTGGCTTCGGAGATATTGTACCATTGAATATTGCAGGTAAACTATTGGTAATGATGGAAGTTTTCTTGAGCTTTTTGGTATTGGTATTTGGTATTGCAAACATTAATAGAATTCACGTTAACAAATAACCCCTTTAAAACTATAAATATGAAAGTACTTAAAATTATTACACTCGTAACTGTTCTCATTTCAACAGTCAGCATTACCAATGCACAGAATGATAAAGATTCTAAAGATAAAGAAGATGTTATCGCAGTAATGAAAGCTTACAAAGATGCACTACAAAACTTAACGACCGAGGGGACATTTGAACTATTTACAGAAGATTCAAAAGTATTTGAATCTGGTGGTGTAGAAGGCTCGTATGCGCACTATATAGAACACCATTTGGGGCCTGAGTTGGGGCATTTCAAAAAATTTGAATTTTCAGATTATGAAATTGATGCGGAAGTAGATTTGCCTTATGCATTTACTACTGAAACCTACATCTACACTATCGTGCTCAATCCAGATGAAAAAGGCGAAAGTAGAACGATAAAGAAAAAAGGAGTAGCGACGTCTATCTTAAAAAAGATGGATGGTAAATGGAAGATTATTAAAACACATTCTTCGTCAAGAAATGTAAAATAAAATTTAAACTGTGAGCGAATTCTTAAAACAATGGGGCGAAGCGGCCTATACGACCACCGGATTTTTCTGGATGGCGCTTTGGGCATTCATCTTGGGATACATCATCAGTAGTATGATACAGATTTTTGTGACTGAAAAAAGGATGCAAAAAACAATGAACGAGAGTGAAGGTAAAAGTGTACTCTTAGGCACGTTTTTCGGTTTTATAAGCAGCTCGTGTAGTTTTTCGGCTTTAGCGGGCACAAAATCTATCTTTAAAAAAGGTGCAAGCTTTGTGTCTTCCATTGCTTTTCTTCTTGCATCGACCAATCTCGTAATTGAGCTTGGAATCATCATTTCCATATTTTTGGGATGGCAGTTTGTAGTCGGCGAATATGTAGGTGGAATCCTTTTAATTCTTATTTCGTGGATTTTGATACGAATAATCAATCCTAAAAAGCTCATAGAAAAAGCGCGCAAGAATTTAGAGAACGAAGATGACGATTCAATGGATGATTCCAAAGATTGGAAAAAACAAATCAAGAAAGAAGATAGTTGGGCAAGGGTTGCCAAAAAATATAAGATGGAATGGCAGATGGTATGGAAGGACGTTACCGTTGGCTTTACCATTGCAGGTATCGTCGCAGCCTTCGTTCCCGATTCTTTCTTCCAGACACTATTTATCAATAGTGGTCAGGGCAATACAGATTTTACCTTTCTTGAAATATTGGAACATATCGTTGTAGGACCTATTGCCGCATTTTTGACTTTTATTGGCTCAATGGGTAATATTCCGTTGGCGGCATTGCTTTTTGGAAAGGGCGTGAGTTTTGCAGGGGTTATGGCTTTTATTTTTAGTGATTTGGTAGTCTTTCCTGTACTTCGTATTAATGCCAAGTATTATGGGTGGAAAATGTCGCTGTTCATTTTATTCTTACTGTTTACGGCATTAATAGGAACAGCTTTGGCTCTGCATTACTCTTTCGATTTGTTAGGGATGTTGCCTGACACATCACAAGTTAAAATACAGGACAAAGAGCATTTCAAAATTGACTATACCTTCTATTTGAATATGGCTTTTCTCACAATTTCAGGATATCTCATATACTTAGGGTTTTTCAAGAGAAAGGATGTAGAGCACTCAATGAGCGAAATGGCACCGAAAAGTCCATTGCTTGAGAGTGTTTTAAAATATGCAGCCTATATCTGTTATATATGGTTGACAGGTGGACTGATTGTAAAATTTTTCGTGAATTAAAATATAGATAAAGAATAAAGTAAAAACAATAATGGTCAACAGAAAAACAGCAAAATGGATTAGAAAAACACACCGTTACTTGGGTATCTTCTTAGGTATCCAGTTTTTGATGTGGACGATTAGCGGGATGTATTTCAGTTGGACAGATATAGATGAAATTCACGGCGACCAGTTTAAAAAAGTAGCACCTAAGCAGAAGTCTTTTAACGATTTACTCGGTACATCTCAACTCGATACAGAGCAACCAATCCAAACTTTAGAACTATTGGAAATTGCAAACGAACCTTACTATTGGATTAATGAAACACAACTTATTAATGCCAGAACAGGACATAAGAAAAATGGGGTTTCTGAAGAAGAGGCGCAAGAAGTTGCAAATAGGTATATGCTAACCGATTTAAAAATAGCTGAAATTCAACGGGTCGATACGGTAGGGCAGCATCACGAATATCGTGGTCGTCCACTTCCGGCGTATGAAATTTCGTATGAAACACCTCAAAATTTAAAGGCCTACGTGGCCATTGAAAATGGCGCATTTCAAACGGTAAGACACAGGGATTGGCGTTGGTTCGATTTCCTTTGGATGACACACACTATGGATTATCAAGGTAGAGACAATTTTAACACATTAGTATTGCGAGGGTTTTCACTATTAGGGTTGATTACTGTATTAAGTGGTTTTTTACTTTGGTACACTTCATCCCCAACCATTAGAAAAATAATTAAAAAGAAACGAAAATAAGTCACACTAAAATCAATATATAATGGAAAATTCAAATCAAAATTCAAAAAAAAACAATTACACAAAATTTGTAGGTATGCTAGCGGCATCATTTGTGGCAATGTACATTACAATGTACCTAAACTCTTATCAATTAGATCACGTCTATTTTAGCCTTACTCGTTTTTATATGAGTTGCTTGGGTATTGCTGCTATGGCCATTATAATGTTTGTGGCGATGCGTAATATGTACCAAAACAAAAAGAAGAATATCGCCATTGTTTTGGGTAGCATTGTGCTATTTGTTGGTGCATTAGGATTGGTACGCGACCAGAAATCAACGGTAGGAGACATATTATGGATGAAAGCAATGATACCTCACCACTCTATTGCGATTTTAACAAGTGAGCGTGCTGATATCCAAGATCCAGAAGTTAAAAAGTTAGCTGAAGATATTATCAAGGCACAAGAAAAGGAAATTGCAGAAATGAAAGCAATGATAAAACGATTGGAAAATAACAAATAAATAAAATTAAAATGAATAAAAACATCATTTATATAGGTGTTGCCTTGATTGTTGGCCTGTTAGGCGGCTTTCTACTATTCGGTGGAGGTTCTGCGGACAAGGCAACAAATAATGTGAAAGACACCCACGACCATTCAGAAGAAATTGCTTCTAATCAAATGTGGACGTGTTCTATGCATCCACAGATTATGCAACCAGAACCTGGGGATTGTCCCATTTGTGGAATGGATTTAATTCCAGCCGAATCTGGTGCAGATGGCCTCAATGCCAATGAAATAAAAATGACCGATAACGCAATGGCACTGGCCAATATCCAAACATCACTTGTAGGAAAAGGACAAATGGGAAATAATTCCCTTAAATTATCTGGTAAGATTAAAGCTAATGAAGAGTCAAATGCCGTACAGGTTACCTATTTTGGAGGAAGAATAGAAAAACTGTACGTTAATTCTACAGGAGAACGTGTTGGAGCAGGACAACGCTTGGCAACTATTTATTCGCCAGAATTGGTTGCTGCACAGCAAGAACTGCTTACCGCTTCATCATTAAAAGAATCGCAACCAGAATTGTATAAGGCTGTTAGGAACAAACTTAAACTTTGGAAACTTTCAGAAAAGCAAATCAACGCCATAGAAACTGCTGGGAAAGTGCAAGAAAACTTTCCGGTTTTTGCAACCGTTTCAGGAACGGTAACAATGAAAATGGTAGAAGAAGGGGATTATTTAAAGCAAGGACAACCCTTATATAAAATTGCGAATCTCAATACAGTATGGGCAGAATTTGATGCTTATGAAAATCAAATTTCATCCTTAAAAGAAGGACAGACTATTAAATTGACCACAAATGCTTATCGCAATGAGGTTTTTGATGCAAAAGTCTCATTCATCGACCCCTTATTAAATTCTGCGACTAGAACGGTGGTTGTAAGAGCGGTCTTGCAAAATAAGAAAGACCTCTTTAAACCGGGAATGTTTGTGGAAGGGGTAATTGAGGGTACGCAAACAAGCACCGAGAATACCGTTTCCGTACCGTCAACCGCTGTTATGTGGACGGGAGAACGCTCTGTAGTCTATGTCAAAACAAACCCTAATGAAGCTATTTTTGAAATGAGGGAAGTTTTATTGGGCAATGCCAATGGCGATAGTTATACCATTCTTGAAGGTTTAAAGAATGGAGATGAAGTCGTAACTAACGGAACGTTTACCGTAGATGCCGCTGCACAATTACAGGGAAAAAAAAGTATGATGAATGCATCTGGTGGTAAAACAATGACAGGCCACGAAGGGCATTTGGGAATGCAAGAAGATAATTCTGGAGAAAATACAAATGAAGCCAACCATTCTCAAATGAAAGAAAGGATTGAAGTTTCAAACAAATTTCAGAATCAGTTAAAACAGGTTTTTGATGATTATATCCTTTTAAAAGATGCTTTGGTAAATGATGATGCCAAGGGCGCTCAACAGGCAGGAAAACAAATAAACCAATCCTTGAAAAAAGTGGATATGAAATTATTATCTGATGAAAAAGCACATAACCATTGGATGACGATTCAGAAAGAACTAAAGACCTCGGCTAATTCTATTGAGAACGAGTCAGATATAGCAACACAAAGAGCACATTTTAAACATCTTTCTGCGCATATGATAAGTAGCGTGCAACTTTTTGGGGTTAACGAAAATGTATATATCCAGTTTTGTCCAATGGCCGATAACAATAAGGGAGCTTATTGGATTAGTTTGGAAAAAGAGGTGCGAAACCCATATTATGGAGAGGCTATGGAAACCTGTGGAGAGGTAAAAGCAACCTTACAGTAAAACGAATTATGGATTAATCAAGTAATCTGAATAAGACCATAAATTAATTTTGGTTTTATCACGGCGAACGATAATGAGTGAAAGTAGAAGAAATAGAAGAAAAAATGACAGAAAGAAACATCAGCCTAAAAGTGATATTTCAAGAAAAGATAAAATTATCGCTTTAGTTGTGATAGTATTGATTTTTGTAGTTGCTGCAATAGCTGCTGTTTATTATTCTCTATACAAATCTGGATTAAAATTATTTTGAAACAAGTACTATATGAATGAGATTATCCATATTAAAAATATGGTCTGCCCAAGATGTATCTCGGCGGTATCTAATATTTTGGAACAACTTGAAATACTGTATGTTTCTATAAAATTGGGGGAGGTTAAATTAGTTTCTTCATTAAGTGTCCAGACCAAAAATGGTCTTTCCAAAGCGCTTCAAAATTCAGGTTTTAGTTTGATTGATGACCGTAAAAGTCAACTTATTGAACAAATGAAAACATTGGTTGTAGATAAAATCCATCATTCTTCCGAGGAGCTCGATTTCAAATGGGCAGATATTGTTACAGGCGAACTTCACTTGGACTACAAATATTTAAGTTCACTTTTTTCGTCGGTAGAAAGTATTACGTTCGAGCAGTACATCATAAACCAGAAGATTGAACGTGTTAAAGAACTTATAGTTTATGACGAATTAACCTTGAGTGAGATAGCTTTTAAACTTCATTATAGTAGTGTCGCGTATTTAAGCAATCAGTTTAAAAAGGTTACAGGAATGACACCTACACAGTTTAAAAAAAGCACAAATCAGAATCGCAAATCTTTGGATGAGATTTAATTAAAGTACTTTAAAAACGAAGAGTTGTTTAAAAGTTCACAGCTACTTATAATATTATTATTTAAGTATTTGCTTAAATAAGTAATTAACTGTATCTTTGCTCGTCTAAAGCATTAATATGAAACTAGAAATATCCTGTACAAGAGCTGAGGCTGACCATAAGCAGTTACTAAACTGTAGAACTACCATTGACGGTATGGCTAATGGTTTCGATAAAATATCGAAACTACTATCCATTTCAGGTAATGAGGTGCGCTTAAAAATCCTATTCTTATTAAATATGGAAAATGAACTATGTCCTTGTGATTTATCTGATATTTTAGGTATGAGTGTGCCAGCAGTTTCACAGCATATACGAAAAATGAAAGATGCAGGTATTATAAGCTCAAGGAGAGAAGGGCAAACCTTATACTATTCATTGAATGAGGATGAGACGGATATTCTGAATAGTATTTTTAAGTCAATCAAATTAGAAAGAAAAATAGCCTAAATTTTATAATAATGAAAACAGAAAAAACATCAAAAAATGCAGCATATACAGGTTTGTTTGCTGCTGTAGCCGCATCATCTTGTTGCATACCACCAGTTATTGCATTAATTGCAGGCGTTGGAGGAAGTGCTTCCGCTTTATCTTGGATGGAACCTTTTAGACCCTATTTAATTGGTGTCGCTATAGTAGCAATTGGATATGCGTGGTATGATTATTTAAAACCGAAAAAAGCAGAGGATTATTGTGAAGTAGATGCAAAACCAAAGTGGTTTCAAACCAAAGGATTTTTAATAGGAATTACGCTATTTGCGGCTATCTCAATTAGCTTTCCATATTACTCGCACATTTTTTATCCTGATAATAAGAAAGAAGTGGTTATAGTGAATCAATCTAACATTCAAACTTTAAATTTTGAGGTTGAAGGTATGACTTGCGCTTCTTGTGAACAACACGTAACGCACGCAGTTAATAATTTAGAAGGTATTGTAAATGTAAATGCTTCCTATGAAAAAGCTAACGCAAAAGTAGAATTCGATAATTCGAAAACTGCTAAAGAGGATATAGAAAAAGCAATTAATTCTACAGGTTATAAAGTAATTAATAAATAAAATTCTTAATTGTGAAAAATTATTTAACCATCTTTCTTTTTGCTTTTGTAATTACTTCTTGTAAAGAAAATAAAAAAGAAACGGATTCAACCGCAGTTGAAAATAAGCTAACTACACAGGATATCGATTATCCAGTTATTAAAGTTGGCAAAGGACCAGACGCCTTATTTCTAACACCCAATAAATCATTTTTATATGTTGCAAATGTGGAGGATACATTAATTTCAGTTATTGATACCCAAACAGATAAAGTATTAAAAAACATAGAAGGCATAAGGTATCCGTGGGGTTTTGTTCAGTTAGCAGAAAGTAATTTGGTTGCTGTTAGTGGTTACGATAAGCAAGTGGTTATCATTGATTTTGACAATCATACCATTCTAAAAGAAAAACTATTTGAAACTCATATAGGTGGAATTACTGCAAATAGAAAAGGAGATTTAATTTATGTAATAGCAATAGATGACAATAAAGTGTTGCAACTGGATGCTACTACTCTCAATATATTAAAAACATTCCCTACAGGAAAAGGACCAGATGGAATAGGCATCTCGGAGAATGATTCAAAGCTGTTTGTTACCAATACGGAAGATGGAAGCATTTCTGTGATTAATATAGAAACAGGAAAAAAATCCATCATTAAAACAGGTGGAAAACCAGAACTTATACACGGAAACAAAGACCATTCACTATTATATATAAGTAATTTCTTTGGAAACAAAATTCATATTATAGATACCGAAAAAGGAGAAATTGTAAAGGAAATAGAAGGTGTAAAAACACCAGAAGAAGCAGTCTTATCCAAAGATGAAAATATATTATACGTTGTAAGTTTTGCTTTGTCAGAAGTTTTCGTGTATGATGCGGTTACACTCGAAAAGCAATCTGTTACTTATAAAACAGGTAATAAACCCATTGGCGTAATGCCCGTTGGCAACAAATTATATGTTTCTAATTATGGAGACAATTCAATATCAATAATCAGTAAATAACCTTAAAATAAATAGTTATGAAAAATATTATTTTAATTCCCATTCTAGCTTTAGTTCTGTTTTCTGTTGAAGCCACCGCACAAAACAAAAACTTGGAAACACAAAAAGTCGAAACGTCTGTAGATGAACAAAATTTGACAACTATTCAGTTCAAAATAACAGGAATAACCTGTGCTGGTTGTTCTAACGGTATCTATAAAGCAGTTAAAGCGGTTGATGGTGTTACTGAGCATTCTGTTGAATACCCAGGCGACATTGCGGTTATACAATTTGATAGAACAAAGACGAGTATCGAAGCCTTAAAAGCTGTAATTGAGAAGAAAGGGTATAAAGTAGAATTACTAAAGGATAAAGCATAGATTTTAACCTTTATCATTTAACCAAACAACTAATTACAATAATGAGAGATAACGAAAACAAAGATTTAAAAACCATATCATTAGAAATAAGTGGGATGACTTGTAGCGGTTGTTCTTCGCATATCGAAAAAGATATGAATAAGACCAATGGTATTATTAGTAGCAATGTAAGTCACGAAACAGGAAAAGGCGAATTTACTTTTGATACCAATAAAACGGATAAAGAAGAATTAATCGATGCAGTAAATAGCATTGGTAATTATTCTGTTGTAAATGGCATTGAAAAAGAGGATTCTTTCTCTTCAACTTCTCATATTACAACCTCTAAAGAATCCGAAAAAAACAAAAACCAATTTGATTTAATTGTTATTGGTGGTGGTTCTGCTGCATTTTCAGCAGCGATAAAAGCTGAAAGTTTAGGGCTTACGACACTAATGGTAAATGGTGGATTAGATTTTGGGGGTACTTGTGTAAATGTAGGATGTGTTCCTTCAAAAAACTTAATTAGAGCTGCCGAAACTGCATATCACGCTACACATTCTAATTTTAAGGGTATTAAACCAAGAGGTGTAGATATTGATTTTAAACAAATTATTAAAGATAAAAAAGAGTTGGTTTCCGCGTTACAGCAACAAAAATATATGGATGTTGTAAGTGATTTTGAAAATCTAACAATGCTAAAGGGGTGGGCTGAATTTGTAGATAAGAACACAATTATTGTGAATAATAAAGATAAATACAGCGCAACGAACATTGTCATAGCTACCGGAGCTACAACAAACATTCCAAACATTGAAGGCTTAAATGAAGTAGGCTATTTAACCAATGCTTCTTTATTTGATTTAGAAGAAAAACCTGAAAGCTTAACCATTATGGGAGCTGGATATATTGGATTAGAAATAGCACAAGCTTATAGCCGATTGGGTGTAAAAGTGCGTATTATAGAATTTACAGATAGACCATTACGTAGTCAAACTATTGATATTACTGATGTTTTAGTAGAGCAAATGAAAAGTGAAGGTATTGAGATTTTACCAAATTTCAGAGCCTTTAAATTCGAAAAAAGAGGTAATGATACTATCATTCATTGCAACTGCCCTGATGGTTCAACAACTCAAATCATTGAGAAAGGACATATTGTTGTAGCCACCGGAACAAAGCCCAATACCACTAAATTAGGTTTTGAAAATAGTGATATTAATTTAACAAAAAGCGGACACATTCTTGTTAATGAAAAAATGGAAACCAATGTTTCTAATATATATGCCGCAGGAGATGTAACAAACACACCGCCATTTGTTTATACAGCTGCCACCGAAGGTAATACAGCAGTAAACAATGCATTTTCATTGTCAAAAAGTAGTATAGATTATTCCTCTTTACCGTGGGTAGTATTTACCGACCCTCAAATTGCAGGTGCTGGAATGGATGAAATAGAAGCGGAAGCAAAAGGCATTCCTTTTGAAGTGAGTAAATTAGACTTAAAGCACGTTCCTAGAGCATTGGCAGCACAAGATACAAGAGGCTTCATTAAATTGATTCGTAATCCTGAAACCGATAAGCTAATAGGTGCTAGAGTGATTGCGCCAGAAGGTGGCGAACTTATTCAACAATTAAGTATGGCGATTAAGTTTGGCATTACAGTAAAAGATTTAGCTGAAAGTTTTTACCCTTATTTAACATTAGGAGAAGGAATCAAATTAGCAGCGATTACTTTTGGCAAAGACGTTTCTAAATTGAGTTGCTGTGCAAGCTAGTTTAGCTAAACAAGAAAATAATTTTTATATGAAAAATTACGATGTATTTATAATTGGTTCTGGTATGGCAGGAATGACCATCGCCAATAAATGCGCCTCAAAAGGCTTGACAGTCGGAATAACGGATGAATTACCTTATGGTGGCACTTGTGCATTGAGAGGTTGTGACCCAAAAAAAGTGATTATAGGCGCTACGGAAGTTCGAGACTTTGCTAAAAGGCTTAAAGGTTACGGCATTGATACCATACCTAAAGTCAATTGGAAGGACATTATGGCCTTTAAACAATCCTTTGTGGATGAAATGCCACCAAAAATTGAAAAAGGATATAAAAAGAACGGAATATACACCTTTCATAGTTCAGCAAAATTCCTGTCAGAAAACACATTGGAAGTTGGAACAGACAAAATAAAGGCTAACAAAATTGTAATCGCATCGGGTTCCAAGCCAAGGGTTTTAGAATTTGAAGGTGGTCATTATGCAAAATCCAGTACCGATTTCTTGAATTTAGCAAAATTGCCAAAATCTTTAGTATTCATCGGTGGTGGATATATCGCTTTTGAGTTTGCACATATAGCGGCTCGATGTGGAGCAGAAGTAACTATTGTTCATCGTGGAGAAAACCCCTTGGAAAATTTTGAACAGGATATTGTAAAACATCTTGTTTCTACCACAAAAGAATTAGGTATAAAACTCATTCTTAATACAGATGTTACGGCTATTGAGAAAGTGGATAACCAGTATCGAGTAAAAGGTAAATCCGCAGATAAAACAGCATATTTTGAAGCCGAAGCTGTCTTTAATTCTGCCGGCCGTCCACCAGCAATATTTGATTTAAATTTAGACAAAGCCAACATAGCCTTTACTAAAAAAGGTGTTACGGTAGACAAATACCTTCAAAGTACTTCAAACCCTCATATTTATGTAGCGGGCGATGCCGCAGATTCAGAAGGTTTGCCTTTAACGCCAGTTGCGGTTTTGGAGGGTCATACGGTTGCTTCAAATATAATCAAGGGCAATTCTAAAGAAATAAGTTACCCACCAATGCCAACGGTAGTTTTTATATTGCCTACAATGGCGTCTGTTGGCTATTCTGAATCGAAAGCGAAAGCGCTGAACTACAATATTCAGGTAAATTATAAAGAGGTTGGCAATTGGTTCAATGCCAAACGTTTGAATGTAGAAGAATATGCGTTCAAAACTATAATTGACGTAGAAACCCAAACAATTTTGGGAGCGCATTTAATCGGTCCGCATACAGAAGAAACCATAAATCTCTTCGCAATGGCCATAAAAACAAAAATGAAGGTTAATGATATTAGAACAATGATTTTTTCATATCCAACTTTGGCTTCAGACATACCACATATGCTTTAGTTAAAAAATGAATGCAAACCATATAAGACCGTGAGTCATAAGTTTAAAACAAAAGATATAGCGATGAAATTAGATAGAAAGAAACATTGGGAGACAGTTTATGAAACTAAAAGCCCAGACCAAGTAAGCTGGACACAGGAATCGCCTAAAACTTCGCTTGAATTTATACATTCATTCGGATTAAATAAATCTGCAAAAATAATAGATATTGGTGGTGGAGATAGCAAACTTGTCGATTACTTACTTGATGAAGGATTTGAAAATGTGACTGTACTTGACATTTCGGCTAAATCACTCGAAAAAGCAAAAGGCCGACTTGGAGAAAAAGCAAATAAAGTAAATTGGATTGTAAGCGACATTACAGAATTCGAACCCAATATGACTTTTGATGTTTGGCACGACAGAGCAACCTTTCATTTTCTTACAACGCCTGAACAAATAACAAAATATATAAAAACTGCAAGAAAATCTGTAAACGGATTCCTGACAATTGGAACCTTTTCCAAAAATGGACCTGAAAAATGTAGCGGTCTCGAAATAAAACAATACAATGAAGACGAATTAACATTAAAGTTGAAAAATGGATTTGACAAAATTAAGTGTGTAACGGAAGACCACTTAACACCATTTGACACAACGCAGGATTTCTTGTTTTGTAGTTTTAAAAGACAATTGAACTAAAAAATCAGTGGCTAACAAAGAACCGAGTGAATAAAACAGTATTTGAAATTACCAAAATGGATTGTCCATCGGAGGAAAATCTAATTCGAATGAAATTAGACGGCATCCCGAACATTGCGAATTTGGACTTTGATATTCCTAACCGAAAATTAACCGTTTTTCACAGCGGTAAAATTGACCAAATCGAAAAATTTATCATCGAACTGAAATTAGGTGGAAAGAAAATTTTAACGGAACAAACCGACCAAACGGACTTTAAAGAAAACACCAGCCAAAAAAAGCTACTTTGGTCTGTACTTATAATCAATTTTGCTTTTTTCATTATCGAAATGACGACAGGAATTATCTCAAAATCTATGGGGCTTGTTGCAGACAGTTTAGATATGCTTGCCGACAGTTTCGTTTACGGAATTAGTTTGTTTGCGGTTGGCGGAACATTAATAAAGAAAAAACGGATTGCCAAACTGGCTGGATATTTTCAAATCACACTTGCCGTTATCGGATTTGTGGAAGTTTTAAGGAGGTTTTTTGGAGACGAGAAACTTCCCGATTTTACAACAATGATTATCGTTTCTATTTTTGCACTTATCGCAAACGGAATTTGTCTTTACATTTTACAAAAGTCAAAAAGTAAAGACGAGGCACATATGAAAGCAAGTATGATTTTTACCTCAAATGATGTAATTATAAATACAGGTGTAATTATTGCAGGACTTTTAGTTTACTGGTTGAATTCTAATAAGCCAGATTTGATTGTGGGAACAATAGTCTTTATTTTAGTTATTCAAGGTGCTTTTAGGATATTAAAGTTAAGTAAGTAATAATATATAAATGCCGATATTCTTTTAATCGGTTAATTCTACAAATCATTCAGCCTAAAACATAACAGATTAAAGTCCTTTAATTCTGAAATTTGTACTCTACAAGTAAGAATAGGATTATGGAGACAATTAACGTATTTGAAACTAAAGAAAAGAACCACAAACAGGGTATAAAAGAATCATTCCCTGTTACAGGAATGACCTGCGCATCGTGTGCATCAAGCGTTGAATCTGTATTAAAACACACAGAAGGTGTGTTTGATGCAAGTGTTAATTTTGCCAATAGTTCCGTTCTTGTGGAATATGACAAGGAGTTGAGTCCAAATCAACTTCAAAACGCACTTCGTGAGGTCGGCTATGACATTATTATTGATTCCGAAGACCCTTCGGAAGTACAACAAGAACTTCAGCAAAAGCATTATCAGGACATAAAAAAACGTACTATCTGGTCGGCCATACTTACCCTTCCCATTTTTGTATTAGGAATGTTTTTTATGCAATGGGAACCAGGTAAGTGGATTTCTTTGGTGTTAACTTTTCCAATTCTTTTTTGGTTCGGTCGTAGCTTTTTCCTCAATGCTTTCAAGCAAGCCAAACATGGTAAAGCAAATATGGATACCTTGGTAGCTTTGAGCACAGGAATCGCTTTTATCTTTAGTGTATTCAATACCTTTTTTCCAGAATTTTGGTTGAGTCGTGGTATTGAGCCTCACGTTTATTATGAAGCCGCTACGGTAATTATAACTTTTATTTCCTTGGGAAAATTATTGGAGGAAAAGGCAAAATCAAATACTTCTTCGGCCATTAAAAAACTTATGGGATTACAACCCAAAACGCTAAAAATTATTGAGAATGGGGAAGAAAAAGAAATTCCAATTTCTTCTGTACAAGTTGGTCAGACCATTTTGGTACGTCCCGGAGAAAAGATTCCTGTAGATGGAGAAGTTTCCAAAGGAAGCTCGTATGTTGATGAAAGTATGATAACGGGAGAACCTGTTCCCGTTCAGAAATCCCAAGGGGAAAAGGTCTTCGCTGGTACGGTTAATCAAAAAGGAAGCTTTCAATTTACCGCTGAAAAAGTTGGTGGAGAAACCTTGCTTTCCCAAATCATTAAAATGGTTCAGCAAGCGCAAGGGAGTAAGGCACCCGTTCAAAAACTGGTCGATAAGATTGCCGGTATTTTCGTTCCTGTGGTATTGGGTATTTCCATTGTAACCTTTATCGTCTGGATGTCCGTAGGAGGCGATAATGCCTTTTCACAAGCATTATTGACCTCTGTAGCCGTATTGGTTATCGCTTGCCCCTGTGCCTTGGGCTTGGCAACGCCAACTGCCATAATGGTGGGTATCGGTAAGGGAGCTGAAAATAATATTTTGATAAAGGATGCCGAAAGTCTGGAGCTTGGCCATAAAGTGAATGCAGTAATCCTTGATAAAACGGGTACGATTACGGAAGGAAAACCTTTGGTAACCGATATACTCTGGAAGGACAAGATTGAAAATCAGAACGATTACAAGGAAATTCTCTTGGCTATCGAAGCACAATCGGAACATCCCTTGGCAGAAGCGGTCGTCAATCATTTGAAAGAAGAAAATATTGAACAAGCAGAAATTACTTCCTTCGAAAGCATTACCGGAAAAGGTGTAAAGGCGCAATCGGAGAATGGTTCAAAATATTATGTGGGCAACCATAAACTAATGGTCGAAAAAGATATTCAAATAGACGCTTCTTTAATGCAAACAGCGGAAAGTCTCGAAGAAAAGGCAAAAACGGTCATATTCTTTGCTAACGAACATCAAGTGCTTGCGATACTGGCCATTGCAGACAAGATTAAAGAAACTTCAAAAAAAGCCATAGCTACGCTTCAAGAAAGAGGTGTCGAGGTCTATATGCTTACAGGAGATAATAATAAAACCGCATCTGCTGTCGCAAAACAAGTAGGAATAACAAATTACCAAGGCGAAGTAATGCCTTCGGACAAGGCAGCTTTTGTTGAAAAATTGCAGGCGGACGGAAAGATAGTCGCAATGGTTGGCGATGGTATTAATGATTCCCAGGCTTTGGCGCAAGCCAATGTGAGTATTGCAATGGGAAAAGGTTCAGATATAGCGATGGACGTAGCAAAAATGACCTTGATAACATCAGATTTACAATCCATTCCAAAAGCATTGGAACTGTCAAAAAGAACTGTTTTGGGCATACGTCAGAACTTATTTTGGGCATTCATTTACAACATCATTGGTATTCCAATCGCAGCAGGGGTTCTTTATCCCGTAAATGGATTTTTATTAGACCCGATGATTGCAGGTGCAGCAATGGCATTCAGTAGTGTATCCGTTGTTGCAAATAGCTTAAGACTTAAACGAGTAAAACTTTAATAATAAATAAATTCAATACTATGAAAACTTTAAAATTTAAAACAAATATCAATTGTGGTGGGTGTGTATCGAAAGTAACCCCTTTTTTAAACAAACAAGAAGGTGTAGAAAGTTGGGAAGTAGATACCTCTAATCCTGATAAAATCCTAACCATTGAAAGCGATGGTGCAACCGAAGAAGACGTAAAATCAACTTTGCAAAAAGTAGGATTTAAGGCGGAACCTGTAGACTAATACGTTTTTTTAATATGGCTTACATTTTAATTTCAGTTGTGATTGTTCTCTTTGCTGTTCATTTTTATAGAAAAGCGAAACGCCATAGTGTAAATTCATTTCCAGAGGATTGGCACAAATTACTGATGGATAATGTGCTGTTTTATAGAAACCTTTCAAAAGATAGGCAGCTTATTTTTCAGCAAAAAATGATGCAATTTTTAAGTGAGGTCTATATCGATGCTGTGCAGTTTGAATTGGAAGAATTGGATAAGATTTTAATTGCGGCAAGCGCAGTAATCCCTGTTTTTGGTTTTAAAGAATGGCATTACACCAACTTAAGCGGTATCCTTTTATATCCAGATTATTTTAATGAGGATATGCAATTTAGTAGTAAGGATAACTCAAGAAATATTGGTGGAATAGTTGGGAATGGACGTTTTGAGAAGCAAATGATTTTATCTAAAAAAGCATTGTACCACGGCTTTAAAAACACAACCGATAAAAGTAATACTGGCATACACGAATTTGTGCATCTTATTGATAAGCTGGATGATAGTACAGATGGAGTTCCAGAGCGATTATTAGAACATCAATATGCATTACCTTGGTTGAATTTAATTCATAAGGAAATGGAAGCCATAAACGATAATCATTCTGATATCCGAAAATATGGAGGTACAAATCAAGCTGAATTTTTTGCAGTAGCTTCAGAATATTTCTTCGAGCGTCCAGACTTACTCAAAAAGAAACATCCTGACCTATATAAAATGTTGGTAAAATGTTTCAATCAAAAATTAGCGGATCCAATTTAAATTTAATTCCTATTTAGGAAAGACTAAATTTTTAATTGGAAAAGATAAAGAACAGATATTTTGTTGTTACAGATAGGTTTAGCATATTCAAAATATCCGCTAATTGATTTTTTTATCCCTTCAAAAATTTACCACGCTATCTAATGCGTCATCCGCATCTCTATGCATAAAGTTAGATTGATAATTTATTGTAGTGGTAATCGATGAATGTCTGTATAATTTTTGGAGCATATTAATTGGGATTTTATCTTCCGATATATTCCCAAATGTATGTCTAGCAATATGCATAGTTACTTTTTTTGATATTTTGGCTTTATCAGCTACCGTTACCAAATATTTATTGAATTTCTTATTAGCGGTTTTTGTTTTAGCATAAACATCTTTAGCATTTTTTAAATCGGCTTTTTTCATTTCAGGAAATATAAAGTCCTCTTCGCTCTGCTTGTCATTTATGTAATCTTTCAAAATTGGAAAAACTTTATCTGGAATTTTTAAGGATAACAGTTTTGAATTCTTGTTCATTCGATAGTGAAGTCTATTATCAAAAATGTCGTTCCAACGAATTTTTAATATATCAGCTACACGGATGCCAGCAAAGTAAAAACTGAAAAGCCAGAGATTTCTAGCGTGAGTTTCATTCTTGGTAAGGTTATCAACTGACTCTAGCTCTATGACTTCATTTCGAGTAAGACCTATTTTTTCAGTTTCAGGGAACTTAATTCGTATTTTATCCGAACCGAATGGGTAAAGTTTTCTATCTACGATACCCAATTTTATGGCCCTATTATAGATAGTTCTAATCACAATAAGATTATTTACTATCGACCTTTCTGATAGGTTGTGTTTTGTACGGAGGTAGGTTTTAAATTTCTTTAGAAAACTTTCATCAATTTCTTGAAAGGTTAGTTGCTTTGACGTGGTAAATTTTAAAACGTGATTAATTCTTGCTTTATCTGTTGAAAGCCTAGATAGCTTTTCGTTTGCTTCTAAATCATCAAGAAAGTCTTGTGCCACTTCAAAAAAAGTAACTGATTCCGAAGAAGCATAAAGTTTCTCTTTTATTTGATTGGCCGATATATCCTTTTTGCTCGACTGCAAATCAATCAGCATTTTATTTGCCTCAGACAGTTTGGTACTAAGCAAACCGTTTAACCTATCTGAGTAAGGATGTGATTTTCTAACTCTAATATTTTTCACATCCCAATCATTAGGGTCAATATTATGACCTATATAATGATAATTTGAGCGACGGTTTTTTGTGATACGAATACAAAGAGGACAATGTCCTTCTTTATTAGGCTTTTTCCGAAGTACTATTTTTGCATTTGATGACATATCTTAAATATTAGGATATAAAGATAATCATTTTTGGTACAACATAGGTACAACAAATTATGATTTTAAACGATATCAATTGATATTATATAAAATTAAATGTATGCTAATCAGTTGATTATAATATAGCTTATGGAAATTTAGTAGTAAATACGCTGGATTCAAAATCCAGTGACTTCGGTCGTGTGGGTTCGATTCCCACCTTGAGTACTAAAAGGGACAGATCAATATTTTGATTTGTCCCTTTTTTATATCTAATAAACTCATTTTAACAGCTGAAATACTAAGAATGATGAGGTAAATAGCTTTAGTTAGTTTGATATAGTACATAAACTAGAATTTTTCGGGAAAGTTCGTACACAAAAGTCTTCTCTTGTGAAGTGTGTCGCTATTTTTGAATCAATTGTTAACTTCTCAAATGTGTTTAAAGTATATTTATATTTTTTAATGTCAAACTATCTTTCTATTAAAGTTTTATATACTTGCTAAGTAGATGTATATACTTCATTTCCTAATGATGCCAACAAATACCTATTTGAAAAATAGTGACTTTGTATTTACAATTCCAACTAATGTATTTTTTAAGTTTGAGAGTCCCTTTTTTTTATTTTCACGAATTTAAATATTATCAACTGCTCACTAATAATATTCAATTATTTTGCTTATAATAAAAGCATTTATTTTATTTATAGTTAAGTTTTAAAGACATGAGTTTTTTAAGATTCAACCAAGAAGATTTCGATAATAAAATCTAATTCATAATCAGAAAAATTAGGTTTTAAATTATTTTGTTTTATATTTGTGTAATCGATTACAATAAAATTATTTCATATGTCAAAATACAATACAAGATACGCGTCCAGTCCACAAGCTGTAAAAAATTACGATACTCAAGAATTACGAAATGAGTTCCTAATTCAAAACGTACTTAAAAAAGATACTATAGAATGGGTGTACACCCATTATGACAGATTTATGGTAGCAGGTGTTGTGCCTGTATCTAAATCTGTTAATTTAGAAACAATAGACCCTCTAAAAGCAAACTTTTTTTTAGAACGAAGAGAACTCGGCATCATAAATATTGGTGATGCAGGCAGTGTGTCGGTTGATGGAACAATTTACAATCTAGAACATAAAGAAGCACTTTATGTTGGGCAAGGGAATAATGAAGTCGTTTTTTCGAGTAAATCTTCGGAAAATCCAGCCAAATTTTACCTAAATTCAACACCAGCTCACAAAGCATTTCCAAATAAAAAAATTGGAACGGATGACGTAGAGGTCATTGAATTAGGTTCACCCGAAACAGCAAATGCCAGAACATTAAGAAAGTATATTGTAAATAGCGTGGTAGATGTTTGCCAGTTGCAAATGGGAATGACTACCATAAAAGTTGGAAGTAGCTGGAACACAATGCCAGCACATGTGCATGACAGACGAATGGAAGTCTATTTCTATTTTGAAGTACCGGAAGACCAAGCTGTTTGTCATTTTATGGGACAACCACATGAAACACGTCATATTTGGATGGCTGATGGCGAAGCCGTGATTTCTCCACCATGGTCAATTCATTCAGGTTCAGGAACATCAAACTATTCCTTTATTTGGGGAATGGCAGGCGAAAATTTGGATTATGGAGATATGGACGTTTGTAATATCAATGAATTAAGATAAAAATATGTCAATAAACTTATTTGACTTATCGGGAAAAGTAGCCTTAATTACTGGCGGAACACATGGATTAGGTATGGCAATGGCTATGGGTCTAGGAAATGCTGGTGTTACTTTAGTGATAAATGGTGCGTCTTCAAAAGATAAATTGGATAAAGCAGTAGCAGAATACAAATCAATGGGACTAAACGCTTATGGTTATTTGTTTGATGTCACCAAAGAGGATCAAGTGATTCAAAATATAAAACAAATTGAAGATGAAGTTGGTGTTATAGATATTCTTGTTAATAATGCTGGAATTATAAAAAGAACACCTTTGGAGGACATGGAAGTTGACGATTTTGAGCAGGTTTTAAAAGTGGATTTAGTCAGTCCTTTTATCATGTCTAAGCACGTCATCAAGGGCATGATTAAAAGAAGAGAGGGTAAAATTATAAATATTTGCTCTATGATGAGTGAACTGGGAAGAAACACCGTAGCGGCTTACGCAGCGGCTAAAGGAGGCTTAAAAATGCTCACCAAGAACATGGCCACAGAATGGTCTAAACATAATATCCAAGTGAATGGTATTGGCCCAGGATATTTTGCGACAAGTCAAACGGCACCAATACGTGTTGATGGCCATCCGTTTAATGAATTTATTATTAGTAGAACACCAGCAGGACGATGGGGAAACCCAGAAGATTTGCAAGGCGCTGCCATTTTCTTAGCTTCAAAAGCTAGCGATTTTGTCAGCGGTCAAATTGTATACGTCGATGGTGGCATATTAGCAACTATAGGAAAACCTTCTAACGAAGACTAACCAAGCAAACAAATGAGTAAACATTTTATACACGATAATTTTTTACTAGAAAATAAATATGCTGAAGAGTTATATCACAATTACTCAAAGAATCAGCCTATAATAGATTATCATAACCATTTACCACCACAAGAAATTCTAGACGATAAGATATACAATAATTTAACTAAAGTATGGATCAATGGTGACCATTATAAATGGCGAGCCATGCGTACTTTGGGTGTTGATGAAAAGTATATCACTGGTAATGCAACTGACAAGGAAAAGTTTATGCAATGGGCAAAAACAGTGCCTTATACGATGAGGAATCCATTGTATCACTGGACCCATTTAGAATTAGCAAGATATTTCAATGTACATGATTTGTTAAACGAAAAGTCTGCTGAGAAAATTTATGAATCTACGTCAGAAAAACTAAGTAGTAGTGATTATAGCTGTAGAAATTTACTGCGTAAAGTGAATGCCGAATTGGTGTGTACAACTGAAGATCCAACGGATAATTTAGCACATCACAAACAATTAGCAAATAGTGATTTCGAAATAAAAGTAAGTACAGCTTTCAGACCCGATAAAGCAATTTTAATTGCGAATGAAGGTTACGATAATTATATCAAAGACTTAGGAAAAGAAGCTGATATTAATATTGAAAGTTATACAGATTTAAAAGATGCTTTACGAAGTAGAATTGAATATTTCGATGCCAATGGTTGTAAATTATGTGATCATGGTCTAAATCAAATATCATTTGAAAAATTTACCGACAATGAAGTTGAAACTATTTTCAAAAAGAAAATAGAAGGAGGTACACTTTCAAAAGAAGAAGTCTTAAAATTTGAAACGGCAATCTTGTTATTCTTGTCAGAAACCTATAACGAATTTGGTTGGGTACAACAATTTCATTTGGGAGCTTTAAGAAATAATAATCAGAGAATGCACACTATTTTAGGACCAGATACAGGTTGGGATTCTATTGGAGATTATTCGCAAGCTGAGAAATTATCTGCTTTTTTGAATACGCTGGATGGCAAGGATAAATTAACTAAAACAATAATTTATAATCTAAATCCAGCTGATAATGAAGTTATGGCAACCATGATTGGGAATTTCAATGACGGCAGTGTAAAAGGAAAAGTGCAATTCGGTTCGGGTTGGTGGTTTTTAGATCAAAAAGATGGAATGACCAAACAACTAAACGCGTTATCAAATATGGGTTTAATTAGCTGTTTTATTGGTATGTTAACAGATTCCCGTAGCTTCTTGTCATTTCCACGACACGAATATTTTAGAAGAATTCTCTGTAATCTTTTAGGAGATGAAATTAAACGAGGCGAATTACCTAAAGAAGAAATGGAATGGATTGGTAAAATGGTAGCGGATATTAGTTACAACAATGCCAAGGCCTATTTTAAATTCTAATGATAAACTTAAAATGTTAGTAATGAGATTTAAAATAATTCTCTTAGTAATTCTTCTTTTAGGTATGGCCTCTTGCAAAAAAGTAGAGGGTCCTGAGGTACTTTATTTAGGACATACTTTGCCTCAAACACATCCTGTGCATAAGGGTATGTTGGAGTTTCAAAAGGCCTTAGAAAAAAAATCTAAAGGTACCTTAAAGGTTAAGATTTTTCCTGATGGCCAATTAGGATCAGAAAGAGAATTATTAGAATTATTGCAAATAGGCAGCGTAGCGGCAACAAAAGTGAGTGCTGCCACGCTATCTAATTTTGTACCTGAGTACAATATTTTAAGCATACCTTATTTATTTAGAAATAATGAACATCAATTTAATGTTTTAGAAGGGCCAATTGGAAAATCCATACTAGAAAAAGGCTCTAAATTTTGGCTGAGAGGTTTATGTTACTATGATGCTGGAAGCAGAAGTTTTTATACCAGTAAAAAAGCGATAAGATCACCAGAAGATTTAAAAGGCTTAAAAATTAGAGTCCAAAATAATCAAATGGGAATTAATATGGTTAATACAATGGGCGGAGATGCCACACCTTTAGCCTACGGAGAATTGTATACAGCTATTCAACAAGGTGTTGTCGATGGCGCAGAAAATAATCCACCGTCTTTCGTATCCTCTAACCATTATGAAATCAGTAAGTATTATACGTTAGATGAGCATTCTTCAGTTCCAGATGTGCTTTTAATTGGTACTAAATATTGGGACAAATTATCCGAAGAGCAACGTGTTTGGGTACAGGAAGCAGCAGACGAATCTGCCCAAGCTCAAAAAAAGTTTTGGCAAGAATCTGTTGAGGAATCTATGAAGGTGGCCAAAGATTGGGGCGTTGAAATTATAATTCCCGACAAATCCTTGTTTGCAGAGAAATCAAAATCTGTAGTTGAGAAATTTGTAGAAGAGTATCCTGAAATGGCCGAAATTGTTAATCAAATCAAGAATGACAACTATGAGTAAGTCTAAATTTGTTTTTAATAAGGTTAATAAAACCTTAGAGTGGTTTTTGATTATCATTTTTGCACTGTTAGTCTTAGATGTTTTATTTCAAGTGTTTTCGAGATATCTTTTGGGCAGATCGTTTACTTGGACTGAAGAATTTGCGAGGTTCGCTTTAATCTGGATGACCATTTTAGGTGCTGCATATCTCAACGCTAAAAAAGAACATTTATCAATGGACTTTTTATATGAAAAAATGTCTGTTGCCAATAAAAGAAAAACGTCTATTCTCATCGAGGTATTCATCTTCCTTTTTGCACTTATCGTTATGGTAATAGGTGGGTTGAATTTGGTTTACACTACATTACATTTAGAACAATTATCAGGGACTTTAAGAATACCTCTGGGCTATGTATATGCGGTATTACCTTTTAGTGGTTTTTTAATTATGTGCTTTTCAATTTATCACATATCAGGTACTTATTCTAATAAAAATATGAGCTAATTATGAGTATAGAAATAATAAGTATTATCGTTTTATTTGTGAGTTTCTTT
Source organism: Winogradskyella schleiferi (assembly GCF_013394655.1). Taxonomy (NCBI): domain Bacteria; kingdom Pseudomonadati; phylum Bacteroidota; class Flavobacteriia; order Flavobacteriales; family Flavobacteriaceae; genus Winogradskyella; species Winogradskyella schleiferi. The sequence continues at coordinate 212,047 of NZ_CP053351.1, forward strand.
ACGCTTTTATTATTAAAAGTTCCTGTAGCTTATAGCATCGGAATTTCAACAACTCTTAGTTTATTGTTGAATATTGATAAAATGCCAGGCTTAACAACCATAGCCCAACGAATGACTACAGGTATCGATAGTTTTGCCCTATTAGCAATACCATTTTTTGTATTAGCAGGTGAGATTATGAAACAAGGCGGTATTGCCAATCGACTTATTAATTTTGCAAAATCATTGGTCGCCAGTCTTCCTGGTGGATTGGCTTATGTCAATGTATTGGCATCCATGCTATTTGGAGCTATTTCTGGTTCTGCTGTTGCCGCTGCTTCTGCTATTGGGTCAATTATGACCGATAGAATGGAAGAGGAGGGCTATCCTAGAGCTTTAAGTGCATCTGTAAATATCACATCATCAACAACCGGTTTATTAATTCCACCGAGTAATATTTTAATAGTTTATGCCTTAGCCAGTGGAGGAACTGCCTCAGTAGCGGCTTTATTTATTGCCGGTTATTTACCAGGCATACTTTTAGGCTTTGCTATAATGGGCTATATAGCGTTTATTACTATCAGTAAAGGTTACGCAAGAGGAAAACGTGCAACCCTTTATGAAGTTTGGACGTATTTTAGAAAAGCATTCTTTAGTTTATCATTACTAGTCATTGTTGTCGGAGGAATCGTAGCTGGAATTTTTACCGCTACAGAGGCCTCAGTAATAGCAGTATTGTACGCCGCAATATTATCATTGATTTATGGTGATATGAAAATGAAGGATATGCCACAAATTTTGTTATCTAGCGCCAAAACTACAGCTGTCGTCATGTTTTTAATTTGTACATCTATGGCGATGTCTTGGCTATTCTCTTTTGAAGGGATTCCGGAAATGATCAGCTCCTTTTTATTAGAGTCATTAAGTAACAAGTTTGCGATCTTTTTAGCTATTAATATTATTTTATTAATAATAGGAACGTTTATGGACATGACTCCAGCGGTATTAATATTTACACCAATATTCTTACCAGTTGTAACGACTTTAGGAATGGATCCTGTTCATTTTGGAATCGTCATTGTACTAAATTTATGTATAGGGATTTGTACTCCTCCAGTAGGTACGCTTCTATTTGTAGGTAGTGGTGTGGCCAATGTTTCTGTCACCAAAGTTATACGGTCATTATTACCCTTCTTAGCCATTATGGTTGCAGTATTAATGATAATATCTTTTATACCAGAAATTTCAATGTTTTTACCAAGACTTTTTGGTTTATAATTATAAAATAATATGACACAATTAAAAAATAAGAAACAAGTTTTAAACAGAGCAAATTTAGCTTCTGAAGAAAAACTGCCAATTAAAGTGGTTCAGTTTGGAGAAGGCAACTTTTTGAGAGCATTTGTAGATTATGCCATTCAACAATTAAATAAAGCAGTAGATTTTAACGCAGGAGTAGCAGTTGTACAGCCTATTGAGAGAGGAATGGTAGATGTGCTGAACGATCAGGATGGGCTTTGCACCTTGTTTTTAAAAGGGATTCAAAAAGGTCAAGAAATTCAAGAAAAGGAGTTAATCACCAATATTGTAAAAGGCATTAATCCTTATACAGATTTTCAACACTATTTAGATTTAGCAAAAGAAGATGCGCTTCAGTTTATTATTTCCAATACCACAGAGTCAGGAATAGCTTTTGTTGAAAGTGATACAATGGATATGCAACCGCCAAGTTCATTTCCTGCCAAATTAACTCTATTATTACATGAACGTTTCAACCATTTTGGTGGAGCTGAAGAAAAAGGGGTAACTATTATTCCATGTGAATTAATCAATCATAACTCCGAAACTTTAAAAGAAACCCTCTTAAAGTATGCTTCACTTTGGAATTTAAGTAACGAATTTATACAATGGTTGAATACAAGTTGTTCATTCCACAGTACTTTAGTAGATAGGATTGTGCCAGGTTATCCAAAAGACGACATTGATGCATATAAAGCACAATTGGATTATGAAGACAATCTCATTGTTGCGGCAGAAGTTTTTTTTCTTTGGGTGATTGAGGGTGGTGAAGATCTTAAGAAAAAGTTACCATTTCATAAAACAAATTTAGACGTTAAGATTGTTGACGATATGCAGCCGTATCGCACTAGAAAAGTTAGAATTTTAAATGGTGCTCATACCTCTATGGTGCCGTTTTCATTACTTTATGGAAATGAAACCGTTAAAGAGACGGTAGATAATGCCTTTACTGGAGCTTTTGTCAATAAGGCTATTTTTGAAGAAATAAACGATGTGCTTCCAATGGATAAAAATGAACTGGACAGTTTTGCTGAAGCCATTTTAGACCGTTTTAGAAACCCATTTATCAAACATAAACTGGCAGATATTGCATTAAATTCTATTTCAAAATTTAAAGTTAGGGTACTACCAAGTTTATTGGAATTTGAATCTAAAAACAGGAAGTTACCAACTAACTTAACCTTTGCTTTTGCTTGTTTAATACGGTTTTATAAAGGCACTTGGCAAGGAAAGGATTTACCAATTAACGATGGGGAAGATATAGTTGATAATTTTAAGAGTATTTGGAAACACAAGGATTACAATGTTATAGCGAATCGTGTTTTGGCAAACCAAGACTATTGGGGAGAAGACTTAACAAAGGTTAAAAATTTATCAACAGCTATTGCATTTGCTTTAGCAGAAATGGATTCAAATGGAATTGAATTTGGTTATGAAAACTTTAGCAAAAAGTACTAAAACAACGTTTTTAACTGCAAACCAATTATTAATATGCAAAAGAAATTAATAACAGTACATCCATCGGATAATGTCGCAGTTGCCTTAGTTACCTTAAAGGCAGGTGAGGTTATCTCGTTCCAAAATGAGGATATCCCGATCGTTTCAGATGTTAAAGCAAAGCACAAAATTGCTTTAAATAGATTTGAAATAGGTGACAAAATAATGATGTATGGGGTTTTGGTTGGAAAAGCAAGTAAAACCATAGAAAAAGGTGATGTGTTAACTACAGAAAACGTAAAACACCAAAGTGCTAAGGTTAGCAAGAAAACAGATACCATTGGTTGGTCTTTACCAAATGTTGATAAGTGGAAAGATAAAACATTTATGGGTTATCACAGAGAAGACGGCCAAGTCGGTACGGCAAATGTATGGTTGTTTTTTCCGTTGGTATTTTGCGAGAATAAAAATATAGAAAAACTTAGAGATATATTTGAACGGGAGTTGCTTACAAAAGAGTCTAATACGCATCAGATGTTACTAAGGTCTTTGGTTAGTGGTAATGAAAATTCTGATGCTGAACAACCAGAAACCGATAGGGTTTTTGAAAATATAGATGTAAAATTCATTACCCATCCAGGAGGATGTGGTGGTATTCGTCAAGATTCAGAAAGTTTGGCAAGATTATTAGCTGGTTATGTAAAAAACCCTAATGTAGCAGGTGCTACGGTTTTGAGTTTGGGTTGTCAAAATTTACAAATCGATATTTTCAATAAGGCACTAAATGCTATAAGTCCAGATAATAAAAAACCAGTGTTAATGTACGAGCAACAGCAAATGGGAACGGTGGATGAAATGCTAACAGCGATTATCAAAAATTCTTACGCTGCAATCAAAGAAGCTAATGAAATTAAACGAAAACCGGCACCTTTATCTAAACTGAAAGTAGGTTTAGAGTGTGGAGGGTCTGATGGTTTTTCTGGTATTTCGGCAAACCCAACTTTAGGTTATACATCTGATATGTTAGTGGCCTTAGGCGGAACCGCTATTTTGGCAGAATTCCCTGAACTTTGTGGTGTAGAGCAAGAGTTAGTCAATCGTTGTACAACTGAAACATCGGCTAAAAGATTTTTAGAATTAATGCAAGCTTTTGAAAAATCAGTCGTAGATGCCGGTTCGGGTTTTGATATGAATCCTTCGCCAGGAAATATAAAAGACGGATTAATTACGGATGCCATGAAATCTGCAGGAGCAGCGAAAAAAGGCGGGACTTCACCAGTTGTAGATGTATTAGATTATGGTGAATACGTCACAAAACCAGGCTTAAATCTATTATGTACACCAGGAAATGATGTAGAAAGTACAACAGCTATGGTGGGATCTGGAGCAAATATTGTTTTATTTACTACTGGATTAGGTACACCAACAGGAAATCCAATTACACCAGTGATAAAAGTGTCTTCAAACTCAGAGCTAGCGGCAAAAATGAGTGACATCATTGATGTAGATACGGGAGATGTTATAAAAGGGGAGAAAACCATTGAAGAAATGGCAGAAACCATGCTCGGCTATATAATAGATGTTGCTAGCGGAACTATAAAATCAAAAGCAAGTCTTCTGAATCAAGATGATTTTATTCCTTGGAAACGTGGCGTTTCATTATGATTTCAAATTAGTTGATCTATTCATTCTTAAGTGAAGACTTACGGACCATCAGCTCAGGATGTAAGACTATTTGTTGTTGCTTTCTTGTTTTTAGATTGACATCTACTTCATCCAAAAATACTTTAGCCGCAATTCTACCCATTTCTATAGGCGATTGATCTACCGAACTAATTGAAAGTTCCATAAAGCGCGTGAACGGCTCATTACTAAAACCAACAACAGAAATATCTTTAGGTATTCTTAATCCTTGGGCCTTTATTTCTTGTATCGCACCAAGCGCAGAAAAATCACTTGATGAAAAAATAGCATCTGGTGGTGTGTCCATATTGAGCAATTGTTTCGCGACCTTTCTACCTTCATCAACCTTACTAATTGTCTCTATTACTAGACTTTCATCAAATTCTAAACCGTGGTCTATAATCGCTTGTTTATAGCCCAAATAACGATTCTTGAAAATTTCCAATGAGCGATCATTCGATAAATGCGCAATACGTCTACAGCCTTGTTCTATCAAATGTTTAGTAGCTTGATAAGCACCATTAAAATCATCAATAGTTACAGAACTAACTCCTGAAATATCTTTTTTTCTATCAAAAAATATGAGAGGAACTCGTTTCTGCGATAAACTATTAAAGATTTTATTCTTTGTTTTTGAATTGGAAATAGACATTAAGATTCCATCAACTTGTGCATTGATTAAGGACATAATATTCCCGGTTTCCAATTTTTCTTGGTCATGGGTCTGGCAAACAATTACATGGTAACCTTTTGGATACAATTCTTCTTCAATACCTCTAATAACAGAGGCGAAAAAGTTACTGTCCATACGTGGGACAATGACACCAACATTGAAACTTTTTCCACTCTTCAGTGCCTTAGCAAGCGTATTTTGCTCATAGTTCATCTCTAGAGCCATCTCTTGAACTAGTTTTCGGGTGTTTTCACTAATCTTTGGGTTGTTGTTTAGTGCTCTAGATACAGTTGCTGCTGTTAAATTAACTTTCTTTGCTATATCGTAAATAGTGGTCTTTTTCTTCATTAAATTCAAGTACTGAATAAACGCATATTCTAGGCAGTAAATCTAAGCATTTTATTTAAAAGATTGTTTTGTTTTTGCTAAGAAAATGACTATAATTGTGCAATCGATTACATTAAATAAATATAACATGAAAAAAGTATATAAAAACTTAATTTATAGTACCTTATTATTAGTTTCAATAAGTTTTGTAGCCTGTAGTAAGGACAGTTCTAATGATGGTGGTTCTGATACAGTATTAGTGGAGTCTATTACTATTGTTGGCAATACCATTACTGATGGTAGCACAAGTCAATTGTCAGTTACCGTAACCCCAAGTAATGCAACAAATGCTTCTGTTAGTTGGTCTGTTTCTGATGCGTCTATTGCTACAATCTCTAGCAGCGGATTATTGGATGCTGTATCAGATGGAAGTGTCAGCGTAACTGCAACAGCGCAGGATGGATCAGGTATCAGTACTTCGAAAACTTATTTGATTTCAGGTTCTGATAATCCAGTTGATGGAACTATAGTAGGAACGTCGCAACAGCTTGTAACTGCTATTGTATCAGCAAGTCCAGGTGATAATATTTACATCAGAGGAGGTAATTATGTCTTTGGTTCAACAATACAAATTTCTGCTAATGGTGCAAGCAGTAGTAATATCTCAATATTGCCGTATCCATCTGATACAGAACGACCAAGATTAGATTTTTCATCCATGTCCGAAAATTCATCTAATAGAGGTATAGCTTTGTCGGGTAATTATTGGCACATAAAAGGTATTGATGTTTATGCGGCTGGCGATAACGGAATGCTTATTTCAGGAAGTAACAATCGAATTGAATTTTGTACTTTTTCTGAAAATCATGATACTGGACTTCAAATAGGCAATGGAGGAAGTAATAATACAATTTTAAATTGTGATTCCTATTATAATGCAGATTCCTCTTTAGAAAATGCTGATGGATTTGCTTGTAAATTAGACGCAGGTTCAGATAATAAATTCATTGGATGTCGAGCATGGCAGAACCTAGATGATGGTTGGGACGGTTATCTAAGGGAAACGGATAATATTACTACATATTATGAAAATTGCTGGGCTTTCAAAAATGGCTATCTAATGAATGGAACTGTTGGAGCGGGAGATGGAAACGGTTTTAAAACTGGTGGAAGCGATGATAAGACTTTAAAGCATAATGCTATTTATAAGAATTGTATTGCAGCAGGAAATGTGTATGATGGTTTTGATCATAATAGTAATAGAGGAGATATTGAAATTTATAATTGTGCTGCTTATGATAATGGTAGAAACATTAGCTTTAGTTCTAACAATATTGCCAATTTTCTCTTGATTAAAAATACAATTTCTTTCAGTGGAAACAATAATGATAGTTATTCCGCTACGACAGCTGATATAACCAACAACGGATGGCAAAATGGCTTAGTGACTAATTCATCAGATTTTATTACCGTAGATATAGAATTATTGGCTTCACCGAGAAATGAAGATGGAAGCCTTCCGGATATAGATTTTCTTCACTTGGTAGCAGGTAGTGATTTAATTGATGCTGGTTCTGATGTTGGTTTGCCTTTTAATGGTTCAGCTCCAGATTTAGGTGCTTTTGAATTTGAATAAAAATAGATTCGAGAATACTGGTAAAGTGTATTAGTCTAGTAGTGCATTTGCATAGACTTCAATATTAGAATAATGCTCATTTATATGATTTAGATGAGCATCTTTTTTGTTAAGGTTTAATTTCAATTTACGCTCCCATTTATTGGGTATGCCATCATTATCGGTGTCTTTTAAACCTTGTTTTGGCTTTATAACTGGCCAACCATTGACATCTTCTTGAGAGTCTATAATTCCATTTTTATAATCTGCGTTTCCTTTTTTAGTATTTCTTATAACTCGTTTATCAACGGAATCCCTATTAATATTAACTCCCGCACTTTTTAAGACTTCAATAAACGCATCTTCAGCATTTGTAGTTTGAATATTATTTGAAATATCCAAAGACTTATCTAATTTCGCTAGTTCTGGATTATCGCATTGTACGCCACCATTCCAATTATCTAAAGTGATATTAGTATGATTAAAAACAATATTTCCATCCACATAAAATTTGCCATAAGGTTCTGAAGGACTAACAATTCTATCAAGTTTAGAGGAGGTTGTAGCAGGTCCAGATTTGAAGTAATTATTAACCATATTGTAACTACCATTTTCACCTCCATAGATACTGTTTTCACCCCAATTATAAATGACATTGTTTCTAAAATCCACAAATTCATTTTCAGAATTTTCTGTGGTTTTAGAGCCACTAAATCTTGGATTTCTACTATTGTTGCTCACTATTAAATTATGATGAAAAGAAGCTTTTACGCCTCCCCAAATACCGCCATAACCATGTGCGCCTTTTTCATGAATAGACTTGTTTAGAGCTTCAGAAATAATACACCATTGTAAGGTAAAGTTTTTATTATTGTAGAATGAGGCATTTTCATCGGTTCCCCAACTTATAGAACAATGATCTATAATTACGTTATTGGTGTCTCTACATCCAAGCGCATCGCCTTCAATGCCGTTGATATCTCCCATTCTAAAACGTATATATCTTAATATAACATTATCAGATTTAATGGTTACAGGAAATCCTTTAATCGTGATTCCTCCACAAGGCGCTGTTTGTCCTAGAATGCTTAAATCGCCTCTGTTAATATCTAAATTCGACTTTAATTCAATGGTTCCAGAGATATCAAATATAATGATTCTAGCTCCTTTTTTTAAAATGCCTTTTCTCAAACTTCCTTCTCCACTATCATTTAGGTTCGTAACTATATAAACAAAACCACCTCTACCTCCAGTAGTATAGCGGCCAAAACCTTCAGCCGAAGGAAAAGCCAAGTGCTGGCCATATATTATGCTAGAAAATAATAGTAAAGTTATTAAGCCTAAGTGTCGTTTTTCAATCATTGCTTGTGTTATGAAATAATAAATTATACAAAAAAAGGAGAAATATTTTTTCGAACATAACTCCTTTTCTTGACTAACTCAATTAATATATTATTGTTATCTCCAACGTGGATCTCCAACTTGGTTGTCAATCAACGATTGGGTAGATAACGTAAAATCTCCATTTAATGCATCAGTATATCCTGGATCTAAGGTGGTATATGACGTCGAGTTATCATATCTTGGAACTGATGGGTCATACATTGTTGGTGCATTAAAATAATTGTTATTACTAAAATCAATAAACTCGTCGGTTCTGCTTTGATCAGAATAACCTTCCGACTCTGTATCCGTTATTAATGTATTATTCACAGTTATATCGTTATCTTGAAATCTAACATAAAGTATTCTTCTACTTGAATTGTTTGAACAAGCGTAAAGTGTACAGCTATCTATCAATATATTACAAACCAAACCTGTTTGCGTAGAGGTACCTGAATCATCTATTCTAAAGAAATCCCTACTAGGTGCGCAGTTGTTGAATGTGCTTGTGGAAAATGTAACATTGAGAACATCAGAACTTCTAAAGTCAAAGAAATCACCACCACTTGTAAGAATATTAGTCACAACACAATTTTCAACGGTTATAGATTGAACAATAGCATCAATTTCATTTCCAGCAATAAAAGATCTATTATAATCGTGGATGTTACAACCACTTACCAATAAAGAGTTGTAGTTTCCTGCTGCAGAATATCTTACAGTATCAGTTAAATCTGTATCAGCATCACCTGTTAAGTCTAGGTCAATTAAACTTACGTCGGTTGCACCAGTGATAACAGAGAAACTAACTTTTAAAAGCGGTTTGTCAAAGCTCAATAAACCTCTAATCGTTAAAGGTTTGTCAATGACTATAGTACCAATTTGAGCCGTATAATCACCCTGTTCCAATACTAAAACATCACCTGGAAGAGCATCTGCAACCATTTGAAATATATCGTCTGTTGGTGTCACTAAAATGCCTGTTCCTATGTCAATTCCAGTGGTAAAGTTTAAGACACCTCTAATTGTGGCATTGTTACGTATTTGAACTGTATAATCTGTTTCACCCGTAAGACCAGGTACCGTCGCTTCGCCATTTGCAATTTCTTGAGCAGACAGCGTATAGGAAATATCGCCTGGTACTAGAAATAATTCTGTTACGGTACTGTTTGGTAACCATCTGAATGTTGCTTCAGTCGCTAAGATATCTCCTGGCTCTATAGGATAGAAAATTTGCTCCGTTAATGTTTCTGCCGTAGTAGTTGCATATGTAGAAGGATCTAAGCCTCTAGAACTAAGTGCTTGTACTCTAATGTAGTAAAACGTTTCTTGTGACATTTCTATTAGCACAGGTACATCGCTTGACGCTACATTCTCAGATTGAGCTATTGAAGAAAATGATGAATCCTCACTTAATTCAACTAAGTAGTTATCCACATCTGGGTTGGAGTCCCATTGTAGTTCTACAAAAACTTGGTTTCTTACAAAAGCCTGCAATCCAACAGGTGCGAATTCACGGCTTATGCTAATCTCTTCAATGACTTGATCAGGGCTTTCACATCCGGAAAATGATAATAGTAAAGTCAGGACTACTATCATGGATTTTAATATATGTTTTGCTTTCATCATGTTTTAATAATTTCTTGGTTATAATTTCTAATAGCCGTAATCATTTTCTAATCGACCATTGCTAGCATCTATAAAAACTTGCCAAATTGGCCAGAATTGTCTTTCATCTGGATCTACACCTAATTTATATATAGAGTTGATCATATCATCTTCTAACATTGTCCAATCTTTTTCAGAATATTCAGGTCCTGGATTGGTGGTTTCATTTCTATTTAAACCATAAACATCTAGGGTTTCACCATCTTCTTCGTATTTGAAATATAAAGTCGTTGGCACGTCTGAATATTCACCGATTCTATTTTTTAGGTTAAACATTTTTACTTTTGCTTCATCTAGATTAGTGCCAAGTAGATTCCATCGGATAAGGTTCATCTTACGTTCCATTTCACCAGTAAATTCAAGCTTATGTTCTCTAACAATAGCCTCGAACATATCTTGAGAGTTTGTTAAGGCATTAACATACATATCCACTTTTTCAGGATGTTGATTAGAAGGGAATGCTCTTCTTCTAATTTCTTTTAGATATGGCGCAGCCGCACCTGCTCCCTGCAATTCATTCGCCGCCTCGGCAGCAATGAATAGTACTTCTGCAAAGCGCATGTAGATTTTGTTTAAGCCATCATCATTGGTTGAGGTTACATAACGATCCATCCACTCATAACGATACTTTCCAAAGTACCAAGTTTCCAATCCTACAAGCTCTTGTTGTGCAAAACCGTCATCAGGATTTCCCCATTGATAAGGTACACAGGTGACATCCCTACGCGTATCAGTTTCGTCATAGTCATAGAATACTGTTGGTAAAGGTCCGGCTATTCCACCTCTGGCTTGTCCTGTGTGTTGATCTACTCCTCTATGTCTAACTGCAAACGAGAATGCTACTCGACCACGACCTGCTGCAAAAGGTATCTCCCATAAGGATTCACCTCCGGCATTTATGGACTCTTCATTATAATTTCTCCAAAAGGTTTCAAATGAAGGCTCTAAATAGGCCTGACCACTATTAATAACCTCTATAGCTTCGTTAAGCGCAAGGCTGTACATATTTTGTACCGATAGCTCTGGATCATTACTACGTCTTACACCTCCATCAGGATATTGTTGGAAACCGGAAGCAACCATTGCTAAACGTGCTCTAAAAGCTTTTACAAAAGCTTTATTGGCTCTTTCTACAGTATTCGTTCTAGAGTTTTCATTTGGCCACCCGACTAGAGTCTCGGCTTCTCCTAAATCAGCAATGATTTGCTTATATATAATATCTCTATTTGTTTTCGGCAAATAAAGTGTTTCACCACTTATTGGTTCAAAACGCGCAGGAACATCTCCCCAAGTTTTCATCAAGTCGGCATAATAAATTGCTCTATATGTTAAAGCTTCTCCCAGTAACTGACCCAATGCTGTTCCAGGTTCAGGACTGCCATATGTCCTTAATCCTTCAATACAAAGGTTGGCACGTTCGATCCCAAGATACATCATTGCCCAAACATTATTATCTCTATTCATTTGATCGTTTGTTGGTGTTGCACTGTAGGTCATTAATTCGCCTTGGGAGCTACCAACATCATCCGAGCTGTAATTCCATTCAGAGTCCGTATTAAATCCGTAAAACGGAAGATAACGCCCTCTATAGGAGTTGGTTTGCCCCATCGGTTCTAGAATACCATCAACAGCACCTTTAGCCAAATCTGGAGTGGAAAATATAACTGAAGGTTCAGCAGATGACTGCGCAGGCGCTTCCAAAAAGTCTTCTTCAAATTCACTACAAGAGAACATAACTCCTGTCAGAATTACTAGTGTTAGAAATATTGATTTTTTCATTTTCATTTTTTTAAAAATTAAGGTTTAGACCAAAAGCAACCTGTCTGCTTCTAGGATAGGCAGAATAGTCAACTCTAGGAGTAAAATTCGTTTGTCTTCTCGTAGAAACTTCTGGATCCATACCAGAATAATTGGTTAATACAAATACATTATTGGCCGTAACATATAATCTAAGCTTGGATATGCCTAGATTTGAAAGGACTGACTCTGGCAGTGTATAACCTAGTGATAATGTATTTAATCTTAAGTAGGAACCGTCTTCTACAGCCCAATCACTAAATACATAGCGTTGCATATAAGGCGACCACATTGTAGTATTAGCGTTCAAGGCTTCTAACTGTGCAGGGTCATTGACTAGTTGGCCCGTGGAGGGATCTAGATTTGTCCATCTTACACCGTCAGCAAATGCAGTGGTCAAATTACCATAATCACCAGTTTGTCTTGGTGTGTTAGAGTGAATTTTGTTGGCATTATAGACATCAAAACCAACACTAAAATTAAAGGCTGCGCTAAGGTCAAAACCGTAGGCGCGTGCGCCCAAGGTAAATCCACCTATAAAATCTGGATTGGCGTCACCGATTATAGTTTGATCATCTTCATCTACAACACCATCATTGTTGGTATCTTTTATTTTTAGGGCTCCTGGCCTAACGAGCCCATCTCCAATAACAGCACTGTTATCTGGAATACCATCTATTAAGGTGTAGTCGCCCGTTGCTGAGTCAAAATTAAAATCTGACACTTCATATCTACCGTCATTTTGGTAACCATACATAATACCTAATGGCGACCCTACATTTACAAGGAAGTCATTTCCAATTTGACTAGAGGCCCAACCTGAAGGCCAACCAAAATCTTCTGATTCACCTAAGGAATTGATTTTATTCTTGTTAGCACTGATGTTAAATGATAAATCTAAACCGTAGTTTTCGGTACTTATTGCGGTAATATTAATAAGTGCCTCAACACCTGTATTTTCAATCTCTCCTATATTTCTGAATTGTTCAGCATATCCTGATCCAGCTGTCCGGAAAGCTAAAAGTAAATCTTGTGTAAGATTTTTATAAAGTTCAAATGAACCACTAACCCTACCATTAAATAAACTGTAATCCAATGCTAAGTTCTGTGTTACGGTTGTTTCCCATTTTAAGTCAGGGTTCGCTAAAACATCTGAAGGGGCAAAATAGTTAGCTATCCCATTAATATAGGACGTATTATAAGATTGGTATGTTTGTATGGTTTGCCCAGTTGGAATATTGTTATTACCGACTTCCCCATAGCTCAATCTTAATTTAAGTGTATTGATCCATTTGACATTTTCTAAGAAAGTCTCTTCAGAAATTTTCCATGCAAAAGCAGCAGATGGGAAATAGCCCCAACGGTTATCGCCAAGAAATTTACTAGATCCATCCATACGAAACGTAGCAGTTAATAAATATCTATTTTTAAAATCATAGTTTGCACGGCCGAAAAAAGATAATAGTTTATCATCGGGTGAATAAAAATTATCAACACTAAAAGGATCGGCTTGTGTTGTTAACGTTAAACTTCTCTGAAAATCAAAGTCACTAGGGAAACCATGTAACTCAGTTTCCACTCTATTGTCCTTAGATACAATCATTTCCTGTCCTAAAAGTAGCTTAAGCGCATGGTTTTCTCCAACAATATTTTTGAAGTCATAGTTTAAAGTGTTAGCATTTCTAAAACTTTCACGTTTTCTATCTCTGATTCTTAAAGCAGGAAGACCTTGGTTTTCAACACTAGGTCTATTACTAGAAAAATAAGTGGATTTCCCATAGAAACGATAATCTAAATCATTAGTGGTATTTAAACCAACGTCAGATCTGAATGTTAAATTGTTGATCACATCCCAAGAAAAACTCCCTAATAAGTTAAGGTTTTTTCTTAATTTTTGCTGTTGGTTATCATTAACTGCGATAAAAGGATTAACCAATTCACTAAAAATGGCCTCATCAGTATTGGTAGGATCAAAAGCTGCCAGTGGAATTGGTGAGTATCTTATAGAATGTTTAAGCCTTGAGTCCGCAGATGAAACCTCGTTCTGTTCGTTTGCGCCTCCACCATTAACCTCAGTATCAGCATAACGAATTGTAAACGATAAATCTATTTTATCACTTGCTTTGTTTTTTAATGCCAACGACACATTACTTCTTCTATAGTCAGAGCCAACCATAATTGCTTTTTCATCGTAAAGAGCGTAATTAAAATTATAGTTGAATTTTTCAGAACCACCTCTTACGGATAAATCATGGTTTTGTACATCTCCTGTTCGACCATAGATTAGTCTTTGCCAGTCATTTCCTTGCATTCCAACATATTGGTCATAATCTTGATATAGTCCATATGTTTCATCATAAACTTCTGGAGTATCTCTCAATAGCCAGTATTCACGTTGCCATAACACAAAATCTTCAGGCTCTAAAACATCAATGGTTTTTGCGATTGTCTTGTTACCATATGTGGTATTTAGACTTACGGCCATTTTTCCTACTTTACCGCTTTTTGTGGTCACTATAATAACGCCATTTGCACCCCTTGATCCGTAAATAGCAGTAGAAGATGCATCTTTTAAAACACTAATATTCTCAATGTTCGATGGCGAAATGTCGTTAATACTATTTACTGGAAAGCCGTCAACAATGACTAAAGGGGCACTATCTTGTGTAAGCGATCCGGCTCCTCTTACTCTAATTTGCACCTCTGAATCCGGTGACCCTTCTGTATTTAAAACCTGTACTCCCGCTAATCGACCCGTTAAAGTCTCAGAAACATTAGCAATGTTTTGTTGTTTTAGATCATCGCCACCAATAGTGACGACAGAGCCAGTAAGATCAGACTTACGGGACGTTCCGTAACCGATAACAACAACCTCATCTAAGTTTTCTGAACTTGGTTCAAGCACTACATCAATAGTGGACTTTCCAGCAACTTTTATTTCTTGTGTTGCATAACCAATATACGAAAACACCAAGGTTGCATTCGGGTTTGAAATATTTAACGAATAATTACCATCAAAATCGGTAGACGTACCATTTGATGTTCCTTTTACTAAAACGGATGCACCTGGCACAGGTCCACCAATGTCTTGTGCAATTACGGTTCCGGTTACTGTAATGCTTTGGGAGTAAGAAAACCCACTACCGAAAACAAATAATGCAAATAGCATCAACGAAAAAGATTTTGTTGAAGAAAATCTTTTTGTTTTTTCTTTATCTGAATAGAAAAACAAAAAATCAATTAAATTGTTGTACATGAAATTTTTGTATTAGTTTATAATTAGTTTAAAATGTAATCGATTGCACAAATGTATAAATAATTTTGAGATTCACAAATATTTGTTAAGATTTTTTGAATATGAAAATATTTTTATTTGAATTTTACGCCTTATATAATTATGCGATAGAATTTTAATTAATTTGACCAAGTTACGTTTTTAATTGTACATTTGTGTAATCGATTACATAAATTATTTAATGAAATTTTAATAATATGAAAAATTTACTACTAATTATTGGCCTCATATTTTTTACTAGTTTAGGGTTTAGCCAGAATTATTACATGCCAACACCAGAGGGTTATGGAGAATCAACAACAGGCGGTGGCAATGTTACGCCAGTTACTGTTAGTACTTATGCGGATTTTAAGGCTAAGATAAAGTTGTCTACACCACAAGTTATTTTGGTCTCTGGTACAATTACTATAGCGGCTGGACAGAACATAAGCGAGGTCGTTACCAATAAAACGATCATTGGACTGCCAAATGCGAGGTTGGTAAATAATACACAAACACAATCAGGATCCGGTATTTTGAATTTGAAAAATGGATCTAATAACGTCATTATTCGTAATCTCATTTTCGAAGGACCAGGTGCCTATGATGTGGATGGACGTGATAATCTTACAGCAGATGGTTGTATCAATCTTTGGGTAGACCATTGTGAATTTCAAGATGGAGTGGATGGTAATTTTGATATTAAGGGAAATTCGGATAACGTTACAGTATCTTGGTGCAAATTCACTTATCTTAAACCTGCAGTTCCAGATGGTCCAGGAGGGTCTAATGATCATAGGTTTTCCAATTTGATAGGTTCAAGTGATTCCCAAGCACCTGCGGACGGTCATTATAGTGTGACTTTTCAAAATTGTTATTGGGCTCAAGGTTGTAAGGAAAGAATGCCAAGAGCAAGAAATGGACAACTCCATATTCTAAACTGTTATTACAACACGGATGTTTCGAGTTCTAGAGCATTAGGTTTTAGTGGAGGAATCAATACACTATCTTGTTATGTTGAAAACTCAGACTTTGCCAATGTTGGGACTGTGTATCAAAGTTATGGAGGAACAGTATCATTGGAATTTGATAATTGCATTAATGGGGTTTCCAATATAGGGTCTGTGCCTCAACCTACATATTCTTATAGTGTAACTCCTGTTGAAGATGTAGCTGCTCATGTGAGTGATGCCAATTGTGGGGCAGGAGCAACGCTAGATGTTACAACTTCAGGCGAGATATCTTCGAGCTGCGAAGGTCTTGGTGTGAAAGATAGTTTTCTTGCCCAGATTAGATATTACCCAACTTTGGTGGATGATATATTGAATATCGAATTTTCTGCTCAAAACTATGCTGACGTTGAATTTTCACTTTATTCCGTAAATGGACAAAAGTTAAGTTCGAAGACAATATGGGCTAACTGGAGTGGGATAACTACGATAGATTTAAGTAAATATTCTAAAGGTATATACTTTATTAAACTTCAGATTGAAAATAATTTTAAAATCTTTGGTTTAGCAAAAAGCTAGTTACTTTTTAAATGATTTTAATTTTAAACACCCTCAAATTTAAATAGACATAACCTTGACAAAATTATCCTAAAATATTGAAGATTCAATCATAAAACATCCTACATTATTAGCTTAATATGAGAGAATTACATTTAGTATTAAGGGTGCCTTTTGACAGATGTACTTTTTAAATAAAAATTAATTCATATATTTGTAATCGATTACAATTTTTTATTAATTACTCTAAAACAATTACAACATGAAAAAAAATTTACAATTATTAGTATTCCCTCTACTTTTTATGTCTTTACTTCTGCAAGCTCAAGACAACGTATGGGATTTTGGGAATGACGAAACAAATTTCCCTGTTGGTCCAGCTTTTTCAGACACAAGAGTCATTGATGGCTTAACCTTAGTAGGTGGCGGTTCTGATTTTGCTACCATTGAACCAAATTCAGGCACATGGACAGATGGTTACTCATCTACTAATCGTTTAAAATCTGAAGGAAACAGTTCAGTTGACGGTTCTGGTTTACCTACGAGAAGATATATGGAGTTTCCAGTGTCTGGATCAGTTACTGTTAAACTTTGGTTTAGATTTAGTGGTAGTGGTACACCACGTGCGGTAATTGTAGCTGATGCCACAGGTACAGAAGTAATGCGTTTTAACTCTTTAGGTGATACTGACCGCAGGTATATAGAAGCTGACTATACTGGTGGAGCCACAACTTTATTAGTCTTTTCAGAGGGCAATGCTGTAAATTATTATAAACTTGAAACGGCAACAATTGCACCACCTCAAGAGGATAAAACATGGGATTTTGGCAACGATGTAACCAACTTCCCTGTAGGACCAGCTTTTTCAGATACCAGAGTAATAGATGGTTTAACATTAGTAGGGGGTGGTTCTGATTTCGCAACAATTGAACCTAATTCTGGAACTTGGGATGACGGTTACACATCAACTAACAGATTAAAGTCTGAAGGCAATAGCTCAGTTGATGGTTCTGGCTTACCAACTAGGCGCTATATGGAATTTCCGATTACAGGTCCTGTTTCAGTTAAATTATGGTATAGATTTAGTGGAAGTGGCACACCTCGTGCTGTAGTTATTTCAGATAATACAGGTGCAGAAGTAGCACGTTTCGATTCTTTAGGTGATAGTGATCGTAGATATTTAGAAGCTAATTATACAGGGAGTGGTACTTCGTTATTGGTGTTTTCCGAAAACAATGCAGTTAATTATTACAAATTAGAAGTAAGCAGTGCTCTACTCAACATTAATGACGAAGCTCTAGGTATAAATGCTAGTTTAAAATCTGTAAATGATCGCGTATTTTTATCTAATGTAAACTCAAATACTGAGGTTGATATTTATTCTATTACTGGAACAAGATTAAAAACTATTAAAACAAATAATGATGTAGACTTTGTTTTACGTCCTGGTATTTATATTGCAAGAATTAAAACTAACAGAGGAGAAAAATCTATTAAACTTATAACTTACTAGTTTATAATTTCCTTTCAAAATTAAAAAAAAAGAATACTATCCAGTATTCTTTTTTTTAAATATTACACTAAATTAACCACAAAAACTTTGTATTATCAAACTAATTTTTTAAGTTTGGTAATCGATTACATTATTTTAAATCTGAAAATAAAAACATGGTGCTACCAACTAATTTTACTAGTATAATTAAGCAAGTTTTCTTAATGACATTTGTTTTAGCTTTGAGTGTTTTCTCTTGTAAAGAAAATAAAACAGAAAACGAAAAAACTGCCACCTTAAATAACAATGTTTGGTCTCAATTGGACGAAATCGTCTCAAGTGTATCAGAGCCAGAAATCCCTAATTCAGAATTCAATATTTTAGACTATGGCGCAAAGCCAGATAGCATATCGTACAACACAGAAGCCTTCAAAAAAGCTATTGCAGCTTGCACAGAAAAAGGTGGAGGAAAAGTCATTGTGCCAAAAGGAAAATATCTTACAGGAGCCATTCATTTAGATAATAACATAAATCTGCACCTAGAGGAAGGAGCAGAAATATTGTTCAGTACTAATCCAAAAGATTTTTTGCCATTAGTAGCTACATCTTATGAAGGTGTAGAGCTCATGAATTATTCACCATTAATTTACGCGCACAAAAAATCGAACATTGCTATTACTGGCAAAGGAATTTTAAACGGTCAGGCAAGTAACGATAACTGGTGGAGTTGGTGCGGAAAAGACACCTACGGTTGGAAAAAAGGAATGCCTCAACAAAAAGACAGTCTCAACTTGCCAAGATTAATGGAAATGGGACAAAACGGAACACCTCTAAGTGAACGTGTTTTTGGTGAAGGCCATTATTTAAGACCAACGTTTTTGCAGCCTTATGAATGTAACAATGTCTTAATTAAAGGCGTGAAAATTGTAAATGCACCATTTTGGATTATTCATCCATTTAAATCTAATAATGTCATTGTAGATGATGTCACCGTAGAAAGTCATGGCCCTAACAACGATGGTTGTGATCCAGAATATTCTAAAAACGTAATCATCAAAAATTGTACTTTTAATACTGGTGACGATTGTATCGCTATAAAAGCAGGAAGAGACGCAGAAGGTAGAAGAGTGGCTATTAAAAGCGAAAATATCGTCGTACAAAATTGTAAGATGATTGATGGTCATGGTGGCGTTGTTATCGGTAGCGAAATGTCTGCTGGAGTGACTAATGTATATGTTGAAAATTGTGAAATGAACAGTCCAAACCTGGACCGAGCTATTCGTTTAAAAACCAACTCCAGAAGAGGCGGAACAATTGATGGTGTATATGTAAGAAATGTTAATGTCGGACAAGTAAAAGAAGCGGTGTTAAAATTAAACATGCATTACGCAACCTACACCAATCAAACTGGAGAGTTTATTCCCGTAATTAAAAATATACATCTCGAAAATGTGAAAGTTCAAAACGGCGGTTATTATGGTATTTTGGCAAAAGGTTATGAAGAGTCGCCAATAACTAACGTGACCTTAAAGAACGTGATCATAGAAAAAGTAGATGAAGCTTTTTCTCTAGAGCATGTTTCTAACTTAAAGCTTATAGACACTTATATTAATGGCTCATTAATGCAAAGCCCACCAAAAACTAAAGAGTAAATCTAAAAATTTAAATGGATAACCCCCTTAAGCAAATTGATTAATAGCAGGAATTTGTTTTCAAATAAGCCTGATGAAAATGATCAGGCTTGTTTTTTTTAATTTTAAAGCAAAATCAATCATGTATAAGATAGCTACACTTTGCCTTTTCTTAATGTTGAGCTCTTCAACCTTGTTTGCTTTACAAAATATTCAAAAAGACACGTCTTATACAGTTAATAATTCATACCACAAATACATAAAGAAGTTTCCTCAGATAGACATTGTAAAACCACAAAAGTTTGAAAATGTATATGAAATTGAGAATATCCCATTTAAAACATTAGAAAATAGAAGGCTGTATCTTGATGCTTTTATGAATACTTCTGAAAATAATCCAGCAGTGATTTTGGTACATGGAGGAGGCTGGAAATCTGGAGATAAATCCCACATGAAACCCATGGCAGAATACATCGCCTCAAAAGGCTATTCATGCTTTGCCATAGAATATAGATTGTCTGACGAAGCACAATACCCGGAAGGCATTTATGATGTTAAAGAAGCTATTCAATTTATTAAGTCTAATGCGAAAAAATTTCATATTGACACGACGAAAGTTGCTGTTCTAGGAACGTCTTCTGGAGCACAGATGGCAACCTTGGTTGGGACAACCAACCACAATCCGAAGTTTGAACAACAAACCGAACATGCCTCATCAACCGCTGTGCAAGCTATTGTGAATTTAGATGGAGTTATAGCATTCATTCACCCTAAATCCAGTGAAGGAAAAATGGCAAGTTGGTGGCTGGGTGGCACATCAAAAGAAAAACCCGAAATCTGGAAAGAAGCTTCAGCATTGACACATGTTGATAAAAACACACCGCCAATTTTATTCATTAGTAGTCAGTACGAACGTTTTCAAGCAGGACGTGAAGAGATGATTCATATTTTAGATAAACACGATATTTATAACCAAGTTGAAAATTTTCCAGACAGTCCTCATACGTTTTGGTTATTCCATCCTTGGTTTACTGACACCGTAAATTACATCACAACATTTTTAGATAAAACGCTTAAACATGACGAAAAATGAAAACTTTAAAATTTATAATAACACTATGCTGCGCCGCTTCAATCGTAGCTTGTAAATCTGAAAAAAAAGAAGACACAAAAGAAGCTATAGTCGAATCTGAAAAAGTTGTGGAAACACCAAAAACCTACGCTGAGCTTTCCATTGCAGAGGGTGGCGAATGGGTAAATGGTGAGCGAGGCCATGAAGAATACCAAGGCACAACACATTTTAAAAACATAGACCAGTTAAGGGTTCCGGATAAACATACAGACCATACTTGGTATTTACGATACGAAGGACCTGGTTGGGAAAGTAACAAAATAGGATACAGATTGTATTTAGACTGGAGAAACGGCATAGACATTTTCGGAAAAGTAACCGACACTATGGTTTTATCTAAAGTAGGGCAAGATGGTTTCGATTCGTATCACGAACCGCAATCTTGGGGATTAGACATCTTAAAAGTAGGGAACGGTTTAGGTATCGGTTCCTTAGGACGTTTGGTTGATGACAAGGTCCTTCACTTCAAAGAAGTCGATTCTACATTTGCTTCTATTGAAAACAATGCTAATCAATCTTCTGTCACTATAAATTATAACGGTTGGAAAACTGCGAACGATAAAATCGATTTAAAATCTACATTAAGTATTCGTCCAGACAAACGTTATACAAAACATACCATTCAACCTTCAAAAGCAATACAAGGCATTGTTACTGGTATTGTAGACCATGGAGTAAATTATTTTACCAAAGAAAGTGCGAATAAAAAATGGGCTTATATAGCCACCTATGGCGAGCAAACTTTAGTGCCAGACGATTTAGGAATGGCGATTTTTTATGAAGTTGAAACCACTGCCGACGTCAAAAAAGGAGAAGATGATTATTTAGTTGAATTTAAACCAACAACGAAAGCTGTAATGTT
The DNA here is from genome assembly GCF_013394655.1 of Winogradskyella schleiferi. Taxonomy (NCBI): domain Bacteria; kingdom Pseudomonadati; phylum Bacteroidota; class Flavobacteriia; order Flavobacteriales; family Flavobacteriaceae; genus Winogradskyella; species Winogradskyella schleiferi. The sequence continues at coordinate 233,807 of NZ_CP053351.1, forward strand.
TTACTTTTTAGGAGCTTGGGAACAAGAACCAAATGGCATAAAAACTGAAGCAGAATTTAAGACTTACTTAGATGAATTATTAAATGAATTAAACGCTAATAACAAACTATAATGAAGGCCTTTTTTAAAATTACCCTAATACTAATTTGTTGCATAAGCTTTCAAAATAGTGCTGCTCAAGACAAAGCATATACCATTGAAGAATGCGTAAACACCTTTTCCGAAGAAAAAACAGTGCCAACCAAAGTAGGTTATCAATATTGGTTTGCAGACAAAGATTTTTTAGATGGCTGTACTATTAAAATGAGCGTGGTTGCACCAAGAAAATCTACGCACGCACCGCACAAACATGTAGAGGACGAATTTTTCTATGTTTTAGAAGGCACAGCTACTTTCTTTTTAGATGGTAAAGAAGTAACCGTTGGCCCAAATACAAGTTTGTACTGTCCGTCGTGGAGCATGCATGGCATTAGTAATGCAGGCGATACAGAACTGAAATATTTAGTCATTAAAAAATACGAAAAAGAGTAAAGATGAAAAACATAGCACTTGTAGTCATATTAGCATTAAGTTTTCTTACCAGTTGTAAAGAAGAAAAGAAACAAACAGAGGAAACACCTGTGGCTAAAAAGGAAATTTCAGAAGACTTAAAATGGTCTGAACGTATGGCGTTGTCAGAAATTAAACGCTTTCCAGACCCAAGACTGTTAGATTTTAGAGATAAACCAAAATGGAGTTATACCAATGGCTTGGTATTGCAGGCGATGTCTAAAGTATATGAGAAAACCAACAACCAAAAATTGTACGACTATATCTATGATTACGCTAACCGAATGATTAACGAAGATGGTTCTATTGAAACCTATAAGCTCAGTAATTATAATTTGGACATGATAAAATCTGGAGACGCTATTTATTATCTGTATAACAAAAAGCCAGAGCCTAGATTTAAAAAAGCAATGGATACGCTTCACAAGCAATTAGAAGGCATGCCAACAACGTCAGAAGGCGGTTACTGGCATAAAAAAGTATATCCTAACCAAATGTGGTTAGATGGTGTGTATATGGCAGAACCGTTTCATGCTAAATACACAAAGTCATTTATGGATGGTGATGAAGCTCAAAAAATGTACGACAAAATTGTGCTTCAATTCGATTTGATTGAAAAACACAGCAGAGACCCAGAAACCGGACTGTATTATCATGGTTGGGATGAAAGTAAAGAACAAAAATGGGCGAATAAACAAACAGGATTGTCGCAAAACTTCTGGTCTCGCGGAATGGGTTGGTACGGAATGGCATTAGTCGATGTATTGGATTATTTGCCAGAAAATCATCCAGGACATGCAAGAATCGTCAAGTTTCTCAACCAATATGCTGAAGCCATTGTAAAATATCAAGATAAAAAAACTGGTACGTGGTACCAAGTGCTTAATCTACCCGAAAGAGAAGGCAATTATCTAGAAGCAACAGGTACTAGCATGTTTACATATACCTTAACAAAAGGTGTGAACAAAGGTTATCTGCCAAAAATGTATTTGAATAATGCAAAAAAGGCATTTCAAGGCATTTTAGACGAATTTATTACAGTTGAAGAAAATGGTGTTGTGAACCTAAACAAATGCTGTGGTGTCGCTGGTTTAGGCGGTAATCCGTACAGAGATGGCACGTTTGAATACTACATTGGTGAAATTATTAGGTCAAACGACCCAAAAGGAACAGGGCCTTTTATAATGGCTGCTTTAGAACTTGATAAATAGAATAAAAATGTCGAAAATTAATACCGCATTATGCTCTTTCGGAATGAGTGGATGGGTCTTTCACGGTCCATTTATAGATGTGCATCCAGATTTTAATTTATATGCTGTTTTTGAGCGCACCAAAAATTTAGCCGAAGAAAAATATCCTAATATCAAAACATTTCGCTCTTTAGAAGATATGCTTAAAGATGATAACGTTGATTTGGTTATCGTCAATACACCAAATATTACACACTATCAGTACACCAAAAAATGTCTTGAAGCTGGTAAACATGTCGTTGTAGAAAAACCATTCACGGTAAGTTCTACAGAGGCTGAAGAATTAATCGCTTTAGCAAAAAAACAAGATGTAAAACTATCTGTGTTTCATAACAGACGTTGGGATAGCGATTACCTAACCGTAAAAAAGGTAATTGAAAAAGATGTACTGGGAGATATTGTTGAAGCCGAATTACACTACGACAGGTTCGACCCAGAACTGAGTTACAAAACCCACAAAGAAACACCAACCGAAGGTGTTGGCAGCTTATATGATTTAGGCTCGCATATTATAGACCAAGCTTTACAATTGTTTGGTATGCCAAAAAGTGTATTTGCTTCTTTGGATGCCTTTAGAGATAATTCTGAAGTCGGAGATTATTTTGATGTAAAATTGTATTACGACACTAAATATGTGACTCTAAAATCGAGTTATTTTGTTCGCGAACCACTTCCTGCATACAGCATCCATGGGACCAAAGGCTCTTTTGTAAAATCGAAAGCCGATATACAAGAAACAGAACTTCAAAAGCACTTAAAACCAAATTCAGCGAATTGGGGAATAGAACCAGAATCCGAAAGCGGCATTCTTAACATTCTTAAAAATGGTGAATTCAACAAATCATTTGTAACTACAGAACAAGGTAATTACATGAGGTATTACGAAGGAATTTCTGATGCAATTCTCAACAACAAACCATTGCCTGTAACTGCAGAAGATGCTACAGATGTGATACGAGTTATTGAGGCAGCAATGAGGAGTAATCAAGAAAAACGCATTGTTGATTTATGAGAAATTTTCTGATCATATTCGGTTGGCTTTCTATTTTAAGTCTTTCCGCACAAGAAAAAACAGTATCTAAAGTTTGGGTAGCCGATAATGGAGATGGCACTTATACCAATCCTATCTTACATTCAGATTATTCAGATCCAGATGTGGTAAGAGTTGAAGATGATTATTATATGACGGCATCTTCATTTACCTGTTCACCTAGTTTACCCATTTTACATTCTAAAGATTTAGTGAATTGGGAATTGGTAAATTACGCTTTACCAAAGCAAGTACCATTAGAGGTTTTTGATAAACCACAGCACGGCAATGGTGTTTGGGCACCATGCATTCGCTATCATAAAGATGAATATTACATCTATTATCCAGACCCAGATTTTGGTATTTACATGATTAAAACCAAAGACCCAAAAGGCGCTTGGTCTGAGCCTGTTTTGGTTAAAGGAGGGAAAGGATTGATTGACCCAACACCACTTTGGGATGATGACGGAAAGGTCTATTTAGCTTATGCTTTCGCAGGAAGTCGAGCCGGAATAAAAAGTTTATTAGTGGTTTGTAGTATGAATGCTGAAGGCACTAAAACCAATGACGATGAGGTGATTATCATTGATGGTCATAAAGAAGAATCTACTATTGAAGGCCCTAAGTTCTACAAACGAAATGGCTATTACTATATTTTTGCACCAGCAGGTGGAGTACCAACAGGTTGGCAAACAATTTTAAGGTCAAAATCCGTTTTTGGACCTTACGAAAAAAAGAAAGTACTACATCAAGGTAATACTGATATCAATGGGCCACACCAAGGAGCATGGGTCACAACACAAACTGGAGAAGATTGGTTTTTTCATTTTCAAGATATAGATGCCTACGGTCGTATTGTTCATTTGCAACCTATGACTTGGGAAAACGATTGGCCAGTTATGGGAGTTGACCAAAATAATGATGGAATCGGCGAGCCTGTTGCCACATTTAAAAAACCAAATGTTGGCAAAACATATCCTATAGTTACACCACCAGATTCTGATGAATTTAATGCACCTAAAAAAGGTTTGCAATGGCAATGGCACGCAAATCCCAAAGTGTATTATGGTTTTCCTACATCTTTGGGACATTTTACTATGTATTGCAGACCAAAGCCAGATAATTCTAAAAATCTGCATGATGTCCCAAATTTATTATTGCAAAAATTTCCAGCGGAAGAATTTACCGCGACAACCAAAATAACCTTCAATGCACGACACGACAATGAAGAAGTTGGCTTCTTAATTATGGGATTAGATTACAGTTATATACGTCTAAAACAAGAAGAAGGCAGTTTGTACTTATCTCACGTAATATGCAAAGATGCTGATAAAAATAAAGCTGAATCCGAAACTGATAAAACTAAAATTAACACAAACACCATCTACTTTAGAGTTAAGGTTAGTAAAGGTGGAATTTGTGAATTCTTTTATAGTTTGAATAATAAGAAATTCAAATCAATAGGAACACCATTTACTGCAAGAGAAGGAAAATGGATTGGTGCAAAAATTGGTTACTTAGCATTAAGAGAAGGTGTGATCCATGATGCAGGAAGCTTAGACATCGATTGGATTAGATTTACAAAATGAAAGAAAGTAGGTTTTCAATAACGCTTAATGTTTTTGCAATTTTAGTTGTTGCATCATTTCAATCTTGTAAAAATGAAAACTCAGTTGACACACCTTTTAAGGTAGAATCAACACTTTTTGATCAGAATAAAAAAGAAGATTTAGGACTTAAAGTTCCAGAAGGAATCGAAACTGTTACTGTTTTTAAACCTTCAGATTCAACAGATCATTTTAGCAATGGAGTAGTTATGACAATTTTTAAAGATGTGTTTTATTGCCAGTGGCAAAGTTCAGCTAAGGATGAAGACTCTGATGACACATGGGTTGCGTACAGTACAAGTAAAGACGGGAAAAACTGGTCAGCACCTATACCACTTTCAGAAAGTTTAGAAATCGGTTATAGTACTTCTGGTGGTTGGTGGAAACATGGAGATACTTTAGTCGCCTATATTAACGAATGGCTAGATGATGTAAAACCTAAAGGTGGATTTACATTTTACAAAACAAGTTTTGATGGTATTAACTGGTCTAAAAAAAAGCCTGTTTTAATGGCTGATGGCACTCAATTAAATGGTGTTTTTGAACAAGACCCTCATGCATTGCCCGACGGTCGTATTGTTGGAGCCGCACATTTTCAACCTGGATTAATAGTATCACCTATTTATACCGATGACCCCTTAGGAATTAGTGGTTGGAAACGTGCGGAATTTTCTAATAATTCTATAAAAAATAATGTGTCTCGCGAATTGGAACCAAGTTGGTTTTTACAAAACAATAATAGTCTAGTTATGGTATTTAGAGATCAAAACAGTACCTATTTTAATTTAGCTTCCATGAGTAAAGATCGAGGAGAAACATGGACAATTCCTGTAGTCACTAATATGCCAGATTCTCGGTCTAAACAAAGTGCAGGTAATTTTAATAATGGATTTTCGTATATAATTAATAATCCTGTAAATAATAAATCAAGGATGCCTTTAGCATTGACCCTGAGCAAAAATGGAAATTTATTCAACACATCATATGTTCTTAGAAAAGGTGGTAACACAATTCAATCACTACATTACGAAGGAAAGTATAAAAGATTAGGCTACCATTATCCAAAATCCTTTGTTTGGGAAGATTATCTTTATGTGTCTTATGCAACCAATAAAGAAGATGTAGAATACACCAAAGTTCCTATAGCGAGTTTAATTTTAAATTAAAAATGATGCAAATAAAAAATATAAAATCTTTTGTCCTTTTGGTAATTACTTTAGTCCTAGGCTCAAATATAAACGCCCAAGTACATGACAAGTCTTGGCAAAACATGATTCATAATAAAGAATCGAAATGGTTTGCTACAGATGAAGCCAAACAAATAGCCGAAAATGTATTGCTTTACCAACGCGATATTGGCGGCTGGCCAAAAAATGTGCAAATGCACCATCCACTGTCGAAAGAACAAAAGGAAGAATTACTACTTAAAAAGAAAACAAACGAAGGTGCTACAACAGATAATGGAGCGACCATACAAGAATTATTGTTTTTGTCTAAAATATATGGACAAACTAAACGCGAAGCCTATAAAAAAGCCTTTTTAAAAGGTGTTGATTATATTTTAGAAGCACAATATGATAATGGTGGTTGGCCGCAATTTTACCCTTTAAGAAAAGGCTATTACACGCACATTACCTACAATGACGATTCAATGGTAAACATCATGAAGCTTTTGAAAGCACTTATTGACGATTCTGGCGTTTACACCATTAAACCATTTGAGGCTCAGCTACAAAAAATAACTACTGCTTTTAATAAAGGGATAGATTGTATTCTTAAAACCCAATACAAACAAAATGGTGTATTAACAGCTTGGTGTGCACAGCATGATGAGGTGACTCTAGAACCAGCAGATGCAAGGTCTTTTGAGCTAAAATCTTTAAGTGGTGCAGAATCAGCACATATTGTATTGTTATTAATGTCTATTGAAAATCCTTCAAAAGACATCATAAATGCCATAAATAGTGCTGTTACTTGGTTCGAAAAAGTAAAAATAACAGGCTTAAGAAAAGATAGAATTTATAATGGAGTCGGTAAAATTGTAGATAAAAGAATGATTCCAGATGAAACTGCACCAGCAATTTGGGCGCGTTTTATGAACTTGGAAGACAACAAACCTTTTTTCTGCGATAGAGATGGTATAAAAAAATGGAAATTAGAAGATATCGGAGATGAGCGCAGAAATGGCTACGCATGGTACAAAAGCGACCCACAATTGGTTTTAGACGCTTATCCTATATGGAAATCAAGTCTCAAAAAAAAAAGGACTAAGAAACATAAAGACGAATTAAATATTACGGTCGCTAAAGATGGCTCTGGGGATTATGTCAGTATTCAAGAAGCCATTAATAACACCAAATCTTTTCCTTACGATAGAGTTACTATTCACGTTAAAAATGGGATTTATAAGGAAAAAGTTAAAATTCACGAATGGAATTCTAATATTCAGTTGGTTGGCGAAAGCAAGGAAAACACCATAATTACATACGACGATTATTTTAATAAAGTAGGTCTAGGCAGAAATAGCACCTTTTACACCTACACATTGTTGGTTGAAGCGAACAACGTAATACTCAAAAATTTAACTATTGAAAATTCTTCGGGTAGAGTTGGTCAAGCAGTAGCATTATCAGTGTTTTCAGATGAGGTGGCTGTTGTAAACTGTAAACTTTTAGGCAATCAGGATACCTTGTATGCCTCAGGAAAAGGCAAGCAATATTATAAAGATTGTTATATCGAAGGTACCACAGATTTTATCTTCGGAAGTGCCACAGCATTTTTTGAAAATTGCGAAATTCACAGTAAAAAGAACTCTTACATAACAGCAGCTTCAACACCAAAAGATTCATTATTTGGATATGTTTTTAAAGACTGCAAACTCACTGCAGATAAAGATGTAGATGAGGTTTACTTAGGAAGACCTTGGCGTATTTATGCGCAAACCGTTTTTATAAATTGCGATTTAAGTACACATATTTTACCTGAAGGTTGGCACAATTGGTCTAAACCAGAAGCTGAAAAAACTACGTTTTATGCAGAATATAAAAACTATGGCAAAAGTTTTAAACCAAAGAAAAGAGTGGAATGGTCGCATCAACTAAAAAAACGAGAATCTGAGGCATATACAATTAAAAACGTATTAGGTAACGATAAAAAAACATCTAAAACAGAATGGTATGAAACATTTTAAAATCTATTTTCTTTTAATTTTAGTGGTATTTCAATCGTGTAAAGAAGAAGAAAAGCCAGCTGAAACAGAACAAAAAAAACAGAACATTACCATTTATACCATCGGAGATTCAACGATGTCAGATAAAATTAATCCAGATGAAAATCCTGAACGCGGTTGGTGCCAGCTGTTACCACAATTTTTGAACGATAAGGCAACTGTAAAAAACCATGCTGTAAACGGTAGAAGTACTAGAAGCTTTATAACTGAAGGACGATGGGATTCAGTTTACAAGAAATTGGAAGAAGGGGATTATGTGTTTATCCAATTTGGACATAACGACCAAAAAATTACCAACCCTAAACGCTATACCAATCCACATACAGCTTACAGACATCATTTAATAAGGTTTGTAACAGAAAGTAGAGAAAAAGGAGCCATACCAATTTTATTCACGTCTATCGTTAGACGAAATTTTAATGAAGAAGGAACTTTAATCGGTACACACGGCGCTTATCCTTTGGAAACGCGTTTGGTCGCACAAGAGTATGATGTACCATTTATCGATCTGTTGTATATAACCGAAAAAATGGAAGAATCCTATGGCGTTGAAGGCTCTAAAAAAATGCATTTACATTATCAACCAAATGAAGTTTCATATTTTCCTGATGGGAAAGAAGACAATACACACTTGTCCGTTTTCGGAGCTACAGAAGTCGCAAAATTAGCTGTCAAGGCTTTAAATGAAAAAGTTGAAGGTTTTGAGGCTTTCACTAAAACAAATTAGGATGACATTAATGTCAAAATATATACTGTTTATAACCTTCTTTTGTTTCCTCAGTTGTTTTGCTCAAAAAGACCGTAAAGTCATTCAACTATGGAGCGATAAAATTCCAAACGCCATAGAAAATTCAGAATTTAAAGAAATTGAAATCATAAAAGATTCTGTAGTGTCTAGTTTAGAGCAAGTCAGTATTCCGACATTAACAGTTTTCAAACCAGAAAAATCAAACGGAACAGCAATTGTTATTTGTCCTGGAGGAGGCTATCATCATTTAGCAATTAATAAAGAAGGTTATAAAGTGGCCGAATGGTTAAATTCACTTGGTATTACAGCTTTTGTACTTAAATACCGATTGCCAAAAGATGCCATAATGAAAGACAAAAGTATTGCACCACTACAAGATGCGCAACGAGCAATGCGATATGTAAGACGCACTGCTGACAATTGGAGTATTGACAAAGATAAAATAGGTGTTATGGGTTTTTCGGCTGGAGGTCATTTGGCTGCAACATTATCTACTCAATTTGATAAGGAAGTTTATAAAGTAGAAGATAAAACTAGTGCAAGACCAGATTTCTCAATATTGATTTATCCAATGATTTCAATGGACGAGTCAATTACACATAATGGTTCAAGAAAAAAATTATTGGGAGAATCACCTTCCAACGAAGATATTGAAGCTTACTCTAACGAAACTCATATAAATTCCGATACACCGATAACATTTTTGGTACACGCAACGGATGACAAATCGGTTCCTGTTGAAAATAGTATTCAATATTATTTGGGACTAAAAGAAAACGATGTTCCTTCAGAAATGCATATTTACGAAACAGGAGGTCATGGTTTTGGTCTGGGTAGAGATAAGACTGCTCACCCTTGGACTAGAGCCTGTTCTGATTGGCTGAAGAACAAATGATTGGACACAATAGTGAAAATGACGACAATTTCTTTTACGATAATTAGTCTATTTTGATAAAGATGAGAAATTTCAAAAGTAGAATTTCACGAGATACTTGCTCTGGTAAAATTCAATGAGAATTGATGGATAGTTCTAGGATTTCATGTTATTTCAACGAACAAAAATTTGGTAGTTCTATAAGTGATGACATTATTATTTGACAATTTTATGTTTTTCAGGATTATGTAGCTATTTGAAAATTGGAGAATACAAATGGAGGGCATCCAATTTTTATATTTATCGGGTCTTTTATGTCTTGAAAGTCCTAACCGATATCTTAAATTATGTAACGTGTTGAAAATGAATAATTAGCTTGTTATTTGGGCTTTTTTTTATTTCGTTTTCTCAATTTTATTCCACCATCCAGACCAATTGAAACAAGCTAAAAATTTTCTGAGGCTGAGTTGAAAATTTTATATACTTCTGAATTTTCAATCCATATTTTGTTTCCCGAATTCAATAATATGAATTTATTAAACTATATTTTATAATCAAATAATTATCTGCCTTCGAACGCTTTACTTTCAGTTTTTTAAGCTGTTTATTGAAAAATTGACTATCTATATCGTATGCTAAATTCAGAATTATTCTATGCTTCCATTGCTACTTTTTAAATCTTTTGTTCGTCTTTTCAATGTAAAAAATGCTATAAATATGGTTAAGTCATGATTCAATTTTATCATAATGGCCTTCCTTTTTACCTAGAATTATAGAATTGACCATCAGTTTATTAATCGCATTGATCATTTATAATCATAGTAAAATCTCAGTATTTTATCTCATTAAAAGTTTAAGCGAACAAAAAGATACATTTTTAGCTTTTATGTGTATTATATTAACCTAATTGTAATTTAACTTTTATTAACAGGGTTAAAATAATATATATATATGATAAGCATGATGTTTTTAAAAAGGTTGATTCTCTAGAACTTTGTACCCAAGATATTTTATATATCAAGTTAACATAAAAAAGTACTATGAAACATATATCAGCTTACCCAACAATATGGCAAACAATGCCTTATGCATTATATATGATAGATCAATTGGAAAACGAAAGTCGTAAAGCCACGAAGGATATCATATTGAAGAATGATGATATTTTGAAAAAAGAAATTTCTGAAATGACACTTAATGTTAGAGCAATTTCAGTTTTAGATAAACAGAGGAATGAGCATACAGTAACTGATTTTAAGCAACAAATTTTAAATCTAAAAGGCATGTATACAGGAGTTTTTCTTAGGTCTAAAAACGGACTTAATCTTGTAGCTGGTGAATATACAACAGTTAGATTCTATCTAGGCGATAACCAAAACAGTGTCATTACCAAAGATAGACATATTGAAAGCATACACGGTTTTAGTTGCTTGGATTTTGAAATTGAAGATGGATTAAAAATTACCCACAATAATTCTAACGAGATTACGCTAAGATTTGATTTTATCCCTTATAGTTTTATGAGCAATTTTAAATCTATAAAAGATTTCTTTAAAAAACAGCAACAGGTATTTTCTTCTAAATTAAAAGGAAGTCTTGAGAGTTAATCTTTAAAAATTGTGGTACGTTTTTTAATCACTTTTTTGAAATGAGTGAGCATTTTTAGTTTGAGAATAAACTAACTCATCTATGTGCTATATCGTCATCATGTTGCTTTTCAATTCGCAATTAAATAAAAATCATTTTTCTAAGTTTTATACTGCAAAATCTTCGTTATATTTGGTAGGATATAACGCTTAAAGCAACATGATTTCAGTTAAAACAGCATTAGCTATAATTTCAGAATTTCCAAAAACATACCATTTCGAGGTGGTAAGTCTCAACGAGGCGCTTAATTTTGTGTTGTCTGAAGATGTGTTTTCGCCTATAAACATGCCGCCATTTAGGCAATCTGCAATGGATGGTTATGCGTTTAAATATTCAGACAAAGACAAGTATTTCATTGTTGGAGAATCCAAAGCTGGAGACTCAAATAATCATATATTAAAAGAAGGCGAAGCCGTCAGGATTTTTACTGGAGCTTTAGTGCCAGACAACGCGGACACCGTAATTATGCAAGAGCATGTTGAGCGTGAAGGCGACAAGATTCATATTCAAAAAATGGCATCACAATGTGCAAACATCCGTAAAACGGGTGAGCAGATTGAAGCAGGAGCCATAGCTTTAAAAAAAGACACTAAACTAAACGAAGCAGCAATTGGTTTTTTGGCTTGTTTAGGTATAACAACTGTTTCAGTTTATAAAACACCAAAAGTAGCCATATTGGTCACTGGAAATGAACTGCAAAAACCAGGAATAGACTTAGAACAAGGTAAAATATATGAAAGTAATTCCATAATGCTTAAAGCGGCATTAAGGAAAGTAGGCGTAAAAGACATTGAAATCATTCGTGTAAAAGACGATTATAAAGACACGAAAACAAGTATAGAAAATGTACTGAACACAAAAGATCTACTATTGGTTTCTGGTGGAATTTCAGTGGGCGATTACGACTTTGTAAAAGAAGCCTTGTTGGAAAATGACGTCGAAGAGTTGTTTTACAAAATCAACCAAAAACCGGGTAAACCCTTATGGTTTGGAAAAAAAGAGAATACTTACGTTTTTGCATTACCAGGGAATCCAGCCTCTGCTTTGACCTGTTTTTATATTTATGCGCTTCCGCTATTAAGAAAAATGTCAGGTTATAAACACAACCATTTACAGAAATTAATAGCGAAAAGTAAATCAGCTATAAAAAATCCATCGGGAAAAACACTTTTTTTAAAGGCAAAATTAGAAGGGGGTTCTGTAGAAGTGCTTCACGGTCAAAGTTCAGCAATGCTATATACTTATGCTTTGAGCAATGCCTTAATATGTGTGGACTTTGAAACAGCTGAAGTTAAAATAGGAGATGAAGTGGAATGCATAAAACTAGAGTTATAATGGAAATAAAATCTAGACTTTGGATAGAAAAAGAGGGCCAACCATTTATAGGTTACGGACGCATTAAATTATTGAAAGCTGTCGATAAAACAGCCTCTATAAGTGCAGCTGCAAAAACATTAAAAATGTCCTATAAAAAAGCATGGAACTTACTCAATGAGATAGAAACTTTGGCGGATCAACCTGTTTTGGTAACGAACATAGGTGGAAAAAATGGCGGCGGAACAAAAGTTACAGAGTATGGGAAATCCTTAATTCGTCAATTTGAAACGCTAAATGAAAACTGTATCGATTTTTTAGAAGAGCAATATAAAAAGTTAACGCTATGAATGAAATGGCACCAGAAATATGGGTCTTTTTTTCCGTGGCATTAATAGGCATTGCGTTTCTTTATGCCAGTGTCGGACATGGAGGTGCAAGTGGCTACATTGCACTGATGGCAGCATTTTCATTTCCTGTGGACTTCATAAAACCAACAGCATTAATCTTAAACATTTTTATTTCCGGAATTTCATTTTGGTATTTTAAAAAACACAGTCATTTTAATTGGAATCTATTTTATCCTTTTGCCATAGCATCGGTTCCAGCGGCATTTTTAGGCGGTTATATTTCTATTGATGCTCAGGTCTATAAAATAATTATGGCGTTTTTTTTGTTCGTTGCTATTCTCAGAATCCTGTTTTTCTCAAATGAAAACAGAGAAAACCAAACTCCTTTTAAAATCCATCTGGCTTTATTCATTGGCTTTTTAATTGGTCTATTTTCGGGAATGATTGGCATCGGAGGAGGCATTATTTTAAGTCCTATCGTTATTCTATTGGGTTGGGGAAATATGAAAGAAGTGGCTGCTGTATCTGCGCTATTTATTTTTGCGAATTCCATTGCAGGTATTTCTGGTTATTCTTTTAATAATTACGTTGAATTGGATTCGTTTAAATTAATCCCAATAGCATTAATTGGTGGTTTTTTTGGCGCTGTTTATGGAAGTCATAAAATTTCGAATACCGTTTTAAAATATATTCTAACCGTCGTTTTATTAATCGCCTGTTTTAAACTAACATTTATATAAATGCATACTAAAAACGATATATCAGTTTATATTTTGTGTGGAGGTTTAAGTACACGTATGCAAGAGGAGAAAGGTTTGGTTGTTTTTAAAGGAAAAACGTTTATAGAACATATTATTGAGGCCGTAAAACCCATAACCCAAAACATAGTTTTAGTAACCAAAAACGAAAAGTATAAGCAATTTGGTTTTCCGTTAGTTGCAGATATTTATGAAAACAAAGGCCCTGTTGGCGCAATTTATTCGGCTTTAAATCATTCAAAAGATGAATTTAATTTAATTCTGAGTTGTGATATTCCGAATATAACTACGACGGTTTTGAATAACTATTTATTGAAAACTATTAGCGAAAGTGAAATTTCGTATTTAGTGGATAATCAAAGCGAATATCCATTAATTGGCGTGTATTCAAAAAAAACAACTTCAACATTTAAAGATGCTATAGCAAATAATGAATTAAAACTTTTAGACTTAATAAAGTCTCTAGATTATAACATTATTACAATTAGAACGAAAGATAGAAACGCAGTAAAAAATGTAAATTCAAAAGAAGAATTACAACATTTATCACTGAAAAAATAACATCAACCAATACTATGGAAAGAAATGAATTATACCCAATATTTGTAAAAGTACACCAACTGAATGTGCTCATTGTTGGTGGTGGAAATGTTGGTTTAGAGAAACTCTCTTTTCTTTTAAAATCGAGTCCGAATGCCAATGTGGAAGTGGTTTCCATTGCGTTTATGCAAGAGCTAAAAGACTTGGCCAGCAAGCATCCAACGGTTCAATTAACAGCGAAAGCTTATGACATTACAGATTTGGAAAAAAGACATTTGGTAATTGGTTGTACCGATAATCTGGATGTGAATTTACAAATCAACAAAGAGGCCAAAGCTAAATGTTTGTTAGTAAATATAGCTGATACACCAGACCAATGCGATTATTATTTAGGAGGCATCGTCACCAAAGGTCATGTGAAAATTGCTATTTCTACCAACGGAAAATCGCCAACAACAGCAAAACGTATCCGACAGTTTTTAGATGATGTTATACCAGAAGATATCAATGAAATGGTTCTCAATCTCAACGAATTTAGAAAATCAATAAAAGGCAATTTTGAAGAAAAAGTCGAAAAAATGAATCAGGTGACGAGAGACTTGGTCAATAAAAAAAAGTAAAATGGCAGTTATAAAATATTATGGTGCAATTGCAGAAGCAGTAAAATGTAGTGAAGAACAAATGGCTGTGGCAGATTTAAATATTTCAGATTGTATGGCGCTTTTAAAGGAAAAATACAATCTTCACGCACTGGAAGTTTCAATAGCATTAAATCAAAACTTAGTAGAAATGGACAGTACAATTAAATTAACGGATAGTGACGAAATAGCGTTGCTACCACCATTTGCAGGAGGCTGATTTTGGAACGCTATAAACGACAAATACAATTACCACAAGTTGGGGAAACTGGACAACAAAAACTAAAAAACGCAAAAATATTAGTTGTTGGCGCAGGAGGTTTGGGATGTGCAATTTTGCCGTATTTAACGGCTTCGGGAATTGAAACCATCGGAATAATAGATGGCGACACCATTGATGAAAGTAACTTGCATCGCCAGATTTTATATACCGAAAAAACAGTAAACCAGCAAAAAGTAACAGTCGCTAAAACACAGCTGGAAGCTTTGAATTCTAATGTAAAAATTCAAGTTTATAAATACTATTTATCTGGCGAAAATGCCATAGAAATTTTTAAAATCTATGATATTATTGTTGATGCAACAGATAGCATTCAAACCAGATATCTTATAAATGACGCTTGTATCATTGCGGACAAACCTTTTGTTTATGGTTCCATTTATCGATTTGAAGGACAAGTTTCGGTTTTCAATTATAAAAACGGACCAACCTATCGATGTTTATTTAAAAATAATAATACCAAAATAAATAACTGTGAAGATGCTGGTGTTTTAGGCACTACTGTTGGTTTTATCGGCATGCTTCAAGCTAATGAAGTTATTAAAATGGTATTAGAAACAGGTGACATATTATCTGGAAAATTACTTATTTATAACACTTTAAATAACACGCAGAATAGTATCAATTTCAATAAAACGGAAACTAAAATTATTGACGAAGCATTTTTTAATTCAGAATATAAAACGCATAAGATAGAAGCTATATGTGTAAGTGAAGCGATTTCAAAAAAGACCATTTTCATAGATGTTCGAGAGTTGCATGAAACTCCAAAATTAACATTGCCAAACAGCATCCAGATGCCATTATCGGTTTTAGAAACGGAATTAAAAAAATTAGATAAAAACAAAAGTTACGCCATTTTTTGCCAAAGCGGAAGACGAAGTTTAGAAGCTATCAAAATATTAAAACAGCATCGATTTAGCGATGTAAAGAACATTTCAGGAGGTGCAATTAAAATTCAAAATGATATAGAAAATGAAAAATGTATTTATTAAAGGTCCAATAACACCAGAATTTATTGCAGATGCTATTGCCAAACACCAAACCAAGCACAACATTGGTGCGCACAATATTTTCTTGGGTCAAGTTAGGGCAGATGAAATTAAAAATAAAACCGTTGCTGGAATAGATTTTACGTGTTACGAAGACATGGCAAATCCAATATTGGAAGGTATCCGTGAAAAAGCATTTAAAACCTTCAATTTAACCTGCATGCATATTTACCATAGTTTGGGCGAAATAAAAGTAGGCGAGATTTGCTTTTTTGTGTTTGTTTCGGCAAAACACAGTAAGGAGGTTTATGATGCAACGGAATATCTTGTCAATATCGTAAAAAAGAAAGTGCCTTTATTTGGAAAGGAGATTTTTGACGACGATTCACATCAATGGAAAGTGAACAAATAATAAATAGTAGTAATGGTAGATATCACACATAAAATTAAAACGCTTCGGGTTGCCACAGCAGAAGCCATTGTAAAAGTGAGTAAGCAAGAAACAATCGATGCGCTCAACAACAATGCTGTGCCAAAAGGAAACGTTTTTGAAATGGCTAAAACCGCTGGATTGTTTGCGGTAAAAACCACACATAATGTGATTCCTGATTGCCATCCTTTGCCGATTGAATTTACGGCAATCACTTATAAAATTGAAGGTTTAAGTGTGAAAATCAGCCTTACCATAAAGACCATTTATAAAACAGGTGTTGAGGTGGAGGCCATGCATGGAGCTTCTGTTGTAGCATTGACCATGTACGATATGTTAAAGCCTATTGATAAACAAATTGAAATAGGAAACATAAAATTAGTAGAAAAAAGTGGAGGTAAAAGCAGTTTTAAAACGAAGCATCGATCACAATTAAAAGCGAGTGTTATTGTGTGTTCCGACTCAATTTCTGAAGGTAAAAAGGAAGATAGAGCAGGAAAAGCAATTATTGAGAAGTTGAAACAAAGCGCTATTAAAATCAGCAATTATGATATTATTCCTGATGAAATAGAAGCCATACGAAACAAAGCAATTTTATATTCCGAAACGTCCAATCTAGTCATATTTACGGGAGGAACTGGCTTATCTTATAGAGACGTTACACCTGAAGCATTAGAGCCTATTTTAGAACGAAGAATCCCTGGCGTGGAAGAAGCCATTAGAACTTATGGACAAGAACGCATGCCTTATGCCATGTTATCTCGAAGCGTTGCCGGGACAATTGGCGATTGCCTAATTTTGGCATTACCAGGTTCTACCAATGGTGCAAAAGAATCCATGGACGCTGTTTTTCCGCACTTAACACATGTGTTCAAAATACTAAAAGGCCAACAACATTAATAATGCAAAAACAAGACAACATTTTAACCGATACTTTAGGTAGAAAACACAACTACCTAAGAATTTCGTTGACCGAAAAATGCAATTTGCGTTGTACCTATTGTATGCCGTCCGAAGGTGTACAATTAACACCAAGGCAACATTTAATGAATGCAGATGAAGTCTTTGAAATTGCAAAAGTGTTTGTCGCAAATGGCGTCGATAAAATCAGGTTAACAGGTGGAGAACCACTCGTTAGAAAAGATTTTTCCGAAATTTTAAAGCGTTTATCCACTTTAAATACTATACTATCCATTACCACAAACGGCATTCTTGTGGATAGATTTATTGATGATTTTAAAACTTATGGACTCAACAATATCAATGTGAGTTTAGACACTTTAAATGAAGAAAAATTCAATCACATAACCAGACGAGATCAATTTACAGAGGCCTATAATAACATCCATTTACTTATTGAAAATGGTTTTAAAGTCAAATTAAACGTTGTCCTGATTAAAGGATTTAACGATAATGAAATTACTGATTTTATTAAGCTCACCAAAGACTTACCGATTTCAATTCGCTTTATAGAGTTTATGCCATTTGATGGTAATAACTGGAATAAATCCAAATTGGTGACACAACATGAAATTCTGGAACAAACAACACATTATTTTGGGGCGAATCAACTCATAAAATTGCAGAATGAACAAAATTTCACGTCAAGGAGTTATAAAATTATTGGTTACAAAGGCCAATTCGGAATTATTAGTTCGGTGAGTAATCCGTTTTGTGATGGTTGTAATAGAATTCGTTTAACGGCCAATGGCAAGATAAAAAATTGCCTGTTTTCAAATAACGAAACCGATATACTGACCGCTTTAAGAAATCAAGAATCCATTGAAGACTATATAGCCGAAGCAATTTATAAAAAATTACCAGTACGAGGAGGCATGGATAGTTTTGAATTGTTCAATGACCCAAAACAACACTCTAAAAACAGGAGTATGATTACAATTGGGGGATAGGTTCAAGATAAAGATTTACAATTGAGAATGTGTAAAATTTTATCGAGAATCAGAATATTTGAACTCACTTTGTTAATCCTGAAGCATCTCAACCGTAGCAACAGTTCTAAAACCAGCATGGTCAGATCCTGAATCTGGACTCATTCCCATACGAGCTGAAATCCTAAAACTAGCGCAATACGAGGCATGGCATAAAAAAGAACCGCCTTTTATAACACGCTCTGCCTGATACGGATTCGATGGGCTATAGGCTGTTTTTGCACCTTGCGGATTAATCAGTGGCTCTGACGTGTCAATGTCCTTATAATAATTCACATTAAAAAGATCACTGGTCAGTTCCCATACATTACCCATCATATCATAAATTCCAATACTATTGGGTTCGTATGATTTTACTGGAGCAATCAATTCAAAACCATCGACACTTTCATTCTTAACAGGAAATGTGCCTTGCCATGTATTAGCTTTATCGATTAGAATTTCAGGATCATTTCCCCAAGTAAATATATTATCGGTTGCATTCCCTTGGGCTGCAGATTCCCATTCGGCTTCGGTCGGTAAACGTCGGTTTGCCCATTTGCAATAGGCTTCGGCATCTTCTAAAGCAATATGGACAACTGGAAAATTATCACGTCCTTCAATTGAGCTGTTTGGACCTTCAGGTTGTCTCCAATTGGCGCCGATTTTCCAGGTCCACCATTGGCTGTAATTATCCATATTCGCAACCGCATTCACATCCTTATTAAATATTAAACTTCCTGGTTGTAAGATGGAATCATGAGGTTTGGCGATACCCTCAGGTAGCTCTTTTTTCATTTCTTCCCAATCTATTGGTCGTTCGGCAACAGTGACATAATCTGTGGCATCAACAAAAGCTTTAAATTCTTTATTGGTAACTTCGGTGACATCGATAAAAAAGCCATCAACCTTAACTTGGTGTGCCGGTTTTTCGCGTATCATAGCAAATTGATCGCTTGGTTTAGCACCTTGTGTAAATGTTTTTCCCTCAACCCAAACCATGCCTTCAGGAGTGTTTATGTTTTCGGGCTTTACAATTAGAAGCTCATGATTTGTAGTCTTCGTAACTATTGGACTGCTTTTTTCAGTTGGCTTTTTATTGGTGTCATTTTTACAATTGAAGCAGGATATTGATAAAACGATTAGGAGTAATCGGGATGCTTTATTTAGGGTATTCATGTTGCGAATTTTGTTCGAGGTAAATATTATTTTCTGGGGCGCTCAGAAACTAAAGCCCTAACAAATATAGACATTGAATTTATAATCTTGTATTATTTTTATACCTCTTAACTTGTCTTTTTAAAACCTCAAAGTGTATTTTAAAACAAAGCAGAAGCAATAGCTTTCACATTATCACTTTTCCCCATAGAATAATAATGTAAAACAGGCACACCAGCGTTTTGAAGCTCTTTAGATTGTTCTATTGCCCATTCAATACCAACCTGTCTTACGTCTTGATTTGTTTTACAATTTTCAACACTTTCAATTAAATCCTGTGGTAAATCTATTTTAAAAACTTGAGGTAACAATTGTAAGTGTCGCTTCACAGCAATAGGTTTTATACCAGGAATAATAGGCACATTTATCCCTTCAGCTTTTGCGGCTTCAACAAATTCGAAAAACTTTTTATTATCAAAAAACATTTGAGTGACGACATAATCCGCTCCTGCATCCACCTTTTCTTTTAAACGTTTTAAATCGGTTTTTAGGGAAGGTGCTTCTATATGTTTTTCGGGATAACCAGCAACACCAATACAAAAATCGGATTTATCATCGGCTTCAAGCACGTCGTGTAAATATTTCCCTTTGTTCAGGTTTTGAATCTGACTCACCAAACCTTTTGCAAATTGGTGTCCACCATCACACGCTTCAAAATATTGTTGATGCTTCATGGCATCACCACGCAAAGCCATCACATTTTCAATCCCTAAATAATGGCAATCGACGAGCAGATATTCGGTTTCTTCCTTTGTAAATCCTCCACACAACACATGTGGAACCGTATCTATGTCATATTTATGCTTTATGGCTGCACAAATACCAACGGTTCCTGGTCGCATTCGTGTGATTTTTCGATCCAAAAGCCCATCTTTTTTAATATAAAGATATTCTTCTCTGGACGTTGTTACATCAATAAACGGAGGATTGAATTCCATTAAAGGATCAATATTATTATATAATTGCTGAATGCTATTTCCCTTTTTTGGTGGAATTATTTCAAAGGAAAATAAGGTTTTTCCGTTAGCGTTTTTTATGTGTTCTGTTACTTTCATAATATTGCCCACGCAAGTGGATATCTCTTTAAAACTCCCTTTAACTTCAAAGGGGACATTTTTTTATTTATTTTGGCGTTACCACTAGGGTCGCGCTTTCCGTTATATCTTTTTATCGTGCCTCTAAAAAGGATGCCACTACAATCGCTAACGCACTAGTCTGCGATATTAGGACTCAACCATTTTGTCGCCTCTTCATCTGAAACACCTCTTCTTTTAGCATAATCCTCAACTTGATCTTCTTTAATTTTTCCCAATCCAAAATATCTGGCTTCAGGATTGCCAAAATAATAACCACTTACACTTGCTGCTGGCCACATCGCTAAACTCTCAGTTAGCTTAACACCGATGTTTTCTTCAACATTTAAAATTTTCCATATGGTTTTCTTTTCTAAATGGTCCGGACATGCTGGATAACCTGGTGCTGGTCTGATGCCTTCATAACTTTCTTTAATTAGGTCGTCATTAGATAAGTTCTCATTTTTAGCGTAACTCCAGTGTTGTGTTCTTACCTCTTTGTGTAAATATTCAGCAAAGGCTTCGGCTAAACGATCTGCCAAAGCTTTAATCATAATGGAATTATAATCATCATGATCGGCTTCAAATTTTGCTGCGAGTTCTGCGGTTCCAAATCCTGTGGACACACAAAAACAGCCCATATAATCTTGTTTTCCTGTTGCTTTTGGTGCAATGAAATCGGCTAAGGCTATGTTTGGTTTGCCTTGGGCTTTTTTGGATTGTTGACGAAGGGTTAATAATTTGTACGTTTCTTCTTTTACAGATGCTGAATCAAGTTCAGCATGACTTTCGGATACTTCTAGTTCAATATCATCATCATTTGCAGTATTTGCAGGAAACAATCCGAAAACACCTTTTGCTTTCAACAGTTTTTCATCAAAAATCCGTTTCAGTAATTCTTGTGCATCGTCAAATAATTCTGTGGCTTGTTTTCCAACCACTTCATCGGTTAAAATCGCTGGATATTTCCCATGTAAATCCCAACTTCTAAAAAATGGCGACCAATCGATAAAATCTTCAAGTTTGGTAAGGTCAAAATCTTCTAAAACCTGAATGCCTAAATGTTTTGGTTTCACTATTTCAGAAGTATTCCAATTAATTTTGAATTTGTTTTTTCGAGCTTCAGCAATCGTCAAATATTCTTTTTTCTTGGTACGTTTTAAAAATTGTTCCCTAAACGCATCATACTCTTCTCGAATCTGTTCTTTATAAACTTTACTGTCTTTTTTCAACAAATCGCCAACAACGGTTACAGCTCTTGAGGCATCGTTAATATGAACTACGGTATTGCTATAATGTGGTGCAATCTTCACAGCTGAATGTGCTCTAGAGGTAGTGGCTCCACCAATTATCAATGGAATTTCTATGCTTTGCTTTTCAAGGGCTTTAGAGACATATACCATTTCATCTAACGATGGTGTAATTAGTCCGCTAAGCCCAATGATATCTACCTTTTCCCTAATAGCGGTCTCCACAATTTTTTCTGGTGGTACCATAACACCAAGGTCAATAATTTCGTAATTATTACAACCTAAAACCACACTTACAATGTTCTTTCCAATATCGTGAACATCTCCTTTTACAGTGGCCATTAAAATTCTGCCTGCAAACTCTTGTTTTCCATCTTTTTCGGCTTCAATAAAAGGTTGCAAATAGGCAACGGCTTTTTTCATCACACGAGCAGATTTCACCACTTGTGGCAAAAACATTTTTCCACTGCCGAATAAATCACCGACCACATTCATACCAATCATTAAATGCCCTTCAATGACTTCAATGGGTTTATTTGAAGCTAATCTAGCTTCTTCAACATCTTCAATGATAAAGGCATCGATACCTTTCACTAATGCATGCGTGATTCTAACCTGTAAAGGTTCGTTCCGCCATTCCTGCACTGCTGCATCTTTGCTTGTAGAGGTTGAACCTTTTGCCTTAAGTTCTTCTGCAAAATCCAATAAGCGTTCTGTGGCATCATCGTTTCTATCGAATAGCACATCTTCAACGAGTTCTAATAAATCTTTGTCTATTTCGTCGTAAATTTCAAGCATCGTCGGATTTACAATACCCATGTTCATACCATTTTTTATGGCATGATATAAAAACGATGAGTGCATGGCTTCACGCACCACATTATTACCTCTAAAAGAAAACGACACATTACTCACACCACCTGAAACGTTGGCATAAGGCAAATTTTCACGAATCCATTTGGTAGCTTCAAAAAAGTCGATGGCATTTCTACGATGTTCATCCATGCCTGTGGCTACGGGAAAAATATTGGGATCGAAAATGATATCCTGTGGAGGGAAGTTGAGTTCGTTAACTAAAATATGATAGGAACGTTTGCAGATTTCTATACGCCTGTCATAATTATCTGCTTGACCATCTTCATCAAAAGCCATAACAATAACGGCTGCACCATAGCGTTTAACCAATTTAGCTTGATGCTTAAATTCGGCTTCGCCCTCTTTTAAACTTATGGAATTAACCACACATTTTCCTTGTGCAACTTGCAGTCCGGCTTCAATGATTTCCCATTTTGAACTATCGATCATTAATGGGATTCGAGATATATCTGGTTCTGAGGCAATAAGATTTAGGAATGTGGTCATGGCATGGACGCCATCGAGCATACCTTCGTCCATATTGACATCTAAAATCTGTGCACCACCATCGACTTGGTCTCTTGCAACTTCTAAGGCTTCGTCGTACTTTTCCTCTTTTATCAAGCGTAAAAATTTACGTGAACCAGTTACATTGGTACGTTCTCCAACATTGATAAAGTTACTTTCTGGTGTTACCACTAAAGGTTCAAGTCCGGAAAGTGTTAAATATTTCCCATCTCCAACCTCTTCCCCAAGGGAAGAGGCTTTTTTCGTTTCATGAGTTGAATTTCGTTTCATTTATAACATTTTTAGTCCCTTCCTATAGGGAAGGGATTAGGGATGGGATTCTTGGTTTGTAATTTTTCGCCACATCAGCAATCGCTTTGATATGCGCTGGACTCGTGCCACAACAACCACCAATGATATTAATGATACCGTCCTTTAAATAGTCTTCAATATAGTGTTGCATTTGTTTTGGTGATTCATCGTATTCCCCAAATGCATTTGGTAGACCTGCATTTGGATGTGCTGAGGTATAAAATTCAGTTTCATTAGATAAACGCTGTAAATAAGGTTTCAATTGTTGAGCACCAAGAGCGCAATTAAAACCAACACTTAATAACGGAATATGCGAAATTGACGTTAAAAAAGCTTCAACCGTTTGTCCAGATAAGGTTCTTCCCGAAGCGTCGGTAATCGTTCCCGAAACCATAATCGGAATATCGATGTTTCGATCTTCCTTAACTTCTTCAATGGCAAATAACGCAGCTTTTGCATTGAGTGTATCAAAAATGGTTTCCACTAAAAGAATATCTACACCACCATCAATTAATGCTTCGACTTGTTGCTTGTAGGCCATTCGTAATTCGTTAAACGTTATTGCTCTATATTCTGGTCGATTGACGTCTGGCGATAAACTAGCGGTTTTATTGGTTGGGCCAATACTTCCTGCTACAAAGCGAGGTTTATTGGGATTAGCTTTTGTGAATTTATCGGCAACTTGTTTAGCGATCTTAGCCGATTCAAAATTCAATTCATAAACCAAATCTTCCATGTCGTAATCTGCCATGGCGATTGTGGTTCCTGAAAATGTATTGGTTTCCACGATATCTGCTCCAGCTTCAAAATATTTAGCATGGATTTCTGCAATGGCTTTGGGCTGCGTTAAGGACAATAAATCGTTGTTTCCTTTTAAGGAGGAAGGATAATCTTTAAAACGTTCGCCTCTAAAATCTTCTTCAGTGAAATTATATTGCTGAAGCATGGTTCCCATAGCGCCATCAAGGACTAAGATTCGTTTTTGTAATTCTTCTTTTATTTTGCTCATAGTTTTTTGTTTTTAAAACACCCCTAATGAGCTACGCTCGGTAATTTCTAAACAAAATATATTTTGTTTCTCATTAACCTCAAGAGGACAATCCAAACATTTAAATGTTTAGTTTAATTTCATTTTTCTAAGGCTTGTTTTAAATCGTTAATAATATCTTCAGGATGTTCTAATCCAACAGAAACCCTGATCAATCCTCCAGTAATTCCAGTTTCTAAACGCACATCTTCTGGTATTTTAGCGTGTGTCGTAGATGCTGGATGCGTCACTATACTTCTGGTATCGCCTAAATTTGCGGATAGTGATAACAGCTTTATAGAATTTAAAAATTTTCGACCAGCTTCAATACCTCCTTTAACTTCAAAAGCCACAATGCTTCCGCCTAACTTCATTTGTTGTTTGGCTAAATCGTATTGTGGATGCGTTTTTAAAAATGGATATTTTACAAAATTCACGTTATCATGAGATTCTAAAAATTCGGCCACTTTTAATGCACTATCACAATGTCTATCGATTCTAACGGGTAAGGTTTCCAAACTTTTTGATAACACCCATGCATTAAACGGTGATAATGCAGGACCAGTATTTCTGGAAAACAAATAGATTTTCTGAATTAAATCGGCTGAGCCAACCGTTACACCTCCTAAAACCCGTCCTTGGCCGTCCATTAATTTCGTTGCAGAATGAATCACTAAGTCAGCCCCAAATTTAATGGGCTGTTGTAAATAGGGTGTGGCAAAACAATTGTCAATTATAAATAAAAGATTGTGTTTTTTTGCGATGTCGCCCAATCGTTTTAAGTCTAAAATATCAACAGCTGGATTTGTTGGGCTCTCTGCATAAATGCATTTGGTGTTGGGCTGAATGAGACTTTCGAGGTTATCTAATTCATCAATTTTGAAATAGCTAGTAGAAATATGCCACTTCGGTAAAATATTATTGAACAAGGTTTGAGTTGAGCCAAAAATACTTCGACAAGATACGATATGGTCTTCGGAATCCAATAAAGCCGCAAATGTTGAAAACACTGCTGACATCCCAGAAGCAAAGGCATAGCCACGTTCGGCACCTTCCATTAAACATACTTTTTCTACAAATTCGGACGTATTTGGATTGGAATACCGACTGTAAATGTTGCGTTCTTTTTCATCTGCAAAAGAAGCGCGCATATCCTCAGCATCTTCAAAAACATAACTCGACGTTAGATATAACGGACTAGAATGTTCTAAAAATTCCGTACGTTCTATTTGCGTTCGTATGGCTTGTGTTTCAATGTGTTTTGAGCTCATTTCTATTTTTTAACAAATCAAAATACCAAATCCTTGAGGATATAGTTTATAGTAAAATGCTAAAAAGAATTTGAATTACAGATCGTAATTACGTTGGGTTATCTATCTAATCACACGATAAATGAATCGGTAATTACGTAGAATTTAGCACCTTCTTAATAAGTTTAAGGGTTGCTAAGGCTTCATTGGGTCTAATCCCTCTGCCTTTCTTGATAACATTTCAATACTTTATTTGAACTTTGTGAAGTACAATATTCCGAAAGAAATCAGTAATACGCAAATTTTATTCACTTTATTTTAACAGAGGCGTATAGTCTTTTAATCGTAACTTTGAAGCATCCCAAATGAATTAATTATGTTAGATAATTTCTGGTTTAATGTTCAATATGGCATGAACCATGTTTTAGATATCAACGGCTACGACCATGTGCTTTTCCTAATGGTTTTAGCTGTGCCTTATGTTTTTAAAGGATGGAAACGTGTGCTTTTACTCATTACCATGTTTACTTTAGGGCATACATTATCCTTAATTTTAGCCTCTTACGGTATTGTAACGGTCAATAGTAAACTGGTGGAGTTTCTTATTCCAATTACCATTTTAGTGGCAGCTATTTATAATTTATTTACGGCGAGTAGAAAAACGCATAGTAATAAAGTAGGTCTGTTGTTTTTTGCAACCTTGTTTTTTGGGCTCGTTCATGGGTTGGGTTTTGCGAGGGAATTTAAAATGTTTGCCGGTCAGTCTCAAAATAAATTGGAACTATTGATTGAATTTGCTCTAGGTATTGAAATAGCCCAAGTTATCATTGTATTTATCGTTTTGTTTATTGGTTTTCTATGCCAAACGATTTTTAGAGTTTCCCGTCGCGATTGGGTTATGGTATGTTCATCTATTGTGATTGGTTTAGTTATTCCCATGATTTTAGGAAGTGATTTGCTAAGTAATAGCTAAAGTTTGGTAAAACTTTAACGGCTAGTAAATTGGTTATAAAATACGAAGCGTTTATATTCGTTACTACTAAGTACATTTGTATTAGAATAAGAATTAATGCCACACACAAAACAATTACGTTACGATAAAGCTTACCTACGCATTGCCAAAGAATGGGGAAAATTATCCCATTGCAAACGCAAACAAGTTGGCGCACTTATTGTAAAGGATAGAATGATAATTTCTGATGGCTACAATGGTACACCAACAGGTTTTGAGAATTACTGTGAGGATGACGAAGGCTATACCAAATGGTACGTGTTACATGCTGAAGCTAATGCGATATTAAAAGTAGCATCCTCAACACAATCTTGTAGAGGTGCGACGTTATATATTACGCTGTCACCATGTAAAGAATGTAGTAAATTAATTCATCAGGCAGGAATTGTAAGAGTAGTCTATCAGCAAGGTTATAAAGATGATTCTGGTTTACAATTTTTGGAAAGAGCAGGCATAGAATTAGAATTAATTGAAGATATAGATTGAGATTCCCATTTTCATGGGAAATAATATGGCAACAAAAAACAAATACATACCGCTAATTATAGGACTTGCGATTGCAGCAGGTGTTATTATTGGTGGACGATTAAATTTTACAGATACTTCAGACAACCTTTTTTCTACCAACAGCAAAAAAGATAAACTCAACCGTTTAATAGATTATATCGATTACGAATACGTAGAAGATGTAAATACCGATAGTATTGTTGATGTTACGGTTAACGGAATTTTAAATAATCTCGATCCACATTCATCATACATTCCAAAGGAAGATTTAGAGCGAATTACTGAAAACATGAAAGGTAATTTTGTGGGTATTGGTGTGAATTTCTATCCTTATAAAGATAGTATTGCTGTTGTAAAACCGACAGAAGGAGGTCCAAGTGAACGTGCAGGAATTATGAGTGGTGACCGTATTCTCTATGCAGATGGAGATACACTTTATGGCCGCAAAATTGATAACGATTTATTAGGTAAAAAACTCAGAGGTAAAAAGAATAGTACCGTAAAACTGACCGTTTTTAGAAAAGGCGAAGACGAATTATTGGAGTTTGATGTAAAGCGAAAAGAGATTCCGATTAAAAGTGTTGATGCTGCATATATGTTAACCGACGATTTGGGATACATTAAAATGAACCGTTTTGCGGAATCTACTTTTATGGAATTTAAGGATGCTCTGGATGAACTGAAAGATTTAGGAGCGACAAAATTAGCTTTAGATTTAAGGGGTAATCCTGGAGGATTTTTAGGTATTGCAGAGCAAATTGCAGACGAATTTTTAGAAGATGATAAGCTCATTTTATTTACAAGAGATAAAAAGGGAAAGGAAGAACGGACTTATGCAACAAGGCGTGGTGATTTCGAAGAAGGCGAAATTTATATTCTGATTAATGAAAATTCGGCATCGGCTAGTGAAGTTATTGCAGGTGCACTTCAGGATAATGACAAAGGTATTATAGTCGGGAGACGTTCCTATGGCAAAGGATTGGTGCAGCGCGAAATGGCATTAGGCGATGGTAGCGCAGTCCGACTTACGGTTTCTAGATATTATACACCAACAGGTCGTTCCATTCAACGGCCTTATGTCAATGGTGATAGCGATAATTATTACAATGATTATTACAAACGTTTAAGAACTGGGGAATTGGCAGATGAAGAAAGTATAGTGGTAGATGATTCCTTAAAATTTACAACACCAAAAGGAAAAGTAGTCTATGGAGGAGGTGGCATCATTCCAGATGTTTTTGTGCCGGTGGATCGCTTGTTTGATAATGAAACGATAAATTATTTAAGACGAAGAGGTCATTTTGGCTATTTTGTGTTTGAAGAATTAGATAAAAATAGAAGCATCTATGAGAATGTCACTAAATACGATTTCATTAATAATTTTGAAGTTAGTGAAGATATCGTTGTACGTTTTCAGGACTATATAAATAAGCAAGAACGCACCAACATTACTTTCGTTGCCTATAATGATGAGATCAGGCTTCTGATAAAAGCAACCCTTGCACTTCAGTTATTTGACGATAATGCCTTTGAAGAAATTATAAATAAGGAAGATATTATGGTACAGGAAGTGATTCTTTTAAGTACAGAATATCCTAGTTTTAAGGAGTAAGATTTATATAATCTTATCGTGCACTTTAGTATGTTTCCCATCATTCCAAAGCGTTAAAATATCTGTTGCCACATGCGATCCGCTACCACAAGCCATTGAAAATTGACTGCGCCAACCCGCTAATGTTCCAGCGACATAAAGATTTTCTTCAATAAGATGATCTTTGTTTTTCAACCAAATTCTATCTTTTTCAATTGTAGCCCTTGGGTGTGGCTCTATATAATTTTCCAAGCCTTTTATGGTCATTAAACTCGTATATCCGACAGCAATTACGACGATTTTAGAATGGTATCTATTTTTATTAGTGGTTACAATAAATCCTTCGCTAACTTTTGCAATAGCAGTTACCTTTTCTTTTTCAAATTGAAAAATATGAGGATAAAGATTAGCTAGTTGTGTTTTTCCATCCTCCAAAATATCAGAACCCAAAGTGCCAGGTTGTAACCCTAAAACATTATTAAATAAAGCATTTTGAAGATGTGATGTTTTTTGATGGGCAATAATGCCAATGGTTTTACCTTCCGCAAAAGGCTTGTTTTTTGCAGAACCTAAAACCAAAGCACAAGATAAGCCAGCTGCACCAGCTCCAATAATTAATGTATTAAACATGTTTATTATTTTTATAACAAAATTAAGCTAATTGCCGGACATGAAATTACTTAGTAAAAAGTGCCTGTTTTTTATTCAATAGCCATAGCAGATTGTTCATTTGGCTTATAAATCTTAAATTTAGCTAATTATTCTATAATTATTTATGAAGCATATATGTATTTTAATAGTTACACTATCTAGTATTATTTCAATGTCTGCGCAAAATTCATGGGAGGATTATACTAAGATGGCTGATTCATTAGCATTACTCTCTCAATTTAGGCAGGTTTTAGATTGTAGAGACAAGGCTGTTGAAATTGCAAGTGTTACAACAAAAGACACTATCCCATATTTAGAGTTATTAAGAAATATTTCTCAAAACGAATCCATAATTGAAGACAAAGATTTAAAGGAGGAGGCTTATAATAATTTGAAAAGTCAAATTGAGGAATTAAAGAAATTTAGTACAAATCCAGATCGGTTATACAGAATATATAATCGATTATATAAAGCTTCAAGTCAAACTAATAATATTGACGACAGTGATTACTTTATAACTCAATCTTTAGAAAATCACTACAAGAGTTCTGCAATTGATTCGTTGATGCTATTGGAAACATTACAAAACGCGGGTGCAACATATAAGCAGATCGGTAAGTTAAATGAATCCGTAGCAATGTTTCAGAAAGCTGAAATTTATTGTCAAGATTTAAAAATCGAAGATGCCAGTATGCTTGGATTTAATTATATGAGTTTGTCTGAACTTCATAGGTACAGATATCTCGATAATCCTAAAAAATTTATTGAATATTTAAAAAAAGCACAAGATGTTTATGAAAACGCTCATGCCGTAGATGATATGATACGTGTGTATCTGGGGCTTTCTGATTTTAAAAGTTCAGAAGGTAATTTTGAGCAGTCTATAAATTATTTAAAAAAAGCATTTCGAGCTTATAAAGAAGATGTTGAAGAATATAAAAAAGGAGGTTTAGATAAAAGCAATATTAATCTAGAGATGAAACTTCATAACTATTTTATTGAGAAATACAGAATGGTGGGTAATGAAAAATCAATGCTATACCACCTTAATGAAATGTTAAAGCAAGCGACACCAAAAGTTTTAAATGATAACATCAAAGATTTAATTAGTCTAAGTCATCTTTATCTAGTTGAATACTATGAAAATGATAATATTGAACAAGCCCTTATTTACTTAAATCAAGGAAGTAAATTTTTCCCAACGGAGGATTTGTATTTCATTCGAGAAGAATACGATATGCATTATGTTAATATATTCATGAAAAAAAACGAATATGATAAAGCGCTGACTATTTTAAAGACCTTGAGTGAAACAAAAGGATTACCACTGTTTATAGCAAAGACAACACTTGAAAAACGGATTGTCTTGAACATAAAATCCGAAAAGTATGATGATGCTTTTTTAGGGATAAATACGTTCTTAATACGCTATTATGATACTAACGAAGCTACAGATATTAGAACATTGGCTTATAAAGATTTCAATCCAGGAACAGTTTTGAGTGATACACAGCGTTTTTTGAATATCGCTAAAGAACTTAAAGCAACACCAAATGACCAAGTAACCGAAAATTTATATTGGTTGGCATTAAAACAGTTTCAAGCCAATCTAAAACAAGAGATTTTAAGTGATAGAGTTAACTTACTTTACGCTGATGTTTGCTACTATTTCTATACAAAAGCATCAAACAAGGCATTGAGTCCATCAAAATTAAATCAATTTATAACATTTACTGAAACGATTGAGTCTAAACATCTTTTAAATACCTTCATCAATAATAGAATAGATTCTCATGCCATTGAAATAGATACCTTAATCAACCAAGAGCAAAGAATAAGAGCCAACATTACTTATCTAAAAAAGCAAAATATTGAAAAGCCAATAGATAGTATTAATCAACTCATTTTTGAAGATAATTTAAAACTAGAAAAGATTAATGAGCAGCTTAAGAAAAACTCAAATAGAATGGCTGGCTTGGTGAACACCGAAAATATTCTAGAACAGATTAAAGACAATTACATTATTAAGTATAAGCAGGTCAACAATAGTCTATTTAGAATTGAATTTAACACTACAAAAGACATTACTGTCAATGAAATTAAAGATTATGACATTTTAAAAGATAAAATAAAAGAAACCGTTGCGCTTTTAAAAAAACCAGATTCTTCACCTGAAACTATAATTAAAAACACGGATATTTTATTTAACAAACTTTTGAGCGATACGATTATTCTCAATTTCTCTGATACGGTCTATTTAATTTTAGATGATGTTTTACACTATTTACCCTTTGAATTGTTGACTCATAATAAGTACTATCTTGTTGAAAATACAACGATAAGTTATGCATCAGCTTTAAGCTTAATAAATAATAACAGTATTGTACAAACATCAGATGGCAAAAAAAATATCGCTTTATTTGCTCCTTCGTATAAGTCATTTGCACCAACAAATGCGCAGTTAGCTGTGCGTGGCACACCGTATTATTTAGAAGGAACATTAAATGAGGTTAAAGCTATTTCTAAACTTTTTGCAAATAGCGATTTGTATATCAATGATAAAGCATCAAAAGAATCTTTTAAAAATCTATCGAAAGACTATTCTATTTTGCATTTATCCATGCATTCCTTTATAAACGACCAAGAAGCTGAACTGAGTAGTTTAGTTTTTTCAGATAATGACAAGGACTATGAGCTTTACATTTCAGAGTTATATGGTTTAAATTTAAATGCTGATATGGCGGTTTTAAGTGCTTGTAATACAGGTGTTGGAGAATTTAAAACAGGAAAAGGCATAGTGTCTATGAACACTGCTTTTACAGCAGCTGGAGTGCCTTCTGTTTTGTCAAGTTTATGGAGTGCACCAGATGAGGCTACAGAGAAAATAATGACCTCATTTTATAAGCATCTTAAAAAAGGAGAAACAAAAAGCGAAGCTTTAAAAAATGCAAAACTAGATTATTTAAAAATTACTGATGATCCTAACCTAAAACATCCTTATTATTGGGCAGGTTTTGTACTAACTGGAGATACATCGGCTATAGTCTCTCCTACTAATTATTGGCTTT
This sequence comes from Winogradskyella schleiferi, assembly GCF_013394655.1. Classification (NCBI taxonomy): domain Bacteria; kingdom Pseudomonadati; phylum Bacteroidota; class Flavobacteriia; order Flavobacteriales; family Flavobacteriaceae; genus Winogradskyella; species Winogradskyella schleiferi. The sequence goes on from NZ_CP053351.1 coordinate 266,292, forward strand.
ATGGGATTATTGTAACTTTTGTATTAATTTTAATTGTTACTATAATTGCAAAAAGGCGATTAAAACTGAAGTCATAATCGCCATAACTGAAATTTTATAAGTTTGAGTTTTACTGTTTTAAAAACTTTAAAGTACTGTGTTTTCCATCATTCAGTTTTATAGATACCAAATAAGTGCCAGCAGATAGGTCTTGTACGGAAATAGCTTGAAAATTAGAAGTAATGGTTTTAACTTTTCTGCCCTCAAGAGAGAAAATGGCTATTTCGTTAATTGTATTATTTAAATCTTTAATGGAGATACTATCTGAACTTGGATTTGGGTATAATAAAAAGTTGGTTAGAGATGATTCATTTTCTTCTATAGACAACAAGTTAGCATTTGTAATCCATAAGTCAATACCTTGATTTGAATTGCTCGCACCACTACCATCTCCGTTGGCCTGAAAAATGAGCTTGCCGTTTGTATTGAAAAATTGGTCTGGTTGTCCTCGTCCACTTGAAGGGTTTATTGTTGTATTAAGAAGTGTCCCAGTTTCTGTGCCATTAGATGACCACAACTCTCCACTTAAAGCGGCTTCTATATTAGGATCATCATCATAAAAAGTAGCTTCAAAAAACAATAAATTTCCACCATTGCCTAATGAAGGTTCGCCGACCAAGCTGTCTTCTGGTCCTGGATTTATATCTCTAGTTAACAGCGTGCCTCCGGGTGTGCCATTTGTTCTCCAAAGCTCATAGCCGTTTGCGTCTGTATTTGCAGCAAAAAACAAGTAATTATTTGTTTTTTGAAATACATCAGCATAGTTTAGTCCACTGGTTAAAATTGTGCTTCCAGCAACTGTTCCATCGGTTTTCCAAAGGTCTACAAAATTGAATGAGGTGTCGTAAGCTGTAAAATAAAGTTCGTTATTGTACTCATAAAATGGGTATTCAGAATTACTATCCATTCTAAGATTTAAAAATATTACAGTTCCTGCTTCGGTACCATCAGTTTCCCAGATATCATTTTCTAAACTAAAATAGGCTTTGCCATTAAAACTGGTTAGTCCATTTATAAAAGAATCCCCTGAAGTATTAATATCTTTTACTAACAGTGTACCAGCGCTTGTACCATCTGTAACCCAAAGTTCTATGCCGTTGATGCCATCATTAGCTGTAAATACCACTTTGTCGTCACCAACTTTTGTGAAATAATTGGGTTGGCTAGATGAAGCGCCTGGTCTTATATCTTTTAGAAGTATTGGGCTGTTGGGTGTACCATCACTAATATATAACTCATAACCATTAGTTATCGTTCCATGTCTAAATACAAAGTTGGTGTCTAAAATGGCAACGCTTCTGGTATCAAAACCAACGACTGGAGATTCTGCGTTTTCTTGAAGAAACGGAGTTTTGATAGCTCCATTTGTTTTATAAACTAGGGTTTCTCCTAGTTGAAAGGCATGGTAGTATAATTCATTATTGAAAACAAATATTGGACTAGCACTAGTAATATCATTAGAGTTTATAAAATCAGATGTGCCAATTTCAGTTCCATTTGTTTTCCAAATAGTGCTTTCGGTAAAGTTTTTAGTAGCACTGAAATATCTGTAACCATTAAATTCAATACCTGTGTCTATAGTTAAATTGGTTGCGCTTGTAGTATTAATTGTTAAAAAATAATCTGCAGTTTGTGCTTTTGTATTTTGCATACTTAGCACAGAGAAAGTAATAATGATGTATAAATATTTCATATTTAATTAATTTTATTTGTTTAATGTAGGACCACCTCAAAAACACCTAATGGATCTGTTAAGTTAGGATTGCTATACAAATTACCTGTGTACTTAGCAGTTGTGTCAATGGTTAAAGTGCCTGAAAATGATGCTTGTACCCCGTTTTCCGGATTGGTGAGGTTTGCAATTATGGTTGTATTATTTTTAGTCCATGTGCCATATGCCGTTGGTGGACTGCCAGAGTCTTCTAATTTAACTATTATTGTACCGTCTGAGAAAAATTCCATTTCTAAGTACTCACTATTGCCATTAATAATAAAACCCGTGAAAACACCTTGAAGTGGATTACTCAAAGTGATATTCTTTACGGTTTGACCTGCACTATTTGTTATTATAACCTGTAGATTGTGAATGCCAATCGGTAGCGTTTTGTCCCAGCTCAATATACCGTTGATGCTATCAATATTTAATCCTGCTAGTGGTGCTGATAGAGAAAATGTACCTTGGTCTCCATTCCAATCTATAGTAGGTGCGGTTGAGTTACCTGTTTGAAAAAATGTAGCATCAAAGTTAGTCGCAGTATAATTTACCGTAGGTATATCAACCGTTGAGGATTCATCATCTTTACTGCACGATGCGAAAATTAAAAAAGCTATAAATAAGCGTATTAATTTTGATTTAAATAAAATTGTTTTCATTGTTGGTTGTATTGATTAATAAAAAAAAGAGTTGGCTTCAATCTGTAGTATATTCCCAAAGGATCTCAGCTGAATAAGAAAAAAAACCGCCAGATATATTGACTTCTGAAGAGCTAGGGTAATCATCTATTAAATTGTAAGAATAATTTTCACTCAACGCTTCGTTAAACGGCGAAGAAACAATGGTGCTTAAAATATTGTTTTGAGGTACGTAATTGATTTTAAAACCTTCGTAGTGTCCAAAGGCAGTATTAGACAAAAACGATGGTGCTAGTTCTTTTAGAGTAATCATGGAAATAGAATTATTTAAATCCAGATTGTTATAAATTGGTACTAAGGGATTTCTTGAAGAATCATAGGTGATTTCTACTTCTTCAATTAATTCTAAAGGTGTGTTACTTTGTTCAGAAACAAAAATTTCATAATTGGTTAACTGTTCATCATTGTTGTATTCTAATACATATTTGTCTATTCTATAATTATTAGTTTCAGTTTCTAATATTTCAGTGATTTGATTATTATCATTATATGATAAGTCTCTAGTAATATGTAATTCTTCTGTGCTACCTATTGAGTTAGGTGCAACAATCTCTTGCCTTATTAATAGATTTTGACTATTGTAATGAAGTGTGCAAATACCATAATCTAAATTGGTTATCGTTTTTAAACGATTCTCGGTATCAAAAGTGTAGGTGTTATTTGCAAACTTGAAAAGTTTGTCACCTTGATAAATAACAGAGAGTACATTACCATAAGGATCTAATATGGCTTGAGGCTTTCCATTGTTTAAATAATATATTTCACTTGTTTCTGAGGTGTTTATAAATCCACTGGTGATACTAGTGAATTTTTTAAGTTTAACTTTGGATTCAGATTCTTCTAATTTACCGTCATCATCGCTACTACAATTAAAAGCTACTAGAATAATTAAAAGGTATAAAATAGTTTTCTTTAAAATAAATTGTTCCATAATAGAATTTGTTTTCCTATTAATGTCAACTTTATAAAAAGGTAAACCTGTTTATTTTATTTTTTTAAGAATGGCATCTGCAGCCTTGTATTTATAGGACTTTTTGGCTGTAATAGTCTGTAGTATAACTTTAGCGTCTATGATATTGTCGCTTTTTAAATACGCTAAAGCCAAATACCAATTGCGATGAGTTGCTAATTTATCCTCGAAGCCTTTATGTTGTTCAAATAAATTAATAGCTATTTGTGTATTACCTAATTGTAGTTCGCAGATGGCCTCATAAAATAGATAATAAGATGTGTTCGTTGTATTAAATAAGGTATGAAACTTCTCTGATGCTACTTTATAATTATGTGCATCGTAATAAGCAAAAGCTTCTGTTTTGGTATTAGTGTGTTCATCACCACGAGAGGCTGGTGCTATAACATTAGTATAAGGTTGAAAATATTCAGCAAATAATTGCTCATTTGAAACAGTCTCTGTTGGTTGAAGTAGACTAAAGATGCCCAGGGCTATAATTAATGAGGCTGCAATGACTATTGTATAATAATTAAAACGTTTTTTGGGAGCTTCTAGTTGTTGAAGCTTTCGTTTTAGATCATCTTTTTTTATTGAAATAATAGCTGTTTTTGTTTGTTTTTCAAATTCAACCTGTGCTCTGAATTCAGCATCTGTTGACATTAATTTATCAAACAAGGTTTTTTGATTGGCATTGAGTTTACCACCAAAATAAAGTGCTATTAATTCTTCGTTTTTCATATTATGCATTTACGAGTTGTTTTAGTTTTTTTAAACATCTCGATTTTAGGCTTTTTACAACATCTGTTTTATCATAGTTCTCAATCTCTTTAATGTCTGTTAAGGTATTTCCTTTAAAATAAAAAAGTTCTAAAATGCGCTGGCATTGTTTGCCTAGTTTTTTAAAATTTGCTTTTACGAGCTGTTCTCGCTCAGATAATACTTCATTTTCTAAAGTTAAATCCTCAAGAGTAATCTCTTCATTAATGGGTGCATCAATAATATTTAATTTAGAATGTGCTCTGAGGTGCTCATAAATTTTAAACTTGCCAATACTAAATAAGTAAGTTTTTATACTACTTGTAAATGCTGTTATTTTTCCATTCAATAAATTTTCATAAAGACTTAAAAAACTGTCTTGGTAAATATCTACGATTTCATTGTCCTTTAATGAGAACTTTCTACCAAAAGCTATAAAATCATCTTTATAGTTTTTATAAAGAAGTTCAAAGGCATTATCCTTATCCTTTAAAAGATCTTCTAGTGTAGGTTCTTTATTCATTAATGCATTAGAGACTAAAAAGTAAACTCAAAGTTAGAAAAAACAATTGTAATGAAAATATTTTTAAATAATTGTGCTTTATGATGTTTACCTTTTTAATTACATGTCATAAATGGAAGAACTATTAATTTAAAACCTATTTTAAAAATGAAAGTATTACAAACAATTTTATTTATGGCATTTGCGTTCTTAGCAACATCATGCGGTGGAGATGACGATTCTCCTTCGGAACCTTCTAATAATAATTTGTTTTCTGTGAAAATCAATGGAACAGATTATAATCCGCAGTTTGTTAACGGATTAATTACAGTAATAGGCTCTACTATTACAATAAGTGGTAGCGAGTCTAATGGTGATAATGTGGTTATTAATTTTCCTATCAGTGCAGAAGCGGGAGATACGTTTACCATTGCAGACACACAGTTTGTGGCTAGCTACGACGCTAGTAATGGTGATAGTGCTCTGTCGAGTAGTGGCAGCATTACAATTACAGCTCATAATACAGAGACTCAAAAAGTATCTGGTACTTTTAACTTTGTTGGAGATCCAATACTTACAGGAGGTACGACTTATACTTTTACTGATGGGACTTTTGAAGTGACTTACAGTTTAAATTAAGTAAAGCTGTTTTAAGCGTAATGAGCCTAATTACCACTATTTTGAGTTAGTTGGTATTAGGCTCTATTTTTTTTAGAAAGTTTTTCAATCTTCTTAGAAATCCTAAGAATTTGTAAAAGTATAAGTGCACAAAGCGCAGCTACAATTGTAATGATTGCGGTTTGACTTTCGCCTTCAAGTAGGGCTTCAAAATTTAATTTAGTCGCATTAAAAATGATGAGTGCAATAGCGATTATGGATAAAATAAGCGTGAAGATCTTCATATTTCAAATTTTTTATGCCAATAATTCTTTAATATTATGAGCAAATAGTTTTACGGCTATGGCTAACAAAATTACGCCAAAAACTTTTCTTATTATTTTTATTCCGTTTGCGCCAATAACATGTTCAATTTTTGCTGAGGTTTTTAACACAATATAAATGACAATCACATTACAAATAACAGCAACAATAATATTTTCAATGGCGAATTCGGCACGTAAAGATAATAAAGTGGTTAAACTTCCTGGTCCTGCCATAAGTGGAAATGCCAACGGAAAAACCGAAGCCGTCAAAGCATCGTGTTCATCGTCCTTATAAAGCGTAACACCCAAAACCATTTCCAAGGCAATAAAAAAGATAACAAAAGCACCAGCTACCGCAAATGAGTTGACATCAATGCCAATGAGATTTAATAAACTTTTTCCAACAAAAAGAAAGATAATCATAATTATACCAGCTATAATAGACGCTTTTTCACTTTGTATATGCCCGACTTTTTTACGTAAATCCATAATTATCGGAATATTCCCGATAATATCAATGACGGCAAAGAGCACCATAAAGGCTGTAAATATTTCTTTAAAATTTAATTCCATTTTTTAGTGTTTTTAAATTTAGGGTAATCTTTAAAAAATGATTATAAGTATTTAGTTATCATTTAGTTATAGGTTAAAAAATCAATAACCTCCTGAAATTTTTTGCAAAGGTGCGATATTATTAATGATTTACAATATTAAATTACTGATAACTTTAATAGTTTAGTTTATTGACAATTTTTTGTTGTTAGCCTAAGCCATTAAGTACTTAAAAACTTTAACTGCACTTATAACTTTTTAGTTTTATTTTTGCATTATGTTTCAACTCGGAAAAACCATAGTCTCAGAAGACATTATAGAAAAAGATTTTGTTTGTAACCTATCGGCTTGTAAAGGTGCTTGTTGCATTGATGGCGATGCTGGTGCACCTTTGGATAAAGATGAGGTGCAAATTCTAGAGGATATATATCCTAAAGTAAAGCCATTTCTTCGTAAAGAAGGTATAGCGGCTATTGAAGCTCAAGGTACATCGATAACAACAGATTTTGGGGATTTAGAAACACCCTTAATCAACGGAGCAGATTGTGCGTATGTCATTTTTGATGAGAAAAAAACTGCACTTTGCGGCATAGAAGAAGCCTATAACCAAGGAGAGATATCTTGGAAAAAACCAGTATCTTGTCACTTATATCCGATAAGAGTGAAAGAATACACTGAGTTTTCTGGTGTAAACTACGACAAATGGGAGATCTGTGATGATGCCTGTGCTTTGGGCAAAGAATTACAAGTACCAATTTATAAGTTTGTAAAGGAAGCACTGATTAGAAAATTTGGTGAAGATTGGTATGCTGAGTTGGAAAAAGTAGCAGAGAACCATAGTATTTGAATTTTGATACCGCGTGCAAAAGTCTAGTAAATAGCTATGATCTATAGCGAAATATACAATTTTTAACAACACGAAACCATTCTCTATGATATGTAATGAGTTGATAATTAGGTTATAATTTTGTATATTGAAGGATTAATAATCTATAATTCTTCTCTCATGAAAACTTTAAACGTTTTAAAAAGCATAGCAGTAATAGTTTGTTGCTTAGTGCTTCATACAACAATGGCACAAAACGAAAAAGAAACTAAGGATAAGCTTCCAGCAACTTACGATTTCGATTACCTCTACAAACTCAAAATGACACATAAGAAAGGCAATATGACCTTTGACTACTACCTCAATAAAGACTCAAAATATTTTGGGTTTGATACTTCGGAAATGGCTAAGGGAAATAATGGCACCAAAGTATTTATGGTCATGGATTCAGAATTAGGCCTGACAGCGATGTTCATGGATATGATGGGTAAAAAGGTAGTTCAGAAAACATCATTTAACACTTCAAAATATGGAACTGACACTGATAATATGCCTGACCATACATTCACTCAAATTGACTCAAAAACCATCAATGGATATGAATGCGAAGGTTATGTGAGTGAAAATGACGATCAAAAAATCACGTTCTATATTACCGATGATGTAGATGTAAGTTTCAATCAAATGTTTGGTAGCAATACAAAAAATCTTCCTAAAGGTTTTGATACGGGTTGGTTAGAAAAATATGCAGAGAATGGTTTAATGATGGAAATGATATATGAAGATAAAAAGAAATCTAAAAATAATATGACCATGCTATGTACCGATTTAGAAAAGACAGATTTTTCTATAGATACCAGCAAATACGGTTCAATGATGGGGGCTTTTGGTGGCTAAACTATGCATCTTAGGTTTTAGTTTAGTGGTAGGGATCTGCAAGGTTATTTTGGTGCCGCATGGTCTGCCGTTCTCGTACAAATCTTCAATATCCAAGGAATAAGAATTCTCAAATGCCTCTGAAAAATTTGCCAAGCGAGCTTTGGTAATGTCTATACCAACTGAATTACGTTTTAATTTCTTTTGATCGTTTATTTTTCGGGAAGCTAATCTGCCTATACCATTATCTGTAATTTCAACAGTTATAAAGTGTGGTGAATTTTTGCTGACTTTTAGGTCTATTTTTTTGTTTTCAGCTTTTGAAGATAAACCATGCCAAAGTGAGTTCTCTAAAAACGGTTGAAGCACCATGGATGGAATTTTGGTGACTTCGGTATTTATGGCTGGATCTACAGTGACATTGAAATCAATTTCGTTGGAAAAACGAATGTTTTCGATATTCATGTAAAGCTTCATGGTTTCAAGTTCGTCACTAAGCGACGTTTCTTTTTCTTGGGAGGCCATTAAAATCTTACGTATTAATTTCGAAAACTTATTCAGGTAATAAACGGCATTGGTCTTGTCGTTGTTAATAATGTAGAGTTTTATGGAGTTTAACGAGTTAAATATAAAATGGGGATTCATCTGGCTTCGCAGCATATCTTGTTCCAAGGTCAAAATGTGCTTATCACGTCTCAATGCTTTTGTTCTATTAAGTATAAAAAGGGCTATACCCAAAGCCACTAGGAGTAAAGAGGTATAAAGTAAAATTTTCTTATTTCGCTCTAATCGTAATCGTACGGTTTCGTTTTCTAGAGCCAGTGCCTTTATTTGATTGTTCTTATTTTCGTTTTCATATTCAATGGCAATATCGTTTACATATTGTAGATTTTGCTCGGTTAGAATGGTGTTTTCAATCTCTACAGCTTCTTTGTAATACTCTAAGGCGGCTTTGAATTTTTTATTTTTCTGGTTAACTTCAGACAACAATTTATTAGATTCAGTTACAGAGGATTTTAAATTATAAGAATTGGCTATGTTGAGCGCTTTTTTTAAATTTTTTTCAGCTGAAGAGAGCTGGTTCATTTCAAGCTCTAATTGTCCCAGATTGATATAAGACGAGGCAATATAGAACTGATCGTCTATGTTCAATGCTTTTTCGAGTGCTTCTTTTATAATAGGTTCAGCTTCCTTATATCGTTCTTGCTTGAGATAAATTCCACCGATACTGTTATAGCAAATTACACGACCAATTTCGGAGTTGATTGCATTGTTATATTCCAAGGATTTTTCATAATTGGACAACGCAACATTTAAATTACCTTTGGCTTCTTCCGCATAACCAATATTATGATAATTAATAGCTAACCCTAGTTTGTTATCAGCCTCTTTTTCAATTTTAAGCGATTTATTAAATTGAATGATGGCTAAATCATATTGTTTTAAGGCCAAATAAATATTACCAATACTATTTTGAGAAACGGCAATGCTATGCTTTATAGTTTTTGAGGGATTAATAATCGAATAGGCAGATTTCAGTGCTTCTGTATGATAATCTAATGCAGGTTTAACGACGTCCATACGTCTGTAAGCAACACCAAGCATATTAAGGCTAATAATTTTTAATTCATCATTTTGGGCTTTTTCGGCGTACTCTTTTGCTTTTTGATGAAGTTTTATAGACTGGTTATAGTTAGAAATATTTCTATTTGTAACACCCATTGCATTTAGAGCAAAACAAGCACCTTCATAATAATTGCGGTCTTTTGAGAGCTCGAGTAAGCGTTTCATCTTTAAACTATCACGTTCAAAAGGTTTGATTACAGAGTCGATTATAGTGTATTGCTTCGGTTGGTTTACTTCAATATAGTTTAGGGTGTTTTCAAAATTAGATGTTTGTGCATAGTTGGTAGAAGCATAAAAAAAAAGGATGATGCAAGTGCATAGTAGTTTATGTGATAATAAATGGCTCATCAACTATAATTTTTCTAAAAAATCTGATTTACGTTGCCTTGCGACTGGGATTTTTTGATCGCTATCCATAATAACATATCCTTCGTTTTTTATGAAGGCTTTTATTTTATTAAGATTTATGATATACGAATTATGAATTCTAAAAAAGTAATGCTCGGGTAAAATGGCATCAACTTCTTTCAATTTTTTGGTCACAACAATTTTTTTATGATTTTGTAAAAAGAGTGTGCTGTAATTCCCATCAGATTCAATATAGACAATATCGTCTACATCAAGGAAAAGTAGCTTTCCATCAGTATTAATGGTAATCTTCTTTTTGTCGAATTGCGAATTAAAGTTGGTAAGCATGCGTTCCAGTTTCTGTGAGTTAACCGTACGTTCACTGAATTTCTTAATTTTAGCTATACTATCCTTTAAATCGTCTGAATCTATAGGCTTTAAGAGATAATCTATGGCTTCGTGTTTTAGGGCTTTAATGGCATACTCATCATAAGCAGTCGTAATTACAACTGCAAAATCAGTGTTATTTAATTGCTCTAAAAATTGAAAACCGCCAATGGTTGGCATTTGAACATCCAAGAACAGGCAATCTGGTGTATTGGAATTTAGAAATTTTAAAGCATCATCTGGGTTGGAAAATGAAGCCATTACTTCTATTTCTTGACTAAAATTGCTAAGCTCCCAAATGAGACTTTGGATGGCTTTTGGCTCATCGTCAACAATTACTGCTTTTAACATGCTTATTAATTAAGGAATATAAATATATGTATATAATAAATATTTTGGGCTCAAATATGTGTACAATGCATGGTTTTGTGTATAGAAGGCAAAAAAAATAATTTGTAAAACAAAATTTCCAATTATACACTTTTTATAACCAATTATACAATACCATATTGGAATCAAGTATTTTATATGGATATTTGAGTATAGAAATAAACCAAAAAAACAATGCAAATTGGGGGTTTGCTTTTTGGTCAATTGCTATTAATCAGCAAAGTTTAGGATTTTATAAAATTCTAACTTTTCATTTCAGTGTTAATTTGTAATAAGTAATTTTTTAGGCTACTTATTATTAATTTTAGTTAGTTATTAGGGAAAAAAGAGCGTTTTGTAAACGCTCTTTTTTGTTTTACAAGAAAGCCAACGCTACATTTAAAATCTTCAATAAAAACGCTTGCTGACCTTTGTTTTAACAAGACAAAGCCTACATAAAATATTTTCAAAAATAGATCTTAAGTAACTGTAAATGAGGTGTTTAAACTCATTTTCGTAAAACTAACCGTTTCATGGGTGTTACAAGGATTTGTTAAAAACTTGTTGACAATGTTTATAACATTGTCTTTCTTTTTACTCTATGTTTTTCAATCTTTGTTGGAGGCAAAATAAAATTGAATTTTTTGTTTTTTGATTCAAAAAAATATTCGAGATCAATTTTAATAATTTCGACTTTTTATTCCTGTTTAGGAAAAAAAATATAACACGATTTACGCATTTATTAATAAAACCTTAGGATGGTTTAGCATCGTTCTAATGACTTTTTAGTCTTAAAATTAAAAACCTATGGAGATTACGCAGATTATTAAAAGAGATTATGAAACCAGTCCCTTTATTTTAAATAAAATTTCTAACGCCATTGAAAAAGCAATGCTTTCTGTAGGAAATGGAACTAAGGAAGATGCCAATACAATCTCCGTAAACGTTTTACAGACCTTATTGGAAAGAAAAGGAAAGGATCATAAATATCTGCCTACTGTAGAAGAAGTGCAGGATCTTGTAGAGGAAAAATTAATGGAAAGTTCTTTCCATGGTGTCGCAAAAGCCTACATCTTATATAGAGACGAACAAGCAAGAAGCAGAAAAACAAACATTTTTGAAAAGCGAATTAACCTAAAACCTTACGAGTATCCTCAACTTAATGAATATGTGGATGCCATTAGACATTCGTACTGGATCCATTCTGAATTTAATTTTACAAGTGATATTCAGGATTTTAAAACAAGATTGACCGTTGTAGAGCAGAATGCCATTAAAAATACCATGCTTGCGATTTCGCAAATTGAAGTGGCCGTAAAATCATTTTGGGGAGATATTTACCATAAAATGCCTAAACCAGAAATAGGGTCTGTTGGCGCAACATTCGCAGAAAGTGAAGTGCGTCATCATGATGCTTACTCGCATTTGTTGGAAATTCTAGGTCTTAATAATGAATTTAAGCACTTAAAGAAAAAGCCGGTAATAATGAGACGTGTTCATTATTTGGAAACTGCTTTAAAAAACGCTAAAAGTGAGGATAACAAAGAGTACGCAGAATCTATTTTATTGTTTTCGCTTTTTATTGAGCATGTGTCTTTATTCTCCCAGTTTTTAATCATCATGGCATTCAACAAGCACAAGAATATGCTGAAAGGTGTTTCTAATGTGGTTGAAGCAACCTCGAAAGAAGAACAAATCCATGGCGATTTTGGAATTGATGTTATTAGAATTATAAAGGAAGAAAACCCAACCTGGTTCGATGAGGAGCACAGCTTGTTGGTTAAGGAATTATGTGAGGAAGCTTTTAAATCGGAAAGTAAGCTTATCGATTGGATTTTTGAAGCTGGAGAATTGGATTTCTTACCTAAGGATGTGATCAATGAATTTATAAAAAACAGATTCAATAATTCATTGGAAAGCATCGGTATCGATAAAGTATTTGAGGTCAACGATACCTTATTAGAACAGACCGAATGGTTTGATGACGAAATCATAGGAACAAAACATGGAGATTTCTTTGTGAAACGTTCCATTAATTATAGCAAAAGAACAAAAAGTATAACCAGCGACGACTTATTTTAAATTATGAACGACTACATTAATCCCAACCTTGAACAAAAACAAAATTTAGAAACCTCAAAAACATCCCAACACGATGAATTAATTAAAGCCAGAAAAGAAGCTATAAAAGAAGCCCAGTCAGAACCAGAAATTAAGTGGTTAACGGAGCATAGTCGTCAATTTTTAGCCTCTGGATATCTTACAGATGATACTACGCCTGAAGAACGCATCAGGGAAATTGCCAATAATGCCGAAAAAATATTGGGAATAGATGGTTTTGCTGATAAGTTTTATGGCTATATGGCAGAAGGCTATTTTTCATTAGCTTCGCCTGTTTGGTCTAACTTTGGAAAAAAACGTGGTTTACCTATTAGTTGTTTTGGGTCTCACATTTCTGATGATATGGGAGATATCCTATATACACAATCAGAAGTTGGAATGATGTCTAAATTAGGTGGCGGAACTTCTGGGTACTTTGGTAAACTTCGTCATAGAGGAGCACCAGTAAAGAACAATGGAGAATCTTCCGGAGCTGTACATATTATGCAATTGTTCGAAAAGATGGTTGATGTGGTAAGTCAAGGTTCGGTACGTCGTGGTCGTTTCTCTCCATATTTACCAATTGAGCACAATGATATTCATGAGTTTTTAGAAATAGGGACAGAAGGGAATCCAATTCAAGAGTTAACACATGGTGTTACCGTTGGTAATGAATGGATGCAAGAAATGATTGATGGTGATGCTGATAAAAGAGCCATTTGGGCAAAAGTTTTACAACGTAGAGGTGAAATAGGCTATCCATATATTTTCTTTAGGGATAATGCCAACAATAACGCACCAGAAGTATATAGAGAAAACAAACATGAAATTTACGCCAGTAATTTATGTTCTGAAATTATGTTGCCTACCAACGAAAAATGGTCGTTTGTATGTGTGTTGTCATCCATCAACTTATTGCATTACGATAAGTGGAAAGATACCGACGCTGTTGAAACTATGGTGTATTTCCTTGATGCGGTTTTGGAAGAATTTATCACGAAACTTGAAGTTTATAGAGATTCTGCAGATCGTGATGATAGACAAACCTTCATGTTTATGGAGAAAGCCTATAACTTCGCTAAAGAAAATAGAGCTTTAGGTTTAGGCGCCTTAGGATGGCACTCTTTATTGCAATCTAAAATGGTAAGTTTTGATAGTAAGGAAGCATTTGATCTGAATAGTGAAATATTTAAAACCATAAAGGATAAATCGGTTAAGGCTTCAGAGGAATTAGCAAAATTATTCGGAGAGCCAGAAGTATTAAAAGGTTACGGAAGACGTAATACTACCTTAAATGCTGTGGCACCAACAACGTCGTCAGCTTTTATTTTAGGACAAGTATCACAAGGTATTGAGCCAATTTGGTCCAACAGTTATGTGAAAGATATTGCAAAAATAAAAACAACGATTAAGAATCCGTTTTTAACAGCCCTTTTAGAAGACAAAGGAATGAACACAAGTGATGTTTGGAAAAGCATTAGAGATTATGATGGTTCAGTTCAACACTTAGAAGGTCTTACAGATCATGAAAAGGATGTGTTTAAAACCTATTCTGAAATCGATCAAATGACCATTATTTATCAAGCGGCGAATAGACAAAACCATATTGATCAAGCGCAGTCATTAAATATCATGGTGCATCCAGATATGCCAGTTAAAGACATCAATAAAATTTATGTTACAGCGTGGCAATTAGGTGTAAAATCGTTGTACTACCAGCACAGTATGAACGCTGCACAGAAGTTTAAGCAGAAGAAGGAATGTGCGAGTTGTGAGGGTTAAAATCCTATGCGCACAGGAAACTTATAAATTTTGATTTTAGTATATTCGAACTAAGATTTTAAAAAAAAAGCATCTATTTCACCTAAGAAATGGATGCTTTTTTATTTGTTAGATTTTGGCATGATCAATACTTGATCGATTGTGCAATACCTTTTTTTAAATAGGACTAATTTAAATTTTCAGGACCAAGCATAAAAAAAAGCACCCAATGCCGAATTCTACGGGAGGATGCTTTTTTTGTTAAGTTTAGATAGATTTGTGATTTACATAAAGTCTTATTCTGGTGCTTCCATCATTGCAAAGAACTTATCAATATTTGGCATTAAAATAATACGTGTTCTTCTGTTCTTAGCACGATTCTCCCAAGAGTCATTCTCTACTAAAGGCTGGTAGCTACTACGTCCAGAAGCTATTAATTGCTCTGGTGCAACGTTAAATTGATTTTGTAATTTTTTCACTACTGAAGTCGCACGTAATACGCTCAATTCCCAGTTGTCAGAAATCTTTTCAGTATTAATACTTCTAGAATCTGTATGGCCTTCTACCATAACGTCCAAGCTCGGCTCTGAATTAATAACGTCAGCCAATTTTTTTAATATTTTATCAGCTTTGTTTCCAACTCTATAGCTTGCTGTGCTAAATAGCATATCGTCATCAATAGAAATCATAACAACCGTTTCGTTAATGTCTACAACGATATCTTCATCTTCATTAAGATCACTCGTGTTTATAGCTTTGTTCAAATTGTACTGAACAGCTAAATTCATAGAATCTTTCAACGTTTTTGCGTTTGCTAATTTTTCAGGATCAACGTTTTGTAAAGTCGCACGCATGTTTTCCTTACTAGCCCCAGAGGCTACAGTGCCGTCTTCTGAAACTTGAAATTTGGCCTTGTTTTCTATAGTTAGGCCTTCGACGTCTTGGTTTAAAGATTGAATTTTAGAATTGTATTCATTGACGCGCGCTTCTATAACGGCGAATTTATTTTCTAACTCTTCTTTTTCTACTCTTGTTTTCGTAAGCTCACTTACAGTTTCACCATGTTGTTGCTCTAAAGCCACGTATTTTTTCTTAGACACACAAGAACTTATTAGAACTGCTGTTACTAATAGGATTGAAATTTTCTTCATTTTTTAGTTTTTAAAGATTAAGATTTAAAGTGATATATACGGTAAAAGTATAGAGTTGGACGTTTGAAAAGTATTTTATTTAATCATTTGTTTAACTCAAATAAGAATGCACAAGCGATTATTTTCATATTTTTAAGTAACAATTCAACAATGTTTGAGATTTAATATGAATTCTAAATTAACAGAAGTCGGGCTTGTTTTCTTTAAGCTGGGATGTTTCGCATTCGGTGGGACTGCGGCTCATATTGCCATGATGGAAGATGAAATTATTGAAAAAAGAAAATGGATGTCTAGAGACTATTTTCTGGATTTAATAGGTACCACAAATTTAATACCTGGACCAAATTCTACTGAAATGACCATGCATTGCGGATATTAATGTGCAGGTAAGTCTGGTTTATTCGTGGCAGGAATAGCCTTTATTTTTCCTGCGACCCTAATTACGGCATTATTAGCTTATCTGTATACAGAGTATGGCGAATTACCACAAGTGGAACCTTTTATATATGGCATAAAACCAGCAGTTTTAGCTATTATAGCATCTGCAATATTAAAACTTGGTAAAAAGGCCGTAAAAAGTACTGAGTTAATAATAATTGGTGTTTTGGTTTTAACTGTAAGTCTTTTAGGTGTCAATGAGGTCTTAGTATTGTTAAGTGCGGGTGTTTTGGGAGTTCCTTATTTTTATTTCAAATCTAAACTAGGAAATAATCTAAATTCAATAGCACCTTTTCTTTTATTAATCGGTGTAAATACAACTATTGCTGAGCTATCGACGTTAAAACTTTTTTTAATTTTCCTAAAAGTTGGAGCAATACTTTATGGTAGTGGTTATGTCCTGTTTGCATATTTGGATGCCGAATTGGTGACTCGTGGTTTATTGACCAGAGCAGAATTAATTGATGCTATTGCGATTGGGCAATTTACACCAGGACCAGTCTTGTCAACATCCACTTTTATAGGATATCAACTTTCTGGTTTCATGGGTGCTTTGATGGCAATAGTTGGGATTTTTTTACCATCCTTTTTATTTGTTTTAATATTGAATCCGTTTATTCCTAAAATGCGAAACTCTAAACTATTGCGCTACTTTTTAGATTCTGTCAATGTAGCTGCAGTGGCAGTAATGCTCGCTGTGCTCATAGTTATGGCTAAGGAAACATTAATAGAATGGCAAAGTATAAGTATTGCAATTATGGCCGCATATTTAACTTTTAAAACTAAAATCAGCACGATTTGGACTATAGTAATTGGTGCAATTTTCGGGTTTTTATTATTGACTATTATTTAGACTTTTTAGGAATAAAAAAAGCTTCAATTCTTTAAGAATCAAAGCTTTTTCAATATAATATATTCAATCCGAATTTACTTTGCCTCCTCAGTATTAATAGTTGCAGGTTCTACCGAACTATCGTGGGAGCTGTAATACTCTTCCAATAAATTCATAGTTGCTGTTAATAAATCTTTGGTCTCTAAAAGTAAACTAAAATAAAGGGTCGTATTTTTTGGGCTAGATTCTTCAGTTCGTGTTCTAGCGACTTGCTTCACAATTTTATCGGTCACTAAATCCAAAACAGCCTTTTTACGGGTTATGATAGATCCAATTTGTTCAAAAGAATGCGAGTCGAAAGCGGTTTTTGTATCATTAAAAAGTTTTTCTAAGGCATCGTCAACTTCTTTCAATTCTTTAATTTGACTGAATTTAAGTTTTTTATGATTGTTATTAATATGCTTGTGACTTACCTTGGAAATATATTCCAATGATTGCGTCATATCTTGCAAATACCCTAAAATATTGATATAAAAACTACTTGCTCTAACACTTGTTTCATCTAAATTTTTGATAAAGTAGAATATATTGTCTCGCAAACTATCCACTTCTTTAGAAAGTTTAGCGATTTGTTTACTATTCTTTTTCAGTAAGGCCAAATCTTGTTTTGCCAATCCGTTAACCGCATTGGTATAAATTTTATTTCCACGTTTCACAACGTTTGAAATATTGTCTGCACTTTCAAGAATAACACCTTGTACAGATCTACTTCCAGTTTCTTTAAGACTATCTTCTTCTGCAACTTTATTAGAAGAATCTTTGTGAGATTTGTAATTTCTATAAAGAAGAAAAGCTGTAATAAGCAATAAAATTGGTATCATTACAGAAGGATTCCAATTGATTAAAAACACAACAATACCAGATGCTATAAATGCTCCAAGCGCAGTGCCAAACCATCCGCCAATAACATTCAATACACCGGCAACTCTATAGACAGCACTTTCTCTTCCCCAAGCTCTATCTGCTAAGGACGTACCCATAGCCACCATGAATGTCACATAAGTGGTTGATAACGGTAATTTCATAGAAGTAGCAATGGCAATTAAAACACCAGCTACCATTAAGTTAACAGAAGCTCTAATCATATCAAATGCAGGTGCATCAATACTTTGATCTTTTGTTAATACAACGTTTGGTTTTTCAAAACTCTTATTGATTTTTTCTTGAGTTGAATTTGGAATTATAACGCCAAAATAATTTGATAATTGCGTTGTTCCTTTTACTATAGAACGCGAAAGACGATTAGGTTCAAACTTCTCGTGAGTTTCCCCTTGACGCGAAAGACTAATTTCAGTTTCAGCAACTGTCTTTGCTTTTTTAGATAGCCATAGTGTTAATACCATGATGGCTCCTGATATAAATAATAATAATGGTTCTGCAGGTACTTTTTCCTCTAAAACAGACATAGACATTGTAATATCCATACCTCCTGCAGTCCATGCTTCATATGAATGGTATGCAGCCATAGGGACTCCAATAAAGTTAACCAAATCGTTTCCTGAGAAAGCCAAAGCTAATCCAAATGTACCTGCTCCAATTACAAAGAGCAAGACCGTTTTTTTAGTCAACTTTTCAAATATGTAAGAGAAGATAATCCAAAATATAAGACTTCCAATGATAATATAGGTTTCGTTTCCTTCGACTGAAGCTGCCATTTCTTTATAATATGGCGTTCCTTTCAACCCTTTTAAAAAAATAAAATAGGTGATTGCTGTTAAAGCAAGGCCGCCAAAAATGACTCCAAAATTCTTAATTTTTTTCTCATAATTAAACGTGAAAATAAGTCTTGACACCCATTGTACAAGAGCACCTATCGTAAATGCAATTAAAACTGAAAGTAGAATACCACTTATGATTGTGAATGCTGTATCCGTAGCTATGTAATTACCAAGATCGGCAATGGTTTCTGTTTCTGAATGACTGATTTTTATAATAGACATTACAACTGCGGCACCTAAAAGGTTAAATACAATAGAAACTGTAGTCGATGTTGGCAATCCTAAAGTATTAAAGAAGTCAAGTAACAGAATATCGGTGATCATTACGGCCATAAAAATGAGCATAATTTCACCAAACTCAAATTGAGCTGGAACAAAAATACCTTTTCTGGCGACTTCCATCATTCCGCTCGAGAACACAGCGCCAATGAAAATACCTAAGCTTGCTACGATCATTATGGTTCGTAATGAAATAGCTTTAGAACCAATGGCAGAATTTAGGAAGTTAATAGCATCATTACTTACACCAACCACAATATCAGCAACCGCTAAAACAGTGATGGCAATTAACATTAATAAGTAAATATTATCCATAATTTTTAATTCAAATAAGTTTGCAAATATCTTTATACGATTCGATTATAACGTTATCTAATTGTTAATTTAGTTAGAAGTGAATGTCAAATCCTAATCTAAATCTAATACTATCCTCGTTTCCATCCAATGTGGTATAACTAAGATCAGTCTGAACTTTTAGTTTATGTCCAACGATGTATTTTGAAGCTCCTAACGTGTATTGATTTGTTGGCAACGCACCTGTTATATTTTCAAATTCCAATGTTGTAAAACGTGCTGCAATTTCGTAATTACTTTTAAATAAATAACCAGCTTGTAAGTTTAATGCATTTCCTGTTAAAACAATATAGTCTGGTCCTGGTTCGCCATCAATATCTATGGTAGTTCCATCTAATTCAGTAGCGATTTCATCATCGGCTGTACGTTTTGCATATTCTCCCATAAAAGAGAATCCACGATATTTAAACATGGCATCTGCGAAAATAGTTGTTTGATCTGTTTCGTATAATTTTAAAGGATCGTCTGAAATGATCATATAATCTCCCGCAAAACCGCGTTCTCTCACAGCATCTTGATTGTAATTGTAAGTAAAACCGACCATCAATTTTGGTGTGGCTTCTCGTTTTAAATCTGATTGACTATAATCGCCTTTTGATTGGAATTCACCAAATGGTAAAAACTCCAAACGCGCTGTATATTGTAAACCACCTTCATTCCCTTCGGTAACGTTACGACCTTCGCCTTGCGACACGGAAAATTTTTCACGCATTAAAAGTTTAGTTCCTAAATTGGTTTTATGGTGTAATTGAATACCTAAATCACGGTCAATATTAAAACGACTGTTTAATAATGAGCGATCTATTAATTGAAGGTTAGCCGATGATACAACACGTTCTACGTTACCTGGTAATTTGGTCTGACCTGCCCAAAGTTCCCAGTTACCTGAAAAATTCCACATTAATACGGCATCTAGAATATAACGTGGTGTATTTCGGTTAAAATCGTTAGCGCCAGCAAGATCTCTATTGGATAGGCCAAGTTCTATCTTATACTTTAATTTTGGATTATAAGCAAA
This sequence comes from Winogradskyella schleiferi, assembly GCF_013394655.1. Classification (NCBI taxonomy): domain Bacteria; kingdom Pseudomonadati; phylum Bacteroidota; class Flavobacteriia; order Flavobacteriales; family Flavobacteriaceae; genus Winogradskyella; species Winogradskyella schleiferi. The sequence continues at coordinate 286,571 of NZ_CP053351.1, forward strand.
ACCGTCGAATTTTAAACGTGCTCTACGAACAATGAAGTTATGTTCTGGGCTTCCGTATTGATTTCCATCGTGATCCCAATTCGAAACTGAGCGTACTTGAAAACGTGGTGCAAACTTTATACTAAAGGAACTGTCTTTAGCGACAAAGTTAATAAGTCCTTTTCCAAATGACGTAACGCTAATTTCTTGAGCGTTTGTAGAAAAAATTGCACATAAGAAAATTACAAGTGTACAAATCTTAGTATTCATGTATGATGTATTAGTTTTTGTCGAGTGCAAATAACTAACTTTTATGTTAAGTGAATGTTTCCTAAGTATTAACTTTTAAAGGAATTTAAAAAAAAGGCTGCTTTTTTTAAAGCAGCCTCATTAGAAATCATAAGTATTCAGTCGACAAAAACCAATAAAATTTATGAAATACTAATTGTCTCGTTAAAAGACCTTACAAATATGAAAACTAAAAGTAATCTGAATGTAATGCTAACATTATCTAATTATTAAGTTTGAAAGATGGTGGCTTAAAAATAGATAAGTAGCTGTAAAACACTAGAATAAAGCTTCAATGTTAACTAAATGTTATGTAAACGTTGCTAAAATGTAAAATAAAAGTTATATTTGAATAACGATTTCTATATAAAACCCAAATAGATATGAAAAAGATAGCCATAATATTAGTCATGCTGTGTGTAGGATTTACATATGCACAAGATAACATACAACCAAAATTAGAAAAGAAAGGTGACGTCACAATGGCGACCTATTTTCATGATAATGGAGAAGTAGCCCAAACTGGTACATTTAATGCTGAAGGTAAATTACAAGGCGAATGGACAAGTTTCGATGCAGAAGGAAACAAAGTTGCCTTAGGAACTTACGACGCTGGTAAAAAAGTTGGTAAGTGGTTCTTTTGGGAAGATAATTCTTTGAAAGAAGTAGATTATGTAGATTCTAAAATCGTTACCGTAAACAAGTGGGATAACAAAACTACAGTTGCCATAAGCAATAGATAATAAAAGAATTTTTATAAAATTAAAAGGCTTTCTGATGATTCAGAAAGCCTTTTATTATTATAACAAATTTTCTCTTAAAATTTAAAAGAATAACCCAAAGATATTTCCGTTCCTGGATCTCGTAATGAGAATGTTTGATTGTCTGTATTATAGGATTCATATTCACTCAACCTTTCGCTTCCCAAAATATTAGTGACTTTTAAATCTATGGATGAGCGTTTGTTCTCGCCGAAGGACTTGTTAAGTGTAAAGTTTAAACTATTGAACGGTTGTGTATATACGTCTGGTACTTTTCCAATACCAACAACCTCTAAAGTTTTCCCTTGGATATTATAGAACAATCCGGTTTGAAACCCTAAATCAGAATTGTTGTAATCTAATCCAAAGTTGATCAGATAAGGTGCTTGGCCTTGTAAGTTTCTTTTATTGTCTATGGTTTCTCCATCTCGCGCATTGTCCTGTCTACTTCTGAATTCATCTTCTGACATATTCAATTCAGATTTAATTAAAGAGAAGTTAGCATTAAATTTTAAATTGTCTAAACCTTCAGAAATAAACCCTAAACGTTGTCTTAATTCAAATTCTACACCATATACATTTGCATTACCTAAATTTCCAACCGTTAATTGTGTGGTTGCTTCTTCGAAGAATGTCTGTTCAATCGGATCTGTAAAGTCTTTATAAAAACCACTAATAGCAAACATTTGTCCGTTGTCTCCATAGCGCTCATATCTTAAATCATAGTTATTGACATAAGTAGGAACAAGATTAATGTTACCAATGAATAAACGGTTAGTTATAGGATCAAAAATTTGAGAGACAGAAGCTTCTTTAAACGAAGGTCTTGCAGTTGTGCGTGAATACGATGCTCTAAGATTTGAGTTGTCATTAAGTGAATAAATAACATTTGCTGAAGGAAAGAAATCATATTCGTCTAAGATTAAATCCCTATCAAAGAAAATCGTGTTGTTGTCTCTTGTTCCAGTATAGTAAGAATTAAAAGACTCAGTTCTTAATCCTAAAACAGATTTAAGATTCTCGCTTAAATTAAATTCTGCTGAAAAATACGTTGCTGCAATATGCTGTTCACCTTCATAAGCATCAATAGGATTGAATGTATCGATAGAGATTAAGTGTGTGCCGACGTTGCTCGTAGGATTCCAAATATTGTCAGAGTCTAATAAATTATCAACATCACCATTCGCAATAAAAGACTGATCGCCTCTAATATTAAAAGTGTAATCATCAGTATTGAAGTCTCTAAATTTATAGGTATAAGCACCACCAAATTTAAGTTTTGCTGGTTTTCCAAAAAGCATAACCGTTTTATCTAAATCCACTTTTCCAGACCATGTTTCTTCTAATAAGTTTCTCCAAAGTTGAATAGGAAATGTCGCTGCGGAAGGTGATAAAAAAGAATCGCCATTGTCAGCTTGCTGCAAAGGCGTAATTCGGTGGCCTTTATCCATAACCTTGGAAAACGTTGGTGACAGTTTCCATTCTAAATTAAAGGCATTTTCGTCACTACTTAAACGGTGTTGACCTGAAACTAATACATTGGTAATGGAGCGTTCTGTATAAGTGATCGCGTTTTTTGTTAATGGTTCTAAAGCACCACCAGTACCATCTTGGGAAATGATTTGATCATAAAAGCCTGCTGTTGACTCACCATTCTGAATGTGAAGTAAATTCACTTTGAATTTTGAAGCATCGGTTTTATAGGTTAAGCCCAACATACCATTTAAAATTATATTATTTAGACCTTCAGAACCTTTTGAATCTAAAGCCGCTAACAAGTTGTTATCAGATTGATCCTGAGGGTTCTTTATGTAACCACCATCAATACGATTTTTATAAAATGTAGTTTCATTTTTGTAGGAAAACGAAGCTTGGTATCCCAATTTATCGTCTCCAACATCATATTGGTTTCCTAGAGTAAAACCAAAATCAAAGTTCATTCCACTTCGTTCTTGCTTCGCTGCTAGTTCCTTTGAAAATCTATCTGTTAATGTAGTTAACAATAGTCTATCTTCAGAAGTGCCAGGTATACGTTGGTATCTATTAATTGGTAAGTTACGAGTACCATCATCAAAACCAAAAAAATCAGTATCACTTCCTGTGGACGTTAAATACTGGTCGTTAAAGTGCATATCAGGATTATAGCCTGCTCCGAAAGATAGAGTATACTCTGGTCTAGTAGGAAAATCCTTGGTAACAATATTTACAATTCCACCAGTAAAATCGGCAGGATATTCAGCAGAGGCAGATTTCAAAACAATAACATTGTCTAAAATGTTAGTTGGAAATAAATCCATTTGTATAGTGTTTCGGTCTGGATCTAAACCCGGAATATCGATGCCATTTAAAATCGATTTGGTATAGCGATCGCCTAATCCACGAACATAAACATATTTACCACCTTGTATGGAAACTCCAGGAACACTTTTTACAGCGCTGGCCACATTACTTGCTCCAGTACTTTTAATAGCTTCTGCAGATAGACCATCCAAAACCACTACTGATTTTTTCTGTAAGTTTAAAACTGAATTTTCAGTATTGCGCTTCGAGGAAGTTGTTATAACAACAGTATCTAACGAATTTGTTTCTAACACAACATCTAAAGTTACGACATCATTGGATGTAATGACAACATCAGTGATTTCCTTTGTACTATAACCAACGAAAGAGAAGATTAATGTATAAGTGCCTTCTTCAAGCTCTAATTCATATTTTCCATCAAAATCAGAACTAACGCCTATGGTCGTTCCTTTTACTACGATGTTAGAAAAAGCCATTGGTTCATTAAACTCCCCATCGATAACAGTTCCTGCAACCTTTCCTTGTGCAAAGGAAAAATAGGTTATTAGAATGAAGACAAAAGTTAGAACGCTTTGTAATTTTTTCATATTTAAATTTGAATAACCCATCGCTTAAGACCTAAACGATGGGTTTGTATATTAAAAAGTATTTTTAGAAACCTAACCCAGCAGCTGTATTAGCATATGTCCAGCTTAAGTTTGAAGTTGTAGCTCCAACAGTTTGTGAGCCTTGTGTTACAGCAGTAGCAGTAGATCCAAAATCAGTTACGGTTACAGTTTCTGCTTTATTTGCAAAAATATCTGTCACGTTTGTAACACCAGTTGGTAAAACAATTTGCCATGTTCCAAAAGTTAACAATCCGTTATTGTAGTTAGTCGCAACGCCATCATTATCTAATTCTACATCCGCAGAATCTTTAAAGCCATAGGCATAAATATTAGAAGTGTTACCTTGGGCATTACTTCTATAATCAGCGTATTCACCATTAGCCGTAACGGTATTACCAATTATTGTAGCATTTATTAGTGTAAAAGCGCCAGAGCCAGTTCCTTCAGGACCATCGATTTCGAAAGCATGGTCAGAAACATCTCCCAAAATAACTACTGCATTATCAATTGTACCAGAGTAAGCTTGGTCAATATCCAAAGCATCATCACCCTGTCCCCAAACTAAAAGATTTGTTGCATTTACAGTACCTCCAAAGAATTCAACACCGTCATCAACATTAGCAACCACTTCAATATTGTCAATTAAAGTTCCATTACCAACGCCTCCAAGGGTTAAACCATTGATTTCGTTTCCTTCTCCAATTAATGCACCACCATGACGAATAGAGATGTATCTTAAAACGCCAGAGCTATCCTCAGGTTCAGTACCGCCATATTGACCAAATGTATCATCAGCAGGAATGCCTTCTATTTGCGCTGTTTCAATATCACCAGAAAAAGAACATGGTGCATTACCTAAAACAATTAATCCGCCCCAAAGACCTCTATCATCTTCGTCTAAATTGGTACCTGCGTTTTGGCCGCAAGTAATATCATCACTCGTAGAAGTAAAGATTATTGGTTGTTCTGCTGTGCCTTGTGCATTTAGTGTTCCTCCTTTTGCAATAATGAGTGCAGAGGCTAAAGAACCTGTACCGGCAGAGCCTTTAATTATGGTACCAGGATTGATGGTTAAAGTAACCCCATCTGGTACTACTACTTTTTGGTTTAATTGGTATATATTGTCTGGTGTCCATATGGTTCCTTCAGAAATAAATCCTGTTACAGCTACAATTGGGCAATCCTCTTCACCACCACCAGAATTGTTGTTATAAATATTGGTAATTTCTTCGATAATAATAGGTGTATCATCATCCTTAAAACAGCTGGTGAAAACAAGTGTAGAAGCTACTATTGCGATTAAAATAAATTTTTTCATGAGTTGAGTTTTAATATACAGTTTGATTTTTTTTTGTATTACGCTGCAAAGAAACTGTGATAACTTTTTAAACAGGTTATATGAAAATTAAGTGTTTGTGATGAAAAGGTTAGTTTAGTGTTAGCTCAGTATTAACCAATTTATATTGACGAAACATTAAGGTAACATTGAGATTTGGAACATCTAACTAAGCCTTTTATAACTGATTCTCTTTCAATTTATATATCTTGCATCTTCTAAGAATTTAACTATGAACTGGGAACAATTACTCTCACTAAAACGCTTTGGCGACACCAATAAAAGACTGAGAAAGGAACAAGACGAAACACGTTTGGGCTTTGAAGTCGATTACGATCGAATCATATTCTCTTCTGAGTTTAGAGGCCTTCAAGATAAAACCCAAGTAGTGCCTTTGTCTAAAACCGATTTTGTACACACGCGCCTAACCCACAGTTTGGAAGTGAGTGTCGTTGGTCGTTCTTTAGGAAGAAAAGTAGGACAGTTATTGCTGAAAAAACATCCGCATTTAGAAAATGTCCACGGTTATAGAATGAATGATTTCGGAGCGATTGTCGCTGCTGCTGCATTGGCCCATGATATAGGGAATCCGCCTTTTGGCCATTCTGGAGAAAAAGCCATCGGAGCTTATTTTAAAGAGGGCAAAGGTGCCGAATTCAAGAAGCACTTAACCAAAAAGGAATATCAAGATTTATGCGATTTTGAAGGCAATGCTAATGGTTTTAAAATTTTGACAGAAAGTAGAGCAGGCAGAGAAGGCGGCTTAAGGTTGAGTTATGCGACATTGGGAGCGTTTACTAAATATCCGAAAGAATCCTTACCGACAAGACCAACCAACCATATTGTAGATAAAAAATATGGCTTTTTTCAAAGTGAAAAACAAATGTTTGAAGAGGTCGCGACAGAATTGGGCTTAATAAAAAGACATGAGGATGATCTCAGTTACCAAAGACACCCATTAGCCTTTTTAGTGGAAGCGGCAGATGATATTTGTTATACCATTATAGATTTTGAAGACGGCATTAATTTAGGATTGATACAAGAAGAATATGCTTTGGAATATTTAATCAACTTAGTGCGAGGTAAAATTATTACCAAAAATTACAATGCGTTAAACACAACTGAAGATCGTATTAGCTATCTACGTGCACTTGCTATTGGAACGTTAATTGATGAAGCTGCGTCGTTATTTATGACACATGAAGACGCCATTTTAGAAGGCAAATTTGAAACGGCTTTGTTAGAGGTTAGTCAGTATAAAGCGCAAATAACAGATATTATCAATCTGAGTATAAAAAATGTTTACCGTTCTAAAGAAGTCATTAATAAGGAAATTGCTGGTTATGAAATTTTGAATCAACTATTAAGGGCGTTCGGTAAAATGGCCTACCATTATTTTGAAGATACCATGTCTAGTTACGATAAATTATTGCTCAATAGTCTTCCGGAAACCGTAAAACTTTGCAATGATTCGTTATATCAAAACCTATTAGCTGTATGTCTCTATATTTCCAAATTATCAGATACCAATGCTATGTTATTGCATAAGAAATTACAAGGTCAGATTTTATAAACGATGCATTTCATCGAATAAATTTGTTTTTTAGCGATAATTGTGTTTTATTTATCTTATAATCAGCCCTCAGTAAAATACCTACTTATGAAAAACAATATACTTGGAGGTCTAGTCATTTTCTTGGTCGTAGTGACTTGCCTATTGATGTTAGATGATATTACAAACACAAACGAAGAGCAATCGGCTTACGAGAATGTTCAGGTTGAAAACGTTGAAAATCAGACGGATTTAGCTATTGTTGAGAACGAAGAATAAATCATCAATTCGCTTTTTTATGGATAATGTATCCAATTGTTGCAGATGCTGTAATTGGTTAACTGATCCATGCTCAATAAATTTATCTTCAATACCTAAAGTTATTATGGATTGCGCATAGTTATGGGCATTTGCAAACGCTAAGATTGATGATGCGAAGCCACCGATTATAGTACCATCTTCAATAGTTATAATGGCTTTGTAAGAGGAAAATACCTCATGCAATAATGCTTCATCTAAGGGTTTTACGAATTGCATATCGTAGCACCCTACAGCATCTTTTTGATCCAAAGAATCAATCGCATCGCTAACGTTTTTCAATAGTGTACCTATAGAAAGGATCGCGATTTCAGTACCTTTTTTAATGCAATGCCCTTTTCCTATATCAATGGTTTCATAAGGCATTTTCCAATCCAATAAATGACCTCGCCCTCTTGGGTAACGGATCGCAATTGGAAAATCAATGCCTAATTGAACCGTGTACATTATATTCCGAAGTGCAATGGCATTACTCGGCGCAAAAATCACTAAATTGGGAACGCAATTAAGATACGCCAAATCAAAAACGCCATGATGAGTAGCGCCATCTTCGCCAACCAATCCTGCTCTGTCTAAACAAAAAATTACCGGTAAATTCTGTAAAGCCACATCGTGGATCACTTGATCATAAGCACGCTGTAAAAATGTAGAATAGATATTGCAAAACGGAATCATACCTTGGGTTGCCATGCCTGCAGCCAATGTAACAGCATGTTGCTCAGCAATGCCAACATCGAAAGCACGCTCTGGCATCACTTCCATCATATATTTTAAGGAACTTCCAGTTGGCATTGCCGGCGTGATTCCTATGATTCTTTCATTTTTTAAAGCCAATTCCACTATGGTTTCACCAAATACATCTTGAAATTTTGGTGGCTGGTTGGTGCCAGATTTTATTGGTATTTCGCCAGTATTTGCATCAAATTTACCAGGTGCATGATATTTTACTTGGTCTAATTCTGCTTGTTTCAAACCCTTACCTTTTGTGGTAATAATGTGCAAAAACTTTGGACCTTTTACGGTTTTTAGGCGTTTTAATTCTGACAATAATAACGGTAAATCATGACCATCAATTGGGCCAGAATAATTAAAATTCAGAGCTTCAAAAATATTATCTTGTTTTTCAGTCCCTTTTTTTACGTTGGTCAAATATTGTTTTAACGCTCCAACGCTTGGGTCAATACCAATGGCATTGTCATTCAGGATCACCAATAAATTAGCCTCCGTAACGCCTGCATGATTTAAACCTTCAAAAGCCATTCCGCTAGCAATGGAAGCATCACCAATCACAGCAATATGGTGTTTGTCCTGGCCTTTAAGTTGTGATGCGATTGCCATTCCTAAAGCTGCAGAAATTGAGGTGGATGAATGGCCGACTCCAAAGGCATCATACTCACTTTCACTTCGTTTTGGAAATCCACTAATACCATGGAGCTGTCGATTGGTTTCAAATATGTCCTTACGACCAGTAAGTATTTTATGACCATAGGCTTGGTGGCCAACATCCCAAATTAATTCATCTTTAGGCGTATTGAAAACATAGTGCAAAGCAATAGTCAACTCTACAACACCAAGACTTGCGCCTAAATGTCCTTCTTTTGTGGCAACTATATTAATGATAAAATGACGTAATTCTTGGGCAAGTTGAGGTAAGTCTTCTGGTTTTAGTTGACGTAGATCTTTTGGAAGGTTGATATGTTTTAGAAGTGTTTCTTTCACTTTGTAAAAATACAGGATTTTATTAGTCTTCGATTAAAAATGTAATTGGTAAAGTATAAATAGCAGCTACATTTTTCATGCCTTGTTTTGCAGGTTTAAATTGTGGCAATAGATTAATCACTCTAATTGCTTCATTTTCTAATTCTATATTGGAGGATTTTCTTATTTTAATATCTTTTACATAGCCATTTTCATCGATTTTAAACTGAGTAAAAAAACGTTGTTTACCTTTTAAGCCAAGTTTTTTTGCAACTTCAATATTAAAATTATCCGTAACGATTTTTGAAATGTGACTAGATAAATATTCTTTTTTTTCTGATCTAGATAATGAATCTGGTGTATTTATGAATTCTGCAACTTCTTGGATTACATGTCCAAAAACTATTTCTTCCGTAGGCTTATTTCTATGCTCATCCACTAAGGTCGAATCTAAGGGTTTAATATTTGAAGCGTTAACTTCAATAATATCACCTGTTATATGAGAAACTGGAATTTCATGAATCTTAATGGATTTTTGTGGATTTGGAATGGTCATGGTTTTAGTAGAATCAATCATAATTTTTGACGCTGTAATTTTTGGAAGCTGATTGGACTTGACTTTATGAGTAGAAGTAACTTCAACAGCATCAATTTTCTTAGTATTACCATTTTGGTCAGAACAATTTAATAGTGAAGTTCCCATAACTATCAGCAATACTAAAAGAAATAACTTATGAAAACTTGTTTCTTGCTGAATGATGTGTTGAGGTATTTCAATTCGAATTTGTTCTAATTGTGAGACCTTAAATCGACCACATATTTTTTTTCGATTATTAGCAACTAAATAGGCCTCAATGGTTTGTTGTGGCATTTGTGTAAAATCAATGACTGACTTTGAGCACGATTGACAAAAGCGACCTTTTTCATTCGGAGTCATTTTGATCCAGTCTTCATGGCATGGATTTGGAATTGAGATGGAGAAATAGGATTTCATGATTAATAGCTTTGTTTTTAGACCTCAAATTTCTTGCCGCAATGTTTTGTAATAATTTTGAAATCGTATTTTTACAACCATGATAAACCCGTTTGACGATACTTATTTTATGAAAAAAGCACTCCAGGAAGCAGAAGTAGCTTTTGAAAAAGGTGAAATTCCTGTTGGAGCAGTAATTGTTGTAGAAAATAGAATTATTGCCAGAACACACAACCTTACGGAATTACTTAACGATGTCACTGCACATGCAGAAATGCAAGCCATCACCTCTGCAGCCAATTTTTTGGGAGGGAAATATTTGAATAAATGCACCTTATACGTCACTTTAGAGCCTTGTCAAATGTGTGCTGGAGCTTTGTATTGGAGTCAGATTTCGAAGATAGTTTATGGCGCTTCAGATACGCAAAGAGGATTTAAAACCATGGGCACTAAATTGCATCCTAAAACCGAAGTTGTAAATGGAGTTTTAGCAGCGGAAGCTTCGGCACTACTTAAACGCTTCTTTATTGAAAAGCGTAATTTGAATTGAGATCATCTCAAATTTCTTAGAGGGACTGGTTTTTATTTTTTTTTAAGCCAAATTTTGCTGCAAGAAGATGAAAAGACAACATAATATTTACTTTATGTAGAAAAGCAAAAGGGGATATGAGTTATTATAGGGTTTTATTGCGTTTAAACGAAAAGAAAAAACCGAGACTGTGACAATATGAAAAAAAATTATACTTTTGGCATTCTTGTTTCGTTATATTTGGAGCAAAGATAAAAGACCCTTTTGCAAATGAAAAAACTAATCCTCTTATCTCTTGTTTTTCTTACGGTATTCAGTTGTGGCGATGAAGTGCAATTTAATTCTCCTGCGTTTCAAGGCACGCTTAACAATCAGCCATGGAGAGCTCAAGCATTTTCTGCAAGTATAGACGACTCTGGTTTTTTAACTATAACGGGAATAAATAATGCTCAAACCTTAGAGCTGTTTTTACCTTCCGCAACCGTTGGTGTCTATAATTTAGGTGATGTAGAATCTATGGAAGCAAGATTTACAGGAGCTGATGGTACGGTCTACTCTACAAATAATCCTAATGGATCATTATATCCTGACTATGGAGAAATAAGACTTAACGAAATTATAGATAATACATTTACTGGGACCTTTCGTTTTAATGCTTACAGTGCATCTGGTAATGTTATTAATTTTACAGGAACAACTAATGAAGGTACAGAACTGAATCCTATTTATGGAGGCATATTTTATAAAGTGCCTTTGTTTTCTGGTGCTATTCCAGCAAACCCTATAGTATGTGACGATGTGGAAATACTTGCTGAAGAAGCGTTAGTGGTTTACCAAGCTACATTTTCTACAAGTTTAGAGTTTATAAATAGAGCAGCTTATGAAGCTGCTTGTAGTAATTACATAGCCGCATTGAATACACAGCGCAATTATTGCGGAGATGTTGAAGGCGTTATACAAACCTCGATAGATGATTTAAATGCTTGTGCGTTTCCTTGTGAGTATGCCACAGAAAATGCGGTTGAAGCGGAATCGCAATTAACTAATGCAACCATTGGGAATTACAATGAAAAATGTGCGCAATATTTACTTTATTTACAAGAACAAATTCAGATTTGCGGTGATGAAGATGGAAGTATTCAAATGGAAATCAATACCTTAGACTGCGCGGATGATGATGATGACGGCGTGCCTAATGTTTTTGAAGATTTCAATGGTGATGGCGATAAAACTAACGACGATACGGATAGTGATGGTATTGCCAATTATTTGGATAATGATGATGATGGCGATGGTATATTAACACAATTTGAAGCTGTCGATGAAGATGGTAACCCAGTAGACACGGATGGCGATTTGGATGTTGACTATTTAGATAATGACGATGATGGTGATGGTATTTTGACAATAAACGAAAATGCCGATCCAAATGGAGACGGGAATCCGGATGATGCTGTTGATACGGATGGCGATGGCGTTCCAGATTATTTACAGGCATAAAAAATTTCAAATTTTATAGATAAAGCGCTACTTATATTCTGAGTAGCGCTTTTTTTGTTAAATACTGGTAAGACTTTGTTAAAGATGTTAATTTGTTCGATTTTTCCTACTATGAACGGTATATTGAGGTCAGTTGTGAAACAGTAGGCAACTTAAAAGAAATTATTGAAATCTTAAATGAACGAGACAAAATGAAGTATACAGAAGAAATTTCAAATAAATTAAATGAGCTATTAATCAAAAATTACGATGCTGAAAAAGGGTATCTAAATGCTATTGATAATGTCGAAAGTAAAAATCTTAAAATGTTTTTTAAAAGAAGAGCTTCTGAACGAAGCGAATTTGCTAAAGAACTAAGAACTGAAATCTTACAATATGGAGAAATCCCAGAAGATTCAGGAAGCTTTAAAGGCACAATGCATAGAAATTGGATGAGTTTAAAATCAACTTTTAGTTCTAATAATGAAGAGGCGATTTTAGAGGAAGCCATAAGAGGTGAAGAGGAAAGTTTAGAAGTCTATAATGATTTAATTAAAGAGCGGAACTTACCACCAAGTATAGATAGCCTATTGATAAAGCATAAAAATGCTATACAAGCGGCAATCAATACTGAGAAAGTACACGAAGAATTAGTATCGTAATTATTATACTAGAGTAATTAAGAAAAGTCAGTCTATTTAGGCTGGCTTTTTTTATGTTCAAAACTCTTCACAACTTCATTTCTAAAAAGTACAAATTCTACGTAATTTTATAAGCTATTTTACTTTGTCATGCTGAACTCGTTTATTCATTGATATTTACTTCAAATTAAGGTATTCATGAATTTTCGATGTCAGCATCTCGTTTAATGTTTGGATGGCAATTTTGAACTTTAAACCCTAAATTTTTGAACTCTAGAGCATGTACTTAATATTCGATACCGAAACCACAGGATTACCAAAACGATGGGATGCACCAATTACAGATACCGATAATTGGCCAAGATGTATCCAAATTGCATGGCAGTTGCATGATGCAATGGGAAATTGCATCGAGCATCAAGATTATTTGGTGCAACCAAAAGGTTTCAATATTCCCTATGATGCTGAAAAAATCCACGGGATTTCAACCGAATTAGCCCAAGAACAAGGCGTACCATTGTCCGAAGTTTTAGAGAAATTCAATCTCGCCTTGTCCAGAACAAAATTTGTTGTCGGACAAAATGTAACCTTCGATCTGAATATTATGGGAGCCGAGTTTGTGCGTGAAAACGTCGCAAACCCACTTCAAGAATTACCTGTTTTAGATACCTGTACGGAACATACCGCAGAATTATGCCAATTGCCTGGTGGACGTTATGGAAAGTTTAAGCTTCCAACGCTTACCGAATTACATCAATACTTATTCAATAAACCATTTGCCGAAGCGCACAATGCCACAGCCGATGTTGAAGCCACTACACGTTGCTTTTTAGAATTAATACGACGAAAGCAATACACCAAGGAACAGCTCGATGTTCAGCCTGATTATTTTGAAAAGTTTACACAAGAAAATCCTGCTGAAATCCAACTTATCGGCTTAAAACATATTAATCTTAAGAGGGAAAGTGCTAAAATCAATGCCAGACTTCAAAAAGAACAATCCGAAGCGGTCACGACAACTATTGATAAGGAAGCGGCATCGCAAATAAAAGAGGTTGATTTTGTGCATCTGCATAACCATTCCCAATTTTCAATATTACAATCCACAATTAGTATTAAGGATTTAGTAGCTGCTGCAGCCAAAGAAAATATGCCAGCCGTGGCGTTGACGGATCATGGTAATATGATGGGCGCTTTTCATTTTGTAAGTGCGGTTTCTAATCATAATAAAGGCGTCAAAGCACAACACAAGCAAGCCAAAGAAGCAGGCTTGGAAAAAAAAGGGAGACTAATAAAGCCAATTATTGGTTGTGAATTCTTTGTCTGCGAAAATCACGAAGACAAAACCCGAAAAGATAATGGGTATCAAATTGTGCTCATGGCTAAGAATAAAAAAGGCTATCACAATTTGGCAAAACTGTCCTCTGCCGCTTTTACTGATGGATTTTACTACGTTCCTAGAATCGACAAAAAACTTATTGAACAATACAAAGAAGATTTAATTTGTTTAACGGGAAACCTTTATGGTGAAGTGCCAAGTAAGGTGTTGAATGTTGGTGAAAATCAAGCTGAAGAAGCCTTGCTATGGTGGAAAGACACCTTTCAAGACGACTTATATGTTGAGTTGATGCGTCACGATCAGGAAGATGAAAATCGTGTGAATCCTGTGTTAATTCAGTTAGCTAAAAAGCACGATGTTAAATTAGTAGCAACCAACAATACTTATTATGTAGAGCAAGAAAACGCTAATGCTCACGATATTTTATTGTGTGTAAAAGATGGCGAAAAACAAGCGACACCAATTGGTCGTGGTCGTGGTTATCGTTATGGATTACCAAACCAAGAGTATTATTTTAAGTCTTCGGAAGAAATGAAGGCGTTGTTTAGGGATGTGCCTGAAGCGATTGTGAATATCCAAGAGGTCGTAGATAAGATTGAACCTTACGAGTTGGCTCGTGATGTATTGTTGCCGGCATTCGACATTCCAGATGAATTTAAACATGATGACGATTTAAAGGATGAAGGCAAACGAGGTGAAAATGCCTATTTAAGACATTTAACCTACGAAGGTGCAAAAAAACGCTATGGAGAGATCACACCAGAAATTGCAGAACGTCTCGATTTTGAGTTAAGTGTTATTGAAAATACCGGTTATCCTGGTTACTTCCTAATTGTAGAGGATTTTATTCGCGAAGCTAGAAAGATGGATGTGTCCGTTGGTCCTGGTCGTGGTTCGGCAGCCGGTTCTGTGGTGGCTTATTGTCTGTGGATTACCAATATCGATCCTATTAAGTACGATTTACTTTTTGAGCGTTTCCTAAATCCAGATCGTGTCAGTATGCCAGATATCGATATCGACTTTGATGATGAAGGTCGTGGTCGCGTTATGGATTATGTGATTGAAAAATATGGTTCCAATCAAGTGGCACAAATTATTACATACGGTACCATGGCGGCCAAATCGTCGATTAGGGATACAGCCAGAGTTTTGGATTTACCCTTAAATGAAGCCGACCATATCGCCAAATTAATTCCGCTGATGTCTAAACTCGGAAAGATTTTTGGTTTGGATGAAAAGGAACTCGCCAAGAAATTTAGGGCTGAAGATTTGGAGAAAATCAATGAATTGCTCAATATTTCTGATGGTGAAGATTTACAGGCCGAGACCATCAACCAAGCCAGAATTTTGGAAGGTTCGGTTCGTAATACGGGAATTCATGCCTGTGGTGTAATTATTACGCCAGGTGATATTACCAATTATGTACCTGTGTCTTTGGCTAAGGATTCCGATCTATATGTGACCCAATTTGATAACTCTGTCGTTGAAAGTGCTGGCTTGTTGAAAATGGATTTCTTGGGATTAAAAACCTTGACGCTGATTAAGGATACCGTTAAAATTGTAAAGGCGAAACACGATATAGATTTAGATCCTGATAGTTTTCCACTTGATGATGAAAAAACATACGAACTTTTCCAACGCGGCGAAACCGTTGGTGTATTTCAGTATGAATCGCCTGGCATGCAAAAGCACATGAAGAATTTGAAACCAACGGTTTTTGATGATTTAATTGCCATGAATGCACTTTATCGTCCAGGTCCAATGGAATATATTCCGAGTTTTATTGCGCGGAAACATGGAGATGAGGAGATAGATTACGATTTGCCAGAAATGGAAGAATATCTCAAGGAAACCTACGGTATTACGGTGTATCAAGAGCAAGTGATGTTGCTGTCCCAAAAATTAGCTGATTTTACCAAAGGTGAAGCCGATGTTTTGAGAAAAGCGATGGGTAAAAAGCAGATTGCGGTTTTGGATAAGATGAAACCAAAATTTATTGAGCAGGCAAGTGCCAAAGGATTAGATGCCAAAAAACTTGAGAAAATCTGGAAGGATTGGGAAGCCTTTGCAAGTTATGCCTTTAACAAGTCGCACTCCACTTGTTATGCTTGGATTGCTTACCAAACCGCCTATTTAAAAGCCCATTATCCAGCAGAATATATGGCTGCGGTTTTATCCAATAACATGAATGATATTAAATCCGTCACCTTCTTTATGGAAGAATGTAAGCGGATGCGATTACCGGTTTTGGGACCAAGTGTCAATGAGAGTTATTATAAGTTCTCCGTAAATAAGGATAATGCCGTTCGTTTTGGAATGGGAGCGATCAAAGGCGTGGGGCATGGCGCTGTAAAAACTATAGTAGAGAATAGAAAAGAAGATGGGAATTACAAATCTATTTTCGATTTGGCCAAACGTATCGATTTGCGAGCTGCCAATAAAAAAGCTTTTGAAGGTTTAGCAAATGCAGGTGGCTTTGATTGTTTTGCAGATACGCATCGAGCGCAATATTTTGCACACGATGGCGATGGCATTACCTTTTTGGAAAAAGCTGTAAAATATGGCGCCAAACATCAAGAAAATGAAAATTCGGCGCAGGTGAGTTTGTTTGGTGAGGCGAGTGATGTGCAAATTGCCGAACCTGTGGTGCCGCCTTGTGAAGATTGGGGAACGATGGAAAAACTATCGCGTGAAAGGGAAGTGGTTGGGATTTATATTTCTGGTCATCCTTTAGATGATTTTTCTATTGAAATGAAGACTTTTTGCAATGGTGTGGTCGCTCATTTTAATAATTTGGAAGCCATCGTCAATAAAGAAGTCACATTTGGTGGTGTGGTAACAGACGTGCAACATCGTGTGAGTAAGCAAGGTAAAGGTTGGGCAATTTTTACGATTGAAGATTATACAGATAGCCATGAGTTCAGGATTTTTGGAGAAGATTATTTAAAGTTCAGACACTTTTTTGTGATTAACTCTTTTGTGTATGTACGCGCCTTTGTCCGCGAAGGTTGGGTCAATAGGGATACGGGTAAAAAAGGCGATCCAAGAATTCAGTTTAACAGTTTCCAGTTGTTGCATGATGTTATGGATACCTACGCCAAGAAATTATCCATACAACTTAACATTAGGGATTTAGAACAAGATACAATTTCCGTGCTTTACGATTTAATAAAGTTCCATGAAGGCAGTCAAACCTTAAATTTTGTGGTCTATGATAATGCTGAAAAAATAAAAGTACAGATGCCAAGTCGAAAGAATAAGGTTAAGATTTCGCAGGAACTATTGGATGGTTTGAAGGAACATGATGTGATGTATAAGTTGAATTAATTTTGTCTTATTAGTGTTAATCTATCTAAGTCGTCTATTTAGCCATAATCAAAACAAATACTGCCAATGTAAGGTTTGCCAAATATTTTGACTAATTTTGTAATTCCATGATAACTATGGTGGAAGAAAAGCGAAGTACAATACAATAAACAATAAATATTATGGCATTAGAAATAACAGATGCAAATTTTGAAGAAACGGTATTAAAGAGTGAGAAGCCGGTAATGGTTGATTTTTGGGCTGCTTGGTGTGGACCATGTCGTATGGTTGGACCAATCATTGATGAAATCAGCACAGAATACGATGGTAAAGCTGTAGTTGGTAAAGTTGATGTTGATGCGAACCAAGAATTTGCTGCGAAATATGGTGTTAGAAACATACCTACGGTTTTGATTTTTCAGAACGGAGAAGTTGTGGGTCGCCAAGTTGGCGTTGCACCTAAAAACGCCTATTCGGAAGCGATTGACGCACTTTTATAGTCCATACTCTAAAAGAAATGATAAAAGGTTTGCCAGTTTGGTGAACCTTTTTTAGTTTGGGACGGAAAGCATGAAGCACGTAGCTCGAAGCTGGAAGTTTGAAGGCGAAAGCTGGAAGAATTGAGGCTGGATAGATTTTTTATAAGGAATAATAACGCAAGTAGCTAGTTTCTTCCCTTTGGGAAGGTTAGTAAGGGATGAACATACAACAAGAACTCAATAAAGCAGGAGGTTTTAAAAACCTGGAATTATTAGCGAAACAAGTCGTGGAGGGCTTTATTTCTGGGATGCATAAAAGTCCGTTTCATGGATTTTCGGCGGAGTTTGCTGAGCATAAAATTTATAATCAAGGTGAGAGTACCAAACATATAGATTGGAAATTGTATGCCAAAACCGACCGTTTATACACCAAGCGTTATGATGAGGAAACCAATTTGCGTTGCCATATTATATTAGACAATAGTAGTTCTATGCACTATCCGGAAACGGCTGGTACAACCATTGATAATCTTAATAAAATTGCATTTTCGGCATTGGCAAGTGCGTCGTTGATGCACATTCTTAAAAAGCAACGCGATGCTGTTGGTTTGAGTATTTATAGCGATGACTATGATTTTTATGCGCCAGAGAAGGGTAGTGAACGTCATCATCAGATGTTATTGCATAAGTTGAGCGAAGCTGTGGTTTCCAAACCAGAAACTAAAACCACGGAAACCTACCGCTATTTGCATCAAATTGCGGAAAAGATTCATCGCAGGTCCTTGATTTTTGTATTTACGGATATGTTTCAAACTTCGGAAGACGATGAGAAATTATTTGAAGCGTTGCGGCATTTAAAGCACAACAAGCATGAAGTGGTTTTATTTCATGTGTTTGATAAAGCAAAAGAAGAGGCCTTTGATTTTGACAACAGGCCGAAGCGATTTATTGATGTGGAGACTGGAGATCACATCAATTTATACGCAGACAACATCAAAGAAAACTACGAAAAGGCTGTCAAGGATTACTTTACGGACTTAAAGATTAAATGTGGGCAATACCGCATTAAATATGTTGAAGCCGACATCAAGGCTGGTTTTAATAGCATATTGACGACATACATGATAGAGCGCCAGAAATTTGTATAGAATAAAATTTATTTTTTCAGTTTTTTGTTTGTCAAATTAAAAATGCAATGTATATTTGCCCTCGCAATTAAGCAACGGTCTGGTAGTTCAGTTGGTTAGAATGTCGCCCTGTCACGGCGAAGGTCGCGGGTTCGAGTCCCGTCCAGACCGCTAAAATTGCAAAACTAAAGCTTCAAGAGATTGAGGCTTTTTTTAAGCAAAATTCCCAATGTCTCGGGACTAAAAATGTTGTGTTGTTCTAGGAGAAATCCTAGAGTAGTTGTAAGATTCCCAATCAAATTGGGAGCTTACCAATGAAAGGCTTTCCTTTTTTCTTTTTAAGAAGATTGGGATGCTTTTTTGTTTTTAGCCTATATAGTCTGCATTTTTCAGCAAATATACCCTGTATTAGGTATGGTATTACGGTTTATTGTGCATTAGATTGCATAGCAACTAAAAAACATCAACCAATTATGAAAAAATTACGTGTTATTATTTTACTGATCTTGTTTTCAACAGTTCTAAATGCTCAAGAGACTGTTTTAGAGTGGTCTAATTCTATTGGCGGAACAGGTGCCGACTTTAGTGCTTCAATAACAATTGATAATTTGGGGAATACATATGTTACTGGTAATTTTTCTGGAACAGTTGACTTTGATCCATCTTTCTCAGTTTTTAATTTAACGTCTAACGGTGCTGATGATATTTATATTCAAAAATTAGATCCTAACGGCAATTTCGTTTGGGCTAAATCATTAGGGGGAACGAGTTTTGATAGAGGAAATGCGATTACTACTGATAGTTTTGGCAATGTATATGTGGCAGGATATTTTCAATTAACAGCCGATTTTGACCCAGGAGCTTCTTCTTTTAATTTATCTTCTAATGGGTTGCAAGATGCTTTTCTTTTAAAACTTGATAGCTCGGGCGATTTTATCTTAGCTAGAGCATTTGGTTCTGCTGGTAGCAATTGGTTTTGGGGGTTAAATATAGACTTAAATGGTGATATTATTCTTTCAGGTCTTTTTGCTGATCTAGTAGATTTTGATCCAAGTGCTTCAACTTTTTTTATGGATTCTGGATCATCTGCAGAACAAGATGTAGTTATTCTAAAATTAGATTCAAATGCAGATTTTTTATGGGCAAAACAAATTGATGGTTTAGAATCTGACGAAAATTGGTCTAATACAACTGATGATTTAGGAAACATTTATATTACAGGTAACTTTAAGGGCACCACAAATTTTGACCCTAATAATTCTGATTTTTCATTAACATCTAATGGAGATTTTGATGCGTTTGTTCTTAAGTTGAATACAAGTGGGAATTTTCTTTGGGCTAAATCTATAGGAGGTAATTTACTTGATAAAGGATATTCTATAAAATCAAAAGGGTCTAATGTTTATCTAAGTGGAAGATTTGAAAGTACCGTAGATTTTGATCCTAATGCATCAATATTTAATATGACTTCTAATGGTGGATATGATAGTTTCGTGCTTAAATTAAATAGTGAGGGAGATTTTATATGGGCTAAGTCTACTGGAGGAAGTTCTCAAGACCTGGGTAGGGGTTTATCCATAGATTCAGCGGGTTCTATATATGTTACAGGAAGCTTTGGAGGTACTGTAGATTTTGATCCAAATAATTCAGTGAATAATTTAACTTCTAACGGTAACGAAGATATTTTTATTCAAAAATTAGATTCAGATGGTAACTTAATGTATGCGCAATCCTTTGGAGGAGCATTATTTGACCAAGGTTATTCTATTGCATTTGATAATCTTGATAATTTGCATTTAACTGGTATATACCAAGATGTTGTAGATTTTGACCCCAGCTCTTCTGTCTTTAATATGACTTCAAATGGAGATTCCGATGTTTTTGTTCTAAAGTTAAGCCAACTAGGATTAGGATTAGTTGAGAATAACTTTCTTAAAACTATAGAAATTTACCCTAATCCTGTTAAAGATATGCTTACTATAAATTCAAAACAACCTATAGATCATGTTATAATTTATAGTCTTTTAGGGCAAAAAGTAGTATCATATAAAGACTTAGCCAATAATAAAATAGATATTTCTAATTTTTCAAAAGGATTATACATTTTAACTGCTGAAATAAATGGAGCGATACAATCGATAAAATTTGTAAAAGAGTAATCAACTATTCCAGATTGTTTTACCCATTAACGTCGTCTATATAAAACTAACAGAGGATATTGTTTATTTAAAACGAGGTTAACGATTGTCTTAGCGAGATTGAAATATCTTCTTTAAAAGTTTTTTTGAAATTAATACAGCTGATACTATTTTGGCGTTTCAGAATATAAAAGAACATCATGCTAAATGATTTAAACATTTTTAATTCTAACTGTTAAACATTTGGAAATAAAGCTTCAAGAGATTGAGGCTTTGCTTTTTTTCTTTTTAAGAAGATTGGGATGCTTTTTTGTTTTTAGCCTATATTGTCTGCATTTTCAGCAAATATACCCTGTATTAGGTATGGTGTTATGTTTTGTTGTATATTAGATTGCATATCAAATATAAACACTTAATCTAGGCTATTATTTAACATACTAAATGTGTTTATGTTAAAGGTGCTTAAGAACTAAGCCTTAATGTGTATTCATAAGGTTTTCACGTTGATAAGGTATGTATCTTTTTTTTACCTCTTGTAAGTCATTATTGAATAACATAAATTAGGAGTCTTTAAGATCTCCTATTTTAATAACCAATCAATTAAAGTTTTTAAATTATGAAAAATTACTACTGTCTTATTTTTGTAACATTATGCTGTGTTTTTAGTTTAAATGCTCAATTAGAAGGGTCTTGGCGAATTTCTCCAGAGGTAGGAGCCTTAAAATTTGGACCAGAACCAGGTTCTGATCTTTGGTACATTAATGATCCTCAAACACTCATAGATAGAGCTTGTTTTTTTGACGATACATATGTTTTCAATATGGATGGTTCATTTCATAATCTTTTAGGATCTGAAACTTGGATAGAAGAATTTCAAGGTGCTTCAACGCTAGGGCAATGTGATGTCCCGGTTTTTCCTCATGATGGAACAGCCAATGCAACTTACGTTTATGATGATATTGCAGGGACCATTACACTTAATGGACAAGGGTCGTTTTTGGGACTAGCAGTTGCAAATAATGAAGGAAATTTAACTGATCTCCTTAACGTACCACAATCGATAACTTATGACGTGGTTTTATCAGACAATAATAGCGTAATGACCCTTTCTATAGAGTCAGGCACTGGTTCGTTTTGGACCTTCAAACTTATTAGCGTTGATCTAGTGAATATTATAGACACCAATTTCGAAAATTATTTAGAAACGCATAATGCTAATGGTGATGCAGTCGCGTTAGGAGATGCCTCGAGCATGGGTGATGGTGTTCTCAATAATTTAACCTTAAAAAGCAGAGTAGAGAACGTTACTGAGCTTAATGTCAATGATAGTAACATAGCTAGTCTACAGGGTATAGAGGCGTTTACTAATTTAGAAATATTATTCTGCCAAAGAAATCTACTAACGAGTCTCGATGTTTCTCAGAACCTAGCGTTAGAAGAACTGGAGTGCGAAACGAATCAATTATCTACCTTAAACGTAAGTCAAAATACGGCCTTAAGGGTTTTGGGATGTTCAGACACCAATTTATCAACCATAGATGTCAGTAATAATTTATTGTTGGAAGCGATATGGTTTACCAATAACAATATCGAAAGTTTAAATTTAGATAGCAATACAGCACTGCGAACGTATGGACTCTCCAACAACCCGTTGGTTTATATGTCCATCAAAAATGGAAATAATGCAAATATGCTATATATTGAAGCTCAGAATTTACCGAGTTTAACCTGTATTGAGGTTGATGATGAAAATGCAGCTTATTTAAGTGAAAGTAACTGGAATGTAGATCCGAGTATCACATTTAGTAATGATTGTGGTACTTTTTTTATATCAGACACCAATTTCGAAAATTATTTAGAAACGCATAATGCTAATGGTGATGCAGTCGCGTTAGGAGATGCCTCGAGCATGGGTGATGGTGTTCTCAATAATTTAACCTTAAAAAGCAGAGTAGAGAACGTTACTGAGCTTAATGTAAATGATAGTAACATAGCTAGTTTACAGGGTATAGAGGCGTTTACTGATTTAGAAATATTATTCTGCCAAAGAAATCTACTAACGAGTCTCGATGTTTCTCAGAACCTAGCGTTAGAAGAACTGGAGTGCGAAACGAATCAATTATCTACCTTAAACGTAAGTCAAAATACGGCCTTAAGGGTTTTGGGATGTTCAGACACCAATTTATCAACCATAGATGTCAGTAATAATTTATTGTTGGAAGCGATATGGTTTACCAATAACAATATCGAAAGTTTAAATTTAGATAGCAATACAGCACTGCGAACGTATGGACTCTCCAACAACCCGTTGGTTTATATGTCCATCAAAAATGGAAATAATGCAAATATGCTATATATTGAAGCTCAGAATTTACCAAATTTAACCTGTATTGAGGTTGATGATGAAAATGCAGCTTATTTAAGTGAAAGTAACTGGAATGTAGATCCGAGTATCTCCTTTGGGGAAGACTGTGGAGATCTTTGGACAATTTATACATCTGATGTTAATTTAGATACGGCGTTGTCTGGTTATGGTAATGCGATTGATACTAACGGAGATGGAGAAATCACTCTTAACGAGGCAGCAGCTTATACCGGTGTTTTAGACTTGAGTAACTCAGGTATTACTGATATTCAAGGACTACAAGGTTTTACAGCGGTTACGGAAATTAATCTTTCAGGTAATGATATTACAGACTTAAGTCCATTGTTTGGAAGTAGTACCGTAATTTTAATTAATAGACAAACCCAATTGAGAACTGTAGCGAATTCTAGTTTTTCAGCGCTCTCCGTTTTAGATGTAAGTGATAATAATCTTGAAAGTATTGACCTAAGTGAATTAACAACTTTAGTAGAATTTTACTGCTCTAATAATGCATTAAATAGTCTCAACGTAAAAAATGGTAATAATGAAATCTTGACAAGTTTTGATGCGTCAAATAACTCAGAATTGAGTTGTATAGAAGTGGATAATGCCATCGCGGCGAGTTCGGGATTAAATTCATATAGCTCGTGGATTAAAGACACACTAGCAATTTATTCTGAAGATTGTTTCAGCACATTAAGCATAGACGATAATGATGGTATACCGTACATTTCAATTTTTCCAAACCCGGTTAAAGATGTACTTACTATAAATTCAAAACAACCTATAGATCATGTTATAATTTATAGTCTTTTGGGGCAAAAAGTAGTATCATATAAAGACTTAGCCAATAATAAAATAGATATTTCTAATTTTTCAAAAGGATTATACATTTTAACTGCTGAAATAAATGGAGCGATACAATCGATAAAATTTGTAAAAGAGTAATCAACTATTCCAGATTGTTTTACCCATTAACATCTATCTAGAACCAGCAGAAGATGTTGTTTTGTTTAAAAGGAGGTTCACGATTGTCTTAGCGAGATTGAAATATCTTCTTTAAAAGTTTTTTTGAAATTAATACAACTGATACTATTAGAGCGTTTAAGAATATAAAAGAACATCATGTTAATTGATTTAAATTTATTCGTGATTCTACTGTTAAATCATTTGGAAATAAAGCTTCAAGAGATTGAGGCTTTTTTTAAGCAAGGTTCCCAATGTCTTGGGACTAAAAATGTTGTGTTTTTCTAGGAGAAATCTTAGAGTAGTTGTAAGATTCCCAATCAAATTGTGAGCTTACCAATGAAAGGTTTTCCTTTTTTCTGTTCCGATAGCTATCGGAAGAAGATGGGATGCTTTTTTGTTTTAGGACGGTTTTGGGATATTTATCCATGACGTCCATTATTTAACTTATAGCTTATTACAAATTACACTTCTCCATTTTAATTAAGAATTTTATAAATACAACGATAGGTCTAAAGTCTAAGTTGTCAACAAGTTATGAACACAAAATATGCGTTTAGTCGAACAATAAAAGCGTTTAGTCGATGAAATATTAGGAAATCATAAAATTACGCTTATATTTGTACTCCTTCATAAGTCCTCAAATCGCTTATAAAGGAAAATTTTAATCCATTTTACTATTAGACATTCACTTGTCTAGAAAACGTCCCTCGTTTTTATTTTAGTATAATTTTAGGTTTCCCCTAAAATAGTTAATAATCCATTCCCTTCCCTCAACGTAGCGCATTGCGCTGCAGATTTTTGATGTTAACTTATTTTTAACCCTAATTTAATACTTATGAAAACCCTAAAAATTACTTTTGCTCTTGCAGCTATTATGTTATTAACTGTATCTGGTGTACAATCTGAATCAAATTCAGTTTCTGAAAACAATGAAATTAAACAACCAACTAAGATTGAATTGTTGGCTCATAATAAAGCAAAAGTAAAAAAACCTACTAATATGTAATTACAGAATTATAACTTAAAATTAAACTTAGTCCTTATCATTTTGGTAAGGACTTTTTTCGTTATTGTAAGTTCAAAGGGAAAAGAAGATATTTTGTTTTAACTTTGATTTATATATTAAAACTCACAATATTGAAATCAAATGTTTTCTCGACTTTCCTATTAATGATTTTTGTGAGTCTTTGTTGCGCTCAAACAACTTCTCATAATACATTATCTGACAGTGTTCAAAAGCTGATTAGGAATTCGAAAAATGAAAGTTATACAGAAACTGAAAGATTTGGCTATGCGAAAAAAGCACAATCTCTAGCTAATAGTATCTCCAATGACACCCTTTCCTTACTTGCGAGCAGAAATATATTAGGATACTATTTTGACAATAATCCTGAAGCTTTTTTAAAAACTAATCATGATATTATTAAATTGTCAGTAAAACTAAAGGATTCTCTGCAGTTTGGTTTAGCAAATTATGCTTTAGGGTATTCTTACCATATTCAGCAATCAAGTGATAGCGCTTATTACTATTATTCCAAGGCTGCTAAAATATTTGATGGTTTAGACAATAGAGAACAACTCTCATACAGTTTAGGAAGCTTATCTGCGATACAATTAGATGGTAAAGACTACTATGGCGCTGAGGAAAACGCTGTTAGAGCCTTACGTATTCTCGAAAATATTAAAGAAACCAATGAAATATTAGATCAAAAATGGATTCTCTATAATACTCTTGGAAGCATAGCAAATTCATTAAAAAACTATGATAATGCATTGGAATATCATGGTAGAGCATTGGGTGTTGCTAAGCGTATGGAAAACGATTATAATAACGGTATATATAGTCTCAATAACATGGCTTTTGTTAAAAGGGAACAAGGGCATTATGAAGAAGCTAAAACCATTTTTAAGGATATTTTAGAAACCAAAAATTTATATGAACAAGATCCGTCCTTTTATGCATTAATACTTGAAAATCTTGCTTATACATCATATTTATCGGGTACATATGACAGACAAAATGTGATTAATCTTTTTCAAAGATCAAATCGTATCTGTGATAGTATTGATGATATTATTACTAAGACAGGTACTGTTGTTAGTATGGCAAAATTTTATAAAGGTATTGGCAATAATGTTAAAGCTGAAGTTTATGCCAACCAGGCTTATAGTTTAGCAAGGGACATTGAGTCTAACGAAATCTTATTAGAATCGATGCTGTTGCTTTCAGAATTAAATGAAGAGAGCGAATCTAAAAGATACTTAGAAGAATATATTAAATTATCAGACAGTTTACTGCAGGTCGAACGTAACGTAAGAAACAAATTTGCCAGAATAGAATTAGAAACAGACCAATTAGAAGCCGAAAACAAACAAATATCCAAAGAAAACTTATACTTATTAATCTTATCCATTGGTTTACTCTTAACGGTTATATTGGTTTATGTCCTAATATCGCAACGTGCAAAAAACAGAAAATTAAAGCTTATGCAAGTACAGCAAAAAGCTAATGAAGACATATACAACTTAATGTTGGGTCAACAAGATAAGGTTGAAGAAGCAAGGGCAAAGGAAAAAATAAGAGTATCCAAAGAACTACACGATGGTGTTTTAGGACCGCTTTTCGGTGCTAGATTAAGCCTGGATAGTATTAACTTTAATGAGGGAAAAGAGGCTATGATGGCCAGAGCAAAATATATCGGCCAGTTGCAGTCCATTGAACAGGATATCCGTAAAATTTCGCATGATTTAAGTGTGGATTTTGAATCAGGATCTAGCTTTATAGATATCCTTACTGAGCTTATTGAAACCCAAACAATAGCATACAATTTAGAGCACGACTTCAATTCTACGGATGATATTAGCTGGGACTTGGTATCTAACAAAACCAAAATCAATATTTATAGAATTATCCAAGAGTCTATGCAGAATATCTATAAACATGCGAATGCAAAAGCGATTAAAATTAGCATTTTGTTAGAAAATGATTTAATTTGCTTAGATATTGTAGATGATGGAGATGGCTTTGATACCTCTAAAAGTAAAAAAGGTATTGGCTTAAAAAACATGAAATCCCGAGTAGAAGATATCGATGGAAAAATCAATTTTACATCACAACCAGGCAACGGAACAAAAGTTAATGTAAAGATTCCCTTCCCCAATTAAACCAATCTAAATGGACCACATTAAAATCCTAATGGTAGATGACCACCCAATTATTATTGAGGGTTATCAAAATGTGCTATTAGCTACGAAACAAGACCATCAAACCTTACATATTGAAACAGCTCATAATTGTGATGAAGCTGTTGCCATGATAGAACAAGCCTCAAAAAAATATCCTTATCATATTTGTTTTTTTGATATTAGTTTACCCGCTTCCGAAGACGGGAAGTATGCTTCTGGTGAAGACTTAGCTTTATTGGCAAAAAAGTTAATGCCCAGGACTAAGATCGTAATTCTGACTATGTTTAACGAAACCTATAGAATTCATAATATCATAAAAGAGATTGATCCACAAGGATTTCTCATAAAAAGTGATTTAACGTCCATGGAGTTGGCGGATGGTTTTCAACAAATATTAAAATCGCCACCTTATTACAGTACTACGGTAAATAATTACTTGAAGAAAACGGTTTCTAGCGATATTTATGTAGATAATATTAATCGGAAGATTTTGCACCTATTATCCCAAGGTATTAAAACGAAAAGCTTAAATGAATATATCGACATTTCTACCAGTGCCATAGAAAAACGGAAAAAGCAACTCAAAATTTTATTTTCTGTTCATGATGGAAAGGACGAAACATTGCTAAGAGAAGCAAAAGATAAAGGATATTTATAAAAAAAAGAAAAAAAAATGTACTTTTTTAAAGGTGAAAAAATGCTTGTAGGTGTTGTTAAATAAGGAAACTACGGTTTTACCACAGCAAGTTTGCGGTTTTACCACAGCAAAAAGTGAAAACCCTATCTTATATTTACACCATCAGCAAGAATTAATTAATCCCTTATTAAGTATTTGTTGAATTAATAGCAAGAAAAATAACCTAGTCGTATGATATATGACTAGGTTTTTTCTTGACTAAAGCGCTTCAAGACCAAGTGGTATTGTGTTCCAATAATTTCACAATAAAAAAGCCTAAATACACCATAGCCACAATAAACTTCAGAAATGTTGATGCTATAAATCCCAGAAATGAGCCAAAAGCAGCTTTCAATGCTTTATCCATATCGTTTCTGTGCATCATTTCCCCAATTAGTGCGCCTATAAAAGGGCCAATTATAATTCCAAAAGGAATAGGAGAGAGCAGCCCAATAATTAAACCAAGCATTGTGCCAATCATTCCAGCTCTGCTGCCACCAAAACGCTTTGTGCCAATAGCAGGAATAATATAGTCTAGCACATAAATAAATATGGCGAACAGTAACGTAACAATCAAAAAAGTCTGACTCAATTCTACGCCTTCCGTAAAATGAAGCACTAACAGACCAGCCCAACTGGTCAATGGTCCAGGTAAAACTGGTAAGAAACTACCGACTATGCCCAGAATCATTAAAAGCAGTGCTATAAATATCAAAAAAATTTCCATGTTTATATATTGTATTTAGCAATAAGACGCAATACGTAAACGAAAGTTACCTTTTTTGAACTAAAAACGTTGTTATATTTGAATATGGATTGCTGTTATACGAGAATAACCAATTTGGGACTAAAACTAAAAGCAAACCACAGTAATTAACTGATCTTTTAAATAAAAAATTGTACTTTTCGCTATCAGAAATTTAGTAATGAATCGAATCGTTTTTCTTTTAATCTTCTTTCTAATAACTTCCTGTAATTATTTTGATAAGAAAAAAGTATATCCTGAAGATTTATTGGAGGAAGAACTGCAAACTTTTAACTGGAATGAGGTGGACACCTATCCAACATTCAGTAGTTGCGATGCTTTAACCACTAAAGAAGAATCTAAAGCCTGTTTTCAAAATACCTTAATTACTAACGTAAATCAGTTTTTAAAAGCTCAGAATATCGTAGTTTCTAATGATGTTAATGATACCATTAGACTAAACATTAAAATCGATAACTACGGCGCCTTAGCCATAGAATCTATTAAAATACAACCCGAAACCATTCAAGAAATTCCAGAGATTGACAGTCTATTGCGTCAGAGTTTAAAAAGTATTCCTAAAATATATCCAGCAATAAAACGAGGTCAGCAAGTCACTACGGCTTTTCAGTTGCCTGTGATTGTGATAATCAACTAAGCTAATGGCTTATCAGTCCTGTAATTTGCTTTAATGGACTTGTTTCTGTGAATAAGAATTGTTTGAATTTGGCTTTAAGCAACCAATACAGTTACAATAATGACATATTATTTCTTAAACCTTCTACCTTTCCATTCATAAGATTTAAAAAGTGATAAAATCGCAATGAACACACTAAAAAAAGGATAGATAACACTCGAAAACACATAAGAAAGTAAAAAGTTTTCCTGTTTAAAAAAACGGGAGGTTTTAAATAACAATAAAAAGTCGATGCTAAATTTTATCACGAATAAAGCAATCGCAATTTTTATAGAAAGAATATTCAAAAAAACAGTAGGAATTAAAGCTAAACAGGCAAAATTTCCAAACAAAACAACAAGACCAACTAATTTACCAAACCAATTTTTATAATGGCTAGACTTCGAAGCCCATCGCAAACGTTGCTGAATTAGCGTTTTGATACTTTGAGCAGGATTCGTAGTTACAATCGCTTGTTCAGATTTTAAATAGTGAACTTTTTTAGCGTCTTGTTTTAAAAGTTTTTCAAGTAGAAAAATATCATCTCCACTCGAAATAGTATTGTTGCCTTCAAAACCATTGGCCGAATTAAATTCAGATTTACAATAAGCAAAATTGGCACCATTGCACAAAAATGGTTTGTTTATGCCAAAACCACCAATAGTTGCCCCTTGTAAACTCAGAAAATCCAAAGTTTGAAACCGGTTGAAAAAAGACGTGCTACCATGATAAGTCACAGGTGCAACGATACAATTCGGTTGGTTGGCTTGAATACATTCATCAAAAGCATCGAGCCAATATTTAGGTAAAATACAATCCGCATCAGTGGTTACAATCCAGTTGTGTTTTGAAGCTTTTATGGCCGTAGTAATGGCATCTTTTTTAGGGGATTTTGATGTTCTTTCATTTTGAATAATCCTAATGGTGTCAATTCGAGGGTTTTGGTTTTTGCGAGATGTATGAAGAATGTTTTCTATGATTGAAACCGAATCATCGTCAGACCCATCATCGACCAAAATCACTTCAAACATCGTTTTTGGATAATTCAAATTAAAAATGGAATCTAATAACTTCGGAAGGTTGTTACCTTCATTTCTAAATGGAATGACAATTGAGAATTTAGTCTTCGCTGGTAAATCCTGTAGCTTGAAATCTTCAACCTTATCAAACCCATAAACGAATAAACCTATGACTATGAGATATAAAAGAATAAAAAAAATGAGTAATGGGGTTAGCATTATATTACAGGTTTTGGAAGTTTAAAGTTAAGCACAAAATAACTTCCAAAAACACTCGGAATCACAAAATTGAGCAGCCACATTATTGTTGTAATAGACAAAATAGTTAGTTCATTAATATCAGCATAGCCAAACAAGAATACGGCAATGCTTCCTTTTACCACCACATCAAAAATTGAAATGCTTGGCAAAATCGATGCCAACAAATACATACTTGTAATAATAACCATGGTGTCTAAATAATCGATATGAACACCAAATACCGTCAACAAATAATAAAACTGAAATGAAAATACAAGGTATCGCGTTAACGACAATGTCAAGTTGGTTATATGTGTTTGAGAAGGTATGTTTTTTATAAATTGTAGAATACGCTCTAAAGGAAATCCTTTTATTCTAAACCGTTTTTGTTTCATGACCAACCATACCAACACACCAAAAACTAAAATAATTATACCTAAAATTAAAAGGTTATAATGATTGATGTTTATTGGATAGCGGTTGATAAAAAATAGTAAACCGATAACACCTAAAAAAGTTGTTATGGTCATTTGAGCCATATTTCCCAATAGGTTCAACAAAACAATTTTTGTTCTTAAGGTTTTTTTATAATAAACGGCTTTTGCTCCATAATCACCAAGACGATTTGGTGTAATTAGCGATGCTGTTTGTCCTCCTAAACTTTGTTCTAAAGCCGATTTAAAGGAAATACGCTTTAGGGTTTTTACTAAATATTGCCATTTCAATATTTCGAAAAACCAGTTAAAACAGCTCAAAAGGAGCAAAAAAATCATGTTTTTGATGGAAAAAGTGTTGTTTTCTTTTAAAAATGAGATAAATTGACTGAATCCTAAATTTTCATTTTCAGCAATTTTAGAATAAATAAAATAAAATGCCGCAACTACAATACCCAACTTAATTAGGACTACAAAGAATTGTTTAGTTTTGTGTTGTGAATTGACATTCATACTGCAAATAAAATCAAAAACTTAGAGATGCAATATAATTTTAAACAATACCTTTTCTTTTTTGGTCTCGTTTTTATCACTTTTAAAAGCGAAGCACAGTTTAAAGATACAGCCAAGTGGAAAGCACTTTTCGCGGTTGGAATTAATTATCCTACAACTGATGGTTTTGTAAATGGGTCTTATGCAAAATCGGTAAATTTTCCAACTGTTAATTTGGGTATTCAACACATGTTAAAACGGCAATATGGTGTAAAGCTAGACTTTGGCTTCAACCGATTTAAAAATGCAGATGACACACCAGAATTTAAAATCAACTATTCAAGGATTAATGCACAATTTGTTTATGATCCTTCAAGTTATCTTAGGTTTTTGCCTATGAGATTAAGAACCGTTGTCCATGCTGGTCCCGGAATCACATTTGCAAAACCTCTAGGTACTTTAACTGCAAATAAGCAGACCTTTTTAAATTTGCTTGGTGGATTGGAGATTCATTATGCCATCAACGAAAAAGTGTCTATCTACTCTGATGTCGCTTATTTATATGGTGTTACCACCTTAGACGATTACAATCCTGCCTTAACAGGCTTAGGTGCTTTTAACGGCAGCGTTTTTAACCTTACCTTTGGCGTGGCAGTTTCACTAAGTGGTTGCCGATATTGCGATTAACGAATAAGATATCCATTGGCATGGATAATAAATATGAGCAAAGAAAAAATTATTTTAGGCATAGATCCTGGTACAACCATTATGGGTTTCGGACTCATAAAAATTGTGGGTAAAAAAATGGAATTTATGCAACTCAATGAGCTCATGCTAAAAAAATATGACGATCATTACCTTAAGCTCAAACTTATTTTTGAACGTACTGTAGAACTCATAGATACCTACCATCCTGACGAAATTGCCATCGAAGCACCATTCTATGGTAAAAATGTACAAAGTATGCTAAAATTAGGTCGTGCGCAAGGTGTTGCTATGGCAGCAGGTTTATCTCGCGAAGTTCCCATAACGGAATACGCACCCAAGAAAATAAAAATGGCAATTACCGGAAACGGAAATGCCAGTAAGGAGCAAGTTGCTAAAATGCTGCAAAGCATGTTAGGTTTAAAAGAACTGCCTAAAAATTTGGATTCTATGGATGGTCTGGCAGCAGCTGTTTGTCATTTTTATAACGAAGGCCGCGTTGAGGTTGGAAAGAGTTATTCTGGTTGGTCGGCTTTTGTTAAGCAGAATGAAAGGCGTGTAAAAAAGTAGGCAGTCTCAGTCGCAGTATTCAGTAATATAAAGTAATTAATATACAACTTAAAAAATAATAATCGAATTCGGGTAGATTGAAAGCTTAGATAATATAAAAATTTAAACCAACTGAAAACTGCGACTGTAAACTAAATATGAGCGGCATCTATATCCACATACCATTCTGTAAACAAGCCTGTCATTATTGTGATTTTCATTTTTCAACTTCACTAAAGAAAAAGGAAGAACTCATTAATGCATTATCCAAGGAATTAGAACTCCGTAAAGATGAATTCAGTAATTCTACAGTTGAAACTATCTATTTTGGAGGCGGAACGCCTTCATTATTGAACAATGAAGAATTACAATTTTTAATTGATTCCGTATATAATAATTATAAAGTTTCCAAAAATCCAGAAATTACGCTTGAAGCTAATCCAGATGATTTGTCTAAAGATCGAATAATGGAACTCTCCAAAAGTCCAATAAATAGACTATCAATAGGCATTCAATCCTTTTTCGAATCCGATTTAAAACTCATGAATCGCGCGCACAACGTAGAAGAAGCGAAAGCGTGTTTGGAAGAAGCAACCAAATATTTCGATAATATTTCTCTCGATTTAATTTATGGGATTCCAGGAGCGTCAAACGAACAATGGCTAAAAAATATTGAAATCGCTCTAAGTTTTAATGTGCCTCATATTTCAAGCTATGCATTAACGGTTGAACCAAAAACAGCTTTAGCCTCCTTCATAAAAAAAGGACTTATTGAAAATGTTGATGATGAACAAGCCCACGAACAGTTTCATATTTTGAAAGACAAACTGGAAGCTTCGGGATTTGTGCATTATGAACTTTCCAATTTTGGAAAAGACGGTTATTTCAGTAAAAATAATTCGGCTTATTGGCAAGGAAAATCCTATTTGGGGATTGGACCTTCGGCACATTCCTTTAATGGCAAACAACGTAGTTGGAACGTGAAAAACAATTCAAAATACATAAAAGCTATACAAGGAAATGAACTACCAATAGAGATCGAAACCTTAACCCAAACTGATAGGTATAACGAATATATAATGACGGGTTTGCGAACCATCTGGGGCGTCTCGTTGGTAAAAGTAGAAAACGACTTTGGCGTAACTTTTAAGAATTACTTAAATGCCCAGTCGGAAGTTTTTATAAATCAACATTTATTGTATATTGAAGATGCGCATTTACGCGTCACTAAAAAAGGACAATTTTTATGTGATGGTATTGCGTCTGAACTTTTTAAAATCAATCTAAAGTGATAGCAACCATACAATACAATTCCAGAAAACTAAAAATAGATTTATCCCAACCATTGGATATTTCCATACCTCTAACAGGGAAGGCAACCAATATAAACGCTTGGTATATTGGTCCACCCAAAATTGAACCAGAAATAATAGATGGAGAAACCGTAAGTGTCGCAAATGGCGCTGTTGTCAATTTCAACACCATTACATTCAATCCACATTCGCATGTTACACATACCGAAACCGTGGGTCATATTACAGAAGAGGTATATTCGATAAATAAGCTTTTAAAAGAATTTTTCTTTTTGGCCCAAGTGGTTACGGTTGCACCAGAAAAATTGGGCGAGGATTACGTGATCTCAAAAAAACAGTTAAAATTTGCATTGGGTAACAAAAAACGCGATGCCATAGTGATTAGAACCATGCCCAATATGCGCGATAAATTTTCGAGACAATACTCCAATACCAATCCCACTTATCTACAAGAAGATGCTGCTGAATATTTGAAAACTAAAGGTATCAAACATTTACTTATTGATTTGCCAAGTGTAGATAAAGAGAGTGATGGCGGTGAACTTTTAGCGCATAATGCGTTTTGGAATACAAAAGGCAAATTACGTTTCGATGCTACAATATCTGAATTTATATACGTGTCTAATAAAATTGAAGACGGCATGTATATGCTCAACCTTCAAATTGCCCCTTTTGAGAATGATGCAAGCCCAAGTAAACCTATTTTATACAAAATTTTAGACTAAGGTCATGAAAACAATATTAAAGCTTGAAGAATTGTTGATGTTTGCCTTAGGAGCATATATGTTTAGCTTGTTGGGTAGCAATTGGTGGTGGTTTTTCGGGTTATTATTGTTGCCAGATATTGGAGCTTTGGGCTATTTGGTAAATCCTAAAATTGGGGCGATTTCTTATAATGTTTTTCATCATAAGGGCATTGCGATTGTACTATATTTGACAGGTATTTATTTTTTAAATGAACCTTTAAAACTCATGGGTATTATTTTATTTTCCCATGCGTCAATTGATAGAGTTTTTGGTTATGGATTTAAACATTTTGATAGTTTTAAAAACACGCATCTAGGAAAAATAGGAAATTAGAATGGAAACCTTTTTTATAATTATCATCAGTATTTTGGTTACTTTAGGTGTGGTAACCATCTATAAACAATGGAAAACCAAAAAAGTGACCAAAGAGCAATCTATTCTCATATTAGAGAAAATAAAACGCGTTTGCAAATTGGTATCGGTTGAAGGCGATTTTGCGGAAATATACCATTATGAAGATGTTAAAGCAAAGTTCTTAAAACTAATTTCTAGCCGAAAAAAAGCATTGGTAGTGATTAACGCAAAAGCACATGTGGGCTTTGATTTGGGTAAAGTAAAAATGTCATCAAATGCGAAAACCAAAACAGTTTTTTTAACACATTTTCCACAGCCAGAAGTGATTTCGGTTGAAAGTGATATTAATTATTACGATAAACGCGATGGTATGTTCAATAGGTTTGAGGCAGCCGATTTAACGGATTTACACGCTAAAGCCAAAGCACATATTTTGGATAAAATTCCGGAAAGCGGTTTGTATAATATTGCAAAGCAAGAAGCATTGGAAGCTATTCATTTAATTGAAAACTTAGTGGAAACTATTGGTTGGACTCTAGATTATTCAGCTTTAAAAATTGAAGGAGAGGACGATAAGAAATTGTTGAAGTGATGTTAGTTAAATAGTTATTTGTTATTGCGAGGACGATAAGACGTGGCAAACTTTAATTCGAGAATTTGAAAACATGTATTTAGAAGAAATTAAACAAGATTCCTGCTTTCGCAGGAAGTAATATGAACATAGAAGACTACAGAAACTATTGCCTCAACAAAAAAGCCGTTACCGAACACTTTCCGTTCGATAAGGATACACTGGTGTTTAAAGTCTGCAATAAAATGTTTGCCTTGGCCTCTTTAAAACGCTGGGAAAATCGGGAAGCATTTATCAACTTAAAATGCGATCCCGAATATGCACAAGAACTAAGAGCCGAATACGATAGTATTAAACCAGGTTACCATATGCATAAACAACAATGGAATAGTGTATATGTGCATACAGGAGAACTTTCGCCAAAACTTATTACAAATCTGATTGACCATTCTTATGATATGGTTGTAAAAGGTTTGCCTAAAAACCTGAGGGATACGCTCGTTTAGTTTTGTAGTTATTATAACATTTTAATAATTTCCATTCGTCGACACTTATTTACACTACGTCTACACTTAATAACCACCAACCGAAATATAAAATATGGTCAAAACAATTCCTCTAACTTGCTATATTACTCATAAATTAAGTTAGATATGAATTCCCTCAATATTTTATTAATTGAAGATGATATGATTGAAGTCATGAAGCTCAATAGAGCAAAAAGTTCACTTCAACTCAATCATACTATTACAGAAGCTAATAACGGCGAAGAAGCCCTTAAACGCTTGGAGCAAAAGGATAAACTTCCAGATATTATATTATTGGATTTAAACATGCCAAAAATAAATGGTATTGAATTTTTAAAAATTCTAAAGGCAGATGATAGGCTCAAGTATATACCAACTATTATTTTAACAACTTCCAATAATCAGCGTGATTTGTTAGAGTGTTATAAAGTAGGGGTTGCAGGCTATGTTTTGAAACCTTTAAAATATGAAGATTATGTTTCTAAAATCGAAAAATTATTAGCATATTGGAGTATCAATGAATTAATAACTGTATAATGAAGGGAATAATATTTACTGAATTCTTAGAGCTAGTCGAAGAAAAATTTGGTCTAGCGATGGTTGATAAAATTATAACACAATCCGAGTTAGACTCTGGAGGTGCTTATACGGCTGTTGGGACTTATGAATTTTCTGAAATGTTGCAACTCATATCGCACCTAAGCGAAAATACAGATATTGCTGTTGATGATTTATTGATGGTTTATTCAGAGCACTTATTTGCTGCATTAATAAAAACCCACCCAAATTTAGTCGATCATTATAAAGATCCAATGGATTTACTAGCGTCGATAGAGAATCATATTCATGTAGAAGTCCAAAAAATATACCCTGAAGCACAATTGCCATCCTTTGAGTTGGAGGAACGAACAGATAGCAAAATGATCATGGTTTACAAGTCTGATAAAGCACTGTATATGCTAGGTAAAGGCTTAATGCTAGAAACCTTTAAACTCTTTAAAGTACCTGTAAATATTGAGTTCGAAAAATTGAACGAACAGGGTACAGAGGTCAGATTCACTATTATTAAGGGATAATGAGTAAAGAAGAAGTAGATTTACTTAAGCGCGCATTAGCTCGTGAAAAAGCATCTCGAAAAGCAGCAGAGGCGATTCTTGAAAGTAAATCTGCTGAACTCTACGAAACAACACAACAATTAAAAAAATTAGTTAAGGAAAAGACATCTGAACTAAAAGGTGTTTTTGAGAATATTGTTGACGCCTATGTAGTAATGGATTTATGGGGAAACGTTCTTAAAATGAATGATGCCGCAATTCAACTCTTAGGTTATGATAATAGAAAATCAGATTTTAATCTTTTACAACTCGCAGATGTTAGTGAGGCGGAAAATGTTATGAATGGATTTGAAAATTTGGTTAGTGAAGGTTCATTAACCAATTTTCAGGTAAAAATAAATACGAAGCATAATGGTCAAAAATTAGTACATATCAACGCCAGTATTATTCTCGATGACAATAATAAACCAATAGCAGCCCAAGGCATTGTTAGAGACATTACCTTAGAAGATAAATACCGAAGGGCAGCTGAGGCTGAGAAACAAAAATACAGTAGTATTATTGCCAATATGAACCTAGGCTTAGTTGAAGTAAATACGGATGATGAAATACAGATGATAAACCAAAGTTTCTCAGAAATGAGTGGTTATACGGAGTCTGAAATAATCGGTAAAAAAGGTGGTGATATTTTTCCAATTGATGGTGGTTCAAATATTATTAAAATAGAAAATAGTAAGCGCAAAACTGGTGAATCTAATTCTTATGAATTAAAAGTAAAGACAAAACAAGGAAATATAAGACACTGGTTAATTAGTGGTGCTCCTAATTACGATTTAAGCGGAAATGTTATTGGATCTATTGGTATTCATCTGGATATAACAGATTTAAAAAGATTACAATTACAGAAAGAAAACTTATTGTCTGAATTAGAGAAAAGCAATGACGAACTACAGGAATATGCGCATATTGTTTCACACGATTTAAAGTCACCACTACGTAGTATTGACGCACTGATATGTTGGATAAAAGAGGATAATAAGGGGAAACTTGATGAGGTAAGTCTTCAGAACTTTGACCATATCGCAACTACTCTTGAAAAAATGGAACAGTTGATTTCTGATGTGCTAGAATATTCTAGTATAGGATCAGATGATGCTAAAAAAGTTGAAGTTGATACGGACATTTTAATCAATGAACTAATTGGTATGCTTTACGTACCAGACCATATTAGAATTAATATAAAAAATAAATTACCTGTTTTAAGAGGCGATAAGACAAAGCTGCACCAGCTATTTCAGAACTTAATAAGT
The DNA here is from genome assembly GCF_013394655.1 of Winogradskyella schleiferi. Classification (NCBI taxonomy): domain Bacteria; kingdom Pseudomonadati; phylum Bacteroidota; class Flavobacteriia; order Flavobacteriales; family Flavobacteriaceae; genus Winogradskyella; species Winogradskyella schleiferi. The sequence continues at coordinate 325,356 of NZ_CP053351.1, forward strand.
AATGCCATTAAATTCATAGATAAACCAGCAGGAGAGATAATAATTAATGTAAAATCTCGTGGAGACTATTATGAGTTTTCAATTAGTGATAACGGTATCGGAATTGAAAAGCAGTTTCACGATAAAATTTTCAAAATATTCCATTCACTTAATAAAACTAAGGAATCCACAGGTATAGGCTTATCGATAGTTAAAAAGATTGTTGATTTACATCAAGGTAAAATTTGGTTAGAAAGTCAACCTCAGGTAGGCACCACCTTCTTTTTTACACTTAAAAAATAATAATGAAAACAGTACAATTAGTAAAATATAAAAACCAAGATTGGTCTTATATTGGTGGAAACCAAAAATTGAAGGAACCTTTAGTTTTAGTGTTTGGAAATCGATATGTCCTCGAAGACGATTCAATCTATCAAGAAATTAGAGGGTTATTTCCAGATGGACATATTGTATTTGGTTCGGCTTGCGCTGAAATTTCTTCGAATACGGTGAATGAAGAAAGTATGACTATTACAGCCATGGAGTTTGAAAAAAGTCATTTTCTAATTAAAACCAGTAATGTTTTAAGTGCAGATTTAGATAGTTTCAAAACAGGTAATGATTTGATAAATCAGTTTCCTGAGGACGATTTGAAATATGTTTTTGTCGTTTCGGAAGGAAGCTTTATCAATGGCAGTCAGTTGACCAAAGGTATGACGTCGTCCAAAAGTGATAATTTACTTATAACTGGTGGTCTATGTGGAGATGATGAAAGATTTGAAAAAACATTGGCATCGTATAACGAAAATCCTAAAGAAGGTGAAATAGTTGCGATAGGGTTTTATGGTGATTCCTTAGAAATTACATTTTCAATTTATGGTGGCTGGACGCCTTTTGGACCAGAGCGAATAGTCACGAAATCCAAAGATAATACACTTTACGAATTAGATGGTCAACCGGCTTTAGATCTATACAAAACGTATTTAGGTGATAAAGCTAAAGATTTACCAGGTGCTGCATTATTATATCCTCTCAACGTAACATCTGCTAACGAAAAGCAATCAATAGTAAGATCTATTTTAAGTATTGATGAAGAGGAGAACGCTGTAATTTTAGCAGGAAATATTCCCGAAAATTCTAAGGTACAGCTCATGATGACTAATGTAGATAATATTGCCAACGCCTCAGAGCGTGCAGCAAGACAAGCCTTAGAATTCAGAAAAAATAAACCAGAGATAGCACTTTTAGTAAGTTGTATAGGAAGAAAATTAGTGCTTGATCAACGTGTTGAGGAAGAGCTAGATGAAGTTATTGAAGTTTTAGGAAGCGATATCGCTATTTCGGGTTTTTACTCTTATGGAGAAATTGCACCTTTTCATGGAGAAATAGCTTGTCAATTGCACAACCAAACAATGACGATAACGTTAATTAGTGAATGATGAATTCTTTACTGAAAAGACAAATACGTAAATATTTAAGTAAAGAATTAGAAAGTAATAAGGACTTAGAAAATTTTCTTTCGGCTGTAGATAGATCCTATAATAATTTTGATGAGCAGTCGGCAATGATTCAACGTGCGATGTCCATCAGTTCGGAAGAATTATTTAATGCCAACAGAAAGTTACAGGACGAAGCAAAAGAGCAAAAAGAACTAATCGATAAGTTAAAGGATGTTATTAACACGCTAAAATTTTATAACCTTAAAGATGATGAAAAAGCCGATGCTGTTGAATTATCAGGTTCTGATTTGGTAGATTATATTGATAATCAAACCAAAGCTATTGTTGAAATGAACAAGCAAAAAGAATCTCTTTTAAACGAATTAGCGCACCAAAACCAAGAGCTTAGTGATTATGCCCACATGGTTTCTCACGATTTAAAATCTCCATTGCGAAGTATAGATACGTTGACCACTTGGTTAAAAGAAGACTATAAAGACGCTTTTGACACTAATGGAGAAAAAACATTGGATCTTATTAGAAATAATGTTGAAAAAATGGATACGTTGATAAATGGTATTTTGGAGTATTCGACAATCGGTAAAAATCACATAGAGATTTACGACGTAGACCTAAATAATTTGTTGGATAATATTTTATCTATAATTCAAATTCCAGAACACATTACGGTTACTAAAAAGAAGCTTCCTATTGTAAAAGGTGATAAATACAGATTGCAGCAATTGTTTCAGAATCTTCTAGGGAATGCTATAGCTTACAATGATAAATCGGATGGTAAAGTTGAAATTGGAGTCGAAGATAAAATGGACGCTTGGGAATTCTACGTCAAAGACAATGGAAAGGGTATAGAAGAGGTCTATTTTGATAAAATATTTAACACCTTTGAAAAGCTAGAAAATGATGGGAATTCAACAGGTATAGGTTTATCTATCGTTAAAAAAATTATTGATTTGTACGGAGGAAAGATTTGGTTGACTTCAAAAATTAATGAAGGGACTACATTTTACTTTATTATAAAAAAAGAACCGAATGGAACAGCCTAATTTATCATATATACATAGTATGTCTGGAGGCGACAAAGCCTTTGAGCAAAAGTTAATAGGTATAATTAAATCTGAATTTCCAGAGGAAAAGAAGGTGTATTTTGATAATATTGAAGCAAAGAACTTCAAACTTACGGCAGAGAATGTTCATAAACTTAAACATAAAATTAGTATTTTAGGCCTTGAGAAAAGTTATGGTGTTGCTGTCAATTATGAAAATAATCTCATTGATGGTCAAACGGAAGGTAGAACAGATTTTGAATCTATTCTGCAAATCATGACTGATTTTTTAAAGACCTTATAAGCTTATTTTATGAATTGTATTATTATCGATGACGAAGCTACGGCTAGAGCTATTATTGGACAGCTTTGTACCAATGTTCCTAGTTTAAATTTGTTAGAGGAGTTTCCTAATGCAATGCAAGCCATAAAATATTTGAATTCTAATGCCATTGATTTAATCTTTTTGGATATCCATATGCCGGATTTTACCGGTTTCGATTTTATAGATACTATTAAAAATCCACCTAAAATTATTCTAACAACATCAGATCCAAATTTTGCGATTCAAGCTTTTGGTTACGATTGTATTGTTGATTATTTAGTGAAACCAATAACTCCAGAGCGATTTCAAAAAGCGATTGATAAAGCGGAAGCAATTAAGCCCGCAGCACCAGTTGAAAAGGCAGCATCGTCAAGTCAAGTGGAAACGAGTTCTGGTAATGATCTGTATGTGAATATTGATAGACGTCTTATTAAAATAGATATCCCAAGTATTTATTTAGTGGAAGCAAAAGGTGACTATATCCAAGTAAAAACTGAAGATAAAAACTACACAGTCCATTCGACACTAAAGAAAATTGAAGAAAAATTGCCAGATAGTTTGTTCTTAAAAATCCATCGCTCTTATATAATCAATGTCGATAAAATTATTGATATTGAAGACAATAGTGTATTGATTAAAAAAGATGTGATTCCTGTAAGTCGTTCTAACCGACCAGAATTAATGAAACGTTTGAACTTGCTTTAAAAGACCTGTACAAACTACATTTTAATTGTTCTAATATTCAAAATATTTCTATCATTCAGAGCATTAGCGTAAATTCTCAACAAATTAATCAGTTTCAATAATTTAAAGATTATTTGGTCATACTTCCCTCTGAATGACAAACTGCATTCTATTTTCTGAATAACAGATCAGTCTTTATGGTTTATGACATGTAATTGAGAGCTATAACGAAATCTTAATTCTTAAAAACCATTCATCGATAGTTAATAGTAAACTAACGCTGATACCTTCGCTTCAAACGAAAACTTCAGAATAAGATCTTGATCCTCGGTATTTTTGTTTCAGAATCACATAATAATTACGATGATGAATACAATTTACACTATTAAAAATCAATTAATTTTAGTCTTAGCACTAGTATTAAGTTTCAGCACACTAGGACAAGAGGCTATTCCTTTTAATTGTGATTATAATGCTTATTTATTTCAGTATAATGATGTCTATGCCATTGACTTAGCCTCTGGAAATTCTTATCAAGTAGCGCAAGATGTAACACCTGGAGATATTAATGCCACAGCCTATAATCCTGCAGACGGATTTATTTGGGGTTCACTAAAATCTCCAGCTAAGACAATAGTTAGAATTGGTAAAGATTTTAGCACAACAACTTTTTATATAGATGAATTACCGACCAACAATCGTTATGTTGGTGATGTAAGTTCAGATGGTATCTATTACTTAAAAGGAAGCGGAACAACATATTATAAAATAGACTTAGATCCAGCGTCTACTAACTATAAGCAACACCAATCTACAGAAACTTTATCTCAAAATATAAGTATTCATGATTGGGCTTTTAACGCTGTGGATGGTCAGATTTATGCTGTGGCGAAAAGTTCAAATATCTTATATAGGATAAATCCTGAAAATGGGCAAGTTGCCGCTTTAGGAGAGGTACCAATTTTATCTGGTTTGAGTTATACTTATGGAGCTGTTTATTTTGACAACGAAGGTCGTTTTTATATCTCTGCAAATGAAACAGGAACCATATACGCTATCCAAGCAGTTCAAACCGTAGAAACAGTAGCAGATATTGAATCTAACCTTTTTGCTTTTGGGCCTTCGAGCGCAAGTAATGACGGAGCGCGTTGCCCAACAGCACCAGTTTTACAAGAAATTTGTGATAATGGTATTGATGATGATGGTGATGGATTAATAGATTGTGAAGACCCATCATGTTCAGGTTTTGGAATGTGTGATGTTATAGCACCGCCAACATCCAGCTCTAATGCTGGTGGATTAGAAAGTAACAATAGATTATCTGAGCAAATCAATGCACGTAATTTTAAAAGAGCAAAAACAGGTTACAAATTTGATGCGGCAAGAGCACCACGAGCAATAAAGGGAATGCGCTACGCAAGTAGAAATTCAAATTCAAATTTCACCTTGCAGGATTTTGTGCCACTTGAATCCATTAATGAAGATGAGGCTGTAGAAGCATCACCCTCAGATTTAATAGGCATAACAAATGCTACTGAAATCTATGCTTTAGATTATTTAAAGAACGGAACTTCGGTTGCTTCAGTGTTAGCTTTAAAAACAGAAAACGGTGTATATGAGCATACGAAGTATATCTGTGATCGTTTATTGGGAGCGGAGTTAATTTCAGTATCTACCATAGATATTAATGGGCAGCAGTTTATAAAATCGATTATTAGAAACGAAGATGGTACGTATGAGTTTGTATTAAGCCTTTCAGCTAAAGTGATTAATAATGATACTAATTTTGCTATAGAAAGCCATTGGAATTTAGATCAATACGAAGAAAATGTCACATTTTATAATTTCCAGATTTGGTCTAATACCATAGATGATTTGTACACCTTAGGACAAGAAGTACTAAATCTATTAACTATAGAAAAGCCTATAACGAGTTATAATAACTCTACACCACCAACTGTCTTTGTGAGAAAAGGAGGCTATACCAATGGAGGGTTAGATCTCCAGATTATAAATACAAATGGAACAGAGAGTGTTACCTTAAACGCTGGTTACAGAACAACAGAAACGGAAGCTTTTGGCAACCTTAATTCTACCATTAATCTAAACGGAAATTACATCACCAATGTGAGAGTAGATACAGGAAACCTTTTTGATATAGGCTTTAGAATTGGTGATGGCGTGGCAACACCAGACGATCTATTTATGTCCGATGGTCCTTGGGGAATTGACGCTTCACAAGAAGGGACAGATGTTAGTCTGTATAATGTTACTACAAATACCACTGAGTATGAAACTTCGGACTTTCCAATAGAGCGAAATGTAGTATTAGAAGCAATTACTGACAGCTATGTAGCGACCTATAGAGCATTAACACCAAGATTTAAAGCTGTAGATGTTACAGATTACAACAGTTTTAAATTTGATGCCAGTGGTACAGGTCAGTTAGAAATTACATTTGTAAAGGAAAGTATTACTAATTGGGAAGCACAGTATAAAACAACGGTTAGCTTAATCGGTACATCGCAGGAATTCACAGTAGAGTTTGGAGATTTACAAAACAATACCACTGAGATGGCAGAATTAAATGATGTAGTTACTATAGTCTTTACAATGGTGGCTGAAAATGGAACCTTGACATCAAAATCATTACACTTAAATCAATTACGTTTCTCACAAAGCAGTGCGTTGTCCGTAAGTGATATTGAAACAGAAGTAGCAACATTATCTGTCTATCCTAACCCAATGACAACAAAAGCTACTCTGAATTTTACAATGCAGAAAAGTGAATCCGTACAATTTGTAATGTATAATCAGTTAGGTAAGCAAATACAATCTAAAACTTATAATGCTGTACAAGGTAGAAACAGCATCACTATAAATAGAGGCAACTTAAGCTCTGGCTTATACTTCTGTAAAATCGTTAATAATCAGAATAATTTTTATCCCTTAAAATTGATTGTTAATTAATGACCCTTGGTTAATTCCTTATGTAATAGGCAAAAGCGAAAGCTTTTGCCTATTGTTTTTTTGTAGTATACACATAAAATATTCGAAATGTCATTCAGAGGGAAGCATGATCGAAGAATCTACCTAACACCATAGCCTTTAATCTATCAAACACTCTTCCTTGTGCTCTGAACGAGAGTAAGTTTACCTTTGATTTTAAGGTGATTTGGGTTTTAATTGTATATTTATGAAGAGATTACTTATGATGCAAATTTCTTAGTAGATATAGTTAATACTACGTATATACAGTTTTTATGAATGATGTACCCGTAAGCGCAATAATAATTATTGTCTTGATTTGCACTATAGCAGCGATTACTATTGGGTATAAAATACAAAAGACAACTTTAATAATTTCTTATTTAAATACGGTTACTGTGATAGGCATATTTTGTTTTTTTGCCTTTACTAGTCCAAGTATAAAACAATATAATTTTGAATTTAGAGAATTATTAGTAATATGTATGGAAACTTGTATTTAATAGTCGCTTTCTGCTCTATAATTGGTTTTCATAATAAGATCTATGTAAAAGTCCTAAATTTTATTGGATTTGGAATTCATTTATTGACTACAATAGGAATGTTATATTATATGCTATCATTCAAATTTGAGAAACTTTTTTAATGATACATCGCCTAATTAAGAAAGTTTCAGAAGTTAATTTATTGATTATACTATTTGTATTTATTTATTTTACTGGATATGCACAATCGGACAATGACGTGATAAACAGTTCTATAATAATACCTTTAAAAATTGGAAAAAATCCTAATACGCTATTTGAGAAACTAGTTATAGAACCTGCCAATCTATTTATTCAATCCAATACATTAAATAACAACTCACCACATATTCAACTAGAATTAAATTTATATGAAAATAACACTAAATACTCTACTTTTCTTTGGTGCTATGATGTGTCTAATGAAAGTGAAAAAGTAAACTATCCAAAAGCATATCAAAACTATTCTTTTACATTAGAAATTAGTAAAAAGGAAGTTGCGTTAGTTGTGGAAAAATTAGACTTTGGAAAAACAATGTTTATTGATTTTGGGCAAACAGCTGTTATTGGTAACCTTGAAATTCAGTTCGCAGACTACATTGGAGAACGGTCAGAGGATATAAATGGAAATCAGACAGATGCCTTTAATTATTATACTATTTTATTGTCAGTAGGAGGTGAACAGAAAACGGTGTCATTTATGTCACTAAATAAGCATAAAGATAAGAAACTAATTATAGAATGGAAAAATTATAAAATTTCGATTTTAGAAGATTCGGAAAAAGCATTAAAGCTAATCGTGGGCAAAAACAATTCTTAAATACTATAGGAAATACCGTGCACAATTAATTTTTTGGCGTCCGTTGTTGTTTACTAAATTAGTTGCTGTAACACGCTATTTACTACACAAACACATTACTCAAAAGAAGGTAAAAGAACATCAGCAAACTTCGATAGGAATTGCAAGACTACAACAACTAATGATTTAATTAGGAGCTTTAAGTGTTATTTATTACCAAGGATTATAAATGCTGAATCTCTTGAAAAGGCTAAAGGCTGATTAATTTATTGTTATTATTCAGGATTATTACTACCTCTCAAAAACCACTTTCTATAAAAACAGCCACTTAAACCGTAACCCAATTTCAGTAAACGTAAAACCAGCAGCAGTAGCTGAAGCAATATTACTATGCGTACCATACAAATTTAATAAACTACGCTCTGAGAATTTATAGCCTAACGCGCCTTGGAAACGGTAGGTACTTTGTTTTTCATCGTCTTCAATAAATTGATAACCATAAGCAGCCGTTAAATTATAAAACCATGATTTAGGTTTGGCACTGTCTTCATTTTTAATGACATTCATAAATACTTCATACACATTGAACTTTTCAGGACTAAAGTAAATAGTAGGCACTTGTTCCTTAAACGTAATGTATTGGTAATTAACACCCACTTTTAGAGCTGGTTTTGGTAATAAGTTATAGTAAAGAGAGGTGAATAATAGGTTTCTTTTATTACCATCGTTTTGAGAGGTGTGCATCAATTGTGTAAACCAACCCAAGTTAAAATTAGTCCCTAAATTATAATTAGCGTAATAATTGTTTTGTACTAATTCTCTATCTAAGAGATCAGCATTAAAACTTTCAATCTGTCTTTTGTAACCAATATCTAAGGTTTGTAATTTAAAAGATTTAATGTTAAAAGAAAGATCGGTTAGCAGTTGCGTATAATCTTCAGATTCTGCTTTCGCGGACGTCATACCTGCAGTGCCTTTAAAGGTAATGCTTGGTATTAATTTATAAGATAAACCTAAAGAAAGATTGTTAGAGGTAGCACTATTGTTAGTGATGGTATTATTGGTGGTTCGGTAATTGTAGTTTCCTAAAATGGCTAACTTAGTAGACAATGGAAACACAACATTACTATTAAATGAAAAGGCTTTATTGTCGCCATTATCAAACGTATGTGATGCGCTAGATTCCAAATATGGGGCAAAGCTATTGTTTAATTGGTTAATAAAGTTAGTGGCATCTTTTTGGTTATCGTAAAACTTTAACGTGTTTTCTGCTGAAGTATAAGCCTCGTCTGTATAGCCTAAGGCTTTAAGAACATTGGCTTTTCCGAGGTTACCATCAAAAGACGTGCTGTCGTTTTCTAATATCTGGTTGTAATCGGTTAAACTCTTTTTGAAATTACTTTTGTAAATGTTTAAAGTTGCTCGTAATGCTAAGACCCAGTTTTTATTTGGATTTTCAGTGATTAAAGTATCAATTAAGTTGGTAGCTGCCTTAAATTTTTTATTCCAGATTAATGCTTGTGCATAACGTTCTGTGGTTTGTTTCGTAATGTTTTGGTCTGTGTTCTCGTTAAGACTGTTATAAGCTTGAGTACTTAGACCTAAAGCTTTCTTTTCTTTACCATTAAGATGTTCTACTAAAGCCAAACCGTTTTGGGCAATAATTTTATGTTCTGGTTGTTCTGCTAACCTATTATATATTGATTTGGCACTGTCTAGTTTGTTCCAAATTAAATAGAGATTGGCTAAATTGAGTAATGTGTCTTTATCGTCTCCGAAGATTTCGAGATTTTTGGTTAAAAGTATTTCAGCTTTATCGTAGTTCTGCGCTTGTTGGTTTTGATAGGCATAACCTAAGTAAATATATTTTTTAGAAATCATGGCATTTGGGTTTCCTGGTGACACCTCTAAAGCGTTATTGACCATAGTTAAGGCATCTTCGTATGCTTTTAAATTTGATAGCGTGTTCGCATAACCCAAAAGAGCGGCAAAACTTTTTGGATCCTCAGCAACTAAAGCTTTATAATAGACTCTAGCAGCTTTAAAGTTGTTGTTCCATAATAAGGACTCTCCGTAATTTAGTTTGACTTCAAAATCATTTGGGTAATCTTTCAATAAGTCCGTGAATAAATCATTCGCTTCTTGTGCTTTTCCATTAAGTCCTATAGCACGTCCATAACAAAGTCTTGCGGTTTTATTATCTGGATAGTCTTTTAGAATTGTACTAAAGAAGGATTCTGCTTGTGCATACTTTCCGGTTTCTAAGTAGGTAAATCCTTTTTTCATGTCTTGAGCCGTTGCGCTAAATACAAATAAAAAAGCAGTACTATAAATAAGTGATTTTAAGGTCTTCATTTTTGTTTCATTTTACTTACTGCAAGTTACGGTGCGTTGTCCCTCCATTCATCTACAGCAATCTACCAACCATCGAAATAGAATGCTCATACATGGAAATGCGTCAGATATTTGCGTCAGATTTAAAACAATAACCATTAAAAAATAATCAATTTATGGCACTTACAATTAAAGAAAAAAACAACGTATTTACAGTAGAAGGATCAATCAATGCATCAACAGCAAGACACTTTCAATCGCATTTTCAAATGCTATTAAACACCTTTGGAGAATTAACAATTGATATTGAAAATGTATCGGAAATTGATAAAAACGGATTAGCCGCTATAAAAGTTTTATATGAAAATGCATTAAGTAAGAACAGAGCCTTTTTTATTCTAGGTACTGGTTGTAAAGACACCTATGATGAATTTAGATATTCAGTTATTGCAGCCTAAAAAACACTCTAAATACAAAACCGAAATATCATGCAACTATTAGCAACACTCACATCACGAAAGATAACACCAGAGCAATTATTTATGCTTAGTGTTTTAGCAGTAAATGGAGGTAATTATCTATACAATCTTATTTTAGGGCGTGTGTTAGGACCAACAGCATTTGCTGATGCCGCAGTATTAATTACATTTTTATTGGTATTGTCTTTTGTGGCAATGACGTTTCAATTGGTAACGGCAAAGTTTTCAGTTTTATTTGAAAACAAGGTTTTTCAATGTTTTATTGCTAAGGTTTACAAACAAGCTTTCATTGTCGGACTTATATTAGGCGCATTAATTATTGCATTTGCGTCGCAATTGCAATCTCTTTTTAATACATCATCTTCAACCATGTTTATCATTTTTGGTTGTGGTGTGCCACTTTACTTTTTAATGAGTGTGAATAGAGGTGCGTTTCAAGGAAAAAAATCTTATAAGTCATTGTCTATTACGTATCAAGGAGAAATGTTAAGCCGCTTAATTATTACTTTGGGTTTAATACTGTTGTTTAATATTCAATCGTCGGCAGTTATCGCTGTAGGTATTGTATTGTCATTTGTATTCGGTCTATTTCCTTTTAAGTTTAAACAAATAAGTTTAAAAAAGTCAATTCCGTTAGAACGGAATTATAACAAACAGATTAAAAACTTCTTTTTACTGACTGCTTTTTATGAGCTTACTCAAATCATCATTAATAATAGTGACATTTTATTAGTAAAGCATTACTTTGAGTCTTACGAAGCAGGTCTGTACGCATCTTTAGCTTTAATAGGTCGAATCGTTTATTTCATCGCCTGGATGTTTGTGATGTTATTGCTACCAGCAGTTGTAGAATTAAAGAAAGAAGGAAAAGAAACCGCTTCCGTACTCTTTAAATATGTCGGTTATATTGCGGCCATTTCAATCGTTATTGTAGTCACCTGTTTATGTTTTCCTGAGTTGATTATAAATATCCTTTTTGGAGAAGCGTATATTGCAATGGCGCCTTTATTATGGAAATATGCGATTGCTACATCCATGTTTGCCATCTCAAATATTTTCGCTTATTACTATTTGTCTTTAGATAAATATGTGCCAGTAATTATCTCTGGAGTTTTCGGAATGTTGCAAATGGTCTTAGTGATTTTTTATCACGATAGCTTAGAGCAAGTAGTGCACATGCAAATCATAGCGATGGTTTTATTATTAGCCATACAAATAGGCTTTTTTATGCACGAATCTAAAGTCACTAAAAAAGCGGTAATCTAAAGTAAATTACCACTCATCTACAGTTAAAGTCGTCCTATCGAAACTCTCAAATATCAGCGATTAAAACGCTCAAATTTGCACTGTAATTAATAATAAACGATAAAATCTATACCTTATGAAACTAGCAATTGTAACAGCATATCCACCAAGTAAAGTCACCTTAAACGAATATGCTTATCATTTAGTAAAGCAATTTATAAAGAACCAAAACGTCACAGAATTAATCTTGTTAACCGACAGAACCGAAGGAACAAAAGATCTTGAGTTTACAGAAGCGGGTTGCAAGATCACGGTAAAAGAATGTTGGTCCTTTAATAGTTATAATAATATTTTTTCGGTAACCAAAGCGATTAACAAAACACAACCAGATTCAGTATTGTTTAACCTACAATTTATGAAGTTTGGTGATAAGAAAATTGCAGCAGCTTTAGGCTTAATGTTACCATTAGTTTGTAAGCTGAAAAAAATTCCTAACATTGTATTGTTACACAATATACTTGAAGAGGTTGATTTAGGAAGTGCTGGTTTTACATCAAATAAGTTGATGCAGAAAATCTACGGATTTATCGGTACAAGTTTAACAAAATTAATATTACAGGCCGACACGGTTGCCGTAACTATGCAAAAGTATGTTGATATTTTGGAAGCTAAATATGGTGCGACCAGTGTAAAGTTAATTCCACATGGCACATTTGAAATACCTGAAGAACCAGACTATAGTTTACCTGATGGTCCTTTACAAATCATGACTTTCGGAAAGTTTGGAACCTACAAAAAAGTTGAAGGCATGATTGAAGCGGTTGAAATGGTAAGACAATCCACAGGATTAGATTTAGAGGTTGTTATTGCTGGAACAGATAATCCTAACGTGCCAGGCTATTTAGCACAAGTAGAAGAAGATTACAAGCATGTGCCTCAAGTGCGTTTTACAGGATATGTAGAAGAGGAAGATGTACCAGTAATATTTAATGAAAGTGCCGTAGTTGTATTTCCTTATACCTCTACAACAGGAAGTTCTGGAGTGCTGCATCAAGCCGGAAGTTACGGTAAGGCAGTTGTAATGCCAGACTTAGGAGACTTAGCTTTATTAGTGCAAGATGAAGGTTATAAAGGTGAATTTTTTGAGCCAACAAGTGTAGAAAGTTTAGCAAAAGCTATTGAAGCTATAGTCATTGATGAGGCTTATAGATTAGAACTTGCTAAAACAAATTATAAGGCTGCAACGGCACATCCAATGTCGCAAATTGCAGAGATGTACATGGAAACATTCCAAGACATTATTGATGAGAAGTATGTTGTGAACGCTAATAATAATCCTCAAAAAGTTATTCTTTAGAAATATAATTGAAAGAAGGTTTATAATTTCCTTTTTCATCAATAAAACCAAAATGTTTTTGAGCATTTTTTCTCCAAGGAAGTTTCCCAACGACTTCCTCTGGTATTTTGACAAAGTCATATAAGGTCCAAGACATAAATTGCAAATTATGAGCTGCAATTTGTTCTTGGATTTTTTTGTGGTAATTGGCTTGGTCTTCTTCGGAAGAACCAAAGGGTTTCCAGAAACCAGAATAGGAAGACATCCCAAACTCCTGAAGCACCAGAGGTTTGTTCGGGATTTCGATTTTCATAGTTTTAATAGTATTGTCGAGTTTTTCTAAGTCTTCATAATAATGAAACGATACAAAATCCACCTTGTCTTTAAGGATAGAAGCACTTTGCGCGTTAGACCAACCAATGGTTACAGGATGGACATTATCTACGGATTTTACAAGATCAATCATATAATCTAACCAAGCTATTACAACGTCTTTTTGTCTAGATTCAAAATCTAAGTTGGGTTCGTTTTTAATGTCCCAAGCTAACAGTGCGTTGTGGTCTTTTAGAGCTTCAACTATAGTTTCTGCGTGACGTTGGTTTAGTGTCCAACTCATTACAGAATAATCACCATAAAAATCGAATAAGGTTAACACCACTTTTAAATTATGCGCTTCTGCTACATCTAAAGTCTTTTTAAGTTTTTCAAGTTTTATTGGGTTGACGTGTGCTTTCCCGAAATCGTCATATTGCACAAATAATCGTACCGAATTTAAACCAGCCTCCTTAATAATTTTAAAGTCTTTAGAAATGGTGTCTGCAGAAAATTCGGCCCCAAACATATCCCAGGGATTGGCTTGTGGATAATAGTTAATGCCTTTGATATTTAAATTATCAACTGAAATTGGTTCAGTTTTATTGTCATAAATATCTGCTGATTCTTTAACCAAATGTCGAATCCGCCAAAAGCCATCTTCTAATAAAAACACAAGTTTATAGCTTGCCATTTCTGTAGTTTCTAAAACCATGCTTTCAGCTTTAAAAACACGTTTGTATTCCACAACATTCCGATCAGTAATAACGGCCAATTGTCCATCTTCACTGAAGAACTCTAAAGTTGGATTGTGTTTGAGTGTGGTGGCTTCAATGGTGATATTTTCGGTTTCATTTAATTCAATAAAATCATACAGGTTTTCTCTAGCACTGTCTGTATAGTAATCTTTAATTCCTGCTGTTTGATTGGTCTTGTAGGCGATTTGTTTTACATACCAAGCATCTAAATAATTGCTTTGCAAAGCATTTAAAGTTTGTTGATCCATTGGTCGTCCCTCATTTTGTAAAGGCTCCCAATCAATTTTTGGTAAATACTGTTCTACTTTCTGAATTTCGGTATGCAACATGGTGCTTCGGTCTGCACCTGTATTTAGATAACTAAATAATGCGCTTACACCTGCAATGATTAGAGCTACAATCATAATGTATGAGGCTATTAATATGGTACGTAGTATGTTTTTATTAAGACCTACCATAGTTCTTTTGATTTAAATTCTTTTAATAAACCAGCTGTTCCAATGCTGAAATTGTAGATGCCATTATTATAAATAGCAGGTTTTAATTTGAAACTTACATAACCGTTAAATGATGTTTTAGTTATGGTTTCAATACGTTTTTCGTTGTGATATATATTTAATTTTACCTGCAATCCATCTGGTATCATTTGTTGCATAAAACTTTTTAATGGACCAACGGTTATGGTACGGTTTTGGTCTGTAAAAGCAACGTCAAATTCTTTGATAACTTGTTTGTAGGTAAGTGAAATACTCTCGCTTTCTGCCATACCATCTACATAGGCTTTTATGTTCCAATTATCCGCATAATCTGGATGAATCATTTTTGAAGTCGCAATACCATCAATAGTTATACCTGTGGTTTTTAAAATATGACCTTTAGAATTGGTTATAAAAAACGTTACAAAAGTACCATCGCTAACCACATTATTTTGTTTGTCTTTCAATATTGAAGTGGTAAAAGTTGTGATTTGATTACCATCTGCATAGTCATGTGGTCGTGTTGCCGAAATTTCAAAATCCGTCGGAATTGCAGGCATCACATTAATGGTAAATTCATTAGAATTGATACCAATACTTTCTGAAGAAACTAACATACGTCCACTTTCTTTATTAGAATATAGATTTCTATGAGCAATTAAATTCTTCGTGTAAATAGCATTTGTTTCTTCTAAAGCTAAAAACTGATGTTTTGCTTTTACCAAAGTATGCGTTGGTACAGGATTGTCTAATGAGTCTGTCGGAATTACAACGAGCATGGTATAATCTGTTCCACCAGCTTCAATACTTGGTGGCCCAATATACGTTTCTAAAGTCGAGACTTCTGCTTTTGGATTGATGTTGAATTTTCCTGAAATGGATTCAGTTTTACTCAACAATTTCCAATTGACAACACCTATTTTTTTAGTCATATTTTCAGGAATATGAAATTCTAGTGTGTTATTTTTTAAAGATGAAGAAATCACTGTCGAGCCATAACTATTAGAGCAATACAATAAAGGTTGTTTTACTTCAGAAATTGAAAATTTTAAAATAATACTAGTCCCAACTTCAAAATCGGTTTGTGTGGTAAGTAATTCAATTTCATTAACCACTTCATTTGGTTGTACAGTAGCAAATGAGGAGAATAAAATCAAACCTATAAGAAACAAATATGTGTGTTTAAGTTGCATTAATTCGGACTTCCTATATACGTGTTAATTTCTATTTTTATATAACTAAAATCAGGATGCTCAATTTTTTGCAATTGTGCATCGCTATGGTTTTCAATTCTATTAGGGACTATTTTATTAGAAATATCTTCATTTGGCAAACCGTTAACAAAAATGTTTTTCATGCTATCATTAATGATATTTACTTTTCCATCCATTAAAATAGTATATTCAAAATCTTGTTTTCGTTGTTGTCGTACACCTTCTTTTACAAATAAATGGTCTACCCAAACCATATTTTTGTTATCATCATAATAGGTTAGTAAAAGTTGAGGGATAGTAATTTCTTGGATGCCGCTGTTAAATAGGTTTCCGGTTATAAGGTTGTCTTTTATGTCAATAGCGCTTAGTACTACGTTTTTATATAAATCAGAACCAGAAACATTTCCAGCTACTTGTAAGTTGAATTTTGTTGGTTGTTCTTCAAATTCAATGGGTGTAAATTCATCTGGATTAAACGTATCTGGAATGGAATCTTGCGTTTTGGACCAAGCAATACCTTCAAAATTAATCCGGAAACTACTTGATTCTTTTGGCATTAATTTATGCTTCACGTGATACTTGGCATTGTAAGTAGCGAGTTCTTTATTGTCGTCATTATATAGTGTTCCTTTTAGAATAACATCTGCAGGAACGTTATCTATGTTTTGTACTTCGCCAATAATAGCATAACTCCCATCGTATTGTACCAATTTAGCCGAAACCACTTCTAAAACGGGTTGTTTTAAAATGTCCTCATGGTGTGTTTGCTCAGTAGTAATACGACGTCGCCCTTGATTAAAATACTTTGTTGCGTTAGCAGAATAGAGTTGGTCTGGTGGTAGGTCGTTATTTAAATCGTCTGGTTGCAAATACCATTTACCTTTAATTTTTGATAGTGATTTGTAATCAATTTTTTCAATTTTTTCTAAAGGTGTAATCCATTGGCTAGTAACTTTTGCCGACACTGTGCTATCGTTAATGGTTGTTATTTCAGTTTCAATAGCATCCATTTTTGCATAACTGCTTAACAAGCCATCGGTTACCGAAATCTCTAACATATATTGCGCAATTGGAATGTTACTATTAGGGTCGATTAAGCTATGTGCTTTTTCAAATTCTTTAAAATCTAAAGCATCATAATAGGCAATAATAGCATTCTCTGGGCTGCGTTGCGAATCGTTTTTTAGATAGAATACATAAATGCCATAAAACACCACGATAGCTAATATTAGGGACCAAACATGTGTGACGCGTAAGACATTTCGATTGAATTTATCGTACGCAACGGAATGGTTTAAAAAATCAGGCAAAGGTTTAAAACGGGTCTTTAACATATTTACCCAAACCATTTGAATGTTTAAAACAAAAGCGATTAAAACGGTTAAAAGCGGTACAATTCCCCAATGTATCTTTAGCCATTTGGCCACATCTTCTTTGGGTAAAATAGAGGATACTGGGGGAATGTTGAGGCGTTCCCAAACCATAATTCCGTTTTCTAATTGTCGTAAACGTTGCCAACCACAGAAGTAGAGAATTGGGTCGTAAAACTTATCGTTAGAAAATATGTATTTGAGATTGTATTTTTCTGGTGTGGTTAAAAATTGCTGTAAAGAACCAATACCTGCAACACCTTTAAATTTAGAATTCTCTAAGCGCTCAATTGGGCGCGTTGTTAATTCTGGTAAACGTCTGGCCGAATGGTAATTTCCATCAACCGTCATGGCATTTGTTTGGGCACTTAACCAAGCCATTTGGTCGCCAAAACCAAGTGTTAAAAATCGCCATTTATCATGGTCATCTTGGTTTAGAAAATTCACTATAGGCAACATATTAATTTTTTGTGGTTGTGATGGTCTAAAGTAGTTTAGGCTCATCGTAAATACAACCATAAATACTGCTAATCCTGCTAATAATCCACCAATAATTCTGTGGTAAACAGCACCAAATTTAGACTGAATAAATGCCTTTAAATCACCTTCAACAAAACGATAGGCAAACTCACCCATTAATGGTATAGATAAAATGGAAGCCCAAAGTGTAAAACGGTCTAAGGTTAAAATGTTAAAAGCCGTTTCGCCTAACATTTTTAATGGAATAGGTGTTGTGCCACCAGTTCCTAATATGGTACAAATGGTAACGGATAAACCAAAAAACAAATAGCGTTTGCTGTAATATCTGTAAAAGATATAGGGTAAAAGGATGAGTAGAATTCCCCAAGGAATTAAAAAGAAGACGAGTCCGGAGGACGTAATTTCCAGAAAATTATCGCGAGAACCGTGCGGAATAGGGACTTGGGTAATTGGATTGGCTTTAGAGTTTAGCCAATACGGAAAAATACAGCCTATAATTAAAACAAGAGATAGCATTCCAAAGCTCACTATGCGTTTAAAAAGCTTTAAAAAAGTGCTAAGAAATATTTTGAATGTCACTTCCTTCATGGAGTTGACTTGAACTCTAGAAACATCCATAATGACCATGCCTATTAAAGGAAAGATAAAAAATACCATACCGAAAATAGGGGTCACATGATGCGATGTAACGGTAACCGCAATAAGAGATAAACTTGTTGCCAAATACCATTTCTTACCTGTTTTTAACCACAAATAAATTTCGGGTAAAGCATGCATTAAAACAGAAACACCAACAATACTTGGTAATTGCCCAAAAATATGAAGGGTTTCAACAAAGGAGGAAGAGAACACAGCTAATAAAGACGCGTAACCAGCAACAGTTTTATTACCTGTCATCAATAATGAAAAGCGATAGGTTCCTGTAATAAATAGGACAATAGCAATAAGCGCAACACTGAACATCCCAAATTTCAAACCGCCAATCATAGAGAGTAGCCCTATGGATTGATGCACTAGAGGTGGATAACTCTGTACGGTAAAACCCGTGTACCACTCATAGTTCCATGGTTCAAACCAACTATTGGCATAATGGTCTGCAAAGAACAAATGGATTAAGGCATCATAAGTAGATTCTAAAGTAAAGAATATAGAACTACCGTGAAACGCTAATCCTAAAAGAAGCGCAGCGATTAAGTATTTGTTTGAGGTTTCCTTCATTGAAAGCCAAGGCTATAACGATTTGTCAAAGATATATAATTTAAACAGTGGTTCATTTTTTAATTATCTATAGTAATCTACCATTCGTCTACACTAAGTATGAGCTTCAGCTAAATTTGAATTTTACAAGCGTCTGATCAAGTAATTTTGACCTGTAATTAAAAAACAAAATATCATTTATTATGAAAGTATTAGCCATAGACGATCAGCAATTAGTTTTACTTCCGTTAGAAAAAAGGTTATTAGAATTGGGATACGAAGTAGAAATAGAAACCAATGCTTCTAAGGGATTAGAACTATATGATACGTTTAATCCAGATTTAGTAATTGTTGATATAAACATGCCTGGAGTTTCAGGATTAGATGTAGTAAAATATATAAGAAACACAAAAAATGCTGATACACCGATAATGATATTATCAGGAAATACACAAGATGACACCATCACTCAGGCATTTGAACTTGGTATTGATGATTACATGAAAAAGCCATTAAGCTTAAATGAAATTAGCGCACGTGTAAAGCGATTAATAGGTACGCCAGCAACGCAGAATGTAATTACAAAGAGTAATGTAATGATACAAGAACGTTGTGTTGGTGTTGTAATTCCTTGCTATAATGAAGAGGAACGTTTATTAAGTGATGAGTTTTTGAGCTATATCGATAAGAATTCTGGCTATCATTTATGTTTTGTGAATGATGGAAGTAAGGATAAAACTTTAGAAGTTTTAAAGAACTTACAAAAAGGAAGAGAAGATTTTATTACAGTTTACGATTGTGAGAAAAATGGAGGAAAAGCTGAAGCTGTCCGTTTAGGAATGTTGCATATGGCAGAAAAAGAGGATTTAGATTACATCGGTTTTTTAGATGCCGATTTATCTACAGACTTAGCAGATTTTGATGACTTGGTAAAAACGATTGAAACCTCAGAATTCAAAATTGTAAGTGGATCTCGAATCTCGAGAATGGGAGCCAATATCACTAAAGAATCCGCAAGGAAGATTATCAGTTTAACGATCAACTTCATTATCAGAAAGATCTTAAAAATGGATTTCAAGGACACACAATGTGGTGCTAAAATCTTTCATAAAGATGTTATCAATATAGCATTTGGAGAAAAGTTTGTAACTCAGTGGATTTTTGATGTAGAAATCTTTAAAAGAATGAGTATCCATTTCGGATTAAAAAAAGCAAAAGGAATGCTTTGTGAGCAACCCTTAAAACGATGGATTCATGCTGACGGATCTAAATTATCTATGAAGGATTCAGTAAAAATTGTTTTTCAGCTAGGACAAATAGCTTGGGTTTACGGCGGAAAAAAACAAAATAAAAGAGTAGCATTTCCAAATAACTTAAAAGTAGCCTAATTACGGTCTTTGCCAAATCCTTAAAATATGAAAACGGGTATAATTATAATTTTTCACAATAACGAAAATGAAATGGACACTACTTTTTTTATTGAACAAATCAGCCAAACTTCAAATTTAGAATTCTGTCTAGTTAACAATGATAGCAGAGACAATACTTACGAGTTATTACAGGATGTAAAAGAAGAGTGTAATAATGTCTCTATAGTTAATGTGAGAAAATTTAAATCAGATATGGCTGCGGTAAAAGCAGGTGCGAGATTTATGTTTAGTGAATTTGATTTAAAGCATTTAGGTTATGTTTCTGTAAACATGTTAAACATCAAGGACCATGGATTAAATGATTTAATGGAGCTAATTTCTGAAAATCAAAGCGCTATATCAAATTTTGAAAACAAGAAATTAAAAAAGAAGCAAACCTTGTTTCAGAGTATATTCTCCATACTAGATTTTTTAAAAAAAATAGTAGAGGATAATCATTTTATAAATCTTCAATTTCAAAAGAATCTTTAAATAAAAAAATCATGCAAGCATATCCAATAAAATTTACACCGATACTAAAGGAAAAGATTTGGGGAGGAGAAAAACTTTCTGAAATTTTAAATAAAAAAACAGATTTAAAAAACGTTGGTGAAAGTTGGGAAATATCTGGAGTTCAAGATAATATTTCAACAGTTGCAAATGGAGTTTATAAAGGTAAATCGTTAAATGATTTAATAAAAATTCACAAAAGCAAGTTTTTAGGAAAACAGAATATTGATGTTTTTGGAGAAAATTTCCCACTATTAATTAAGTTTTTAGATGCTAAAACTAATTTATCGGTACAGGTTCATCCCGATGATGAAATGGCAAAAGCACAACATAATTCTTTTGGTAAAACTGAAATGTGGTACATCATGAATAGTGATGAAGATGCTGAAATTGTTTTGGGTTTAAAAGATAACAATATGGATAAATCTGTATTAGGAGATATAAATGCTTCAAACGTAGAACACATTTTTAATACTGAAAAAGTAAAACAAGGCGATAGTTATTTTATTCCTGCTGGAAAAATTCATGCGATTGGCGCTGGTGTTTTGGCTGCCGAAATTCAACAAACAAGCGATATCACTTATCGAGTTTATGATTGGGATAGAACTGATGATCATGGTCAACAAAGAGAATTACATACCGAATTAGCCATTACAGCTACAAAAACGTTTCCTTCTACTGGAAAGAGTAATTATACTTTAGAACAAGAAAAAGCTTGCAAACTAGTAGATTGCGATTTTTTTACCACTAATATTTTTGAGGTAAAAGGTTTTCAGAAAAGAACTATTAAAACGATAGATTCATTCATAATTTATATGTGTGTAGAAGGCAAGGCAGAAATAACGGTTAATCAAAATTCAGAATTTGTAGCTATGGGTGAAACTGTTTTAATTCCTGCTAATAGTGACGATGTTATTTTTAATAGCCAAGGTTCTAAACTGCTAGAAGTTTATATAGATTCTAGAAATTCTGAATCAAAAAAAATGGCGTCATAATTCCCATCGTGTTCTATTAATAACCGACCCAATTATTATATTTGCGGATATAATCAATTTTATGAGTTTAGAGAGAACACTTCAGCAAAGAAGCAATAATAAATGTGAGCTTTGTGGTAATGATGAAAAATTATCAATATACACAGTTTCAGATATAAAGGAGAATGGAGAAAAAACGGCTTTGTATGCCTGTTCAACCTGTTCTGAGCAAATGGAAGATTCAGAAAAGATAGATGCAAACCATTGGCGATGTCTTAACGATAGTATGTGGAGCGAGCACGAAGCCGTAAAAATCATGGCATGGCGAATGCTTAATAGAATTAAGGCAGATTGGACACAAGATCTTTTGGCTATGATGTATATGGAAGAAGAGACCTTAGAATTGGCAAAAGCTTCTGGTGATGGTGAAGATGACGAAAACAAACTTGTACATAGAGATGTAAATGGCGTCATTTTGGAGCATGGAGACTCTGTGGTTTTAATAAAGGATTTAAAAGTAAAAGGCTCTAGTATGGTAGCCAAACAAGGCACAGCAGTTAGAAATATTAGATTAGACCATGAAAATGAAACGTATATTGAAGGAAAAGTTGATGGCCAATTAATAGTGATCATTACAGAGTATGTAAAGAAAACCTAATCGGAATCTTTTTTATTGAAAAAATCAAAACTTAACGGAATTAGGAACATCATAAATAAGTACTGGCCTGTTACCAAACCGTAAATTGTTATGCCGGCCAATAGAACCATTAGTATTATCTTGTACTTATATTTCATCTTGCAAAAATAAAAATTTTGATCTGTGTTACAAATTAGGCCAATTTGCGAAAACTGTAACTAGCCATTGCTCTATAATTCAACCGAAGCAATGATTTGCACTTTCGGATGCACCTAATGCTCTAATTGTGTGTCACTATTGAAATATCCTTGCCCAAATTATAAAAGCGGATTTGAAAAACGACCAATAAATCCCTCACATCTTTTAGAAAAGTGCCTAGTTTCAAGAATTATAGTGCACCATCCAGTAGATATCAAAACACATCTTCAAAAGCTTGATTCTGAATAGTTTTACAGTTATTTTTCCTACATTTCATCAATTTTAAAACCTGTTGTTTATCGAAAAAATAAACAGTCCATTTCAAATAATCCACTCAAATTTACGGTTTGTCGATTTTATAAGAATGCTTGATTGATAAATCCGATATTGAGGTCATCCCTCTAAATAATAGTATAATAATTACTGATTAATAGCCCAAATTAGTATGAACGCTTAAACTTTATTTATTATGGATTTACAAATTACAAATTACAACAATCGTTATCAGATTAAAGGGACATTAAACAAAATGAACCTTAAAACTTTCAATTCGCATTTTGCGAACATTTTTGATAAGCTAGATGATATTCTAGTGGATATTGAACAGGTAAAGAGTATTGATAGAGCTGGTGTAATGGCTTTAGCTAAACTCCATAATGAATCCATCACAAAATCAAAAAAACTATCGATCATAGGTTTGGGTTGCAAAGAACTTTATCAGCATTTTAAGTCTGAAGAGGTAAAAGCGCCAAAGCAAACTATGATTGCAACTAATACTATTGTAGCCGCTTAACCCAAAGCAATTCTACCAAATAATTTTGATAAAGTGTTTCCCAGGCATTTGTGGTGATAGATGGATGTTTCGGATACACTTTGTTTTTTAGGGCAACTCTAATTGGACTTAATCACAAAGTGATTTATTCAAATAAGTTAGTTGAACTAATCCCGTTTTTACAACGAGATCTTACTTTTAGAATTATCCCGTTTTTCAGTTTCAACTTCAACAAGACATATCAGCGACAATTTTCCATTCGCCATTTATCTTTTTAAAGATAATCATGAAAACTCCATTGGCATCTCCAATCGAGCGTTTGAGATGATATTCTCCCATAACCCAATAATTATTTCCTTCAATTTTGGATATATCGTTAATTATAAATTTCAGTGTCCCACTTTCTGCTTTTGTGGGATAGCCTTTTTTATAATTCGCTAACGTTTTTTCCCAACCTTTGGTAAGTTCACTGCTTCCATAGAATTTTAGTGCATCACTTTCCCAGTAGCCTTGCATAAAGTCTTCTAAATCGTGATTATTCCATGCGATTTCTTGGTCGTTCATTACTTTTTGAATGGCCATTTTAGCAGTTTCAAATGTGTCCTCTTGCGTATTTTGATGAGACCCACAGCTAAATAATAGAATGATGAAAGTGAAGTAAATTATTTTCATTTCAAATAGGTTTTGGTGTCCTAAAAGTAATAACTTAATTTTAAAAAAAAAGTAATTTAGTGTTAGACCTTTCAGGTTTTCAAAACCCGAAAGGTCTAATGCATTTAAAGCATACTTTTCTGCTTCTCCAAAAAAGCATCAGCTTGATGTTGCATCAACTCACGAGCCTTTTTGCGTTTGTAATTCATCACGTCTTCTTCGTCAGCAATTTCGGTGTAGACTTTATTGTTGATGTCATTATCGGTTTTTAGAAGCAGTTTCCGTTCTGCTACTTTTTGCATGGTCCAAGTTTGAATAGTGGTTTCTTGGTCTTGTAATCTGTAATCGAATTCACCCTTTGGCGATAAAAGTTTCGCAATTATTGGAGAGGTTTCAATAGCCAAAAACAATAAAAAAATAAAGAATGATGGTAACCAAGGTAATGCACCTAAAGCTGTTACACGAGCCATTAAACCATCAAAATTATCTATGATAGGTTGCGATTCGGCCACATTTGTAGAGTATGCTCCTTGAAGTGTAGCTATTTGAGTTTCTATTGCTGCAATTTTAGCTTTGTTATCGTTTTTTAACTGTTGCAATTCGGCTAAGCCAGCATCATGTTTATCTCGTTTTTCTTTATAAACAGGTCCTTTCCCCAAGAGTTTTGTGCCTGCTGTACCTTCGGCTTCAGAAATGTATATATCGTATAAGGCATTGACTTCAGTTTCTTTTAAATCTATTTGAGATCGTAATCCTAAAATCTCACTTTCGAGTTCGGCGATTTTTGGATTAAACTGTTCTGCGATTTGATTTTGGTTGGCTAAGGTCAGTTCATTTTTTTGCTCTAATAACACCTGATTGATTTCTTTTTCAAAAATCTTAAGCTCTAAAGGTTTCGAAATCACAACAGCGATAATAACAGCTAATAAAATCCTCGGCGTAGCTTGTAGAATTTCGTCTATAACATTATCTCTTTTTTTGATGGTTGAAACGATATATCGGTCTAAATTAAAAATTAGTAAACCCCAAATCAGTCCAAAAAATAGTGAAGAGTAGAGATTGTCAAAAACGGTATAAAGTGCATAACTTGCTGCAATGGTTGCCATAACAGCAGTAAAGAAAACGGTGGCACCAATACCTGCATATTTATTTTGTTCGCCAATAGAACAGTCGTTTAAAATGTCGGTGTCTGCGCCAGAGCAGAGGATGAAGAATTGCTTTAACATGATTGATTGTTTTTTGATTGATCCTTCGACTACGCTCAGGATAGATTGTCTATTAGAACGCTAAATGATTCGTTTTGTTACACTTTGGTACTAAAAAAGCTTCCTTTAGAAGGAAGCTTTTAACAAATTTTGTATGATTTTTTACTTAATTACGCATTAATTCTGTAAAATGCTTATAAAACCAAGGAATGGTTTCAATGCCCTTAAGGTAATTCCAAATGCCAAAATGTTCATTAGGAGAGTGAATAGCGTCGCTATCTAAACCAAAGCCCATTAAAATTGTTTTGCTGTTCAGTTCTTGTTCAAAAAGCGATACAATAGGAATACTACCACCACTGCGTTGCGGAATTGGTGTTTTCCCAAAGGTTTGTTCGTAAGCTTTTGAAGCTGCCTTATAACCAACACTGTCAATAGGAGTTACATAACCTTGACCGCCATGATGAGGTGTTACTTTTACGTTTACACCTTTTGGTGCTATACTTTCAAAATGGTTTTTGAACAATTCTGTTATCTCCTCCCAATCTTGATGAGGTACCAATCGCATAGATATTTTCGCATAAGCTTTGCTAGCAATTACGGTTTTTGCGCCTTCACCAGTGTATCCTCCCCAAATACCATTGACATCTAAGGTAGGACGAATTGAATTACGTTCGTTAGTTGTGTAACCCTTTTCACCATAAACGGCATCGATATCCAATGATTTTTTATAAGCTTCTAGTGAAAATGGTGCTTTTGCCATTTCGGCGCGTTCAGCATCAGACAAATTTTCAACCTTATCATAAAATCCAGGAATGGTAATATGATTGTTTTCATCATGGAGCGACGCAATCATTTTTGTCAAAACGTTGATCGGGTTTGCCACAGCGCCTCCATAAAGTCCAGAATGTAAATCTCTGTTTGGTCCTGTGACTTCAACTTCAACATAACTTAGGCCTCTAAGACCTGTTGTGATTGAAGGAACATCTTTAGCAATCATACCAGTATCTGAAATCAAAATCACATCGTTCTTTAGTTTTTCACGATTTGCTTTAACGAATTTTGAAAGATTAACGCTGCCAACTTCCTCTTCACCTTCAATCATAAATTTTACATTGCAAGGCAATTCATTATTAGAAGTCATGTATTCCATGGCTTTAACATGCATATACATTTGTCCTTTATCATCACAAGCACCTCTAGCGAAAATAGCGCCTTCGGGATGCAACTCTGTTTTCTGAATGATGGGTTCAAAAGGAGGTGAGTTCCATAAATCTAAAGGATCTGGTGGTTGCACATCGTAATGGCCGTAAACAAGAACTGTTGGTAAATTTTTATTAATTATTTTTTCGCCATAGACTATTGGATAGCCATCGGTTTTGCATATTTCAACATGGTCACAGCCCGCTTTTTCTAGACTAATTTTAATAACGTCCGCGGTTTTTAAAACATCGCCTTTGTATGCGGAATCTGCACTTATTGAAGGGATTTTGAGCAATTCTATAAGCTCATTTAGAAAACGATCTTTGTTGTCGTTGATGTAAGATTGAATGGATTGCATATATAAATTGGGTTTGTAACAAAAATAAGAAAAACATAATCGAATATTTTCTTATTTAAAACCTATTTGAATATTGAAACTATTGTTTATATTTGCATCCCAATAATTATTGGATAATTGCAGGCGTGGTGGAATTGGTAGACACGCTAGACTTAGGATCTAGTGCCGCGAGGTGTGAGAGTTCGAGTCTCTCCGCCTGTACATCTTCAAAAAGCTGACTTTAATGAGTCGGCTTTTTTGTTTTAACTAACTTTTGAATCATGTTAGAGACGAGAAGTTTATGCTGAGCGCAGTCGAAGTAAGTCTCTCCGCCTGTACATCTTCAAAAAGCTGACTTTAATGAGTCGGCTTTTTTGTTTAACTAACTTTTAAATCATGTAAGAGACGAGAAGTTTATGCTGAGCGCAGTCGAGGTTAGTCTCTGCACCTGTATGCAAAGCCCTTTAAACATAGAGGGCTTATTTATTCAAGTTCAGATTATGTGAGTACATCGATAATTTTACTGAAAATTTACAACTTATTTTAGGACGTTATATAAAGGACAAGAACCAAAATCCCCTTAAATAATCCATTCAAGGTTTTTAATATTATGAATGCCGAAGCTGTTCAGCTTTTCAGATGTTTCAAAAAGGTTTAATAATTTCTCATTTGCTATAATCAATGAAAAGATATGATTAGAAATCCTATGTTGACTTTAGATATAAGATAATCTGGAATTTATAGCTTAAAATAATGCAAAAAAAAACGCCCAACCATAGGTTGAGCGTTGAAACTTGTAAGATATATACTTATAATACCTGCACATTTGCAGCTACCATTCCTTTTCTTCCTTCTTCTTCGTCGTACTCTACGTTGTCACCTTCGCGCAATTCTACGCCATTAAGGTTTGATACGTGTACGAAGATGTCTTTTCCTGTTTCTTCGTTGGTAATGAATCCAAATCCTTTTGAATCATTAAAAAATTTAACTGTTCCAGTCATTATAATATAGATAAAAATTAAAATGCAAAGATAAAATAAAATTAAAACCCAATGATAATAAATTGTTTTATTTTGAGTTTTTCAGTTAATAATTGATATCAAATCGTTAGGTAGTAAGTGATTAAAACTGAGCGAAGTCCCATGACCAAAGGTGTTGTGGCATCTATGTGATTTGTAGGAATTTAATCGTTTTATTTTCTCGAATCTTGTTGGTTTTCACGCATTTTATCAAGATTTTCTTTGGTAAGCATATAATCTTTAAGATTTTTACCTTTCCATCTGTAGTAGGAAAACAATGGAAATACAATTAAAAACAAACCTAAAACCCCAAATCCAATTAGTTTTTGACTATAATCCAAGTCTAAAAGAAATCCGCATACAATGCTAGAAATTGAAGCTAAGAAGGCGATTAAGGTAATTATTTTTAAGATTTTCATCGGGCTAAATTTATTCAAATGCGAAATATGACATTAAGACGTAAAATTAATTAATTCGGTACGATAAGCCGTTAACAATTTAGATTTAGATACAAAACCAAAGTATTTATTGTCTTTAATAACGGGTAAATTCCATGCTTTAGAATCTTGAAATTTTTTCATAACATCTTGCATCGTATCTTTTTCATAAAAAATATAATCAGGGGCTTGATGCATGAAAGTTTCTACTGTTGTGGATCTATATAAAGATTGATCGAACATAACAGAACGAATATCATCCAAAAGAATAATACCAACAAATCGCCCCTTAGAGTCGGTTACTGGGAATAAATTCCGGCTCGATTTGGAAACACCTTCCTTTAGCATTTCGCCCAAGCTCATTTCAGGATGCAATGCGATAAAATCGTGTTCTATAACTGAATCCAATTTCATTAAGGTTAAGACACTTTGATCTTTATCTTGGGTTAAAAGGGCTCCTTTTTCTAATAATTCTTTTGTATAAATGGTGTGGTCTAAACCATTTTTATTAATGATAAAGGACATGGAAGCTGTGATCATTAAAGGTACAAACAACTCATATCCTCCAGTTATTTCCGCAATTAAAAAAATTGCAGTTAATGGTGCATGAAGTACACCTGCAATAAGGCCTGCCATGCCAATTAATGTAAAGTTAGCTTCGGATACAGAGAAGTTTAACCCACAATTATTAATCACTTTAGCGACCACATTACCCAATGCACTTCCCATAACTAACGTCGGAATTATAATTCCACCAGTTCCTCCAGCGGCAAAAGTTGTGGTCATGGCAATGGCTTTAAACAGTGTAATTCCGAAAAGCAAACCAATGACAATCCAAATGTTATCCAAGTGTTCATCAAAAGGTGTATTACCCAAAGCTTTAATATCATTGCCTAGCATTAAATCATTTATAAAACTAAAACCTTCACCATAAAGTGGCGGAATAAAAAACAGCATCACACCAATGGCTAAACCTCCAATGATTAGTTTGTGTTGCGGAGATTTAAATCGATTAAAAAATCCTGTAATAGCAAAGTATATTTT
Source organism: Winogradskyella schleiferi (assembly GCF_013394655.1). Lineage (NCBI taxonomy): Bacteria > Pseudomonadati > Bacteroidota > Flavobacteriia > Flavobacteriales > Flavobacteriaceae > Winogradskyella > Winogradskyella schleiferi. The sequence goes on from NZ_CP053351.1 coordinate 354,752, forward strand.
TGAAAAATAGATCGATGCAACTCCAGTACCTATACCCAATAGCACATAAAATAAGGTGTCCTTAATCATGAATTTTTCTGAAACCGTGAAATTGAAAAGCACACTATCTCCCAAGAAAAAATAGGAGGTTATGACGGACGATACCGAAGCAATTAGAAGTGGAAGCAAAAACGCAAAAGTAAGGTCCAAACTAAAAACTTCAATGGCAAAAATAATGGCTGCTATAGGTGATTTAAAAATAGACGCAATAGCACCAGCCGCTGCACAAGCTATTAAAAGACTTCGTTTTTTTCGGTCGATATGGAGTAATTGGCCTAAGTTAGAACTTATAGCAGCCGCTGAGGCAATTGCTGGCCCAAGCAATCCTACAGACCCTCCAAATCCAACCGTTAATGGTGCGGTTATTAAAGGTAAATAGATATTTTTTTTATCAATAATACCGCCACGTTTCGAAAGGGAATACAATATAGAAGGAATTGCATGACTACTTGGTTTCTTAGAAACATATTTTACAAATAAGTAAACCAATAACAAACCAAAGACAGGAAGTATAAAATATAACTGATTGTTAGAAAAATAAATGCCTTTCGCTAAAAATGCTTCTATGGCAAAAGTGACGTTTTTAATGGTTACGGAAACAATACCTGCCAATAAACCAATGATGAGACTTAGTAGAAATATAAAGTTCTTTTCAGAAATATATTTATATCTCCAAAGTAATAAACGTTTATATAGTTTTGATCGCGTTGGCATAAATTAAATCTACTAAAAAATCCTGCTAAAAGCAGGATTTTAATAAATTAAGATTTCAAATTAAGTTTCAAACTCAATTCTTTAAGTTGTTCATCATCAATTGGTGCAGGTGCATCGATCATCACATCTCTGCCATTATTGTTTTTTGGGAAGGCTATAAAATCCCGAATCGTTTCTTGGCCTCCTAAAATGGCAACCAATCGATCTAGTCCAAACGCAATACCTCCATGTGGTGGTGCGCCATACTCAAAAGCATCCATTAGGAAGCCAAATTGTGCTTTGGCCTCTTCTTCGCTAAAGCCCAAATGTTTAAGCATTATGGCTTGGGTTGCTTTATCATGGATTCTAATAGATCCTCCACCAATCTCATTTCCGTTTAAAACCAAATCGTATGCGTTAGCTTTTACGTCGCCTGGATGGGTGTCCAATAATTCTATTTGTCCAGGTTTTGGGGACGTAAATGGGTGGTGCATGGCATGGTAATGACCCGTTTCTTCATCGAGTTCCAATAATGGGAAATCGACTACCCAAAGTGGTGCAAATACTTTCGGGTCTCTTAGGCCTAAACGTTCCGCCAATTCCATACGCAAGGCACTTAGTTGCGCTCTTACTTTATTGGTGTCTCCTGATAAAACACAGATTAAATCGCCAGCTTTAGCTCCTGTAACTTCTGCCCATTTTGCTAAATCCTCCTGATCGTAAAATTTATCTACGGAAGATTTAAAACTACCATCCTCATTTACTCGGCAATAAACCATACCCAAAGCACCAACTTGCGGACGCTTTATCCAATCGATTAACTTATCAATTTCTTTTCTTGTATATGAGTTACCACCTGGAACCGCAATACCAACAACTAATTCAGCATTATTAAAAACCCCAAAATCTTTGTGTTGTGCCACTTCGTTCAGTTCTCCAAACTCCATCCCAAATCTAATATCTGGTTTGTCGTTTCCATACAAGCGCATCGCATCGTCATAAAGTAGTCGTGGGAATTTTTCGACTTCAACACCATTGACTTCTTTGAGTAAATGACGTGTCAATCCTTCAAACACATTTAAAATATCTTCTTGCTCTACAAAAGCCATTTCACAATCTATTTGTGTGAATTCAGGTTGTCTGTCTGCACGTAAATCTTCATCCCTAAAACACTTAACAATTTGAAAATATTTATCCATGCCACCAACCATCAATAGCTGTTTGAAGGTTTGAGGCGATTGTGGAAGCGCATAAAACTGACCTTCATTCATACGGGAAGGCACTACAAAATCTCTTGCGCCTTCTGGTGTGGATTTAATTAAATATGGTGTTTCAACTTCAATAAAACCATCATTAGATAAATAATTTCTAACGGCTTGAGTCACTTTTGCTCTAAAAATTAGACTGTTTTTTACAGGATTTCGACGAATATCCAAATAACGATATTTCATGCGTAAATCATCTCCACCATCGGTTTTGTCTTCAATGGTAAAAGGCGGAACAATAGATTTGTTCAAAACAGTTAGTTCTGAAACTAAAACTTCAATATCTCCAGTGGGAATATTAGGGTTTTTTGAAGCACGTTCAATGACTTTTCCCTTCACCTGAATCACAAATTCACGTCCCAATTTCGACGCTTTTTCCATAATGACTTTTGGCGTACGCTCTTCATCAAAATATAATTGCGTGATGCCATAACGATCACGGAGATCGATATAGATCATAAATCCTTTATCGCGAACACCCTGAACCCAACCGGATAGTGTAACTTCTGTATTGTTGTGTGATGCTCTTAATTCACCACAATTATGACTTCTATACATAGATTTTTATTAGAAATGCAAAAGTAAAAAATCCGAAGTAAAGACTTCGGATTTTTCTATTTAAATAACAAATTATAATTAATTCTCAATTGCAATTGTGGAACTGTCTTCGATTTCGGTAATCGTTTCAGCTTCAGAAGCTCTTAGTGATTGCGATGTAAATTTCAATCTTATCCACATTTTAAGTTGTACGCTTAAAAACAATAGAATTGGCACTACTATTAAAGTTAAGAATGTAGCCACAAGTAATCCGTAAATAACAGTCCAAGCTAAAGGTCCCCAAAACACCACATTATCTCCTCCCATATAAATGTTAGGGTCAAACTCAGCGAAAAGTGTAAAGAAGTTAATATTTAGTCCAATGGCTAAAGGAATAAGACCTAAAATTGTAGTAATAGCCGTTAATAAAACGGGTCTTAAACGTGCCTTACCTGCCTTTACGATACTTTCAAAAAGATCGTCATTGGATAAATACTCATCGTCATCTAAATCGAGTTGATTTTTCTTTCGGTCAATTAAAAGTTGTGCATAATCTAGAAGCACCACACCATTATTTACCACAATTCCGGCCAATGAAATGATACCAACCATCGTCATCATAATAACGAATGCGCTACCCGAAAGGACGATACCACCAAAAACACCAATAAAACTCAGGAAAATGGCAATCATGATAATTGCTGGTTTTGAAACTGAGTTAAATTGAAATATAAGAATGAAGAAAATCAGTCCAAGTCCAGTAAAGAAGGCACCCATCAAAAAAGCCATTTGCTTGTTTTGCTCTTCGATCTGACCAGTGTAATCAATATGAATATCATCTGGCAAGCCTTCAAAACTTTTCATTTCATTCTGAATCTGTGTCACAATAGCTCCAGCATCAGTATAACCTGGTGCTAATGCAGAATATACGGTAACGACACGTTTGGTGTCTTTATGCTTAATGGCATTAAATCCTGAATTATTTTTATGGTTTGCTACGGCAGATAACGGAATTTCCTTAATCTGGCCTGTATTGTCCCTAAAGGTTATGTTCTGGTTAAATAAGGCGCTCGTATTGTATCTATTTGCTTCATTAAATCGCACATAAATATCAAAATCATCACCAGCTTCCTTGTAAATTCCGGCTTTAGCTCCAAATATTGAATTCCGTAATTGACTACCAATTTGGTTGGCACTAACACCTAATTCACCTGCTTTTTCTCGGTCAATTTGAACTAGCATGGTCGGCTTGTCCTTATTCACATCTATTTTCAGTTCGTCAATACCAGCCACATTTTTAGAATTGATATACTCGCGCATTCTTTCAGCTGTATTAATGAGCTCGTTGTAATCATTGCCTTCAATTTCAATATTAATTGGCGAACCAGCAGGTGGTCCGTTCGCATCTTTTTCAACTGAAATTAAAACACCTGGATAAATACCAACTAAAGCTTCTTGTACTTTTTGACGTAACAATTCACTGTCTTCTCCACGTCTGTATTTGTATTCGCGCATAGACGCTGTGATTTTGGCTTTGTGCGGCATTTCTGCTGCAGAGCCCATATCCGTTTGTGGGTTTCCTGCACCTTCACCAACTTGTGAAACTGCACTCTCTACCATGAAGTTTCGGTCGCCATCCATATACTGGCTTTGATTAATGACATCGGAAACCCGTTCTTCAATCTGTTTGGTAATGGCATTGGTTTTTTCTATGGCTGTACCTTCAGGATATTCAATGTAAACAATAATCTGATTGGGCTTATTGTCTGGAAAAAACTCTACTTTTGTACGTTGGGTCGAAAGTGAAATTCCGAAGGCAACAAATGCTGCAATCAGTAATAAAACGGTCCCGATACTTAATACATAAGGCTTTCTTTTGGTTAATGCCCAACGCAATTGACCCTCGTACCAAGATTCTAGTTTTACAAGTGTTTTGTTTTGAAAATTATTAGCCCATTTTCTGATGAAAAAGCGATAAGCCCACATCATAATAGCTGTAAATATCATAATGGTACCCAAGCCTCTGTAGGCGCCACCAAACAATAAGATAAGTAAACCTATAACAGCAACAATTGAGCTGGTTTTAATAATTTGTTTTAAGGGCATGTCCTTGTCTTCAATAGTCATGTAACGCGATACTAAAACCGAATTGAAAAAAATGGCAACGAATAGTGAAGATCCTAAAACAATGGATAAAGTTATAGGCAAAATTTTCATGAATTCACCCATAATTCCAGGCCAAAGTCCTAATGGTACAAAGGCAGCAACCGTAGTTAATGTAGAAATGATGATAGGAAACGCAATTTCCCCAATACCTTTTTTGGCAGCTTCAATCCGGCTCATGCCTTCCTCTTCCATTAACCTATAGACATTTTCAACTACCACGATACCATTGTCCACCAGCATTCCCAGTCCCATAATCAACCCAAAAAGCACCATGGTATTTAAGCTATAGCCAATAAGACTTAATATCATTAAAGACATAAACATGGACATTGGTATGGCAAACCCAACGAAAAGCGCGTTTTTAAATCCTAAAAAGAACATTAAAACGGTAACTACCAAAATTACACCAAAGATGATATTGTTTACCAAATCATCCACCTGTCCTATTGTCTTTTCTGATTGGTCGTTAGTGATACTTACTTCAAGATCTGCAGGAAAAACATTGCTAACTGCGTCTTCAACAATGACTTGTATTTGTTCTGCAGCAGCCACCATATTTTTACCTGCTCGTTTCTTCACATCTAGCATCACTACAGGCTTACCAGATTTTCTGGCATAGGTTGTATTATCTTCTTCCTCAAAAGAAACAGTTGCCACATCTTTTAGATAGATGGCATTGCCATTTTCTGCTTTAACGACAAAGTTTTCCAATTCTGAAGGCTCATCAATTTCGCCGATAATCCTTATGGTCCTACGTTGGCCGCTGGTTTTTAAATTTCCTGCGGATTGTGTCACATTCCCATTGCTAATAGCACCAAGAATATCACTAAAGGTGACCTTGGCTGCCATCATTTTATAGATATCCACGGCAACTTCAACCTCTTTTTCCTGAGCACCTCTAATATCTGCTTTTTTAATTTCCTGTAAATCCTCAATTTCATCTTGAAGATATTCTGCAAAATCCTTTAATTTTTCAACGGGATAATCGCCGGAAATATTAATGTTGAGAATCGGCATTTCTTCAGAAAGACTCAATTCAAAAACATCTGGTTCTACTTTGGCACCATTGAAGGTTGGCCAATCTTCATTGGATGTTTCTGTATCAATTTCATCTTTTACCTTTTGTAAAGCTTGTTCTACGGTAATGTTTTCATCAAACTCTACAACCAACATCCCATAATCTTCTTGAGACGTAGAAGTGGTTTCAACCACATTACTCACCGTTTTCAGTTTATCTTCTAAAGGGTCTATGATTAATTTCTCAATGTCCTCGGCCGTATTTCCAGGGTAAACCGTACTCACGTAGATTTTGGTTTCGTTTACCTCAGGGAAATTCTCTCTCGGCATACTAAAGAAAGCAGAAACACCTAAGTAGAAAAAGACAGCAATAAGCACAAACATTGTGGTTTTATTGTTTATTGCCCAAGACGAAAATCCAAATTCTTTTTCGGTATTTTTTTTAGTTTTTTTACTCATTACCTGCTTCTTTATATTTGATAACTTCTACGGATTGTCCATCTTTTACACTTCTTGCACCTTCTTTAATGATTTCGGCACCTGGTTCCAGATTGTTTGTGACTTCTATAATATCGCCTTGCGTTTTGCCTGTTTCAATAATGACACGTTTTGCCGTACCGACATCTTCGGCATTTTTATTGGAAACTACATAGACATATTGCTCACCTTCAGCATTTTCGGAAATGACACTCTGCGGAATTAAAATGGCATTTTCACTAGTGTAATCGTTAATTTTTAAGCGTGCTGTAAGATTGGGTTTGATGTCTTTGTCTTTATTAGGCACTTCAATCTCAGCTGTAAAGGTTCGATTGGCAGGATTAATAAAATCACTCACTTGACGAATTTCTGTATCTATAGTTTTTCCTAACACAGGAAGTTCTACTTGTACTTTTTTACCTTTTACAACATTAGACACATAGCTTTCAGGTACTTCAACCTCAATATACATATCATCAAGGTTAACAATACGCATCAGTGGTGTTTGACCTGCAGCTACCACGCTTCCCTGTTCGGTAATGACATCGTCGATAGTACCGGAAAAAGGAGCTTTCACTGTAGTTTTGGCTATTTGTTGTTGTAATTGATTAACAGCTTCCTGTTGCGACTCATAGGTTGATTTGGCCTGTAAAAATTGAATTTCACTCCCAATGTTTTGATCCCAAAGACGTTTTTGACGCTCATAAGTCGTTTTTGCTAAATCAGATTGAATTTTTAATTGAGCTATTTGCTGACTTAAACCACCATCATCAATTTTGGCAAGCACTTGCCCTTTTCTTACTTTTTGACCTTCTTTTACATAAACATGAGTTAAAATACCATTATACTCAGGTGTAATAGTTAATAGATTTTTTGTGGTCACATTTCCTTGAAGCTCTAAAACGTGTTCAAATTTTTCAGTTTTAGCTGTAAATGTGGTTATTAATGGTACGTGTTTGGTAGTATCTAAGGTTTTAATTTTCTCATCGAGCATTTTTATTTGCTCGTTCAGGGCTTCTTGTTCATTGACCAATTCGCCACGTTTTTTTCTTATGGTTTCTAAACTATTACTTTCTAACACATTCTCTGTGGAATTTTTCTGTCCGCCTCCACAAGAGGTCAAAAGTAAGGTGATAATAAATATTGAATATATGTTTTTCATGATTGGTTAGTTTAATGTTATGGTATTTAATGCCGTTTCTAAAGCTGCTTTTTTATTAATAACATCAAGCATCGCTTGAAGTAATTCTTGTTGTGCTGTGTATAATTGGGTTTGAGCTTGTCGCAACTCGAAACTAGATCCGATGCCTTCAAAAAATTTGGTTTGATTTTTTGTTTCAATGCGCTCAGCCAATGCTAAATTTTCTTTTTTGTTTTCATAATCCTCAATGGCGAATTGGTAATCGCTTTTGGCTGAAGCAATTTGAAGTTTGATGCGTTGTTCAGTTTCTGTTAATTCGGTTTGCGCTTTTTCAAGATTGATTTGTGCACGTTGGGTCGAAGCGCTTCGCATTCCTGAACTAAATATTGGGATATCGAGGCTTACACCAAATAATGATGAGCCAAACCAATCCTGACTTCTGTCAGCAAATGTAAACTCATCGCTAAAACCGGAATAACCGCCATTTATAAACGCATTAAGCGTTGGTAAGGCTTTACTTTTTTCCAGTTTAACCATTAACTCTTTCGCTTTGGTGTCGTTCTGGGCAATTAGGTAATCAATGGTACTTTCTGGATTGTTTTCTACCTCCAGAATAGCTAATGATATGTTTTCGGCAGTCAAGGTTTCTAGATTGTCCGTTAGAACCAAATCATTGTAAACATCTAACCCCAAATTTATATTGAGCATTTGGTAGGCTAGGGTTTTTAAGCGCTCCACGTTGTTCAGGTTGCTTTGCACTCCAGAAAGCGTGATTTGTAATTGCTCCACACTTTCTTCTTCGCCCAAACCGTTCTCATAAATTTTCTGTGTTTCGAACAGATTCTTTTCCAGCACATCGATATTCCTTTGAAAAATTTGGATGCTTTCTTCGGCTAACAAGACGTTTCCGTAGGCTTCAATCACCGCTTTTCGTACTTCCAAATCCGTTTTAACTTTAGCATTTTTGGAGATTTCTAAAAACACTTTAGCAGATTGAAGACCTACTAAATAAGAACCATCAAATATTTTTTGGTTTAAAGTGGCGAAAGCCGTCATATTTTGTTTGGTGCCAAAAACTATAGGTAAAAATCCTTCTGGTTCGGCTGGTAATGGCTGAATCTGTAAGTTTTCAAGATCATAGTAATCTTCCAATTGTCTGATACTGCTAAACGGGTCAAATGCAGAGGCAGGCAATAATGAAACTTGCTGTTTTAAATTGTTTTGATAATCTATACTTGCATTTATTTGAGGCAATCCACTTGCTGTAGTTTCCCATTTCTGTTGTTCTGCAGCATCTATATCGCGTGCTGCATTAATGGCTGTTCGGTTATTCTTTAGTGCATAATCTATAGCTTCTTGTAGTGACAAACTTGTGGGAATTTCTTGCGAAAATCCTGTTTGAAAAACAATGAAACCGAGTATGAATATGAGTGTTTTTTTCATTATTTAATTGAGGTTGGTATGTAAATGTGTTAGTGTTTGTAATCCTTTTTCTGAGCAAATACCTCTTAAATGGTATTCCAGATAACTGTTCATTAGCATCTGCATGGAGAAATTTTCTCGAGGAAAAATATCTTGGTCTTTTAAAGACACCATACTGTTAAAATAGAGTCGTGCTACAAAATCAATTTCTATAGAATCCCTATAAAGTCCTTGGGAGACGCCACGTTCTAAATTTTGAGTCACACAACCTAGCATTTTTTCGAATTGCTTGGTTTTTAAAGTGGCATAAATCTTCGGATAATACTTTTGAAGCTGGTATTGAGGCGATGATTTCTCGTCTTTTAAATGGAGCATTACAAACCGTTTGATTTCATAAATTTCTTCAATTGGGTTTTTATCTAACTCACAAATACAGTCAATACCATGCGAAATATTTTCAAAAACATGCAGCGCAGTTGCTTCTACTAATTTGGTTTTATTCTGAAAATGCTGATAAATGGTTTTTTTGGAAATACCCATTTCATTAGCAATATCGTCCATAGTTACGCTCTTAAAGCCTAGGTTTAAGAACAAATCTGTGGATTTTAATATTATTTTGTCTTTCATTCTTCTCTTCCGTATAAAGGGAAACTCTTTTTATCAAGGCGCAAATCTACAACAGGAAACTTTAAAAACCAAAGAAGTTTCCAAAGTTTTAATGTTTTTTTAACACCTTCCTTTTAAGCTTTCAGGATTTATTAAAACAATTAAATTATTTTTGTCTCATGCAACACATTGAACAGTACCAAAAATCCTTTCTAAACTATTTAGAAGGATTTACCATAAATAAAGAGCCTAAAAATCTATACCGTCCTATTAATTATATTCTGCAATTAGGTGGCAAACGCTTACGACCAATTTTAACTTTAATGACAACAGAGGTTTTTGGTGGACATACTAAAAGTGCTATGGATGCGGCCTTGTCTATTGAGGTATTTCATAATTTTTCATTGGTACATGACGATATTATGGATGATGCACCATTGCGGAGAGGTGAACAAACGGTCCATGAAAAATGGAATCTCAACACAGGTATTCTTTCAGGCGATGCCATGTTGATAATGGCCTACCAACTGTTTGAGAATTATGAAGCTGAGACATTTCAGGCATTGGCAAAACTGTTTAGTAAAACAGCTTTAGAGGTTTGTGAAGGTCAACAATATGATATTGATTTTGAAACTCGAGACGATGTTGCGATTTCTGAGTATTTAAAAATGATTGAATATAAAACAGCTGTTTTGGTTGGTGCTGCCATGAAAATGGGTGCGATTGTCGCGAAGGCTTCGGATGAAGACCAAAATTCTATTTATGAATTCGGACGGCTTTTAGGAATTGCATTTCAATTGCAAGACGATTATCTGGATGCTTTTGGAGATCCGGAAACATTTGGAAAGCAAGTTGGAGGTGATATTTTGGAAAACAAAAAGACATATTTAGTTTTGAAGACTTTAGAGTTAGGTTCTGAAGATGATCGGTTGAATTTACGGACCTTTATGTCGAACTCAGAACTTCCTGATGCTAATAAGGTAGAAAGAGTCAAGGCATTGTTTACCACTTCTGGTGCAGCAGAAGCCACCCAAAATGCGGTAAAGGATTATACCAAAAAAGCCTTTGAAATTTTAGAACACCTCAATGTTGCTGCAGAAAAAAAGCAATCATTGAGATTATTTGGTGAACAGTTAATGAATAGAAACGTTTAATGCCGTTGATATCAAATTTTGAAACTTTAGTTGAGGAAGCCACTAGCTTAAACCTCTATAAAAAGCTAATTGTTCAACTCAATAAAGATTTGCTCTATGCTAATGTCGATTTAGAGTTTGACGAAGAAACCTTGCCGACGAGTTTAAAGCTGGTGCTTCAAGACACCATTTTTTATCTTATAAATTCTAAATTTTCAGACTACCTTAATTTGCTTTATATCGTTGATGTTTCAGAATTGAAAATTCGAGAATTAGATGGAAATGATACGGTGAAACTATCCGAAGACGTTACGTTTTTAATTCTGCAGCGTGAATGGCAGAAGGTTTGGTATAAGGCAAAATATTCTTAACAGTAATTTATATCAGATAAAATTATCTTATATAAAAAAAAGTATTATTTTTGTAGTGTAAATTAGAACTAACAGTATGTTTTCAAAAGCGTGTGAATATGGAATAAAAGCGGCAATCTTTATTGCTGTCAATTCAACGGAAAACAAACGTGTGACTCCAAAGGAAATTGCTGCAGAAATTGATTCGCCACAAGCATTTACGGCAAAAATTCTACAAGCCTTAGTGAGACATGGTGTGGTAAAATCGGTTCGAGGTGCTTATGGTGGTTTTGAGATGGATAAAGATAAAATTGCAACAACCAAACTTTCTCAAATTGTATATGCTATTGATGGTGATAATATCTATAGTGGATGTGGGTTAGGGTTACATACCTGTGATGAAAATCATCCTTGTCCGGTACACGATAAGTTTAAGTTGATTAGAGAAGAACTAAAGGATATGTTAGAAAACACAACGTTAGAACAATTAGCATTAGACATTAAGTCTGGTGTTTCATTTTTAAAGGTCTAAAAAAATTTAAATATAAATAAGATAAAATAATCCGAATTAAAATTGATTAACATGGAAGTATTACAAAAAAACACAGAAAAAGAAATAGGGCAATATGTTGCAGACGATTTTAGAACTGCAGCAATTTTTTCGAAATACAAAATTGATTTTTGCTGTAATGGTAATAGAACTGTTGCTGAAGCTTGTGAGAAAAAAGGGCTTGATAGTTCTAAAATAATGGATGAAATAAATCAAGTTTTAAATACCAAAACAGGAGAATCTATAGATTATAAATCTTGGCCACTAGATTTGTTGGCTGAGTATATTGAAAAGAAGCACCACAGATATGTGGAAGACAAAATCCCTGTATTACGTCAGTTTTTAGATAAATTGTGTCGTGTGCATGGCGAGCGTCATCCGGAGTTGTTTAAAATCAACGATTTGTTTACTGCGTCTGCTGGCGAATTGGCATCGCATATGAAAAAGGAAGAACTTATTCTTTTTCCATTTATTAAAAAGATGGTCAATGCTCAACTAGTAAATGTTGAATTGCAATCACCTCAATTCGGAACCGTTGAAAATCCAATTGCCCTGATGATGCAAGAACATGATAATGAAGGGGAACGTTTTAGACAAATCGCCGAATTAACAGACAATTATAATCCACCAGCAGATGCTTGTAATACCTATAAAGTCACCTTTGCGATGTTAGAGGAATTTGAAAAAGATTTGCATTTGCATATTCATTTAGAAAACAATATTCTGTTTCCCGCAGCTGTAAAATTAGAACAACAATTTGGTTAATAGCAAACCCTAATTAATTTCTATTTTTGAAAAAAATCCTGAAGTGTTTCCCTAAGCATTTTCGGGATTTTTTCTGTATAATGATTGTGTTGAAAAAAGTTTGACACGAATTTGCACTAATTTTTAAAAGACTCACTATTTTTCTGCGGTTAATTGAATAATTAGCTAGTTAAAAGACCTCATAGGTTTTTAAAACTTCTTTGAGGTCTGGTAAACGCATTCTAATTTTTATAATAATTTTGCTTACCATTTACGAAGAGATTTGTGTTAATTATTGAAATTAGTTTCAAAATAATCTAACGTCATATCCCATAATCATAAACCAAACAATGCTAAAAAAATTGGTCATCACATGTTTAATAAATTTCTTGATTGCTGCAGCAATGGGTTTGGCGCTGCGCTTTTCATTTTTGGAATCCATTGGAGTTAATTATAGGTTTTTAACGCATGCACACTCACATGTGGCCATGTTGGGTTGGGTTTATTTGATGTTATACACGCTTTTTGTTCATTATTTTGTTCCAGAGAAACCCAAGGTTTTTAATCGGTTGTTTTGGCTAACGGAAATTGCTGTGGTTGGCATGATGCTGAGTTTCCCTTTTCAAGGTTATGCAGCCGTTTCCATTTCATTTTCAACACTACATATTTTTTGTAGTTATTATTTTGTGTATTTGATTTGGAAACACCATAAGGCCACTTCAACTGTAAGTCAAAAATTATTAAAGACTTCTTTAATTTTTATGGTAATCTCTACCATTGGTGTTTGGTGTTTAGGACCAGCAGTTTCTATGCTTGGTCAAGCCTCTGCATTTTATCAAATAGCTATACAATTCTTTTTACATTTTCAGTTTAATGGTTGGTTTTTAATAGCCGTTTTGGCCGTGTTTTTTCATATTTTACGAGTTGAAGATTCTAGAGTATTCAGAATTTTTTTTTGGCTATTGATCGTTTCAACTATTTTGACTTTTGCTTTGCCCATTCAATGGTTTGCGCCTCATAACAGTTTGTTGTGGATTAATGGATTAGGTGTTATAATTCAAATTTTAGCACTTGCCAAATTCTTTCAAGTTATAAAGCCTCAACGAAAAGCTCTAGCAAACCCTAAAAACAAACTCGTTTTATACATGTATGGTTTTCCATTGGTTTGTTTTATCTTAAAAGTGGCATTTCAATCGCTTTCAATTTTACCTGAGTTTTCACAAGTGGTTTACGAGCATCGCAATTTTGTCATTGGCTTTATTCATTTATTAATGCTTGGTGTTATTTCAGGATTTTTATTTGCTTTTATCTTACAAGCTAATTTAGTGACGTTTTCAAAATCTCTAAATTTCGGTATTTATAGTTTTCTTTTTGGCTTTGTAGCAACGGAATTACTTTTGTTAATTCAAGGGGTTATGTTTTACTTTGGAAGCGGAATCCTTCCATATTATTATCTGTTCTTATTTCTATTCAGTATCTTTTTACCCTTAGGAATTGGCTTTATTTTATTCAATAGTATTAAACACAAAAATTATGCAACCTAAACCTCAAAAACGACATAAAGCGCTTCAACCTTTAAGCCGAGAACATCATCATGGTTTATTGTTATGCTGGAAAATCAAAATAGGATTCAGTAAAAATATTGAACCCAAACGCATCAGAGCCTATGCCAATTGGTTTTTTGAAAATCATTTAATTCCGCATTTTGAAATGGAAGAAACTCACATTTTTCCAATTTTAAACGCTGATAACGATTTGATAAAACGTGCCTTGGTAGAACACAGACGCTTAAAACGTTTGTTTGAAGAGCAAGACGACGATGTAAAGATGTTAAATGAGATTAAAGAAGAATTGGACTAGCATATAAGATTTGAAGAACGTGTGCTGTTTCCTGAAATACAAAAAGTAGCGACAGAAGCCCAATTACTTCAGATTGAAAAAATCCATCAGCCAGAAGATTTTGAAGACAATGTGGCTGATGAATTTTGGAAGTAATAGTTTGCTAATGAATTATATACGATAGGTTGATATAAAAGTTTCGCCCTTGTCTAGGAATATTGTTCCAATCGGCATAAGTAGAGTAGTTGCTGTCTAAAATATTTTCAATGCCATACTTGAGAATTGTTTTTCCTTTTTTGCCATAAAAAGCATTCCCGAGATTAAGATTTAAGATGGCATAAGCTGCGGTTTCATTTTCACCATACAAGCTACTAAATTTACTTTGGTTGCCGTTACCATCCAATTGCAATGCTGCATTGAATTTTGGTGTGGTATAATTAAATTCGGCAAAGTATGAGAAGGGTTTTATGAGCGGCAAATTTTCGCCATTATTGCCTTTTCCGTAGTTATAGCCAACGGTTCCGTTTATGGTAAAACGTTCAGAAATTTTATAGCTACTATTTACATACACATCAAAAATAGAAGCGTTATCCAAAGCATTGTATACGCGTACGCCATTGGCACCAATGGTCATTGAGCTTACGTTGGTTGCTAATTCACCAATGATATAATCCATAATATAGAAGTAAGACGATTGTACGCCAATTTCAAAATCATTGAATTTTTGCTTAAAACTAAAGTTGGCTTCTAATGATTTTTCATCCTTTAAATTTGGATTGCCTATATAATCATAATTGTCAAAACTATTAAATATAAAAAAACCATATCCTTCGCTAACCGAAGGTGCGCGTTCTCCATAACCTAAGCCAAATGATAAGTTGTAGTTTTCTTTTTTAAGTTGGTAAGCAGAGGCTAAGCTAACAAGAAACCTGTTGATTTCATCTTCTACAGTTGGATGAAAAATTTCTAAACTTTCCACACCAACTTCTTTTGTAATTCTATTTTTGTGATAGCCTAAACGTATAGATGTTCCAATTTTAGCCGTATCATTTATGTAATAATCATCTTTAGCGAAAATGCCTGTATAAAGTGTTCTAATATCTGGCCATGTGTACATAAACATATCTGGTTCGTTTGGATTGTTGGAAAACATGGTCATTTCTGCAAGCGACTTATTGTAAAATCCGCTGAGGTTAAAATTTAAATGATGTTTGTTTTTTATAATATCAGCTTTACTATAAAAACCATAAGTATCACTCCAACCTGGCATGTCCATTCTTATCGGAACTACAGGTCGCTTAGTATCGTCCATAATATGGGTTATGGTATTAAAATAGAACTTGGTTTCTAAAGATTTTAATAATTTATCTTCAGGTGTGTAGTAATGGGTTAATGAGGTGATTAATGCTTCTGCCAAGGATACATCCATTGGTAAGGCAGGATAACCAACATCAGTAGCTCTATCATAAATAATATTGGCATCTATATGTTGGGTTTCAGAGAATTTATAACCCGTTTGTAATGATATATTATATTTTTCGAATTGTGAATATAGAACCTCTTCGTTATTGCCAGCATCGTAATTATCAGATTTTCTGTAAATGCCATCAGCACTTATAAAAAATCTGTTTCCGGCATATTCTAAATCCAATCCTGTGGCTTTGTAATTTCCGTTGGTTTCGTAACCTAGATCAATTCCAGATTTAAAACCAGAGCCATTAAATTTTGAAGTCGGTAACTGTAAATCGATGCCTCCACCAACGCAATGCCCATTTTCGGTGCCTTCCTGACCAGAGCCAATAGTCACTTTATCCAAATTGGAAACATCTACATAAGATGTAATTGGGTCCATTTTATCTGTACAGGCTCCAAAAATTTGCATGCCATCTATTGTAACTACCAATCGCTCGCTAACCATATTGTTTATGGTAGGTTCCCAAGCATAGTTACCACGTTTAATCATGGTGACATTATTGGCTTTTTCTAAGTAATTATCTATACTAGATAGTGTTTTTTCCTGTCTGTGATTACTTAATTTATGTCTAGACACAATAATGACTTCTTCAAGTTTAGTGGTGTCTTTTGAGGCTTCTTTTTCCTTTTCTTGCGCAATTCCAATGTTGGACATTATAAGACATAGAAAAATCATTATTAATATTTTCATAGCTGAACATTTTAGTGTTTAAAATGATAAGGGAAAACTGACTGTCTATTTGAGAGCAGCCTAAAAATGCTTTTATGATTAAGTTTCTAAAGCATTCCGACTGCGCTCAATATGACAGTAAGGAAAATTAAAATTCCAGTTCTAAGTACAAGCTACTAGACTCGTTATCTTCTGTTACGTTTTCACCCTTTAAAACCGCTCCAGAGGCATCCAAAAGCTTCAGGTTTAACCTCCAATAACCTGTCATGGTCAAGGATAAATTGCCATAGTAGAAATTATCTGCATTATTAAACGTCAAATCTGTATTGTTTGGTGAGCTATGATTGCCCATACCTGGCATACGCGGATCTAGTGCAATGGTGTTATCTTCTACCACAGGAAACGTCATCATGTTTTCCATTTTAAACAAACCAACTTTCATTGTGTTTACAGCAATACCTGGATGTTTTGGTTCTATTAACGCTAAAATGTATCTGTTATCGTCACTACCCATAAAACTTGCTGAGTTTTGGTTGTCGTACTGCATTACGCTTATGGTTTCAGTAACTGAATAGTCAGTGCCATCTATATTATAATCTAGCGTCAGCGACCAACCAGAACCATCGTCGTTAGTCATTTGATAGATGATAAAACCTTCGTAAACCGTGTCTTTTCCCGAAGCCTTTGTTATAGAAGATTTAGGACAGGAATGTTCCATAGATGGCATTTGCATCATAGGCATCCAAGACAATGTTGCATCTTCAATATAAGTATCTGTTGTGTTGTCTTTTATGCGAAGGCTAATCATATTGTAGCCGGTTTCGAACATGCCTTTTTCGTTGTAAAGTTCTATGGTTTCGTTACCATTAGTAATGGTTTGAATAAGTTCTAATCCTTCAACTTCGTTAATGGTTGTTGGGTCATCATCGGTATCTGTTGAGCATGAAAAGAATAACGCAATACATGCGATTGGTATTAAATATTTAAGTTTCATTTGATTTTTTTATTTAAGATTATTGACAAATGGAATGTCCATTGTGATACGTTTACAAAATTTAAAATTTGTATAAGGGACATTTCATTATGTAATGTTTAAGTCATTTTTTAATGTAGGTATCCTGTTTGAAGCCGAATTGGTTTCAAAAATGGAAGACTGCTCTCGGTAGAGCACAATAAAAAACTAACTTAAATCTGGAGGTGGAGTAGGTATGGAATAAAAGCCTGAATTCGGTGCTTTTATTCTGTAATGTAAAGGATGTTGCAAAGTTCTAACGTGATAGAAATCTTCAACCTTATGATTTGCAATAGCATTAACCACAAAAACGTCCAAACGCGTTCTATCGGTAGTTGGCATTGGTGTATCTGAGTTTGAAGCGGTGTTATTCTTTACCAATTGTTTGGTTAAGTGACACTTTCCGTTACACCCTTTTTGCTCTTCTTTTTGAATACAAAGTGTTTTGGCGATAAAATCTTGGTTAATTAAAAAATCGGTTACAATAACGACATTGTTAATATTGTTCGCCAATAAAACGAACGTTAAGAACAAGGCTGTTAATTTGTATGTAACCTTTAATATCATGCCGCTAAATTCGGACTATTATATCTTAAATAGAATGACTTTTGTCACGTTTATTTAAATTTTAAAATAATTAAAATAAGTCTCTATTAGGTTTTGCAAAGTTGTGACTTTTTTCTCTAATACTGAAGTACTTTTTATATCTTTTATTTCGGAAATCTCTTCCAAAATAGGGACGAGTACTATATGTAGTTGGTCGTGTGCATCTCCTGTCATATCACAACTTTTAATAATATAGCTGGTTTGTTTAGAGAGTGCTTTACCTAATGTTTTCCCATCATTAAGAACATTGTTTTTTAAAATGGAATCTATACGTTGCATGCCCATATGTGTTTCTTCATTGGCAACCCATTTTTCATTGTTGTTTAAGGTTAATCCTTGAAGTTTAATTTCTGATGTCATCGTCGTTTTTGTTTTGTCATTCTTACAGGAATAACAACTTAATAACACCGAAACAATGATGATCGTTTTTAACACTAATCGATTCATAATTAAAAATCTTTTTTCTTCGATTTAAATATAATTCTTAAAACTGGCATTACAACCCAAATGGTTAACATCGCAAAAGAGACGATTAATCCAAAACTTGTTCCAAAAAATTGTTTAAAAACAGCACCTGTGTAACCCAATAAGGCGGAGATATCGAGCTTTAAAAGGATTAAGGTCCTGGATAAATCTATTGGATTTAGCATGGTGCCTACCAAAGATAATTTGTCTAATGGATAGTCTTCAAACATAATTAGTGTCATTAAAAACAAACCATCGTAAATCACTGCAAGAAATAACCAAAGTAAAATTGCATAACCAAATCCTTTAATTTTATTCTCGTTGGATAAGGCGATATTAAATGCTAGAGCCGTAAAGATCAACGTTAAAAAAGTCCCAGTAATCAGTAAAAGGGAAAAGTCCCATATGGCGCTACTTTCAAATAGGCCATAGAATACAAATGGAGTCCCTAAACCTAAAATTAAACTCATGGAAAGTGAAAGCGCCACTCCTAAGTACTGGCCTAAAAAGATGGACGAACGTTTTAAGGGTTGTGCCAACAACAATTCTGTAAATTCCTTGGAATTATAATAATACATGACACCAAAAATAGTCCCAATTAAAGGCACTAAAACGATGATGACATTCATTAATGTTATGACCGCTTTTGAAAGGTCGTTGTTTAAAAATAATAACACAACACCTAATAATAAATAAAAGGCGAAATAGACGTAACTCCAACGACTACGCATTAAATCGTAAAAACTATATTTTAATATCTTAAGCATGATTATCGGATAATATAGACGCAATCGCATGTTCAAAATCAGGTTGATTGGTCTTGGTTTTTAATTTTGGAATAGTGCCTTTAAAATAAATTTTACCTTCAAGGATAAATACAATTTCATCTGAAATTTCCTCTACAAAACTCATAATGTGAGAGGTGATAAGGATGGTTTTGCCTTTAGCTTTTTCTGCTTGAATTAAATCTTTTAATCTAATCAGTGAAATTGGATCTAATCCTGAAGTTGGTTCGTCTAAAATAATAATAGGACTATCAAACATAAAGGTCAGCACCAGGTTCACTTTTTGCTTGGTACCACCTGAAAGGTTACCCAATTTTTTATCTAAAAAAGGTTCTAATTTAAAAAGTTCTATTAACCGTTTATCCTCGTTGGTTGGCTTGCGCAAATCCTTGATCATTTTAATGAGTTCCTTAACCCTCAGATTGCTTGGAAAATTCGCAATTTGCGGTAGATAATCAATTTTGTATCGGTAGTCGGAATTCTTTTTTATGTTCTCATTCATTACCGTGATGCTACCTTTATCAGGAATAACCATGCCCAAAACTGATTTAATTAAGGTCGTTTTGCCAGAACCATTCGGTCCAAGAACAGCGAAAATTCCTCCTTCTCCAATATGAAGGTCAACACCACTTAAGACTTCGTTCTTGCCAAATTTTTTATGTAGGTTTTCAATCGTTACCATGTTAGCTTTTTTATTAGTGGGTTGTTGTCCAATAAATCATCTGGTGTAAAAACAGGTGATACTTTTTCTGAAAAGTCAATAATATCAATAAACATACTACGCAATAAAATGATAGTTTCTGGTGTGCGGTTTACTATGTATGAAAATAGTTTTACTGGTCTATAGGGTACATCGCCAATGCCATCTTTGTCGAGATCATAACCTGTGTAATTGCTCCAATAGTTTTTATCAAATTCATTGTCGTTAACTTTACTATTATAAGCGATATCAAAAGAGTTATATAAAAAGTTGTTTTCGGTAAACTTATTGGTATAGCATGCCCCTTTTACTTTAATGGCCCATCCATTATTGGAAAATGTATTGTGCTTATAATTAATACGGTTAGAGCCTTCAATATTAATACCAATAGTATTGTTTTCAAAGGTGTTGCCCACGATTTCGGCATCGTTTATTTCTTTCAATAATAAGCCGTAAGAAGCAGTTCCCCAATTTTCCTTAAAAATATTGTTGTACATCTCAATATGCTTAGAGAACATCACGGCAACGCCAGCTCCGTTGTTTTCAAAAGTATTGTCTTGATAAATATCGTTGTTCGAAAACATAAAATGCAATCCGTAGCGTATATTGAGTGCGCTCACATTATTTTTAATTACACAATCATCAGAAAATTCTAAATAAATCCCATCCCGTACATGTTGAACAAAGTTGTGTTCTATTCGTATATTTTTGCTGTACCAAAGTTGAATCCCATTACCAGAATTATATTCTTCCACAGCATCACCAATGATTTTATTGTGATATATTTTTCCGTCTCTTGATTTTTCAATGTAAATACCAAAGAACAGTTTCTCTAAAACTAGATTCTGAATGACAAAATTTTTGGAATTACGAACTCTTAAAGCAGCATAATCTTCCGTATAGCTTGTGCCAACATTAATAATGAACAAGCCGTCAACCGTTACATTATCTGAAGTGACTGTAATTATTTCACCTTTTAATTCGCCATCGATTACAGGATATTTTTCACCTATAATTGTTAAAGGCTTGTCAACTACAACATTGTGTTCCTTGTAAGTGCCTTGTTTTACGAGAATCGTATCAAAATCTTTGGCTTGTGCAATACCTTCCTTCAAAGTTGAAATAGTACAGGTATTACAAATCTCGATAGTTTGAGCAATAGTTGAGTGAGCCATTAAAATGACTGTAAGAAAAACTAAAAAATGTTTCATGAAACTAGTTATTTAATTTCGTTACAAGTTCTTCCCAGGTGTATAATTCACCACCTTTCTCAGCTTTAAATTTTTCGGCGTCTACTTTACTTTCAAAGGCAGAAAGAAAAGCTCCCATAGGACTTGGGATATTCTCGCTGATTAAAAATGTGGCTTCAGTGGCATCGATCAACACTTCTGGTTCTGTGTAGTTATTTGATAGATATAATTCAATTTCAGAAGTATTAAAATCCTTCATGTAATTAATCATACATTCCGTAGCATCAAACTTATAAACCTTACCTTTTTTAGTAACGATCTCTGCGGCATGGACTTTATCTACTATTGTCATTTTACAGAAGGCACAGCCATCGCTACCATAATTAATGGGTTGCGGAGAGACATTACAACTTAGAAATAGCAAGAGTATCGCAAAAGCTGAATAGTGTTTTAGTGTTTTCATTTTTTAGTGTTTTAGTATTTTTGGAGTTAGGCCGTAGATTTATTTTTCTTACCTACAATATACGCTACAAAACCTGCAGCAATTCCTAATCCTAAAAATAAAGCGCCAAATTGTGGATAAGAATGCGCCTTAAAATTCAGGATATCTTTAGAACCAAAAAGTGGCGGTTGAAAGCCCATTTGTGTCCCATCTGGATTAGTAAATTTCATAATGGCTTTTGGGTCTAAGTTATGACCATAATCGTGCTCCCAAAGATAAAAATCGTACATACCTGCAAGACTTAGAACCACCATTAAAATAAACCAGCCTAAAAACCATTTGTAGTTGCCTTTCCATGCAATTAACAAGCCCAATACCGTTGTAATAAGAATACCTGCTGGAAAAATCTTAAACTCAGGAATAGCATCTGGAATGTATTGCATCCCAACATAATGATTCATTAAATTAATGTTTTTAATGTCATGTGGATGCACATCAGAAAAATCATTGATATGAATATTCATTGCTAAAGGCGTAGGATATTGAGGAGCTTCTAAAGTAATTCTCCAAAGTGGAAAAAGAAACAATCCTAAAGGTAGCAATGCTGCTATAATCATAATTATATTCTGCTTTTTCATAATACTTAGACTTGCTGTTTGACTAATTTTAGTGTTTAAAAAAGAAAGGCGAGAGCGAAAAATCAACTCTCGCCTTAGTTAGAGAAATAAACACTAAAACAAAATCTCTCTAATTTTTACAGATATATTATTCTATATCTTCTCCCATTGACCATTTTAGTGGAGTGTTAGAATTTGCAGGAGATACTCTTATATAGCCTTGCATTTCTTGGTGCAGTGCAGAACAGAAATCAGTACAATAGAACGGCCATACACCAACTTTTGTAGGTTCCCAAACCGAAGTTTTAGTTTGTCCTGGCATTATGAGCAATTCGGATGTATTCTGACCGAGTACTGCAAAACCATGAGGGACATCAAAATCTTGTTCTAGATTAGTGACGTGGAAATATACTTTGTCTCCCAATTTCACACCCTCAATATTATCTGGTGTAAAGTGACTTCTAATAGTTGTCATGTAAATATGAACTTCATTCCCCTTTCTCACCACCTTAGCATCCGCATCAGAAAAAGCAGCATAAGGGTGTTTGTTGTCTTCTAAGTTGTAGATTTTCTGGGAACGTTCCTTAACTAGATCGGCTTCCATCGCAGCTGCATAATGAGGTTCTCCATGCGTTGGGAAATCTAAAAGTAATTCCATTTTATCTCCAGAAATATCATAAAGTTGAGCAGAGTGCTCCATTTCTGGACCAGTTGGTAAGTATCTGTCCTTTGTGATTTTATTCATTGCGAACATGTATTTACCTTGTGGTTTTCTTGAATTTCCTCCAGGAATAGTTAAGTGACCAACTGAGTAATATGTAGGTTTTCTGTCGATAACTTCCCAAGTTCCTAATTTCCATTTTACAACTTCTGAAGAAATAAAGAAAGTAGTATAAGCATTTCCTTCAGCATCAAATTCTGTATGTAAAGGGCCTAATCCTGGTTGCTCAACAGAACCTGCTAATACATCCTCGAATTTTAAAATTGGAATACCATAAGCTTCACCATCAAATTTTTTGCCTTCAATAGCAGCTAACATTTTTGTAAATGAATGTACGGTTAAGTTAGCAGATAATTTACCGTTACCAACAATATACTCACCAGAAGGATCAACATCACAACCATGAGGGGATTTTGGAGTTGGTAAGAAATAAACTGCTCCAGGAACTTCAGAAGGATTAACCACACGTACTTCTTTTTTCATTGTAGAAGTTGCGGTATGTGTATGTTCATCATATACGTTATGTGCATAATCAGCTGGCATCATTGTACCACCACCATTATTTACGTACTCTTCAATTTTTTTCCAGTTGACTGCTGCAATAAAATCTTTGTCGTTTTGAGAAGCGTTAACCTCTAATAAGGTGCTTGCTTCTTCCGTGTTGTAAGTAGTGAAGAAGAACCAACCATGAGATTTTCCACGTCCAGGATGTGATAAGTCATAGTTAAAACCAGGCATTAAAACTTGGAATTTAATATCCATATTACCTGTTTCTGGAGCTACACTTATAAATGATAAAGCACCTTGAAAATTACCTTTGTAATCTTTAATTGCCATATCACGTTGTGGTATTGGCACTGAAAAACGAGTTCCTGCAACAACATACTCAGTATTCTCAGTTACAAATGAAGAACTGTGGTTACCTGCACTGTTTGGCACCTCAATAATTTCAGTGGTTTCAAATGTTTTTAAATCGATTTTTGCAATTCTAGGTGTATTGTTTTCATTTATAAAAATAAAACGACCATCAATTTCACCATTAGTCTGTGAAATATCCGGATGGTGAGAATCTCCCCAAGGAATAAATCCATGAGAGGTGTTTAACATTGGTTTTGTTTCTTCAGAATACCCATAACCAGATGTTGGAAACTGTGAGAATACAGGGATTTCCTTAAACATTCTACCAGATGGTAAGCCGTAAACCGTTAAGTTTCCACTATAACCACCAGAGATAAAAGCATAGTGAGAGTCGTGCTCACCAGGAGCGACGTACACTTTTTCAGCTATATTACTTGATAAGGCACCAGATTTTCCATTGGACTTACCAGAATTATTACAACTCGTAAATGCGGCAAAAACCGCTACTATTGCAAGTGTTGATTTTAATATGTTTTTCATTGTTATATATATTTAAATAGTGTTTATAGTTATTCTGTAGGTGGTAATAAAACTTTATCGATTACGTGAACGATTCCATTACCTGCGTTAATACTAGCAAGAATTTTTGCCCCTCCAATCATAGGTTCGCCATCAACAACTTCTACTTTTACATATCCGTTGTTGGCCTGACCTAGTTTTTTAAATTTCTTTAAAAAATCTTGGGAATAGTTCCCAGGAGTCACATGATACTTTAAGATATTAGCTAAAGCATCTTTGTTTTCAGGTTTCAATAAATTTTCTACTGTCCCTTCTGGCAATGCGGCAAAAGCCTCATTTGTTGGTGCGAAAACCATTAATGGTCCTGCATTTACCAATGCATTTTCTAATTGAGCAGCTTGTACTGCAGCAACCAAAGTAGTGTGATCTATAGATCCAATAGCAATACTTAATACAGTTGTACTTTCATCACCTTCAATAAAAGCTTGACCAGTCCGTTCTGTTGATTCTGTTTCTGTTTTTACGTCAGTGGTTGTTGTAGCGTTTTTGTTCTCATCTTTACATGAGCAGAAAAAAACTGCGATTGCAAAAAATAAGAACAGGTTTTTGATTAGTTTCATAGGAAATTATTTTAAGGTTCTAAAATATTCTAATACTGCTCTGGCATCTTCTTCTGAAAGCCCTTGATTTGCCATAGGTGCACCATTAAATTCCATTAATAAATCTTTTGCTAATGGATCTTCTTTGACCATAACTTCTGGATTTAATATCATATTCATAACCCATTCCGGTGTTCTTCTTTCTAAAATACCTGTTGGCGCAGGACCAATAAATTTCTTGTCCGCTTTGTGGCATGCTGTACACATTTTGTTGTAAATCTCAAGCCCATTAGCAGCCATATCCTGGTCAATATTTGCAGGTAAGGTTAAAGAGGTAACTGGACCGACTCCTTTGTTAGAAAGTGCTACGCGTTGCGAAGCTGGTATTTTCTTTTCTGTTTTGACAGGTTCTTTTTTACCGTAAGGAGAGTCCTCATTCTTTTTGTCATTTCCACCACAACTAACTAAAGTTGCAATAGCGATAATAGATAATAGTTTTAGTGATTTTCTCATATTTTTAGATTTGATTTTAACGTATGAAATAATGTTTCTTTAATTTTCAACAAATTTATAGACGAGAACATGAAAAAAATATGATAAATATCATATTTAGGATAAATTTATCCTATTTAAGGAGATAATGGTTTTTGTCTAGAATTTTTACTGGAAAGATTGTTAGTATTAAAACAAATTGAAGCTTATAGCATTGCGGGTTTTGCGTAAATAGCGTTGTAAAAAATTTATCAATACCAATAGACCAAGAAGCCCTCTAAAAAAATTAAAGAAAAAATTGAAATAAAAATTTAAAAGGTAGATACAATAAACAATGTTTTAGGTCTTGCCAATGCTGAATACCTATAACGATATAATTATGAGCCTTTGTTAAAACCAAAAACGTACAAAAGGCATCCAAGCTTCAGCATAAATACTTTTGTCTCTATCATACAATACGTCATATCTAATTCCAATCGTCACATTTCTACTCGTGTATCCTGCCCCTAAGAATAAAGCTGGATACCAATAATTGTCATCTACATTACTTACAAATCTTTCGTCAAAATTTCGATTGACGTTCAATTG
Organism: Winogradskyella schleiferi; assembly: GCF_013394655.1. Lineage (NCBI taxonomy): Bacteria > Pseudomonadati > Bacteroidota > Flavobacteriia > Flavobacteriales > Flavobacteriaceae > Winogradskyella > Winogradskyella schleiferi. Next base: position 380,468 of record NZ_CP053351.1, read on the forward strand.
TTCAAACTCTGCAGAGATCTGTAATTCTCGATAAGGGTTAATTAAACCAAGAACACTTCCTCCTAAAACAGTAGATTTAAAAAACTCTTTTTGAGAACTATAAGAAAAATTAAGACCAACTCCTGTTGCTACGTAGGGATTGAATCTGTAAATGGCATTTGGGGAAATTGCTCCACTGAAAAAGCCATCTCCAAAGCTTAGACCAATACCTCCACCGAATTGCACATTTTTCCAAAAAGTATTGTTATCTGATTGATTTTGTGAATATGATAATGTGATAAAAAAACAAATTAAAATGCTAGAGATCATAGTTTTTTTAATCTTAATTAAATTAATAGTTGTCATAATAAGAATTGTTATTTTCTAATTGAACTCATCTTGATTTTTTGTGTTTAACCGAAAATGAGAAATAAATTTGATCAGATGAAACTATTTTTGAAAGTCATAGCATAGCTAAGCTTAATAAAATAGCTGAAATATGAGTAAATTTAATCCATTTTTTAGGGAATAGAAAAAGTCAAGATAAGTTCAGTGTTATAAATATAATAAAACGACATCTATATTTAGCAAAAGTTGTATTTTTGACTAAATTATGTTGAAACGACAACGTCTCAAAAAGTATAATGGATAAATATTCCTTTCTCAACGCAGCACATACAGCATACTTTGCTGATTTATACGACCAATACCTCAAAAACCCAGATTCTGTAGAGCCTAGTTGGCGTGCCTTTTTTCAAGGTTACGATTTTGGATCAGAAAATTATGGTTTAGACGGTGAAATTGTTGAAGGTGTTTCTGCACAGATACCAGAACAGGTTCAAAAAGAATTTCAGGTTTTAAAACTTATTGATGGTTACAGAAGTAGAGGGCATTTGTTTACAAAAACAAATCCAGTAAGGGCACGGCGTAAATATGCGCCGACTTTAGAAATCGAAAACTTCGGACTTTCAAAAAATGATTTGCAAACTGTTTTCTCAGCCGGTGAAGTTCTTGGTTTGGGTTCTTCAGCTACTTTGCAAAATATCATAGACCATTTAGAAAAAATATATTGCGAGTCTATTGGTATAGAGTACATGTACATTAGACAGCCTGAAGAAATTGATTGGATTCAAAACAAACTTAATGTCAATGACAATCATGCGAATTTTACTAACGAGGGAAAGAAAAAAATCTTAAGAAAATTAAATGAAGCGGTTTCTTTCGAAAACTTTTTACATACCAAATATGTAGGTCAAAAACGATTTTCTCTTGAAGGAGGAGAGGCGTTGATTCCTGCTTTAGATGCTTTGATTGAAAATGCTGCAGAACATGGTGTGAAAGAATTTGTCATGGGAATGGCACATCGTGGTCGACTTAGTACATTGACTAACATCTTTGGCAAGTCAGCAAAAGATATTTTTAGCGAATTTGATGGTAAGGATTATGAGCAAGAAGTATTTGATGGTGATGTAAAATACCATTTAGGTTGGACCAGCGATCGTGTAACTGACAATGGTAAAAAAATAAATATAAATATCGCTCCAAATCCTTCGCATTTAGAAACAGTTGGTGCCGTTGTAGAAGGTATTACAAGAGCGAAGCAAGACGATAAATATCCAGATAATCCATCGCAAGTATTGCCTATTGTTGTGCATGGCGATGCAGCTATTGCAGGCCAGGGAATAGTTTATGAAGTTGTACAAATGGCAAAATTGGAGGGTTATAAAACTAATGGAACAATTCATATTGTAGTGAATAATCAAATTGGTTTTACCACTAATTATCTAGATGCACGTTCTAGTACATATTGCACCGATGTTGGTAAAGTCACATTATCTCCCGTTTTGCATGTAAATGCAGACGATGCCGAAGCCGTAGTGCATGCTACGTTATTCGCATTGCATTTTAGAATGAAATTTAAGCGCGATGTGTTTATTGATATGCTAGGCTATAGAAAATATGGGCATAATGAAGGGGATGAGCCTAAATTTACGCAACCGTTGTTGTACAAAGCTATTGCAAAACATAGTAACCCAAGGGATATTTATGCAGAGCGCTTATTGAAAGAAGGCGTTATTGATAAAGGTTTTGTCTCTAAAATTGAAAAAGAATACAAGGATAAACTTGAAGAAAAACTTGAGGATTCACGTAAGGTAGAGAAAACGGAAATCACACCATTTATGCAAAATGAATGGGTGAACTTTAAGACGGCAGAAGAGGATAAAATGATGAAGCCTGTCGACACAACTTATCCTAAAGCTAAGCTGGAAAAAATCACAAAGGCCATTTCCAATCTTCCAGAGGACAAAAAATTTATAAGAAAGATTCAACGTTTAGTGGAGTCGAGGCAGACGATGTTTGATGAAGATAAATTGGATTGGGCCATGGCAGAGCATTTGGCTTATGGTTCAATTTTATTAGAAGGAAATGACGTTCGTATGTCTGGACAAGATGTTGAAAGAGGTACCTTTTCGCATCGTCATGGCGTTGTAAAGGTTGAGGATAGCGAGGAAGAAATTGTGCTTCATAATCATATAAGTGATAAACAAGGTCGATTTTTTATTTATAATTCTTTACTGTCAGAATATGGTGTTGTAGGATTTGATTACGGTTATGCCATGGCAAGCCCAATAACATTGACCATTTGGGAAGCACAGTTTGGTGATTTCAGTAATGGTGCGCAAATCATGTTGGATCAATATATTTCTGCGGCGGAAGATAAATGGAAGCTTCAGAATGGACTGGTCATGTTGTTGCCCCATGGCTATGAAGGCCAAGGCGCAGAACACTCTTCGGCACGTATGGAACGTTATTTACAACTCTGTGCAAAAGACAATATGTTTGTTGCTGACTGTACAACACCAGCTAACATGTTCCATTTATTGAGACGACAAATGAAAGCCGATTACAGAAAACCGTTAATTGTATTCACGCCAAAGAGTTTGTTACGTCATCCAAAGGTGGTCTCAACGGTTGAAGAATTTGCAAATGGAAGTTTCCAAATGCTTATTGATGATGCCAATGCTAATGTAGATAAAGTGAAAACTTTAGTCTTTATGACCGGTAAGTTCTATTATGATTTATTGGAAGAGCAAGAAAAACTAGAAAGAGACGATGTGGCTTTGGTAAGAATAGAACAATTGTTTCCGTTACCAGCAGAAGATATTAGAGCGGTTATCAAAAAATATAAAAATGCAGACGATATTGTTTGGGCTCAGGAAGAACCTAGAAATATGGGAGCTTACAGTTACTTGTTGCTAAATTTAGATGAAGCCAAACGATTTAGAGCTGCGAGCAGAAGGCCTTATGGTGCACCAGCAGCTGGTAGTTCGGTCCGTTCAAAAATGAGACATCAACAAGTTATAGATTACGTTTTTGATAAAACCAAAAACAACCAGAGATAAAAAGAATTAACACAACGCAAATTAGAGCTTAATAAAAAAACAAAGCATGATTTTAGAAATGAAAGTGCCTTCGCCAGGCGAGTCAATTACTGAGGTAGAAATAGCAGAATGGTTAGTGCAAGATGGTGATTACGTAGAGAAAGACCAAGCCATTGCAGAAGTAGATAGTGATAAAGCAACTTTAGAACTGCCTGCAGAAGCAAGTGGAACAATTACTTTGAAAGCGGAAGAAGGCGATGCTGTTGAAGTAGGCGCTATTGTATGCTTAATTGATACTAGCGCAGCAAAACCAGAAGGAGAAGGTGATGCTCCAGCCACTTACGAGGGCGGTGATGAAGGCGGAAATTCAGAAAACGTCGCGGATAACTTAAAGAAAGAACAAGAGCAGACGCCAAATACAGGTGAAAAAGCACCTAATCCTGCTGAGAAAACGTATGCTTCAGGTGCCGCAAGTCCTGCTGCGAAAAAGATTCTCGCTGAGAAAGATATGGATGCTTCTGCAATCAAAGGAACAGGCAAAGACGGTAGAATCACAAAAGATGATGCTGTAAAAGCTGTGCCATCCATGGGAACTCCAACTGGTGGCAACAGAGGCAGTACGAGTAGTAAAATGTCCATGTTGCGTCGTAAAGTAGCTGAACGTTTAGTTGAAGCTAAGAATACGACAGCTATGTTAACCACTTTTAATGAGGTTAATATGACACCTATTTTTGAATTACGTAAGCAATACAAAGAAGACTTTAAAGCTAAGCACGGCGTAAGTCTTGGATTTATGAGTTTCTTTTCTTTAGCTGTTGTGCGTGCATTAAAAATGTATCCGGCTGTGAATTCCATGATAAATGGAAAAAACATGCTGACGTACGATTTTGTAGATATCAGTATTGCCGTTTCTGGTCCAAAAGGATTAATGGTACCAGTCATTAGAAATGCAGAAAACCTATCGTTTAGAGGCATTGAATCTGAAGTAAAACGTTTGGCTATTAGAGCTAGAGAAGGACAGATTACTGTTGACGAAATGACTGGTGGTACGTTTACCATTACCAATGGAGGCGTATTTGGGAGTATGTTATCAACACCAATCATTAACCCACCACAAAGTGGTATTTTAGGAATGCATAATATTATTGAGCGACCGATAGCTGTAGATGGTAAAGTTGAAATCCACCCAATGATGTATGTGGCTTTGTCTTACGATCACAGAATTATTGACGGCAAAGAATCTGTTGGATTCTTAGTCGCTATAAAAGAAGCTTTGGAAAGTCCGGAAGAATTATTGATGGATAATAATGTAAAGAAAGCTTTAGAGATGTAAGTCTTTTCAATAAGAATATAAAACTGAAAAAGCGCAACTCCATTGAGTTGCGCTTTTTTTTCTCCTAACTAACAAGAGGTGAACTAACTAATAACTAAAATTAACTAAAAAAATTAACAGCGATATTTGCCGATATTACGATTATAGAACTAACAATTAATAATGCGATGAATAGTCTATCGTTCTTTGATGAGGTTTCGTTTTTCATGGTTTCCATAGCGTTGATGTTTTTTAAAAAGCACTGAACTATAAGTCAATTCAGAGCTTTATTGAATTGATTTTGAGGTTATACCTATTTAAACTTTGAATTACCACAATCAAACTCGTTCATTTTCCGTTCTATTTCCTTGTTCATTATTTCCGTAGCTCGGGCTATGAAAACAAATCACAGCGTCATAGAACAAAAAAGCAACTTCGTTTTCTATACAGGATTTCAAAATTCAAATAGGTATTTTATTAATAGCTGGTGTAAATTTCGTAATAAATGTAATGCCATACTATACGTAACTTTACGTATTTTTTGAGTTTTTTGACCTTATTTCATAAAAAAAGTCTCGGACAAGTGTCCGAGACTTAAATAATCCCCTAAGAACTAACTAATAGCTCGTTATTAACCCTTAATTAATAACAATGATTAATTGATAACAATTATATCACTGGTGTAAAGGTCTACATTAAAATAATATGATACTATACGTAACTTTACGTATTTTTTGATTTTTTTGGTTAAGAGTTTATGAATTCTGAATTTTCCTTGGCCCAAATAAGGAGACTGTTTTGTTTACTTTCTAATTTTAACTTCTTTATAATATTACTTTTGTGCTTCTCTACGGTTCTGGTAGATATAGAAAGTACCTCTGCTATTTCAACACCTGTTTTGTTATTTGAGATTAACTTTACAATGTTTTTTTCGTGACTAGTTAAGGTGTCAAAATGTTCAGGAAGCTCCTGCAATTCGATAAATTCTAATAAATCTGGACTAAAATAAGCCTTATTGGCTTGAACAGAAGCAATACAATTTTCAATTTCTTCTAAAGCGAATTCTTTTAAGATATAACCATAAACACCTAGAGCTTTGGCTTCATCATATGTTTTTTCGTCTTTTTCGAACGTTATCAAAACAATTTTGGTTGAAATCTTTGCTGCTTTACATTTGGATGCAATTTGTAGTCCAGATAAAAAAGGCATTTTTATATCCAAAATGGCAATATCTGGCGTGTGTGCTTTTATTAAAGCCAAAGCTTCTTTTCCGTTTTTTGCACTCGCTAAAATATTAAAATCCTTTTCTATTAAAAAATCTTGCAGACCTTTGAGCACAAGGGGATGGTCATCTGCGATGATGATGGTAGGGTTCATTTTGCTATTAAATCAGTGGACATTAAAGGTAATGAATCTTTAGCTTATTATATTGAGATTATAATTTTAAATACAGGTATTTTTTCTCGTAATCGATAATAGCTTTTCCTTTTTTTAAGACATCCGCCCCTATAATACCGTCAACAGGTTCGGCATTATGGTTAATTAAGCCATTATTGACATGAGAAAGGTTGAACAATATCAAAGGAACACGATTTTTTTTCCATTTTCCGACTTTAATAGCGTTGGAATTAGAAATTTGAGTCAACATATCAGACGCACCAGCACCAACAGCTTTAATTTCAGAATCTTTTACTTTAAGGTTAAAACGCTCAATAGCTTCAAAACCCACACAACTATTTGAAGCGCCTGTATCTAGAATGAAACGGCCTTTAATACCATTAATTGAGGCTTTGATTTCAAAATGATTGGTTTTGGTAAATTTTAATTTCACTTTAGAATACCCTTTAGTTTCGAGAAAGTCTTTTAATGTGTCCATGTTTGCAATTTGTACAAAGATAAGAATTGGTATCAAACGTTAATACCCTTATTTTTGCAAAATGATAATTACCGATACACACACTCATTTGTATAGTGAAGCCTTTGACGATGACAGGGCAGAAATGATGAAACGTGCCCTTGAGGCCAATGTAAAGCGTTTTTTTATTCCTGCAATAGATTCCACTTATACAGCATCTATGCTTCAACTTGAGAAAGAGTTTCCGGAGTATGTGTTTTTAATGGCCGGTTTGCATCCAACTTCGGTAAAAGAAAATTATGAAGAAGAGTTGGCTCATGTTGAAGGGCAATTAGCAAAAAGAAAATTCTATGCTATCGGTGAAATTGGAATCGATTTATATTGGGATAAATCTACTTTAGATATCCAGATTGAAGCTTTCAAAAATCAAATCAAACTAGCAAAACAGTACAAACTACCAATAGTGATTCATTGTAGGGAAGCCTTTGATGAAATATTCGAGGTTTTAGAAGAAGAACAATCCGATGATTTATTCGGGATTTTCCATTGCTTTACAGGAACGCTTGAACAAGCAGAAAGGGCCTTGTCATACAATATGAAATTAGGAATAGGCGGCGTGGTTACGTTCAAAAATGGTAAAATAGACCAATTTATCAATCAAATAGATATTAAACACATTGTTTTGGAAACCGATTCGCCTTATTTAGCACCAAAACCATTTCGAGGAAAACGAAATGAAAGTTCCTATATATATAAGGTATTGGAAAAATTATCTGAACTTTACGGCAAAAGCCCGGAAGAAATTGCTAGTATTACTACTGAAAATTCTAAAGCTATATTCGGAATTTAAATGACAAAACAACCGCACATCCTATTAATATATACAGGTGGCACTATTGGTATGATAAAAAATGCCGATACAGGTGCTTTAAAAGCGTTCGATTTCACAAGTTTATTGGATAAAATACCAGAACTTCGATTATTGGCCTGCACAATTGAAACGATTTCTTTTAAAGAACCGATAGATTCTTCAAATATGAATCCTAAATATTGGGCAGATATTGCAACTATAATAAGTGATAATTATTCAAAATTTGATGGTTTTGTTGTATTACATGGTAGCGATACGATGAGTTATACGGCTTCGGCGCTCAGTTTTATGTTAGAAAATCTCGCAAAACCTGTTATTTTAACAGGCTCGCAATTACCAATAGGAGATTTAAGAACTGATGCGAAGGAAAACTTAATTACTTCAATTCAAATGGCATCTTTACAGATAGAAGGGGTGCCGGTAATTAGAGAGGTAGGCTTATATTTTGAATACAAATTGTATAGAGGGAATAGAACCACAAAGTTAAACGCTGAACATTTTGAAGCCTTTGAATCGTATAATTACCCACATTTAGCGGAATCTGGTGTGCATTTGAAAGTTAACTCAGAATATCTATTGAAACCAAAACCGAATACGGAACTAATTATTCGTACCGCCATGGATGCTGATATTGGTGTGCTAAAACTATTTCCGGGCATATCCAGACCGATTTGCGAAGCCATTCTAACAAGTAAATTAATAAAAGGATTAATCATAGAAACCTATGGTTCTGGGAATGCAACAACAGAATCTTGGTTTATAGAATTATTAAGAGACGCCATAAGGAACGGCCTGCACATTATAAACGTCACACAATGTGTTGGAGGAAGTGTAAATATGGGGCTATACGAAACCAGTTCACAATTAAAATCTATAGGCGTTATTTCAGGGAAAGATATCACCACCGAAGCAGCAATTGCAAAAATGATGTATCTATTAGGGGAGAAAATAGACCCTAAAAAGTTTCAATATTATTTTGAAATGTCCTTAAGAGGAGAAATCTCTTAAAAATAACAGTTTAAATTTTAGTGTTCGAAGATTTTTTTGTTATTTGGCATCGTGTAATTTTTAATTAAATTTACAGAGAGGTGGCCGAGTGGTCGAAGGCGCACGCCTGGAAAGTGTGTATACTCCAAAAGGGTATCGAGGGTTCGAATCCCTTCCTCTCTGCTCATATTTTATGCGATTGTTACATATTTTTTTTTATCTTTAACACTTTAACTAATAAAATTAAGAATCAGAACAATGAAAAGATTATTTTCTATCCTTGCCATAACATGTTTAATGGCTATCGGAACTGTTAATGCAAATGCAACAACATTAGCTTCAACAACAGCAACTGTAACAAGTGTAACTCAAGAAGAACCAGCTTCTGAAGATGTGAGTTTTCACCAAGAATTAAAAAAGCGTTTTATTGAAGGTGGTCCAGGCTTTATGGGTATTGTACTACTATGTTTAATTCTTGGATTAGCCATTGCTATTGAGAGAATTATCTTTTTAAACCTTTCAACAACAAACACTAAAAAATTAACCCAAAATGTAGAAGATGCACTGAACTCAGGAGGTATTGAAGCTGCAAAGGAGGTTTGTAGAAATACAAAAGGACCTGTTGCTTCTATATTCTATCAAGGTTTAGACCGAGCCGATGAAGATATTGATGCGGCTGAAAAAGCGGTTGTAGCTTATGGTGGTGTACAAATGGGACAATTAGAAAAGAATGTATCTTGGATTTCATTATTTATCGCTTTGGCTCCAATGCTAGGTTTCATGGGTACGGTAATAGGTATGATTCAAGCTTTTGATAAAATTGAAGCCGCTGGTGATATGCAACCTTCCTTAGTAGCAGGTGGTATTAAAGTAGCACTTTTAACAACAGTATTTGGTCTTATCGTAGCGATTATACTTCAAATATTTTATAATTACATCATTGCTAAAATTGATAGTATCGTAAATGACATGGAGGATGCTTCTATCACATTGATGGATTTATTAGTAAGACACAAAAAATAAAAAACAATTATGCACAAAATATTTAAAATTATTGCAGCTGTTCTTAGTTTGTTCGGTATCATTTCTCTTGTGAGAATTATTGCTGCCGGTGACGAAGCTATGGAAACAGGTGAGAAAGCAGGTTTATTTGAGCCTATGGCTTATACGGCCTATATTATATTAGGATTGGTTGTGCTATTTGTATTGGTTTTTGTTTTGCAAAACCTCTTTACAAATACGGCTTCTCTTAAAAGTACCTTAATAGGTGTTGGTGCGTTTGCAGCAGTATTGATTATTGCTTATGTAATCTCTGGAGGAGATACAGTGGCTTATAAAAATGGAGATAAAATGGCGACATCAGGAGAATCCCATTTGGTAGGCGCTGGTCTGATAGCATTCTATGTGTTATTAGCAATAGCTGCAATTTCCATGATTTTTTCAGGAGTTAAAAAAGTAATCAATAAATAATAGAACATGGCAAAAAGAGCAGCACCCGAAGTAAATGCAGGATCAATGGCTGACATTGCCTTCTTATTACTTATATTTTTCTTAGTAACAACAACTATAGAAAAAGATAAAGGATTATTAAGAAGTTTGCCACCTATTGATGACACTGAATATGAACCACCTATAATTAAACAAAAGAATTTATTTACGGTTTTAATCAACCGAAATAATCAATTGTTAGTGGAAGACGAAGAAATGCCTTTAAAGGATTTACGACAAGCGGCCATTGACTTTTTGGATAATGGTGGTGGTACAAATCCAGCCGGTCAATCTTGTGATTATTGTAAAGGGGAGAGAGATGAGTCTTCATCGGATCATCCTGATAAAGCAATTATCTCTATGAAACACGATAGGGAAACGACTTATGAGAAATATATGGAGGTACAGAACGAACTTGTAGCCGCCTATAATTACTTAAGAGAGCGTGAAGCTGAACGACTATATCGAAAGTATTATCCAGAAGCAGATAAGGTCTTTACCGCAATGTTAGAAGAGAAAGAAAAAAATCAGTTTAGTAAGGATGAGGTACTTAATGAGCGTATTGAGACCATTAAGAATTTATTTCCTATGAAATTGTCCGAAGCAGAACCTGATAAAAATTAAAAGAAACAAATATGTCTAAGTTTAGAAAAAAGGATAAAGGTGAGTTGCCTGCGATTTCAACGGCATCACTTCCAGATATTGTATTCATGTTGCTTTTCTTTTTTATGGTGGCAACGGTAATGCGAGATAGTACTTTAATGATTGAAAATCAATTACCAAGTGCAGATCAAGTAGAGAAACTTAAAAAAGATAGAACTATTTTTATCTATGCAGGTAAACCTAGCGAACAATACAAGCAATTTGGAAAAGAACCAAGAATTCAATACAATGATGCTTTTATTACTGTAGAAGATGTACAATCTTCAATATATCAAGGTATTTCTGAAATGAATGAAGAATTGCAAAGTAAAGTTGTAGTAGCGCTTAAGGTCGATAAAAATACCAATGCTGGTATAGTTTCAGATATTAAGCAAGAATTACGTAAGGCCAATGCCTTAAAAGTAATGTATATAGCTAATACAAAAATTGAAGAATAGAAATTATAATTCTTAATTTTATATATAAAACGTCTTGAGTAATCAGGACGTTTTTTTATGTAATGTGATTTAAACTTTTTGTAGCTTTATCAATATGAATTGTGCAAGTTATAAAAGTTATTGAGGAAATGATTAATAGCGAACCGCGTGTGAAAGTTAAAAACAAAAAATGTCAACACATGAAAGGATATGTTTTTGTTTTGCTGGCATTAATTGGACCGTTTGGGTTTTCACAATCCAAGAAAGCTGACTCAGAACTTTATAAAAACTATAGAGAGGATCAATTCTATGCGTCTATCACCTATAATTTACTCAATGGAAAACCTAGTGATGTATCTCAAAGTGGTTTTTCATCGGGTTTTCATTTGGGTTTTATTAGAGATATGCCTATAAACGAGCGACGTAATTTTGCCATAGGTTTGGGTTTGGGAATTTCTGCAAATTCATATAACCAAAAGAATTTATTAATTCAAAAAACTAATAATGAAATTACCTTCAACATTATTGATGAAGATGATTATAACGTTTCTAAAAATAAATTTAACGCTTATTTAATAGAAGTACCTTTGGAAATTAGATGGAGAACTTCTACATCAACAGATTATGATTTTTGGCGGATTTATACTGGATTTAAGATCGGTTATGTATTCTATAACGTCACCAAGTTTGAAAGCCAACTGGGAAATGTAAAACTGTCTAATAACGATAGTTTTAATACACTTCAATATGGCTTAACATTGTCTGCAGGTTATGGTACATGGAATTTTCATGTATATTATGGCTTAAATCCCATTTTTGAGTCTAATTCTAAACTTAACGATGAATCCATAAACATGAAAGCCCTTAAAATAGGACTTATGTTTTATATCCTATAACCAATAATTTAGCAATAATATTTGAGGACCCATTCCTGTAAAAACGCCAATTAATAGCTCTTGGTTGGTATGCGCCTTTAAATGTAAACGTGAAGTGGCAATAGCACCAAGAATTACCATCATCAGAGCAATAGTCCCATTTATATTTATTTGATAATGTATCCCAATAGCAACGGCGAACATAAAAAAACCAGAAGCTGCAATCATGTGGATACTTGCTTTTATTTTAAATATTGCCAAGATAAAACAGGTTAACGTAGAGCAAAGAATACCTAAAAAGAAATAGTACAATTCTATAATCTCGCTTGACGTTAAAACCCGAATTAAAATCAATAAAATAATTACACTATTTATAAATAGTGGAATCAAACGTTCTTTGGTACTCTTTAGATAAATGGAACTAACTTTATTAATGGTTTTGAGTAAAAAAAAGAGAAGGATAGGTAAAATAATTGTTAAAATAACTATGGAAAAGATTTTAGCCTTCATCACAGGCTCTGGAATAAATCGCGGTGTTTTAGAAAAGTAAAAAAGCACACCTAATAAAGGCATGATTAGAGGATGAAAAACAAACGATATGCTTTTGAGTATAATATCTTTCATTAGTAAGAAGCAAATGTATAGTTTTATCTTCAAAAAAACATACTACAGTGTAATGCGAACTGTATAATTTTGATTTATTTTGTTTTCTAAGTTTAAAAAACAAGTACAACACGAATGTTTGAAAAAATCTTTTCTCTAAGTTTACTAGTCTTGTTAAGTATTAATTTTGCTTTAGCTCAAGGGAATTTTGGTATAGTTTTTCCAATGACCGAATCGGATAGAAATAAATCTTGTGGAGATTGCTTTTCAGCATTTCAGCAAAAACCAAAAGAGGTAAATTTTTCTATAAAAAATGATAATGGCAATTTGTATTTTGAGACTAACGACAAAACTTGGTTCAATAGTTTATTTAAAAATACTAATGATGGAATAGCTATTGATGTGGTTTCAAAAGATATCTATAATTGCGCTGTAGAGAATTTAGAAACAAATCAAATTAAAGGTACATTACTAAGGCCTGTTTATGCCTCACGACTCAAAAATGGTTTAAAGTCACATAACAGCAATTTGTTTAGGGTTTTAGTAGGAAAAATTCCAGACAATCTTAAAAATAAGGAACTAGAATACAATATTCTTTTTCTTGGCAATAAAACACTCTGGCGCTATCAAGTAATTTATGATCTTAAGGCTTACAAATGGGACTTATTGGACATGGGAATGTATTTAGACTCCTTAAGTTTTAAAAATGAGAAAGTTGAAAATACTAATGATGAGAAGGTTGAAATTAAGTATAAAACGCTTCGATTTAAAATCCCATTTAAGAAGAATAAATCGGAGTATTCAATAGAGGATATAAAACCAGTTTATGATTCTCTAAATTTAACAAACTTTAATATCAAAACAATAAATATTAAAGCGTATTCATCTATTGAGGGGAGTTTAGAGCGCAATATAGAGTTACAACAGCAACGCGCAAATAGTATTGCAAAAGCGATTCAATCTTATCAAACATCTGATATTAAAACGACAATTTCTTCTTCTGAAAACTGGGTTGAGTTTTTAAACGATATCGAAGGAACAAGTTATGATAACCTAAAACTTCTTAATAAGGACGAATTAAAATCTAAATTAGTAGGTTCGTTTTCAGAAAAGATGGAACCCTACTTAAAAAAGCATAGAAAAGCCGTTATAACATTAGAATTAGAACGAAAAGATGTTTATAAGGTAAAATCTGCTACTGAATTGGTTTCACTTTTTAATTCGTCCATAAAAGCGAATGAATTAGATAAAGCAGCACAAATACAGAATTCTATTTTTGAAAAGCTGAAGAATAACGAAATATCTCCAGAAGTTCTGAAACAAATGAAAATACCTAAGCAATTAAAATACCTAAATTTTTTAAACAATAATAGTGCTATAAAGTATCAATTAAATGAAAGACAAATTATTATTGTGCGAAATGAACTTGAAGAACTTATAAAGTTAGACGCTAAAAACCCAAGAGTTCGTTACAATTTGGTGGCTTTAAAATTTAGAATTTGGCGGCACAATTTTGAGTCTGTAAATGATACTAAATTTAAATCAGAAATTTATGCCCTAAAAAGTTTTGGAATTTCTCAAGAACTTATTGATAGAATGATGATTAACTATCATATTATTAAAAGTGAAAAGGCTATGCGAAACCGTGATTACAATAATAAAGACAAATCAGTAGAGTATATTACCAATGCCTACAAGAAAATTTCACTTTCGGATTTTGATTATTTTAGTTTAGCCCAATTTTTAGTCTATTATTCTAATACAGATAAAGCGGCTGAATTATTGAACCAAAAGGTGCGGTCCATTGACGTTGATGAAGACCTACTGTTTTACTACTTAAATCTCACTCTAGTGGATAATGAACTTACCAAGACTGATGATTACAGAGCTATTATGCTCAATGCGTTTAATCTTAACCAGAATAGGTACTGCAAAATATTTAATTCCATAGAAGAAGGTGGAGTCACGTTTCAACTATTAGCAAATGATTACCTACGGAAAGGTTACTGCGAAAATTGTAATAATTAAAAAGAAAGTTTAAAGTTCTTTTCTCAAACGTGCTACAGGAATATCTAATTGTTCTCTATATTTCGCAACCGTTCGCCTGGCAATAGGATAGCCTTTTTCTTTCAGAATTTTAGAAAGCGCTTCATCGGTCATAGGTTTCTTTTTGCTCTCTTCTTCAATAACTGTTTCAAGGATTTTTTTAATTTCCCTGGTTGAAACTTCCTCACCTTGATCGTTGGTCATTGACTCAGAGAAGAATTCTTTAATCAATTTTGTACCATAAGGTGTATCCACATATTTACTGTTTGCTACGCGGGAAACTGTTGAAACATCCATTTCAATTTCGTCTGCAATATCCTTCAAAATCATAGGACGTAAATTTCGCTCATCACCAGTTAAGAAATATTCTTTCTGGTAATGCATTATAGAACTCATGGTCACAAATAAAGTCTGCTGACGTTGTCTTACGGCTTCAATAAACCACTTTGCAGCATCTAACTTTTGTTTGATGAACATAACCGCATCTTTCTGGGCTTTAGACTTCTCTTTAGTCGCCTTATAGCCTTTAAGCATGTTATTATACTCGCGTGATACGTGAAGCTCTGGTGCATTTCTACCATTCAAGGTTAACTCTAGTTCGCCATCCACAATCTTTATGGCAAAATCTGGTACAATATGTTCTACAATTTTATTGTTTCCTGCATATGAACCACCAGGTTTTGGGTTAAGACGTTCAACCTCTTCAATGGCATCTTTTAACTGTTCTTCGTCAATATTGAATTTCTGCATTAATTTTTTATAATGCTTCTTTGTGAATTGCTCAAAACCTTTGTCAATAATCGTAGTTGCCAATTCAACATCTGGATGCTGTTCTTTGCGATGTAATTGAATACTTAAACATTCTTGAAGATTACGGGCTCCAACACCAGCAGGATCCAATTGATGTACAATTTGCAATACCTTTTCAACCTCTTCTTCCGTTGTGTACACATTTTGCGTAAAGGCTAAATCGTCTGTAATATCAGATAACGAACGACGTATATAGCCACTTTCGTCTACACTACCAACTAAGAAATATGCAATTTCTTCTTCTTGATCAGATAAACGAAACGTATTCAATTGATTTATTAAATGCTGCGTAAATGACGTTCCTGCAGCATATGGCACGGATTTATCCTCGTCATCTGCGCTATAATTATTGGCTTGTGTACGGTATTCTGGAATTTCGTCGTCACTTAAATATTCATCAATATTGATGTCATCTGCTTCAATCGTCTCATTGTCCTCGTAATTATCTTCGGAATTATCAAATTCATCAAAATTGTCTTCAGAGGCTTCCGATTCTTTTCCAGTATCCAATGCAGGGTTTTCTTCCAACTCTTGTTTTAAACGTTGTTCAAAAGCTTGTGTTGGCAACTGAATCAACTTCATAAGCTGAATCTGCTGTGGCGAGAGCTTTTGTGAGAGCTTAAATTGTAAAAACTGCTTTAGGGACATAATTTGTTATTCTCTTAGATTATAAAAGTAATGAAACTATTTGAAAGAATAGTTGTAAATTACTTGGGCACAGATTACCTAAAACCTACTATTGCGTAATGAATTTCAGAATTCCGTTTTCCCCCTAGAGGAAATCAAAGATTCAGCGATACATTACTTTTAAATATTCATTATGAGTTAATTAAAGGGGATTAAAACTCTGCATTCTGTGGCGTTCTAGGATAAGGAATGACATCTCTAATATTTCCCATACCTGTAGCGAACATTACCAAACGCTCAAAACCTAGACCAAAACCTGAATGAACTGCGGTACCGTATTTTCGTAAATCCAAATACCACCATAATTCCTTTTCATCGATATCTAAGGCTTTCATTTTTTCCTTTAAAACGTCTAAACGTTCTTCACGTTGCGAACCGCCTACCATTTCTCCAATGCCTGGGAACAAAATATCCATGGCTCTTACCGTTTCTCTTCCTTCGTGGTCTGGTTCATTTAAACGCATGTAAAACGCTTTGATATTTGCAGGATAATCAAACAATATCACCGGACATTTAAAGTGTTTTTCCACTAAGAAACGTTCATGCTCTGATTGTAAATCGGCTCCCCATTCTTCAATGATATAGTTAAATTTTTTCTTTTTGTTAGGTTTAGAATTCCTTAAAATATCAATAGCTTCGGTATAACTAACGCGTTTAAAGTTATTATCAACCACGAACTTAATTTTTTCAATTAAGCTCATAGCACTGCGTTCGGCTTGTGGTTTTGTTTTTTCTTCTTGTAATAGTCGACCTTCCAAAAATTCCAAATCTTCTTTATTCTTTTCAAGAACATAGCTTAAAACTGATTTCATAAAGTTTTCTGCCAAATCCATATTCCCATCCAAATCCATAAAAGCAACCTCAGGTTCAATCATCCAGAATTCTGCCAAATGACGCGTGGTATTGGAATTTTCAGCTCTAAAAGTCGGTCCAAAAGTGTAAACTTTGCCTAAAGACATCGCATAAGTTTCTGCTTCTAACTGACCAGAAACCGTTAAATTAGTTTCCTTTCCGAAGAAATCTTCTTTATAATTTACAGAACCATCTTCATTTAATGGTGGATTTTTCGCATCTAAATTTGAAACTTTGAACATTTCGCCAGCGCCTTCTGCATCACTTCCTGTTATAATTGGAGTGTGCATATAGTTGAAGCCATTCTCATTAAAATACTTGTGGACTGCGAAGGATAATGAGGAGCGTAAACGCATCACAGCACTAAACGTATTAGTTCTGGTGCGTAAATGCGCATTTTCCCTTAAGAATTCAAAAGAGTGTTTTTTAGGTTGAATAGGATACGTTTCAGGATCAGAATCCCCTAAAACTTCTAAAGTTTTTACAACGATTTCAACGGATTGGCCTTTGCCTTGGCTTTCTACCAATTCGCCTGTAACATGAATTGCAGCACCAGTGGTAACACGCTTTAATAAGGCTTCGTCAAAATTTTCAAAATCGACAACACATTGTATATTATTAATGGTAGAACCATCATTTAAGGCAATAAATCGGTTCGCTCTAAAAGTTCTTACCCAACCTTTTACGGAGACATCTTGTAAGGTTTCATCTTGCGATAGTAATTGGGCTACAGTTTTTGAAGTCATTTTTTAAATATTTTGGATGCTATTTGTTTTTTAATTTTTTTGTTCTGAGTCGTCTTCGTCTTCAGAAGGAATAATATTAATTGAAGGTTCTCTCAAAACCTCTTTATTTGCAATATTTCGCTCCAAAGATAATAATAGCGAAGGTAATAACAGTAGATTGGATAGCATAGCAAATAATAAGGTTATGGACACCAATGCGCCTAAGGCAACCGTACCACCAAAGCTTGAAATGGTAAATACCGAAAACCCGAAGAATAACACAATTGAGGTATAAATCATACTTACTCCAGTTTCTCTCAATGCGGCATAAACGGATTTTTTAATCTTCCAATGGTTGGCTTGTAATTCTTGTCTATATTTTGCCAAAAAGTGAATGGTGTCATCTACCGAAATACCAAAAGCAATACTAAATACCAGAATGGTCGATGGTTTTATAGGAACACCAACATATCCCATTAGTCCAGCTGTTACTACTAGTGGCAATAAATTTGGAATCAAGGACACTATAATCATTTTAAAGGAACGGAAAAGATAGGCCATAAATAAAGCAATAAGAAAAATAGCGAGCGTTAAGGATATAGCTAAATTTTTAACCAGATATTTAGTTCCTTTCTGAAACACCAAGGCTTTACCTGTCATGATAACCTCGTAACGCTCATTGGGAAACACCTTATTTATTTTGGTTTGAAGGTCTTCTTGGATACGCTCCATTTTATCAGTACCGACATCTTTCATAAAGGTTGTAATGCGTGCATATTGACCTGTGCTATCCACAAAACTACTGAGCAAATCAACATCTGAGGTTGAGTTTTTTGCATAAGAAAGGATAAAACTATTTTCCTGACTCGTGGGTAATTGATAGTATTTTGGATTGCCATTGTAATAGGCTTGCTTGCTATATTTCACTAAACTAACCACGGAAATTGGTCGTGATAATTCTGGGATATCATCAATCAATTCTTCCAATTCTTCCATACGTTTTAGTGTCGCTAATTTCATAACGCCTTTTTTACGCTTGGTATCAATCATAATTTCCAATGGCATTATACCATCAAATTCAGATTCAAAAAATCGAATATCCCTAAAAAATTCCGTGTCTTGTGGCATATCTTCTATAAGACTTCCTGAAATTTTAATCTGATAAATTCCAATTATACTGCCAATAATCAAAATGAGAGCGGTAACATAAATGGTAATTCTACGGTGTCTTACCATATTTTCCATCCAATTAACAAAAGCACTGATCCAACGTTTGTTTAAATGTTCTAAGTGACGTTCTTTTGGATAGGGTAAAAAGGTGTAAAGAATAGGAATGATAAGTAAACACAATAAAAATATGGCGACGATACTCAGCGAAGCGACGACACCAAACTCTTTGAGTAATTTACTCTCTGTAAGAATAAAAGTTGCAAAACCAGAAGCCGTGGTTATATTGGTCATTAAGGTTGCGTTACCAACTTTTGTAATCACACGTTGTAAGGACCTTACCTTGTTGCCATGGGATTTTACTTCGTGCTGGTATTTATTGATTAGGAAAATACAGTTCGGAATCCCAATAACGATAATCAATGGTGGAATTAAAGCTGTGAGCACTGTGATTTCATAACCTAATAGTCCTATTATTCCAAAAGTCCACATCACGCCAAAACACACCACAATAAGTGAAATGAATGTCGCTCTAAAGGACCTAAAGAAGAGGAAAAATATCAATGAGGTTACAAACAATGCTGCACCAATAAAAATAGGGATTTCATCTACAATACTTTTCGCATTTAAAGTTCGAATGTAGGGCATTCCAGAAAGTCTGACGTCCAGACCTGTTTCCGCTTCAAAGCGTTCAACTTTCGGTAAGAAATCATCGATGATAAAATCCTTTCTAGCTGAGGTATTGACGATGTCTTTCTGCATATAAATAGCAGTACGAATCGTTTTCGTTTCAGCGTTGAACAAGAAATTATCGTAAAATGGGTATTGTTTAAAAAGTTCTTCTTGAAGCTGATCAATTTCTTCGATGCTATGGATGGAATCCTTTATAAAGGGTTCTAAATCGAATTGCTCCTTTTCTGTGTTCTTAACTAATTTTTGAAGATCTTTAATGGATAAAACCGACTCAACTTCATCATAACCCTTAAAAGAATCCGCTAGTTTGTTCCAGGCATTGAGTTCTTTAACAGAAAATAAACTCGAATCCTTTACACCTAAAACAATTAAATTACCTTCTTCTCCGAAAACTTCTAAGAAATCGTTGTATATAAGATTTACTTCATGGTCGTCTGGCAAAAGATTAGCTTCCGTAAAAGTAAAACGCATGTGTTTCCATTGCATACTGAAAAACACGGTGGTCAGGACTATAGCAATGAGTATAAAAATCTTATTACGAAGAATAAGGCTTGCTATAGTTTCCCAAAATCCTTTAGTTGAAAGTTTAAACATCTACCGATTTGATTGGTCGCAAAGGTAGAAAAAAGCTGTGGATTTGTTCTGGAAATATTGGGATTATAACGAAATATTAAACGTGAACTTAAAAGCAATATTATCTTCAAAATTAGGTAAATGATAACCACCATAGCGATAGGCAAAACTGAGTCCAAAACCGAAGAGCAGCTTATTGATTTCAAAACCAGATTCTGAGTAAACATGTTTAAGCGTCCCGAAATCTACACCTTGATGCCTGTCTCTACTGTTCATGTCTCCAACGGCGTAGCGCGATATTAAAACGAGTTGCGGTTTAAAGCGTTCTGCAATTTTAAAAGGTGCAAAAGCGTGTTTTATCTGTAATGTTGAAAACTTATCACTAAAAAATTCATTAAAATACATGGTTTCAAAACTGTTTAATCCTGCCACTGAAAAACGCTGTAGAATAGTTTCTTTGGTTATATTGTTTGGGTAGGCATGATACAAATGTGTTAGAGGTGCATCTCCTCCTGCAATTCCTGCCACTAAGGTAATCCTAGTTGTGGCGTCATTTTTATATTTGAATTCTTGAATCGTTCTAAAGTCGAGCTTTGAAAACGTAAAGTCACCGCCAAAAATAGATTTAAAACCTTGGGTTAGTTGAAGCGTGAATTTAGGATAACCATTTTTGATGACTTTTACGTAGTCTTCGTTAACAGAAAATTGACTAAAAGGACTCCACTGTAAGCTGATTTTTGCAGTACTTAGATCGAACGTGTTATAACTTCTATTGTCTAATAGATAAGTATAATTATACGTTGGATTAATTTTTGAAATAGCGAATTGTGTTTCTGAAAGTAGGTGGTTAGAAACGGTATGTTGCAATGCAATAGATTTTGTAATGTGTCTATGAAATAAATCAATATTTAACAAGCGTGGTTCAAAAAAGGTAAAGAAACGTTTATCGGTTAAAAACTTTGAACTACCCGTTTCTTGTAGGTCATCAGTATAGGCAACATTTACCCATGTATTTGTAGCTTTATGCGCTCTAAAGCCACCACCAATTTTATATTTTAGGCGATTATCCTTGAAACCATAAACCAAGTAACCGTCTAACCTGTAATGTTCTGAAAACCGATCATTTGTTATACCTCCTAAACCTGTTCTGAGACCCTCGTATTGGTTGAACTTAATGAGGTAGCGTAAATCTAAGTTGAAGTAATTGAAAGGAAGATAGCCATTACCAATATTTTTTAAGAATTCGGTTTTTTTAATGGAATCTTGAGCGGCTTTTATCGAATCTTTTTCTTGAAGATCCCGTTGTTGTGCATAACTGAATGCTGCAAGTGACAAAAGAAAAATAACAAGCAGGCGCTTTAACATGTATGATTATGAATTATGATTGAAAAAAATATCCCAAGGAATTTGGGATATTTTTATATTTTGGGTATTGAGCTTATACGGTCATAATCTCTTTCTCCTTTACCTCAAGGATCTCATCAATTTTCTTAACGTAAGTATCGGTTAAAGTTTGCACATCAATTTCAGCATTTTTCTGTAAATCTTCAGAAACATCTGCATTTTTTATGTCGTTCATAGCTTCCTTTCGCGCATTTCTAATTCCTACTTTAGCGTCTTCCGTTTCTGCCTTAGCTTGTTTGGCTAAATTTTTACGACGTTCTTCTGTTAATGGAGGTACATTGATGATAATCATGTCACCATTGTTCATAGGATTAAACCCTAAATTGGCCAACATAATTCCACGTTCAATTTCTTGCAACATGGATTTTTCCCAAGGTTGAACGGAAATGGTTCTACCATCTGGTGTATTGACATTAGCGACTTGGCTCAGAGGAGTTTGCGAACCATAATAATCTACCATAACGCTGCCTAACATTGCAGGACTCGCTTTACCTGCTCTTATGTTAACGAGCTGTTTTTCTAAATGCTTCATCGCAGCTTCCATAGATTCTTTTGCTGAGTCTATTATAAATTTAATGTCTTCGTTCATAATGTTGAAATTTTAATTTACGATTATCAAAATTTAAGCCAAAACTTATTAGTTGACTTTAGTGCCAATATTTTCTCCGGTAACTACTTTTAGTAAGTTTCCTTTTTTGTTCATATCAAAAACAATAATTGGCAGGTTGTTTTCTTGACTTAAAGTAAATGCAGTAGTGTCCATCACTTTGAGTCCTTTACTTAGAACATCTTTAAATGAAATGTTTTCAAATTTTACTGCATTTAAATCTTTTTCAGGATCAGCAGTATAAATACCATCAACACGTGTACCTTTTAAAATGACATCTGCTTCAATTTCAATAGCACGCAAAACGGCCGCTGAATCTGTAGTAAAATACGGATTTCCTGTGCCACCTCCAAATATAACAACACGTCCTTTATTAAGATGGCTCATCGCTTTTCTTCTAATGAAAGGTTCTGCTACTTCATTAATTTTAATAGCAGTTTGCAAACGTGTTTTCACATCAGCATCTTCTAAGGCATTTTGTAATGCCAAGCCATTAATTACAGTGGCCAGCATTCCCATATGATCACCTTGCACACGATCCATACCATTCATCGCTCCAGCAACACCTCTAAAAATATTTCCACCACCAATTACTATGGCAACTTCTACACCTAAGTCAGTTATTTCTTTGATGTCTTTAGCATATTCGGATAAGCGCTCAGGATCAATCCCATATTGACGGTTTCCCATTAAGGCTTCTCCAGATAATTTTAGTAGAATTCTTTTATATTTCATTAGATGGTTTCTATTTCTAAATTATGGTCTAATGTAATTCGCCAGGTAAAATAATATATGAAATTAAGATATGATTTTGGCTCATTTCATTTGATAGATTAAAAGTTGAGCAAAGCTACGTAATTATTAGCTTCTGTAAAAGTGAAAAAAACGCAAAAAAAATGCCTCTCAATATGGAGAAGCATTTTTTAAAATTATATTTCTGGATGTTATTGATTATCCAACTGTAGCACGTTTAAAACCAGTAACCGATACGTCACCATAGGTTTTAACGTAATCAGCAACCGTTTGCTTTTCATCTTTAATAAACTTTTGATCCAATAATGCTTTTTCTTGGTCTAAAGTTGTGTTATCAGAAATGAAACGCTCCATTTTACCTGGTAAAATTCTGTCCCAAATTTGCTCTGGCTTCCCTTCAGCTTTTAACTCTGCTTTTGCAGCTTCTTCAGCTTCAGCAATAACTTCTGGCGTTAATTGTGCCATTGAAATATAGCTTGGTACATTTTTTAAGGTTTTACCTAAACGTCCTAATTCGATATTATCTTTTTCAATGACTGCGATGCGTGCTTCCGTTTCTGATGCGATATAAGCGGCATCAAAATCTTTGTAAGATAACGTCGTTGCTCCCATTGAAGCCACTTGCATAGCTACATCTTTAACCAAGGTGTCAACATTGTCAACTTTAGCAGACAAACCAACTAAGGCTGCAATTTTATTGATGTGAACATATTGGCCTACATAAGGTGCTTCTAATTTTTCAAAAGCAGTGATATCCAATTTTTCTCCAATAACACCTGTTTGCTCAGTTAATTTTTCAGCAACGGTCATGCCGTCAAAATCTGCAGCTAAAAATTCTTCTTTGGAGTTGTAGTTTAAAGCTGTATCTGCTAAATCATTAGCTAATTTTACAAAGTTTTCATTTTTACCAACAAAATCGGTTTCACAACCCAAAACGATTGCAACACCAGCAGTATTGTCGTCATTTATTTTTGCAACTGCAGCACCTTCAGAAGAATCTCTGTCAGCTCTTTTTTCTGCAACTTTTTGACCTTTTTTACGTAATACTTCAATGGCTTTATCAAAATCGCCACCAGCTTCAACCAAAGCTTTTTTACAATCCATCATACCAGCACCAGTTGCTTGTCTTAGCTTGTTTACTTCTGCTGCTGTAACTTTTACAGTATTTTCCATAGTTTTTAAATTTAAAAAGTCATTTAATTTTTTTTCGATATCCCATCGACTACGCTCAGGGCATGAAAAAGAACCAAATGACTTTTAATTGTATATAAATGTTATTTATTCTTCTTCTTCAGAGGCAACAGCTTTCTTCTCAGCTTTTTTAGCTGGCTTTGCGTCTGATTTTTTCTCAGATTTTTTGTCTTCTGATTTTTTAGACTTTCCTTCTTTATCCGCTTTTTCAGCTTTTCTTTCGCTTAAACCATCTGCGATAGCAGAGGTTACGATAGATAAGATTTTATCTACGGATTTTGAAGCATCATCATTTGATGGGATTAAATAATCTACTTCACGTGGGTCAGAGTTAGTATCTACCATCGCAAAAATTGGGATATTTAATTTTTGTGCTTCTTTAATAGCAATATGCTCACGCATAATATCTACAACGAATAAAGCACCAGGTAAACGTGTCATGTCAGAAATAGAACCTAAGTTCTTTTCTAATTTTGCACGTAAACGATCAACTTGTAAACGTTCTTTTTTAGATAAAGAGTTGAATGTGCCATCTTTCTTCATTCTATCAATAGAAGCCATTTTCTTTACGGCTTTTCTGATCGTTACAAAGTTAGTTAACATTCCGCCTGGCCAACGCTCAGTAATATAAGGTTGGTTTACAGCACCTGCTTTTTCAGCTACGATGTCTTTAGCTTGTTTTTTAGTAGCAACGAAAAGGATTTTCTTTCCTGATGCCGCTATTTTAGCTAACGCTTCAGAAGTTTCCTCGATTTTTGCTGCTGTTTTGTAAAGGTTGATAATATGGATACCGTTACGTTCCATATAAATGTAAGGGGCCATGTTTGGATTCCACTTACGTGTTAGGTGACCGAAGTGTACACCTGCTTCAAGTAATTCTTTTACTTCTACTTTTTCCATTTTGTAATAGTTTACGTTCTGTTAAATTAGCAATGACTGAGTGGTTGCTAATCGCGCGCCTCAATCATTTAGATGCTAAACTGTAATCCTGAACTCGTTTCAGGACCTTTTTTCAATAAAAAATAATAATCCAGAATCTGCCGAAGCAGATTCTGAATAAAATTGTGTTGGATATTAACGTTTCGAGAATTGGAATTTCTTACGCGCTTTCTTCTGTCCGAATTTCTTACGCTCTACCATTCTTGGGTCTCTCGTTAATAGACCTTCTGGCTTTAATATTGCTCTGTTTTCAGGATCTAGTTCGCACATTGCACGACTTAATCCTAAACGTATTGCTTCTGCCTGGCCGGTGATACCACCTCCATATACGTTAACAGTAATATCAAAGTTGCCATCATTGTTAGTCAAGGCTAAAGGTTGGTTTACTTTGTATTGCAATGTTGCAGTACTAAAATAATCCGCCATGTCTTTTTTGTTCACCGTGATTTTGCCTTTTCCTTCAGCAAGGTACACACGAGCAACAGCCGTCTTTCTACGGCCAATTTTGTGAATTACTTCCATTAGTTAATTTCGTTTAATTTAATTGCCTTTGGTTTTTGCGCTTCATGAGGATGCGCTGTACCAGTAACAACTGTTAAATTTCTAAAAAGAGTAGCACCTAATTTATTTTTAGGTAACATTCCTTTTACTGACTTCTCTACCAATCTACTTGGGTCTTTCCCAAATAATTCAGTAGCTGTCAAACTTCTTTGTCCACCTGGATAACCTGTGTGACGGATGTAACTTTTTTCCGTCCATTTGTTACCAGTTAAGTTGATTTTTTCAGCATTGACAACAATTACATTGTCACCGCAATCAACGTGTGGCGTAAAATTAGGCTTGTGCTTACCTCTTAAAAGTATTGCTACTCTTGAAGCTAAGCGACCTAAAGTTTGTCCTTCAGCATCAACCAAAACCCACTCCTTGTTAACGGTAGCTTTGTTAGCTGAAACTGTTTTGTAGCTTAATGTATCCACACTAATTTGATTTATATTTACGCTTCACAGCGCAAAAAGATTAAACATTCCTCTTCAAAAAAGAGTTTGCAAATTTACGATAAAGTATTGATTTACCAAACCTTGATGAATATATTTTTAGGAGTAAAACCAGTATAATGAGGTTATAATAATTTTGTTTGAATTAAATAATTGGTTTTTAAAGGCTATGGATGGTTTTTTTAAGTTTTTAAACCTAACATATTCTCAATCTACTGGAACAATTAATACTGGAATATTTGACTCCTTTATAAGCGAATTAGAAACGCTTCCATATAAAGCCTTGTAGAAAAAGCCATGGTCCTGATAGCCTGAGATAATAAGATCAATTTTAAGTTTGTCCGCTTCTTCCAATATCATTTCCAAGGTTGGGCCTTGTACTAATAACCCTTCGGATTCAATACCTTTCTTCTCTAATTGAACTGAATAGTTCTGAAGTAATCGATGTTCTTTTCTAAGTTCAGTGGCAAGGTTATCTCGTATATATTGTGGCCCAACACTATAACCTACAAAATCTGGATCTGGTGCTGCAATATGAATGATCCAAACTTTAGCCTCAAATTTTTCTGCCAATTTCGAGGCTTGGTCAATGAGTAATTGCTCATTCCCTTTTAAATCTATGGTTACTAATATGTTTTTCATTGTATGATGATTTTTAAAACATATAAGATAGTATTTTATGGCTTATAAAGCAATTCTTATGATTAAATACAAGTGAATAAAGATTTTTAGCTTTAAGTGTCCGCTGTAGCGCGTTGCAATCGGTCGTTGATGGATTTGCCCAATCCATAATCAGGCATACGTTCAGCTATAATAATATCAAGGTGCATTTTATCTAATTGGTGCAGTACATCATATAAATTTGAAGCCGATTCCGTTAAGTTTCCCGTTTTAGAAAGCGCTATTTGAACTTCAACAGAATTATCTTCAATTTCATTTTGAAATGTTATCAACCCTATGCGTTTTCCTTTGTAAATAGGTAAAAGTTTGGAGATATTTTCAGTTAAAATCGTTTTTGTTTTTGGTGCGTAATGACGCTCTAACATGCCTGGTGCATCAGGTGCAATGTTCTTTTTACTTCGACTTTGCTCAGCGACAGAATTCTTGATTTTAATTTTGCCCACAATACGCTCAATATCTTCTAATGCCGTTGAACCTAATCGGTATATAATCGGTTCATCATTTTCAAAACCTATAATAGTCGATTCAATGCCGCTGGTGCAGGCGCCACCATCTAAAACCATTTTAATTTGATCCTTAAAATAAGTTTCTACGTGTTGTGCTGTAGTCGGACTGATACTGCTAAATGGATTGGCACTGGGCGCAGCCAAAGGGAAATTCAACTGATTTAACAATTCTAAAGTTATTGGGTGATTGGGAACACGAACCGCAACGGTATCTTTTCCTGCGGTAATTAAATCTGGAATTGTATTTTTCTTCTTTAGAACCAGAGTTACTGGTCCTGGCCAAAAGGCTTCAGCTAATAATTGGGCTTTTTCAGGAACATACTCAACAATACTATTGAGGCTATCTATCGAGGGAATATGAACAATCAGCGGATTAAAGAATGGTCGCTTCTTAGTTTCAAAAATGGCTTTGATGGCTTTTTCGCTATAGATATTTCCTGCTAATCCGTAAACCGTTTCAGTTGGAATGGCTACAATTTCATCAGCATTTAACAATGCAACTGCTTTCGATACGTCTTTTGAAATAATGTCCATAGTCACAAATATGACTGCAAAATTACTTCAAAATCGCATATATCTAAGATTTAAGCCGTTTATTTTGGCTCTCTTCTTTTTGTTGATATAAGGCATAAGCCAAAATGGCCATTTCAATGCCCAAGATGACTAATTTTGCTTTTTTGCTTTTGGTCAATGCACTTGTGAGACCTAATACTTTTGTAATTATCATTGATTATTTTTTATATGTTAGTTATTAGGCGTTATCTCTTGGTTGATGCTTTTCTCTTCGATCTTTAACTTGGTGGTTAATATCCCGACCATCTACTTCTTTTTTATTTATGGCACTTTCAGCAATGCTGGTTTCATTTTTTTCTTGTTTGTCTTTTTTGTCCTTATTAATTGTCATAACGTTTGTTTTAAATGTGAATTTAAAATTAGCGGAATCTATGTTTAAAACTTGACTGATTTAAAAATAGAATTAACGGATATGACACGATAGATAATTTTTTTCCCTTTCATTAAATAATGACTTCCCATTTAGTAGTTTTGCAGCCTTAAAATTCAGAATATGATTTCAGTCGATAATTTAGCAGTGGAATTTAGTGGACAAACGCTTTTTAGTGAGGTGTCTTTTACTATAAATGAAAATGACAAAATTGCCTTAATGGGCAAAAATGGCGCAGGAAAATCTACCATGATGAAAATTATTGCAGGTGTTCAGAATGCGACTCGTGGTCATGTGCGTTTTCCTAAAGATGTCGTAATTGCTTATTTGCCACAACATTTATTGACTGAAGATAATACTACTGTTTTTGACGAAGCTTCAAAGGCTTTTGCTCATGTTTTTGAAATGCGAGACGAAATGGATGCGCTCAACAAACAATTGGAAACCAGAACCGATTACGAATCTGACGCGTACATGAAAATCATTGAGCGTGTTTCAGATTTAGGTGAAAAGTATTATGCCTTAGAAGAAGTGAACTATGACGCTGAAGTCGAAAAAGCACTGAAGGGGTTAGGATTTAAACAAGAAGACTTTACAAGACAAACCAACGAATTTTCTGGTGGTTGGCGCATGCGAATCGAATTAGCTAAGATTCTGCTTCAAAAACCAGATTTGATTTTATTGGATGAGCCTACCAACCATATTGATATTGAATCTGTCATTTGGTTAGAGGATTTTTTAGTGAATAAAGCGAATGCTGTTTTAGTAATTTCACACGATAGAGCGTTTATTGATAATATTACCAATAGAACTATTGAAGTGACGATGGGTCGCATTTATGATTACAAAGCCAATTATTCGCATTACTTGCAGTTGCGTGAAGACAGACGTACACATCAAGTAAAAGCCTATCAAGAACAACAGAAGTTTATTGCGGATAATAAGCAGTTTATTGAACGTTTTAAGGGCACGTATTCTAAAACTAATCAAGTATCATCAAGAGAACGTATGCTTGAGAAACTGGAAATCATTGAAATTGATGAGGTCGATACGTCTGCATTACGATTGCGTTTTCCAGCCACACAACGTTCTGGCGATTATCCTGTAACCGTGAAGGAAGTTTCCAAATCGTATGATGACCATGTGGTGTTTAAAGAAGCTAATATGTCTATAGCTAGAGGAGAGAAGGTATGTTTTGTTGGACGGAATGGTGAAGGAAAATCAACAATGATAAAAGCCATTTTAGGCGAAATTGATGTGGAAGGCATTTGCAGTTTAGGGCATAACGTTAAGGTTGGCTATTTTGCCCAAAACCAAGCGGCTTTATTGGATGAAAATTTAACGGTTTTTCAAACGGTTGATGAGGTTGCGAAAGGCGATGTAAGAACTCAGATTAAAAATATCTTAGGTGGTTTTATGTTTCGAGGCGACGATATTGATAAAAAAGTCAGTGTGTTATCTGGTGGCGAAAAAACCAGATTGGCGATGGTAAAACTATTATTAGAGCCTGTAAATTTATTAATTCTCGATGAGCCAACCAATCACTTGGATTTAAAGTCGAAAGATGTATTGAAAGAAGCACTTCAAAATTTTGATGGGACATTGATATTAGTGTCTCACGATCGTGATTTCTTACAAGGACTTGCTAAAAAGGTCTTTGAGTTTAAGGAAAAACGTGTGATAGAACATTTTGAAACCATTGATGATTTCTTGGCCAGAAATCGAGTGGAAAGTCTTAAAAGTTTGGATTTGTAATTATTAGTATTTCACGATATATAATTTTACACCCCTAAAGTCCTCTTAAGGGGACAGTCCGCTCAGTTGAATCAAAGTATAAGGAGACTTTAGGGATGTCTTTCAAAATGAAAGATCTTATACTTCTAATTATTGATGGCCCTATAATTATTATAGACATACCAAATTAAACACCTTAACGTTTCGTAACACTTAAGCCACAATATTTTAACTACTTTTGCAAAGTGAAGAATAAACTACAACTTTCGGATTGGTTGCCTACCACAAATAAAGAGGTGAAGATTCGCGGATGGGAAACACTCGATGTGATCTTGTTTAGTGGAGATGCCTATGTGGATCATCCAACGTTTGGACCTGCGGTTATTGGCCGTATGTTAGAGAGTTTTGGATTGCGTGTGGCTATTGTTCCGCAGCCTAATGTGAATGATAACCTTCAGGATTTTGAGAAATTAGGGAAGCCAAGACTATTTTTTGGGGTTACTGGTGGTTGCATGGATCCTATGGTAAGTAATTACAATGCGAACAAGAAGAAGCGTGATAAGGATGCTTATACACCGAATGGTGATATTGGTTTCAGACCAGATTATGCTTCCTCTGTTTATTCTAATATCTTGAAAGAAAAATGGCCAGATACACCAGTTTTGATTG
This sequence comes from Winogradskyella schleiferi, assembly GCF_013394655.1. Classification (NCBI taxonomy): domain Bacteria; kingdom Pseudomonadati; phylum Bacteroidota; class Flavobacteriia; order Flavobacteriales; family Flavobacteriaceae; genus Winogradskyella; species Winogradskyella schleiferi. Next base: position 410,875 of record NZ_CP053351.1, read on the forward strand.
GTGGAATTGAAGGGTCATTACGTCGTGTGACGCATTACGATTATTGGAGTGACCAACTGATGCCAACTATTTTAGAAACGTCTAAAGCTGATATGTTGGTTTATGGGATGGGCGAACAACCATTAAGAGAAATTATTCGTTTGCTAGAAAAAGGTGTTCCGTTTAGTAGTTTGAATACCATTAATCAAACCGCAGTACTTTTAAATAAAGAGGAGAGCATTCCTAAGAACAGCAATTGGGAAGATGTAGAAATTGCTTCGCATGAAACTTGTCTAAAGGACAAAAAACAATACGCTTCCAATTTTAAGGTTATTGAACAAGAATCCAACAAATTGGCTGCGCGACGAATTTTTCAGAAAGTAGGCAATAAGATGCTGATGATTAATCCGCCTTATCCAACGATGACCGAGGCTGAAATCGATGCGTCGTTCGATTATCCTTATACCCGATTACCACATCCAAAATATAATAAGCGAGGACCGATTCCTGCGTTTGAAATGATCAAGTTTTCCATCAACATTCATCGTGGTTGTTTTGGTGGTTGTAGTTTTTGTACCATTTCGGCGCATCAAGGCAAATTTATTGCGTCCCGAAGTCAAGAATCGATTTTAAAAGAAGTGGATACGGTTGCTAATATGCCAGATTTTAAGGGCTATTTATCTGATATTGGAGGTCCAAGTGCCAACATGTACCAAATGAAAGGGAAAGTACAATCTATTTGCGACAAATGTGTGGCACCAAGTTGTATTTCGCCAGTCATCTGTAGTAATTTAGATACGTCCCATAAACCTTTGACGGAATTATATCAAGCCGTCGATAAACATCCGAAGGTAAAAAAATCGTTTATAGGTTCTGGAATCCGACATGATATGTTGGTACCGGAATTCAATAAGAATGCGGACCCAAAAGAGTTAGACGATTACACCGAGGAAGTGATGACGAAACATGTTTCAGGTCGACTTAAAGTAGCACCAGAACATACCAGTGATCCTGTTTTGAAACTGATGCGTAAACCTTCGTTTAAATACTTCCATAAGTTTAAAGAGCGTTTCGATAAGATTAATATTAAGAAAGGCTTAAAGCTGCAGTTGATTCCTTATTTTATATCTAATCATCCAGCTTGTGAAGTTGAGGATATGGCCAATTTGGCTGCTGAAACCAAGGATATGGGTTTCCAGTTAGAACAAGTTCAGGGCTTTACACCAACACCAATGACGGTTGCTACTGTTATTTATTACAGTGGTTACCATCCGTACACACTTAAGAAAGTAAAAACACCAATTTCTAAAAAAGAGAAAGACGAGCAACACCGTTTTTTCTTTTGGTACAAGGACGAAAACAAAGCATGGATTAAAAAAACCTTGAATAAACTGGGTCGTCAAGATTTACTTCAAGTATTACTACCAGAAAAAACTGAAAAGTGGCGTAAAAACAAACCAAAAGGAGAGGCCAAAAACACCTTTAATGATGCGGTGCCTTTTAACCAACGTAAAAATGAGGATAAGGTTCGGTTTAAATCTAAGAAGCGGAAGAAGAAGAGTCGACGTTAGCATATTGAGATCGTACAATTTGACATAAAATTTATTTTGGAATCGTTTTTGTAAATTGTTTAGAGACAATAATTAATTGGCTATTAAGTTATTTCAATATGAGAAGATTGGTAACCCTTATATTTTTACTTTTTTCAATACTATCATTCGGGCAGTTAAAACCTGGCTTTAATACTAATGAAGCTAAACATACTATGGCGATGTGCAATAGTTACAATTTCATCAAACAATTTAATTCCGATCAAACCATTATTCCAAACGGCTATAATTTGAGCTATACCTCAGATGTTATGAGTATGGATAATAAATTTCAGGTTTATGAAAATGGCAAGATTGGCGTCATTAATTATAGAGGTTCTACGGATAGTGTCATCAGTTGGGTAGAGAATTGCTATTCAGCCATGATTCCTGCAAATGGAACAATTACGATAGACGGTGAAGCTACCGAGTATGCATTTGCTAAGGAAGAAACTGCAGCAGTTCATGCTGGTTACGGTTTAACTATAGTTGTGCTTTCTGATGTTTTAAAAGCACAAATAAAAGCGTTAAATTCAAAAGGCATTTATCATATTATTATCACAGGCCATAGTCAAGGTGGTGCTTTGGCGACGATGACACGTGCTTATTTAGAGAATTTGCCAAAAGGGGAATTGTCTTCAAAAAATGTATATAAAACATATGCTTATGCGCAACCTATGTCTGGGAATAAAGAATTCGCTATTGAATATGACGAACGATTTAGCGATGGAGGAACGAGTTACTCTATAATTAACCCTCAAGATCCTATACCGAATTTGCCATTTAATTATGAAGAAGAGACACTAATAACTAAAGATAAAATTAAAGGCTGGCTATTTGGGGACGATGAGTTTAAACCAAAGGACTTAGGAAAAGATGCGTTCATTAGATTGTTTGAAAGAGGTATTAAGAGCTATGTAAAAAATAGTAATACCTTGGTGAATAAAATTCTTGGGTTGAAATTCGGGAAAATAGAAATGCCAGAGTTTGTTAGCGATATTAATTATTTTCCAACAGGGAACCTTAAGGAAATAGAACCATTTGAGTATCCAAAAATTGAATTGGATGTTAGTGACCTAACCGAAGAAGAGCTCAAAGATCTTCCGCAAGACGAAGACGGAAATTGGTATAAACAAGAACCTAAATTTTTTCAGCATAGTCCTTATAATTATTATGTGGCGATGCTTAAAAAATGGGACAGATCTTCTTTTGAAAATTTAGAGTTGTTTTATTTGGATTCGGATCTGTAAGATGAGTTTTCAATTGTTTTATTAAGTATGAATTGTCAAATTTCGAATTACATAATTTATGTTTTGGTGCTTTAATTCTACATTATATATTGAAAAGTTTGTTGGTTAAGATTGTCCCCTTGAGGGGACTTTAGGGGTGTAAATTTTTGATAATAGCTAATGAAAAATAAAATAATACCATACAACCCAGATTTAAAAATACTTGCTAGACAATTAAGAAAAAACAGCACGTTACCTGAAGTTTTGTTGTGGCAGAGTATAAAACAACGTGCTCTGGGAGTTCAATTTCATAGGCAGGTTCCAATGTTAAATTACATCGCAGATTTTTATTGCCACGAAATAGGTTTAGCTATTGAAATAGATGGAATAAGTCATGATCATAGTTTCATGTATGATGCCAAAAGACAAGGTGAGTTAGAAGCCTACGGTGTTACTTTTTTGAGATTTTCTAATGAAGAAGTTAAAAAGAATATGTTTAGTGTTTTGTTGGTTATTGAAGATAAAGTTAGAGAATTGATTTAGTAGCTTAATCAAAAACACCCCTAAAGTCCCCTCTAGGGGACAATCTGATTCTGAAAAAAAGCTTATAACTTTTTGAGTTTATTATCTTAGTTAAAATTTCTTTTTAAATTAGGTTTGTTTACTTTTAAATCAAAGTATTACGAACATGTCAAAACTACTCAACAACCTCCCAGTCGAAGATTTAACTGAAGACAATGATTACTTAGGAATTATAGACAAAGGTCAAAACATTAAAGCTTTTTTAGAAAATACAGATGAATTTGAAGAGATAAAATTGTTTTCACTTTACGGTGAATGGGGATTTTATAACTACTTTCCTTTTAGTCTCATTTAAAGACTTTAATTCTTCTAGATCTGATTTGTAAACATCAAATTCCAATTCATCATGCAGTTGTAAGAATATTTCGGGTTTATAATTGTCAGCTTCGATTTTGAACATAAATTGTTACTAACGTTTCAATTGGATTTGATTAATATTATTTTAATTATTCCGAAATAAACTGCTTATAATGCGCATAACGTTCAAAAATTTGATTCACATAGTTATAAGGCTCAATACCTCTTACATAACCATATTTTACCACTGGGTCATTGTAATTTTTTGGTAAGCTTAATTCTAGAATCATATCCTCTACATTGTCATCCCATAGTTTTGGATTTAGCCCACGTTTTTTAGCTAGTTTTTGGGCATCTTTAACATGGTATAGGCCACAGTTGTAGGAAGCCATTGTAAATTTTTTACGTTCAGTGGAATCCTTTACAGCTTCAAAATATTCGGATAGTTGGCCAAGGTAAGACGTACCGCCTCTAATACTTTGTTTAGGATCAGTACGGTCAGTAACACCAAGTTCTTTAGCAGTTTTTGGCATAATTTGCATCAAGCCTTTGGCATTGGCCCAAGAACTGTTGTTGGGATCGAAGCGCGATTCTTGATAAATAAGCGAAGCAACCAAACGCCAATCCCAACCTATTTTTTCAGAATGTATTTTAATTAAGCTGTCATAGGGACTGATCTCTTCTTTATTCAAACTGTAAAAATCACTTTTAACACGTCTCCTAAAGTCCTTTTTATTTTTGAAATACTTATTATAAATCACATTGTAATCCACATCTTTTTTTAGCTCTTCTAGCCATAAGTTGGTTGCTTTTAAAAGTTCTGGTGAGTTTTTTCGGGTAGCCCAGCCGATACGCTGAGAGAAGCTTACAGGCACATCAACATCTAATATAGGGTGATATGACGCCATTATTTTAGCAATGTTGTTATCTGCTATGGTATATTTAATCTCACCGTCAGCGACTTCTTTTATGATTTTATCCGTCGCCATTTCGCCAGGCAGGTTTTTAATATAAATTTTGCCACCAAGTTCTTCGGACAGATTGATTATTCTCTCTTTGTAAGCAGATTCATTACGAACGGAGACCGTGTCTTGCAATAACTCTATGGCATCATTAACTAAGGAATTTTCCAATTTGTGCCAATGCATCGTTCGCCAATCATCTGGTTTTTTCTGTACAAGAACTTGTTTGGTTAAATACAAATAATTTGAAAATGAAACCGAAGCTTTGCGGCTTGCAGTTATCGTTAAGCCATGCGCTAAAATGTCGCCATCACCTCGATTGAGCATGTTTATGAGGTCGTCAATATCATCTGCCACTATGATTTCTAGTTCTAGATCGAGATATTTTGCGAGACGTTTTAATAGCTCATATTCGTAGCCCATGGGCTTACCTCTGTAAAGAAAGTAGCTTGTGCCACTATAAACGGTTAAAGCTTTGAGTTTACCGTCCTTTTTAATAGCTGCGAGATCTCTTTGCTGCGTTGGCTCTTCTACAGTAATATTACTATTGCTATTAGGTTTTTCGACGCAAGTGAGATATAAGGAAAAAAATAAAATCGCTATAAATTGAGAAAGGTTAAAAGGTTTTTTGTTAGCTGGCATAATAAGGTTGATTATTTTCCATAAAATACTAAAAACCTACGAGATTGATGTTTAAATCTTAATGCGCCTCCAACCAATTCAAACCTGTATCAATTTCAACATCCAAAGGAACATCCATTTTATAAGCATTTTCCATCTCAGTTTTGATCAAAATCTTGAGTTCTTCAAGTTCTGGTTTGTAAACATCAAACACCAATTCATCATGAACCTGTAAGAGCATTTTCGATTTATAATTGCCTCCTTGTAGTTTGTTATAAATATTGATCATTGCAATTTTAATAATATCTGCGGCGCTTCCTTGTATTGGTGCATTTACGGCGTTGCGTTCTGCAGCACCTCTAACCACGGCGTTTCGAGAATTAATGTCCTTTAAGTAACGACGACGGCCCAAAACGGTTTGCACATAACCATTATCCCTTGCAAAATCTACTTGCTTGCCCATATAGGCTTTGAGTTTGGGATAGGTTGCGTAATAAGTGTCAATGAGTTCTTTGGCTTCGCCACGAGATAAATCGGTTTGGTTACTTAACCCGAAAGCAGACACACCATAAATTATTCCGAAGTTGACTGTTTTAGCATTACTTCGTTGTTCTCTGGTGACTTCAGCTAATGGTACATTAAAAACTTTTGAAGCGGTAGAGGCATGAATATCCTCGCCATTCTTAAAAGCTTCAATCATCGTTTCCTCTTCACTTAAAGCGGCAATGATTCGTAATTCTATTTGTGAATAATCCGCTGCGAGTAAAGTGTATTCCTCATTTCGTGGTACAAATGCTTTTCTCACTTGGCGACCGCGTTCGGTTCGGATTGGAATATTCTGTAAGTTTGGATTGTTACTACTTAAACGACCCGTCGCAGCAACCGTTTGCATATAATCGGTGTGAACTCGGTTTGTTGAAGGTTCTACTTGCAACGGCAATGCATCAACATACGTGCTCTTTAATTTTGAAAGCCCTCTGAAGTCTAAAATTTTCTGAATAATATCGTGGTCTTTTGCTAAGTAACTCAATACGTCTTCTGCTGTGGAATATTGACCTGTTTTGGTTTTTTTAGGCTTATCGACCAGTTTCATTTTTTCAAATAGAATAATGCCCAATTGCTTTGGTGAGGCGATGTTGAATTCTTCTCCTGCGGTTGCATAAATTTCCTGTTCAAGATTTGATATATCAGTGTTGAGCTGTTCGGATAAGGAATTCAGAAATTCGGTATCTAAATTAATGCCTTCCAATTCCATAGCTGCCAAAACCCGTAACAGCGGAATTTCAATATCATCAAATAATTTTTGGGTATTGGCCTCGCCTAATTCTGTTTGAAAATGTTCTTTTAGCTGCAAGGTAATATCTGCATCTTCCACCGCATATTCGGTTTGTTTTTCTAAAGGCACCTCTCGCATGGACAATTGGTTTTTGCCTTTTTTGCCAATGAGTTCTGTAATGGAAATAGGTGTATAGTTCAAATAGGTTTCTGCCAACACATCCATACCATGTCGCATATCTGGATTGATAAGGTAATGTGCTAACATGGTGTCGAAAAGCTTTCCTTTAACATCCACATTATATTTAGCTAAAACCTTAATGTCATATTTTAAATTCTGACCAATTTTTTCAATGTTTTCATTTTCGAAAAATGGTCTTAATATTTCAATTAAGTTTTGGGCTTCAGATTTATCTTCTGGAAAAGGTACGTAAAACCCTTTACCAACTTCCCATGAAAATGCGATACCAACTAATTCTGCAGTTAAAGGATTTAAACCCGTTGTTTCCGTATCGAAACAAACAGAGGTCTGATTCATTAGGTTTTTGACAAACAATTTAGTGGCCATACCAGAGGCTACACTTTGATAGAAATGTGAAGTGGTTTCAGCAGTTTTCCTGGAGTTTTCAGTAACCGTCTGGTTTTGGTCGCTGAGCGTGGTCGATGCCCCAAACAATGAAAATTGTCCAGCACCTGCGTTAGAGCTTGAACTTGAGACTGAATTTGGCGAAGTCTTCTCGACTGTGCTCGAAGTGACAGTTTTTGAAGTGGAAGTTGACTCATCTTGCGGCGCAAAGGTCTTTAAGAAATTATCGGTCAATCGTCTAAACTCCAATTCCTGAAAAATTTCCTTTACTTTTTCAACATCTGGATGGTCAAGTTCAAAATCCTTGGCATTAAACTCCACAGGAACATCTAGCATAATGGTTGCCAGTTGTTTTGATAACAAGCCAAGCTCTTTATTGGCCTCAATCTTTTCTTTCATTTTTCCTTTTAGCTCATGTGTATTGGCTAAAAGGTTTTCCATACTGCCATAAGCCTTCAAAAATTTCTTAGCAGTTTTCTCTCCAACTCCAGGCAAACCAGGAATATTATCACTAGAATCTCCCATCATTCCTAAAAAATCAATGACTTGCATTGGTTCTATAACCTCAAACTTTTTTTGTACTTCAGGAATTCCCCAAGTTTCGTAACCGCCTCCAAAAACAGGTCTATACATAAAAATATTCTCTGTTACTAACTGCGCAAAATCTTTATCTGGAGTAACCATATAGGTTTTGTAGCCTTCTTTTTCCGCTTGACGAGACAGTGTTCCAATAACATCATCTGCTTCGTACCCTTCCTTTACCATGATGGGAATGTGCATGGCTTCCAAAATATTGCAAATATGTGGAATGGCAGTTCTTATCCCTTCAGGTGTTTCGTCTCTGTTAGCTTTGTAAGCTTCAAACATTTCAACCCTATCTACACTTCCACCTTTATCAAAACAAACGGCTAAATGGTCTGGTCGTTCACGTTTTATGACATCTAACAATGAATTCATAAAACCCATAATGGCAGAGGTATCTTCGCCTTTAGAATTTATTCTTGGGTTTTTTATAAAGGCATAATAGCCACGGAAAATAAGGGCATAGGCATCAACTAGAAAAAGGCGCTTTTGGTCTGACATGTTATTTAATTTTGAAGTCTATAAAACTACAAAACTTAAACCTTGATATGAAAGAATGATTTATTAAATAATGAACAAAAAGAAAGCCGGTCCCTACTCCGGCTTTCTTCCTAAAAAAAAATATAATTGAAGACAATCCAATTATGTCATAAATGTGATTCCGTATCTACCGCATATTTCCGAAACTACTTTGAAGTCTGGAGGACCAGAAGGTAAATCGTTTAGTTCTTTGAACATTATTTCTATTCCAGCAGGAAAGGCGCTAGTGATCATTTTGGCTTTTTCTGTGCCAATTACAGTCCAAGAATGTGGAATATTTTTAGGAGCAAAAGCAACATCACCAGCTTTGAGTACCGTAGTTTTACCATCTACCATGATTTCAATTTCTCCTTTAATCACTCTAAATATTTCATCTTCCTTGGTATGGATGTGTGGTGGAATACCTACACCAGGTTCTACATCATCTACCCATTCTACAATTTGATTGTTAGTGTCACTGCCAATAAGCTTATGCGTTTGTATATCACCAATAACATTTAAGCGAGTCCCATCGTTATTTCTAATGATTTTTCCTTTTAAATTACCTGTTAATGTTTTTAAATGCTTTGTGATTGAAAAATTTGGAATCAACGCTAAGAGGCTGATTCCGCCCAATGATTTTAAAAAATGTTGTCGTTTCATATCTGTTGTTTTTATAATTGTTCAATTTCAAAAAATGTAGCTCTTGAGTTAGCTTGAATGGTTGCTCCAATGGCTGGACGATTAAAGGCAATATCTAAGGTGTCTCCTGCTGCGAGACTCAAAATACTTGTGATTTGTCTTACGATTTGTCCATTACCTGTATGATTGTATTCTGCTCGTCTTTCCTGTGTGCCATTTACACGAATACGAACATCGAAAGTTCCGGTTCCGGTTGAAGCATCCATAGTAATTTGAGCAGTAACGCGATAAATGGCAGTTTCGGGTATTTCGTACGCGTCGGTTGTCATGTTAAAATTGCTGCCAATATCAAATTGTGCGGCATCAAAATTAACTTTTGTAATGCCACTTCCGATTTCGGTTTGGGAAGCACTCATGAATAGTCGTGCGATTGCTTTTTGTGGGTTTAGATTTGAAAGGTCAACGGTTTGAGCAGGTTGCCCATCTTCTTCTATTTCTAGCGTCAGTTCATTAGTTGACGAGTTAAAGCTAAAAGAGTCTATTTGCTGGTTGTCGGTGTTAGTTGTCGGGTTTTGCCAAGTCACATTTCCTAAGCCATCGGTTTGCATGACTTGTCCGTTTGTACCTCTAGAGTTTGGTAAACTGTATGTATTGCCTGAAGTAGTTCCTAGAGAAACTTCACCCAAAAAGTAAGCGGCATATCCATTAGTTGTGAGAACGTTTGAATAAACGCCATACTCTGTACCAACGATGTCTTCAGGAATGTAAATTTCCAAGCCATAAATATTACTTGATCCAGTTGCGTATTTGGCAATATCGACATTGGTATCGCCAAGTTCATTAAATACCGATATTCCTGATCGTGAAGCTAAAGAATATGGATCATTTACAGAGATGTTCATAGCATTACCACGTTGTGCACTGTGATATATATCCACAAAATTATCACTACTAAAGACGTCATTGCCAATTCTAATTGTATTTTGATTGATAAGAGAATTAAGACTGAATTTATAATTGGTAGCTCCTATTAAGCCGATACTTATTTCTCCGTCATTTTGAATTCTAAACGATTCGTTTCCATTTACTGAATAGGCTGTTACCGCGTTTGATGGGCTAAAAAAACCGGTGTTTATATCTTGAAAAAATATACTTGGATCTGCAGCAGTACCACTATCAAATTGAATTTCATCCATGACGCTCATATCATCTGGATTCAGATAATAATTAGTATCATCCCAATCGATAATATTATTGCTTATATAAATATTATTATTTGTAGCATTAGTATTTCCAATGTAAACATCACCACTTTGCCTTTCAATATTTGCACCTACAGGTACCCAGTCACTATCGTCAGTTAAACTTGCTAAATTTACTGAAGTTCCTGTCCCATTTTGAATGCCTAGGTTAAGCGTTGTTCCTGTGAGTGTTGCTGTGGTTAGGTTTTGGTTGTCAGTGCCAGTGCCATCTCCAACAATATTTTGGAAACTAACATTTCCAGAACCATCTGTTGTTAGAACTTGACCATTTGTGCCATCTGTGGATGGAAAGGCATAACCCGTTATTGTTGGGTTTCCTATTTGAAATTCACTGTTGGTTCTAAGAATATTACCTATTGTGGTGTTGTCACTTCCAAATTCACCATATATTAAAGCACTGTTTTGGTCTGCATCAGTGTTTTCGATAAATAGCTTGTTGCTTATATTAACTTCATTAAAACCAGAATTAGCACCTAAAAACACATTTCCAGAACCTCTTGCAAGCCAACCTGCATAAAAACCAAGTGCAGTATTATTATTGCCAATTTCATTGCTTATTAATGCGTTTCTTCCAATGGCTGTATTCATACTTCCTGTGGTGTTTCCAGATGCACTGAGGTACCCAAAGGCGGTATTGTTACTTGCTGTATTTAAAGCTAAACTTCTCCAACCAAATGCCGAATTTGCAACTCCATCGACATTGAGTTCAAGTGCATTAAACCCGATGGCTACATTTTGATTACTAGTACTATCATCTGAAGCTCCAGCATTGACACCAATGAATAAGGATGAGCCATCATCAGACCCATCGTTATCACTTTTAGCATCTAATAAATCATTAATACGCTCTGCTCCAGAAACTGGAGTTTCAAAGCTTATATTCCCAAGACCGTCAGTGGTCATAACCTGACCGGCTGATCCATCTGCTGAGGGCATAATATATCGGTTGGCAGTGGATTGACCTAAAGATGTTCTTCCAATTAAATAGGCAGCATAACCTGAACTGTTTTGCACATTTGAATAAAGTCCGTAGTGCGTTCCAGATAAGGATGTAGGAATATCAACATTAAAACCATATTTATTACCAGTGTTGGTTACTGTAGACATAAAATCTACATTGACTCCATAAAGTATTCCGGTGCCACTTGCGGAATAATAGCTACCTGAGAATAGATTTGTAAATCCATTCAAAGATCCTGATGCTAACGCATAATAATTAGCGCTTTCCGCTTGAATATTTCCTGATAGCATTGATTGTACGCCAAAATAGTTATCTGATGTTTGAGCATCTAATGACGTATAAAATCCGTTAAATTGACCTGAAGTAGAAGCAGTATTAAGACTTCTAGAGATGCTGACAGCACTAAAGTTATTAGAGTTCCAATCGTGAACACTCAGCGATGAGTTAGCAGGTGAATTTTGTCCGATTTTTAGTTTGCCTAAGGTGTAAATGTCATCAATTATGGCATCTGGAGGTGTTGTAGTTCCAATTTCGAAGAAATCTGAGTCAGAACCTCGAACTGAAATCCATGACGTGGTATCATTATCCCAATAATAAAATCCTTGTAAAGGCGCTCCGTTTCCTGTAGCAAATACCATCATACCATCTTGGTCTGAAGTTGGGTTAGTTATAGGAAAATTATCTATTCTTGGAATAAGGATGCCATCTGAATTTGAAGGTGAAGTTGAGTTTGACGCGCTAATGTCTAAAATCGCTTTTGGGTCTGTATTTCCTACACCGACCTGTGCAAAGCTGGTTAATGACATGCATATCAGTAATAGGCATAATTTTATTGTCTTCATAACTATAGGGATTTTTGACATTGTTGCAATTAGAAATTGATGTCTACATCAAAAGCGCTTCTCACATCTCTAAAAATGCTGTGGATATAGTAGGATATTCCGAGAAAGAGTTCAAAACCTCCAAGAATAAAAGGATTCAAATTTCCTAAAAGTTGAATGGAAATATGACCAGCTAAAACACTGGAATTAATTATAAGTAAAGAGACTAGAAGTGTTGAAGTTTTCATGATACAACGTGTTAATGATTAATAGCTTCACAAACTTATTGTAACACTCAAAAAAAGGTCTTGATTATTTATTCAAAAGTGGGTAGTATTTTTTCAAAATGAAGAAAAATGACAGGGAATATATGTTCATTTAAAATATAAAAATCTAATAATTATTTAGTTACGATATTCTGTTGGACTTTGGTCATATTCTTCCTTAAAAGCCTTACTAAACCAATTGGGATCGTTAAATCCTGTAGTATATGCAATTTCTGAAACCGATAAATGCGTAGTTTTTAGTAGTTCTTTTCCTTTTTCCAGTCGTACTTTTCTGATAAAAATAGCAGTACTTGTATTGGAAATTGCTTTGAGTTTTCTGTAAAGTTGCGAGTCACTCATTGCCATAAATTTGGCTAGTTCTGTAGCACCGAAATTAGAATTGTCAAGATTTTTATGGATAGCATCGATGACTGTATTTAGAAAGATGAGGTTTTTATCTGTAGTATCTTTTTTTTGTTCTGTTTTTCCTACAACCGTATTTACTGCATAGTTTTCCTGAAGTTTTTTGCGTTTTGAAATGAGCATTTGCATACGCAAACGTAATTCCTCCTTTTGAAATGGTTTGGTTAAATAAGCATCTGCACCACTTGTAATGCCTTGAATTTTATCTTCTTGCATCGCTTTTGAGGTCAACATTATGATAGGGATGTGGTTGGTGGTGGTATTAGACTGTAGCTTTTCCGTAAACTCGTAACCATCCATTATGGGCATCATCACATCTGTAATTACAACGTCGGGAATATTTTGTTTTGCACTTTCTAAACCTTTTTTTCCGTCTTTGGCAAAACTGACTTTATAATCTGGCTGTAAGCAAGAAGCGATATAGCGTGCCATATCTGCATTATCTTCAACAATTAAAACCCTGTTTGTATCTTCGTCTGTGATACTATCATCTAATTGCGGAACAGCTGTGCCGAACGTCATCTGCTTTTCTAATTGTACCAGTTGTTTTTCTTGAGCAATATTGGTAATTGGTAAGGTAATAGTAAAGCTTGTGCCTTTGTTTAATTTTGAAGTTACTTCAATTGTGCCGTTTAATAGTTCAACCAGTTCTTTCGTTAAAGCAAGACCAATACCTGTTCCTTGTGTTATTTGATGTTCGTTATTTTCAACCTGAAAAAAGCGATCGAATATAAAAGGTAATTCGTCTTTAGAAATGCCATAGCCATCGTCTTTTACCTCTAGTTTTAAACTGTTGTTTACATTTTCAACTTTAATTTTTATTTTAGAATTTTCAGGAGAAAACTTTAAGGCGTTTGAAATAAGGTTTGTTAGAATCTGACGCATTTTTTCGGCATCAAAATCCATGATAATTTCATTTTGGTTAGAACTGAAATTCAAATTGATACGCTTATCTGAAGCAATACTCACGAAACTTTGAACGATTTGTTTTGAGAATGAAACAATATCATTTTGAATGAGATTTAAGTTCAGTTGGCCTTTTTCCAATTTTGCTAAATCTAGCATTTGGTTGACTAAATTGAGCAGGTTATTGCTATTCTGTTCTATAGTATCTAGCGAAGTGCTAACGTCATTTTTTGCAGAATAATGTTCTTTTAAGTTGCCAAGATAACCTAGTATAATAGTCAAAGGTGTTCTAAATTCGTGCGTAATGTTGGTAATAAAGCGCGATTTCAAATTATCTAATTCCTGTAGGCGTTTGGATTCCTGTCCAGCAATTTGCCGTTGTAACCTTGTGGTATAAAAAGCATACATAATACCCAGAAAACCTAGCAAATATAGAAGATAGGCTAGATTGCTTTTGTACCAAGGAGGTGAGACGATAATTGCAAGTTGTAAAGGATCGGTTTTCCATAACTTATTTCTAGACTTACCTTGAAGCTCAATATTGTGTTTACCCTTTGGTAAATCCAATAATTGAATCTCTCTACTTTCTTTTATGGAATTCCAATCAGAATTATTTAATCGATATACAAATTGGGTGTTCTTTTGAGGTCTTAAATTTAAATCTGAAAATGCTATTGTACAGGGGAAATCATCATAATTCAGTTTAATGGATTTACTCTCAGTTATGCTTGTTTTTAGAACCTTACTGTTGTTCACAGGATTAATGATCTTACCTTTTATCCTTAATTCCGTTAATAATAATTGTCCATGGGTGTCTAGCTGACTAATAGTTTTTGGATTAAAACTATTGAAGCCATTTATGCCACCAAAATAAAGTTGATTGTTGATGGTATCATTAAAAGACGCACCTAAATTAAATTCAGTACTTTGTAAACCATCTTTAATTGTAAATTGGGTAAATCGTTCTTTGCGCTTATCAAATTTGAAAAGCCCAGAGTTTGTAGATATCCAGAGGTGAGACATTTTGTCTTCCAAAATACTATAAACATAAGTATTACTCAATCCATGGCTTTCATTGTATTGCTTAAAAGTGGTATCTGCTTTATTGAATTTATGTAGTCCGTTTTGAGTTGCTACCCATAAAATTCCATCTTTATCATGATAGGTGTGTAAAGTCGTATTGCTTTTTAATGAAGCTGTATTAGTTTTATCCGCTTTATAAACTGTGAAATTAGGATCGGAATAGCTGGAGCTTTTAAATTTTAATTTATTAAGACCATTTTCTGATGTAATCCAGTAATTTGAGTCTGCATCTTGAGTAATATTAAATGTAAAATTAGAACTGATTGAATTTTTATTTGGATTATAATTATACCTTTCAAAGGCATATATACTTTCTTCTAAGTTACCTATGAATCTATTGATGCCACCACCATAAGTCGTTATCCAAATGTAATTGTTGTGATCTAAAAACACACTTCTCGTTTTATTGTCACTCAGGGAGTTTATATTATTTTTTTCAGAAAAGAGAGAAATAAGCCTTGGATGCTCAGGATCAAAATTGTTGAGATCTAACACAGATACGCCTTTTGTAGTTGCTAGCCATAAGTTGTTCTTGGCGTCTATGGCCATGCCTCTTATAACGTTATATGCTAGTGCCTGATCCGTGTTCTCCATTGTGATGTAGGTAATATTATTGAAGTTGTCAATACAATTTAAACCATCTCTGGTTCCAATAAATGTGTAATCCTCTGTTTTTAATATCGAAAACACATAGTTATTATTAATTGCAGGAGAGGATAATGAATTGATGGTTTTAAAAACTGGTGTTTTTAAGGAGGCAACATCTAAATTGTTAGTGCCTATCCAAATTAAATCATTATCTATTAGAATGTCGTAAACGCGATTAGAGGTTATAGAATTGATATTATCCTTATCGCCTTTATAAATTAAAACATTTTCGAACTGATGGTTTTTAGGATTAAAATCTTTTAGGATGTAAAGGCCATTATCTGTTCCTACATATAAAATGTTGTTTTTGGAAGTCAGCGATTCTATCACTAAGCTTTCCGTAAGTGGATTATTATACTGTTTGAGTTGAAGATTGATTAAGTTTTTGGATTTTGGTTGAAATTGAAACAGGCCAATTGAGGTGCCAATTAAAAGTTTGTTATCGAAGACGTACATCTCGTTGATAATACCCAAAGGTTTATCAAGGTTTAATTCTTCAAAATTTAAACTTTTGTGCTCGTTAAGATTTACTTTGAAAATACGGCCGTCAGCAGAACCTAAATACAAATTGTCATCAATAATGATAGATGATGATATTAGCAGTGTCATATCATCAAGGGGCTTTAAATGTTTAAACTTGTAGCTTTCTCCATGTTTAGTAAACATAAAAACGCCACTATCTAGAGAGGTTGCATATACATTGCCTTGGTTGTCTTTTAATAAACTGGTGCAGTTACCTGTCTCGAATTGCGTTTTTGAGAAGACATCTGTTTTAGAATTATAAAAGCAAACACCATTGTTAGCAGTTGCTATCCAAATGGTACCATCTTTATTTTCGATAATATCATTGATGAATTTCCCTGAAACAGCTAAAGAATCAGATTCATTTTTTCTGAAGACGCGAAATGTATTTCCGTCAAAACGATTTAAACCATCTTGGGTACCTAACCACAAAAATCCTTTTGAATCTTTTAAAATACAACGAATAGTTTGCTGTGACAAACCTTTCTCTAATCCATAATGGTAAAAGCTTAAATCTTGCGCAAAGAGCAAAGTTGTATTTACAATAATAACCAGTATGAAATAAAAATAGTTGCGTTGCATTGATTTAATTAATACTTATTCCCAACTAAAAATACAATAAATTCTTTTTATAAAAAGCTTGGTTTAATCTCAACGTAATTCCTATTAGTGACCTGAGCTATTGAAAATAAACGACTTAAAACAAAAAAGCCGAAACATAAGTTTCGACTTTTAAATATTGGTTAATAGCAAAATATATTGGTAAATTTTATTGGCTTAACAAAGTTTTTTAGTCTTAACTCTAATCTGAAGACTTTTTCTGTAAGCTTTAATACTGATAATTTCGTTACTCTTTTTACGATTCATTTTTAAAATCGTAGCTTTAACTTTCGCAGAAATATTAGTTGTTTTAACTTCTGGCTTAACAGTTTCAACACGTTCAGTTTCATTGTTAACTATTACATCTTGTTGTGCATAACCTGCGAAAGACATTGTTAAGAATACTAAAAGAATTAAAGCGGTTTTCATAATCGTAGGAAATTATATTTGTTTTAACTTCGAGTCAAAGAAACAGAATAGCTTTGGATGTCGATGAAAAATTTAGATGAAACCGATCGATAATTAGACAACAGGAATGCAAGAGCGAAAAACTTCGACCAAATACACAAAACGGGCTTGTAGCCCTTTAAAAACGTTAATTTTAATGTTTAACAACACTATATTTAGGATGAAAAACACATTCTAATTAAATCTTTCGATGAAATACATAAATTCAGTTTTAAAAGCTTAATAAAACATACATATATGAATGATAACCCCTTTTTTGAATTGTTTAGTAAGCAACAGCAAAATCAATTTGCTGTAGGGAATACCACCTATAAACAAAGACTAAAAAAATTAAACACACTTCAGCAAGCCATAGAAGTGACCTATAGATCACAAATACAAGAAGCTTTGCAAATGGATCTAGGCAAACCTGTGGTAGAAGCGGAACTTACAGAAATCTATGCCATTATCGGAGATATAAAGCACGCTAAAAAGCATTTGAGACAATGGATGAAAAAACAAAGCGTAGAAACGCCACTGTCAATGTTAGGTTCTAGCTCTTACATTACATATGAACCTAAAGGCGTTTGTTTAATTATTTCGCCGTGGAACTTTCCTTTTAATTTGACATTTGGACCATTGGTATCTGCCATTGCCGCAGGAAACACAGCGATCATTAAACCTTCTGAAATGACACCAAACTCTTCTTCACTAATGGCAAAGATTATTGAGGATGTATTTCCTGAAGACGAAGTTGCGTTAGTTGAAGGTGAAGTAGAGGTTTCAACGGAATTATTAAAGCTGCCTTTTAATCATATCTTTTTTACGGGCTCTCCGAAAGTTGGGAAAATAGTTATGGAAGCGGCCTCAAAGCATTTAGCTTCTGTAACTTTAGAACTTGGAGGGAAATCGCCGACCATAGTTGATAAAACTGCCAATATTGATAAAGCCGCAAAGAAAATTATGTGGGCTAAATTTTTGAATTGTGGTCAGATCTGTGTCTCGCCAGATTATGTATTGATAGATGAAAGCGTAAAATTGCCATTCATTAAATCATGTAAAAAATGGCTTCAAACTTTTTATAATGATAATCCAAAGGCATCGGATTCCTACGGAAACATAGTAACGGATAAACATTTTGAACGCTTAAGTTCTTATCTTGAAAATGCTAAAACACTTAATGCTAAATTTGAAGTTGGCGGCGAAACCGATAGCAGTTCAAAATTTATTGAACCTACCATTATTTCAGATTTAAAGCCTGAAGCTAAACTGTTGGAAGAAGAAATATTCGGCCCTATATTGCCCATTGTGACTTATGAGAGTTTGGATATGGCCATTGCCTATGTCAACTCCAAACCGAGACCATTAGCGCTTTATATTTATAGTAAAAGCAAAACGAACACCAACAAAATTTTAAACAACACTAGAGCAGGAGGTAGCTGCATCAATAATAGCGTGCTGCATTATGCTAATCATAATCTGCCTTTTGGTGGCACCAACAATAGTGGTATTGGAAAAAGCCATGGGTTTTTTGGCTTTAAGGCGTTTAGTAATGAGCGCTCGGTTTTAAAACAACATACGTTTGGAGTTACGGAGTTGTTGTTTCCGCCTTATAGTGGGTTTAAGGAGAAGTTGGCTAGACTAACTATAAAATGGTTTTAGTTAAAAAGAAAAAAAGCCGCTCCCTACAGCGACTTTTTCCAAAAAAAACATGATTGAAATCTATCTTTTGCTTTCAATCATTCAACTTATTTGATAATAAATTATTTATGTAATTGGCAATGCCCAATTTTTTTTAATCTATAACCATAACTGCACCAGAATTAGCACTTGAGTTATCATTAAAATCTCCACCAACACCAGTAGCATTGCTATCTTCGGAAAAAACGCTTGCTACGATATTACAACCATCATTAGCTATTGCTATTGAAGCACCGAATTCGTCAGAAAAGTCAGTTACAATATTTTTAATATAGGCCTCTTCTGTCCACACACCATTATTACGCTTAAAAGCATATACAGCTCCAGAATTAGAGCGTGAATTATTTGATTGATTCCCGTTAAACCCAGTGGCACTGCTGTCTTCACTCGAAACTGTTACTAATAATCTTTTTCCATTGCCACTTAAGGAGACTACACGACCAAACAAGTCGTTCGATTCTGTAAATGAGGCTTTTATGTATGCTTCTTCGATCCAGTTTCCAGAATACTTTTCAAATATGTAAACAGCACCTGCATTAGTTACGGAATTGTTAGTATTGTCACCGTTTATTCCCGTGGCGGAACTATCCTCTCCCCATAAGCCAACCGCAATAAGGTTGCCGTCATTACTTATGCTTACTGTCCATCCAAATTGATCATTGGCATCTATTACGCTGGGTTTAATATATGTAGTTTGACTCCAGGTGGTACCGCTTCTTTCAAAAACATAAACAGCTCCAGGCCTACTGGCTGAATTGTCTGTTTGGTTGCTATTTATACCAGTTGATAAACTTGATTCTCCACGAGCTCCTACCACCAGAGTAGAACCATCTGCATTTATATCAATACTACCTCCAAATTCATCAAAGTTGTCTGTATTTGAGGCTTTTATATAGGCTTGTTGAGACCATGTGCCGGAATTGTTTTCAAAAATATAAACTGCACCAGAACCCGTTGACGAATTGTTAGTTTCGTCACCGTTAACACCTGTGGCATTACTTTCTTCTCCAGTAGCAGATACTACTAAGTACGAGCCATCATCACTAATAGCAATTGATCTGCCAAATAAATCACCAGCTTCAGTATTTGAAGCTTTTACATAAGCAATTTGTGACCAAGAGCCATTGTTTTCAAAAATATAGACAGCACCAGTATTACTACCGGCCGAATTATTTGATTGATCTCCATTAACACCGGTTGCATTACTTCGCTCACCAGTTGCTGAAACGGCTAGTATACTGCCGTCATAATTTAATGAAACGTCTGAGCCAAAACGATCATTCGCATCTGTATTTGAAGCTTTTATATAAGCTTCTTGCGTCCATGTTCCACTATTATTTACAAAGACATAAACGGCTCCTGCAATACTAGCTGAATTATCTGTTTGATTTCCATTTATCCCTGTGGCATTACTATCTTCGCCTGAAGCACCAACAGCTATACGCAACCCATCTCCACTAATAGCTACAGATTTACCAAATTGATCACTGTTATTGGTGTTTGAGGCTTTAATGTATGCTGAATAGTTGGAAGGTGGTAACTTTTCAAACTCCATCGATGCAGTTCCAGTTCCATTATCTCCAAGGCATAACCATTTTCCGTTTATGCGAAAACAAATTTTATCTCGTGATGTATCATAAACAACGGTTCCATTAATTGCTGGGTTTCCCTGAGTATCCGTAACGTTTTCAATATTTGTAACTCTAGGTAGAACAAGTCCAGAGTTACTGGAAACAATATCTAGTGCTCCTTCAGGATTTGTAGTGCCAATACCAACTTGAGCGCTTATAGCATAAGAAAATAGAAGTAATAACAAAACAGCCCGTAGGTTTTGAACGTTCATAATAACACGTTTTAAGTCGTCCACATTAAAAACGACTTGAGGAATTGCCTCTTTGGTAAGTCGTTTTTAAAGGACGATTACTGATTAATAGCAAAATAAAGCTAATTCAAAATCAGAGTTTTGGAAGTTTATTTTTAGTGAATGGGCTTTTTTATATAGTGAATGCAGATTAACATAGGAAATGTGAATTTCAGGGATTACCGTTAATCTTAATTATATGTTTTTCAACTTACTGATTACTAAATATTTTTGGGAAGCACTAAGTGGAATACTCTCATTGTTAAGGGAAAGGGTGTTTTTATCTACACTGCGAATATGTTTTAAGTTCACCACATAAGAACGGTGAGATTTCACAAAGTCATTACCTTGTAATTTCTCAGAAATGTGTTTAAGGGTATGTGGTACCAAGTAGTTTTCAGTATTGGTAATGATGTAGCAGTAGTTATCGAAAGCTTTCAAATATTGTATAGTGCTCTGATTTAAGCGATGTAGCCTGCCTTCGTGTTTTATGGTTAAAAAATGCTGCTTGGATCCATTATAATTGTGCCAGGCCAACTCAATGTTGGTGCGCAATCCTGTTTCAGTAAATGGTTTAACAATATAACCAAGTGGATTCGTATGCTTAACACGTTCAATTGTATTAGGATCTGTTTGGGATGAAAGAAATAAATAAGGCAAGTTCTTTTTATCGAGTTCAGTGGCTAAATCCACGCCATCTTTATCACCAGACAATTGAATATCAATAAGTGTTAAATCTGGTTTTAGTAATTCAATATCTCTAAGCGCTGTAGTATAATCATCTGCATCTCCAATAGCTAAAAAACCTTGTTTGCGCAAAGCCACCTCAATTGTAGAAACAATTAAGGGTTCGTCTTCAACGATAAAGATATTTAGAGATTTCAAAATTTATATATTTAGAATCTTAAACTAAAGAAAGCATATAATTTCATTGTCTTTTTTTAGTGAACGCTGTATTTTTTTTAGTGAATAGAATTTGTCATAAATTAAAATATTAAAGCAAATTGTAATTATTGATGACCAAGGTCGCTTCTGTTCCATAGTTCATTTTTGAAGTATAGCTAAGCTTAGCCTTGAGCTTTTTGGATAAGGCTTTCATCAACGTAATACCAAATGACGTATTTTTTACTTCACCGTCGAAACCTCGGCCATTATCAATTACTTTCAATATAAGCTTATTATCTTCATGATTAAATTTTATTCTTATTTTGCTCTTTGAGGTCACTTCATCAAAAGCATGTTTCAAGGTGTTTACAATAAGTTCATTTAGTATGAGCCCAATCGGAGTGATAGTTTCAATATCTAAGATCAAGGGTTCTACATCTAATTCATAAGCTATAGGGTCGGATTTAAATTGATGGCTTTCAATTATATCACCTACCAAATCACTAAAATATTCTTTGGTATTAATACCTATCAATTCATCTTTATTGTATAATCTTTGATGAATCAATACCATGGAACGAACTCTGTTTTCTGCTTCTTTTATGGCAATTTTGGCTTCTTTATCCTCGACACTTTCAGATTGTAAATACAATAAACTGGATACAATTTGAAAACTGTTTTTTACACGATGGTGTGTTTCTTTTAGTAATACGTTTTTTTCATCAACCGTTGCTTCTAACAAGGACTTCTGTTTAGCTAGTTTAATACTTTGCTTTTTGTTCCTATAAGAGAAAAATCCTAATACTAAAACCAATAGCAAACCAGATCCTGCTAAATAAGAATACAATTTACTTTGTTTTTCTTTAGCTTCTAGTTCCAATGCATTTAACTCTTGAGTTTTGTTAAACTCATATTGCATTTCTTGCTGTGTTTGTTTTTTAATGTTGTTTTCATTAAAAATAGAATCGTTCGTTTTAGATAATAACTGATAATTTTCTAAGGCTTTATCATATTTTCCGATAGCTTTATAAGCTTTAAATAAGCAATCGCAGGCATCTGTGGTTAACTCAAGATTTCCTGCTTTTATGGCTAGGTCTTTACTTGTATTGCAATCTTTAATAGCTAAATTATAATTTCCTGTTTCCACATATAGATTACCACGATAATTTTTTGCGATGGTTAAATTTTCGGTAATATCTCCTTCTTCATAAAACTGATGAGCTTCATTTAAGTTTTTTAAAGCTTCATCATAATTTTTCAATTTGGATTGTGCATGACCGATATTTAAAACAGAACTCATTATAAATCGCATAGGTGCATTCCCTTTCTCCTTCAATAGTTTTCCTTCTTTAAAAAACATCAGTGCTTCTTCATGCTGATCTTGATTTAATAGCATTTCACCTTTATTAGAAATAATTATTCCAGCATTTACATAAGAACCAAGACTTAAGGACGCTTTATAGGCGTTATCATAATATTTTGATGCCTTGTGAAATTCTTGCATTTTGTTGTAATAATTTGCCAATGAGTTATTGAGCACAGAACTTTCGCCTTTGAATTTATGTCGTTGCGATTCATCTAATTTTGAGGTGTCAATTTTATCTAAAACGCGCTTAGAATTCAACATTGTGGCAAGTGCTAAAGGAATATTTCCTTGTTTTCTATAAATAGCACTTTTAGTCATTAAGTTAGACGCTCTTAAAAAAGGCATCGTCTCGTCGTTTACATAAGAAAGAGATTTGTCCAAGTAAACTTCAGCGGAATCCAATTGGCTATTGTAGTAGAAAAAATTACCTAAGGAATAGTATGAATTAGCAAGTAGTTTGGCATTGTTATGGGTTTGAGAAATACGGATAGCTTTATCTATTAAAATACGCGAATCTTTTGAATAGCGAAACTGACCAGCATTGCTTGTAAGTGTTCTAATTTTTTCATAATTGTCATTATAAGTATCCACAACACTAATTAAGGAATCAAGGATTTTTTGTTTATCAGAATTTGTTTGTGAATGCAATAGGTATGAAAAACATAATAAGAAAATGAGATAAAAGTGTTTCAAGTTCTTTCAAATTTAGAAGGTTAGTTCCTACAAGTTACGTATTTTCTTGTTTATTGTAAAAATCTTGTGGAGTATTGCCCGTTTTTTTAACCGCACTTTTCATGAATTTTACTTCAATACTATATTAATAGAAATCAATATTTTGAAGATTTTGACTAAAAATAAGGAAAACGTCAATATTAATATCAAGTGAATTAACACTTCAATAAGAGAGTTTGTAGTTTCGTTCTTTAAATTTGTTAACAAAAATTTTATGCTTCGTTGGATTGTCTTAATCATCCTCATTTTTATTCTAGATTTCTACGCCTTTCAGGTGGTAAGAACGTTGACTAAAAGTTATTGGATTTATGCTATATATTGGTTGTTATCCATTTTGGTGGTTGTAAACTTTATGTATTACTATTATAATTTCATCAGAGGCGAAAGTTTTACTCATGGTCATGGCTATGCGGTGGCGTTTTTATTTACACTATTTGTGCCGAAGGCATTTTTAGTGCTATTTATGTTTGGGGAAGATTTAGTAAGAATGGGTTCCTATCTCATTCAAAAATTTTCTAATGATACACCTGCAAATTTTATGGGCAGAAGACAATTTGTTTCTCAATTGGCTCTTGGCGTGGCTTCCATTCCATTGGCTTCTTTTATTTATGGGATAACAAAAGGAAAATACAATTTCCAGGTGTTGAAACATACCTTGTATTTCGATGATCTACCTGCTGCTTTCGATGGTTATAAAATTACCCAAATAAGCGATATACATTCCGGAAGTTTAGAAAGCAAAGACGAGATTTCTTATGGTGTGGAACTGGTTAATAAGCAGGAAAGTGATCTCATATTATTTACTGGAGATATTGTAAACAGTAAAGCTGAAGAAATGATAGGTTGGCTTTCTGTGTTTGATAAATTTAAAGCCAAAGACGGCAAATTCTCCGTACTAGGCAATCACGATTATGGTTATTATGCCTATGGAGGCGATGTAGAGCTCAACAAAAGCAACCAAATACAAATGGAAGAGGTACATAAACGTATTGGATTCGATTTATTGCTTAACGATAGCCGTCGCATTGAAAAAAATGGCGAGTCCATCAATATTTTAGGCGTCGAAAATTGGGGCGCATCACGTCATTTTCCAAAACGAGGCAGTCTTAAGGATGCTACAAAAAATATAAATAAAGGCGAGTTTAATATTTTAATGAGCCACGATCCTTCGCATTTTGATTATACCGAAATGGAACTCAACAGGGAAGATATAAATAATCATGATATTGTGGTCGATGAACCCAACATTATCAATTTTGAAAAGCAAATTCAACTAACTCTTGCTGGTCATACACACGGTATGCAATTTGGAATCGAATTACCAGCATTGGGAATTAAATGGAGTCCCGTAAAATACCGTTATCCAAAATGGGCTGGTATGTACAAGAATGCCAATAAATATTTACATGTCAACCGAGGATTTGGTTATTTGGCTTTTCCAGGACGTATTGGAATATGGCCAGAAATTACCGTAATTGAGCTCAAAAGAGGTAAGAAAAGTGCTTAATTGTAAAGAATTGCTTATTTTTATAATATGAGTGTCTAATTTACAGGAACTTATTGTTAAAATTTATAAGTTTAAAGTGTTTATTTTTTAGAATTCATTTGACTAAAACTATAACGTATGTCAAAATTTGGGGAATTAATCGATGTTGATATTCCAGTATTATTGGATTTCTACACTGAACAGAACGATCAATCAAAAGCCATGCATCCTATACTAAGGGATGTTGCTGCCGCACTTGGTGATAAAGCCAAAGTCATTAAGATTGATGTGGATAAAAATAAAGAACTCGCAGAAGCTTTGCGTGTTAAAGCCTTACCGACCTTAATTATTTACAAAAGCGGCGAAATGAAATGGCGTCACAGCGGCGAACAGGATGCCAATGTGTTGATTGGTATTATCCAGGAGTATGTCTAACAAATTCCTGCGTACGCAGGAATCCCGTCCTAAGAAAAAATGTTTTGAATCGTGACAAAACCTTTTCTGTTATTAGTTCAAAATTGCAAAAAGTTTTGTTTTATTTACCTTTTATACCTGTCAGGTAGATGCTGAACTAAACTCAGCACTTCGCCTTACAGGATATTTTGATTAAGCCAAGGTCGATAAGTGAAAAAACATCAAAATATCAATTCAAACTTTTAAACAGAAATCCTCTCGCAGTATAATATTCCAAAACCTTGGGAAGCACATACTTTAAATTCCGAGATGCTTTTATACTATCGTGAAATACAATTATACTACCTTCTTGAGCTGTTGAAGTCACGTTTTTAAGACAGGTCTCTTCAGTTACCGATTGATCCCAATCATAAGATAAAACATCCCACATCACAATCTTATAACCCAATTCTTGAATTAGTTTGCTCTGTTTGGATTTGAATTTGCCATAAGGTGGACGGAAGAGATTTACGATTTTTGAGTCACGATTTTTGATTTCCGAGATTTGGAATTTCGAATTTATTAAGTCTTGCGTTTTCTCAACATCATCAACATAATCTTTCGTTTTATGCTTCCAACCCTTTAAATGGTTATAGGTATGATTTCCGATGGCATGACCTTTAGCTATAGTATTCTGAAAAATTTCAGGATATTTTTCAATGTTATTTCCAATACAAAAGAACGTCGCTTTTGCATCATAATCTTTTAAGGTCTGAAGGACCCAATCTGTAATTTCAGGTGTGGGACCATCATCAAAGGTTAAGTAAAGTGCTTTCTTCTTGGTATCGATATTCCAGATAAAATTTGGGAACAATGTTTTTACAAATTCTGGCGTTTTAGCTGGAATAATCTTCATGTTCTATTGCAGCGCTGGAATAATGTCATCAAGCGTGTCATTTATGGCATCTTGTAAATCTACATCTTCTGGAACTTCTGGTAACTCGCCTTCATTGTAGCGATTCATAAGGTCGTCGAATAAGCTTAAATAACTATTAAAGGTTTTAGTTTCCTGTAACGCAAAATCTTTATCGTTATAAATCACTAAAATATCAATCAAAGCTCTGTAGCGTTGAATATCTAAATAAATATCCTCTCCAACCATCAGTTCCTGATTTTCTAAATCTAAGCTACTGTAATACAACAGGTTTTCTTGGTATTTTTTAGCGACCTCTTTATAAAGTTTACGTCCTTTTTCCACATTTCCAATTTCGTAATAGGCACTTACATAAGGTTCAAGTAACGAGTAAAAGCCAAACTTATCCACAGGCATTTTTTCCATCGCAATATCTGCGATTTCTTCGGCTTTATCTAGTTTTTCTTCATTGATGAGCTGTTCTATCAAGCGTGCTAAATTTCCTCTATAGGTAATGCCGTTGCGTCGGGTTTCAATATCGTAATATAAATCTTCTCCACTACCGCCCCAATTCCAATTCTTAACCATATCGTACATGAGGTCTGGATCTACACGTCCCATATCGTAAGGATTGGCTCTATCAACGGCTGTCTTAATTGGTACAAGCTTATAACACATACCATCGAGTTGCAAATAATCTTTTAGCCACACATAATCCTCAGCTCCAAACGCGCCTCCAGTAAAGTAAATAGGGCGTTCCCAATTGTTATTGGCTATAATATCTAACATTAAAAGACGATTTTTATAGAGGTAACTACCACCAATCTCAGCATATAGATTGTCCACTATTTTATCGGCATCTTTTGGTTTAACGATTCCCTTTTTAAGAACCATGTCCTTATTGACTGGAATGCTAATATATCGCGTAGGAAAATAATTTGAATTTAATAAGTGCTTGGGATATTGATTTGGATCTTCGCCTTGTCTTTCAACAACATATTTGAATTTCGTATTCGGCTTATCACTTGAAACAAAATCCATAAAATCTTTAATTGGTATGGTGTCTTTAGTGATTTCTCTTCTAATGATCACGTCTCTTGTGCCACCGCGATATTGGTTGTGGGTCAACTGCGACGGAATAGGATCACTATCGTAAGCCTTTCGTTTCATTTGGTCAATGTACCAATCCGTTTGAAATAAACTGGTATTTACCACACGCACGTCGGTTCGAACCCCTTCAATTTCCTGTAAATACCAAAGCGGGAACGTATCATTATCGCCAATGGTAAATAGAATAGCATTTGGTGCACAGGATTCTAAGTATTTTCGCGCCATGGATTCTGTGGTGTATTTTCCAGAACGATCATGATCGTCCCAATTATTTGCCGCTAAAACACCAGGCACAATAATAATACAGGCCAATGAAATCGCAGGTGCTAAAAATTTTGTCTTTATACTGGATTTTAAAAGGTCATAAATGGCATAAACACCAAAACCAATCCAAATAGCAAAAACATAGAACGAACCAACCACGGAGTAATCACGCTCTCTTGGTTCAAAAGGTCTGATATTGGTGTAAAACTGAATGGCTAACCCTGTGAGTAAAAAGAACACTAAAAGCACCCAAAATCGCTTCAAATCAGAATACATTAAGAAAAAGAAACCAACTAATCCCAGTAATAGTGGTAAGAAATAATAGGTATTTCTAGATTTATTTTCTAAAACATCTGTAGGTAAATTGTCTTGGGATAAGCCTAAATGTAGTTCATCAACAAATGGAATTCCAGAAATCCAATTACCGTTTTTATGTGTATATCTTCCTTGGATGTCATCTTGTCTTCCTGTGAAATTCCACATAAAATAACGCCAATACATATAACCAAATTGGTATTGGAACATATACATTATATTGTCTATAAAGGATGGTTTCTCAATAATCAAATACTGCTGACCATAGGTTCTCAAGAACTGATTATAATCTTCATAATCAATTTCCCCTCTGGCCACACGCATTTTAAAATCATTGACCAACTGATCAAATTGTTGCTTTTCCCCAAAAGCATATTGACTAGCTTGATCTTCAGATAAGCCAGCGTTCATAGCTTCGTTGTAAGCACGGGTTTGTAGGTTTGGATCAACTTTAAAGTCAATTAAACCTGTAAACATCATATAATTTTCCGCATGCTCCGAACTCCACATTCTTGGAAGAATGGAAGCATGTTCATGATTGTAGTTTTGTCTGCTTTTTTCCCAATCGTTTATAATGACGTATTTTCCGGCTTCCTCGTCACGTTCATAATTCTTCTTGTCATCTACAAACGGTTCATCTTTATCAGCACCAGAATAGACTTCCGTAAATTGAGGACCGTAAAACAAATGGGTTTCAGGATATTGTTCTAGGTTGTAATAAGCTAAAAGTTCCCTAGCATCCGAAGGGTCATTTTCATTGATGACCACTTGAGCATTGGCACGAATAGGTAACATCATCCAAGATGAAAATCCTATAAAAATAAACATCAGGCAGAGCACCAAAGTGTTCACATGTTTCATATCTTTTTTTCGGGTGTAATTCAATCCGAAATAGAAAAGAGCTATGACCATTAAACCTGTTATAATAGTTCCGGAATTAAATGGTAAGCCAATGGAGTTCACAAAAAATACTTCCAAATACCCAAAAAGTTTTAAGGTGGAAGGCAATAATAATTTGAATATAAATAATAAAATCGCAGCCGAAGCAACATTCGCAATAATGAAGTTCTTTACCGTAATAGTCTTATAATTCTTGAAATAATAAAGAAGGCCAATTGCAGGAATGGTTAATAAGCCCATAAAATGAACGCCAAAAGATAGACCAATCACAAAGGCAATTAAAATGAGCCAGCGGTTTCCTCGTGGCTTGTGCATATCTTGTTCCCAACGCAAACCTAAATAAAACAAAATCGCCATGATTAAAGTTGCCATGGCATAAACTTCAGTTTCAACGGCATTGAACCAAAACGAATCCGTAAACGTGAAAGCCAGACTTCCTACTAACGCACTTCCTAATATGGCATAGGCTTTACTCGGATTGTCATCTTTGTGATATTTTACCAGTTTTACAAGGAGTAAAGTAATGGTCCAAAACATAAAAAGAATGGTAAAGGCACTTGCCACACCACTCATCATATTCATAATAGCACCAATTTGTGAAGGCTCTAAGGCGAACATGGAGAAAAACGCGCCAAACATTTGAAATAATGGAGCTCCAGGAGGATGTCCTACCTGTAATTTTGATGAGGTAAGAATATATTCTCCAGCATCCCAAAAGCTAACAGTTGGTTCAATGGTAAGACCGTAAACCACAGCGGCTACGGCAAAAACAAACCATCCTAAGATGTTGTTCCACTTTTTAAAGTTAAAATCTCTCATGAAAAACTTTGCTATTTAACGCAGGCGAATTTACTAATTATTACATAAACGTCTAAGGATTTAAGTTAACGTTAAGTATTTTCAATTATTTTGCCGTTTTTTTTTGCCCAAATAAAACTTTGTATTAAATTTGCACCCTCAATTTGAGAGATTGGCCTATGGTGTAACTGGCAACACATTGGTTTTTGGTACCAAAGAGTCTAGGTTCGATCCCTAGTGGGCCAACTGAAAGAAAAAAATCCTAATCAGAAATGATTAGGATTTTTTGATTTTATGTTGTGCTTTTTCCTATATCTTAAAAGTAATTACTGGTCGTTTAGCATGATTTACCAAATCCTCACTAATGCTACCATTAAAGAAATGTGCAATACCTTGTCTGCCGTGTGTGCTAATACCAATAAGGTCTGCGTCTAAGTCCTTTGACACATTTAAAATTCCTTGTTCTACAGTCGTATCGTTATGTATGGTGATAGTATAATTCTTAAAAGTTTGTCCAGATATAAAATCATCAATTCTAGATTTTGCTTCATAAGACGTCATAAAGTTACTCGACGTGATTACCAATAATAAATGAATTTTTGAGCCAAAAGATTCTGCAAATTTCACGGCTTGTTCATAAGTTTTCTTATTGTCATTCTTAAAATCAGAAGCAAAAACGAAATCGGATACGTCAAAACTTTGATGTTCATTTTTAATTACCAATACAGGTACTTCAGAAGTGCGAACCACTTTTTCCGCGTTAGAGCCAACAAACATTTCCTTAAGTCCAGATGCACCATGGGAGCCCATAATAATAAAATCTATATCCAATTCTTTACAGGAATCCTTAATTTCATTGAATGTAATATCTGCTTTTACGGTTTCATGAACAGTAATACCCTGTAAATAATCTGAAGCCATGAGGTCTGCAAACCGCTTTTGGGCCAATTTCATAAAAAACAAGGTTTCGGGAATATCACTTTGAGTGCTTCCTTGGTCGGTTTGTTGTACTGGAATTTCCATCATATGCAATAAATATATCTCAGCATTGTGAGATTTGGCAAGCATTGCAGCTACTTTTAAGGCATTTCCGGCTTGTTCCGAAAAATCGGTTGGAACTAAAATTCTATTCATATTTATTGGTTTAATTTAGTTCACTAAATCTATGAAAATTATTCCATATTACATAACTTGGATAAATAAATTAAAATGTCGTATATTTGCACCGTTGTTTACTAAAAATAAATAAGCGAGAGGACGGGAAGTCCTCTCTTTTTATATCAAATAATGTTCAAGAAAATAGTAGAAGACTTATTACAAAGCGCATTGGAAGAAAGACAAGATCTGTTCTTAATAGATTTTACGGTGTCTGGCGATAATACTATTAAAATTGTAATAGATGGCGATAACGGCGTTTTGGTAGAAGATTGTATGTTTATTAGCAGAGCTATTGAGCACAATATAGATAGGGACGAACACGATTTTTCCTTAGAAGTATTATCCTCTGGTGCAGCGACTCCTTTAGTTTTGCCAAGACAATACAATAAGCATGTTGGCAGAAATTTGGAAGTTAAGACTTTGGATAGTCAAAATTTAGAAGGGGAATTGACCGAGGTCAATGAAAAAGGTGTGGTATTAAGCTGGAAGGCTAGAGAACCAAAGCCGGTAGGTAAAGGAAAGATTACAGTAGCTAAAACGGCAACTGTGGCTTTTGATAATATTAAAGAAGCAAAAGTTAAAATAAAATTTTAATTCATATCAATTATGGAAAATGTAGCGTTAATTGAGTCATTTTCAGAATTTAAAGACGACAAATTAATAGATAGAGTTACGCTAATGGCAATTCTTGAAGATGTATTACGAAATGCATTGAAGAAAAAATATGGCGATGACGATAATTTTGATATCATTATAAATCCAGATAAAGGCGATTTAGAAATCTGGAGAAACCGTATTGTTGTGGCGGATGGAGAGGTTGAAGAACCTAACCAAGAAATTGAATTGTCTGAAGCTCAAAAAATAGAGCCAGATTTTGAAGTTGGCGAAGACGTTGCAGAAGAAGTGAAATTAATTGATTTGGGAAGACGTTCAATTTTAGCATTGAGACAAAACTTAATCTCTAAAATTCACGAGCATGATAATACTAACATTTATAAGCACTTTAAAGAGCTTGAAGGTGAGATTTATACAGCTGAAGTTCATCACATCCGTCACAGGGCAATTATTTTGCTAGACGACGATGGCAATGAAATTATCCTTCCAAAGGATCGACAAATTCCTTCAGATTTTTTCAGAAAAGGAGAAAATGTAAGAGGAATTATTGAAAGTGTGGAATTAAAAGGAAGTAAACCAGCAATTATAATGTCTAGAACCTCTCCTGTTTTTCTTGAGAAATTATTCGAACAAGAAATACCGGAAGTTTTCGATGGTTTAATTACCGTTAAAAAAGTAGTTCGTATTCCAGGTGAAAAGGCAAAAGTAGCAGTAGATTCTTATGATGATAGAATCGACCCAGTTGGTGCCTGCGTTGGTATGAAAGGATCTAGAATTCACGGTATTGTTCGTGAGTTAGGGAATGAAAATATTGACGTTATCAACTATACCAACAACATTCAGCTTTTTGTCACAAGAGCATTAAGTCCAGCAAGAGTAACGTCTTTAAAGTTAGATGAAGAAAACATGCGTGCTGAGGTGTTGTTAAAACCAGAAGAAGTGTCTAAAGCCATCGGTAGAGGTGGTCACAACATTCGTTTGGCGGGACAATTAACAGGTTATGAGATCGATGTGTTTAGGGAAGGTGCAGAAGAAGATGTAGAGTTAAAAGAATTCTCAGATGAGATTGAAGAATGGGTGATCTCTGAATTTAGCAAAGCAGGTCTAGATACCGCAAAGAGTATTTTGGAGCAAGATGTTAACGATTTAGTGAAGCGTACAGATTTAGAAGAAGAAACAATTTTAGATGTTATCAGAATTCTAAAAGAAGAATTTGAAGATTAAATATCAGTTTTAATTTAAAATGAAAGTTTAGTTCATTTTAAAGTGTAATTGGTATCAACCTAATTTTAGTTCGAAATAAGTTTTGATTTAAAATTAGTATATAATATATTTAAGTATTTTACAGGCAATTTATGGCTCAAACAAGATTAAATAAAGTATTAAGGGAATTAAATATTTCAATAGATCGTGCTGTGGATTTTTTAGAATCCAAAGGTGTCGAGATTGAGAAAAGCCCTAATACAAAAATTTCGCAAGAGGTTTATGACACGCTATCTGATGAATTTCAGACCGATGCAACGAAGCGTGAAAAAGCTCAGGAAGTTAGTGAAGCAAAACTTAAGGAAAAAGAGGAGCTTCGCGAACAGAGAGAACGCGAAATTGAAGAAAAGCAAAAGCAAAAGGCAGAAAGGGAATCTGTGGTTAAAGCTAAAGCTGAGTTAAGCGGCCCAAAACAAGTTGGTAAAATTGACTTAGACAAAAAAGCTAAAGCAGAAAAAGAGGAAGAGTCCAAAACTCCTGAGGTTAAGGAAACTCCAAAAGCTGAAAAGGCAGAAAAGAAAGAAGAGGCTAAGCCAAAAACTGAAGAAAAAGAAGTTTCTGAAAAAGCGGAAACCGAAAAGCAGGAGGAAGCTGATAAAACTGAAACAGCTAAAGCTGAAAAGCCAAAAGCGGACGAATCTAAAACGGTTGAGACTAGAAAAGATAAGTTAGCCAAGGAAGATAAGGAGGGAGAACCAGCTGAAGAGACCTTAAAAACACAATACAAAAAACTGTCCGGACCAAAAGTAGCAGGAGAGAAGATAGATCTTTCTAAATTCAAGAAACCTAAAAAGAAAAAAGACGAGAAGTCAAGTTCAGATAACACCAACAAGCGTAAAAGACGTAGAATTAGTAAAGGTGGAAATGATACAGCTGGAAAACCAAATTTTGATAAAAGACGAGGCGGTAAAGGACGTGGAGGAAATACAAGACCTAAAGTGGTTAAGGAAGAGCCTACTGAAGAAGATGTAAAGAAACAAATTAGAGAGACTCTTGAAAAATTACAGGGCAAATCCAGTAAAGGAAAAGGCGCTAAATATAGAAGAGACAAGAGAGATCAGCACAGAGAACAATCTGAAATTGATCAAGAAATTGCAGCAGCAGAAAGCAAGACGCTTAAAGTTACAGAATTTGTAACGGTAAGTGAGGTTGCTACCATGATGGAAGTTGGCGTTACCCAAGTGATTTCAGCATGTATGTCTTTAGGAATGATGGTTACAATGAACCAGCGTTTGGACGCAGAAACATTGACTATTGTTGCTGAAGAATTTGGATACGACGTAGAATTTATCAAAGCGGATATCGAAGAATCAATTGATGTTGTTGAAGACGATCCTAAGGATTTAGAACCAAGAGCGCCAATTGTAACCGTAATGGGTCACGTTGATCACGGTAAAACGTCTTTATTGGATTACATACGTAAGGAGAATGTAATTGCAGGAGAATCTGGTGGTATCACACAGCACATTGGTGCTTATGGTGTAGAGCTAGAGAATGGGCAAAAAATAGCATTTTTAGATACGCCAGGTCACGAGGCTTTTACAGCGATGCGTGCGCGTGGTGCCCAAGTTA
Organism: Winogradskyella schleiferi; assembly: GCF_013394655.1. Taxonomy (NCBI): domain Bacteria; kingdom Pseudomonadati; phylum Bacteroidota; class Flavobacteriia; order Flavobacteriales; family Flavobacteriaceae; genus Winogradskyella; species Winogradskyella schleiferi. The sequence goes on from NZ_CP053351.1 coordinate 445,009, forward strand.
CGGATATCGCTATTATTGTTGTGGCAGCAGATGATGCTATAATGCCACAAACAAAAGAGGCGATTTCCCATGCCCAAGCAGCTGGAGTGCCAATTGTTTTTGCAATCAATAAAATAGATAAGCCAGATGCAAATCCTGAAAAGGTAAAAGAGCAATTGGCACAGATGAATCTCTTGGTAGAAGATTGGGGCGGTAAAATTCAATCCCATGATATTTCTGCGAAAGTAGGAACAGGTGTTAAGGAATTACTAGAAAAAGTATTACTTGAAGCCGAATTGTTAGAGCTAAAAGCCAATCCTAATAAAGCCGCAAGCGGAACAGTCGTTGAAGCTTACTTGGATAAAGGTAGAGGTTACGTGTCAACTATTTTAGTACAAGCAGGTACTTTAAAAGTTGGTGATTATGTATTAGCCGGAAAAAATAGTGGTAAAGTTAAGGCCATGCAAGATGAACGAGGACATGATGTTGAAGAAGCAGGACCTGCAACTCCAGTATCTATTCTTGGATTGGATGGTGCACCACAAGCAGGTGACAAGTTTAATGTCTTTGCAGATGAGCGTGAAGCAAAACAAATAGCAACCAAACGTACACAATTGCAACGTGAGCAATCCGTTAGAACGCAACGTCATATTACATTAGACGAAATAGGACGTCGTATCGCACTTGGAGATTTCCAAGAGTTGAATATTATCCTTAAAGGTGATGTGGATGGTTCTGTGGAAGCATTAACGGATTCTTTCCAAAAATTATCTACTGAAGAAATTCAAGTTAATATTATACATAAAGGCGTTGGTGCCATTACAGAAAGTGATGTATTGTTGGCTACAGCTTCAGATGCCATTATTGTCGGATTTAATGTACGACCTGTTGGAAATGCAAGAATGATTGCGGACAAGGAAGAAATTGATATCAGAACTTACTCAATTATCTATGCAGCCATTAACGATCTTAAAGATGCCATGGAAGGTATGTTATCTCCTGAGGTTAAAGAAGAAGTTACTGGTACAGCTGAAATTAGAGAAATATTCAAAGTATCTAAAGTTGGAAACATTGCGGGTTGTATGGTTACCAATGGAAAAATCTTCAGAAATTCTAACATTAGGATTATTAGAGATGGCGTCGTTGTTCATACAGGTTCACTTGAAGCATTGAAACGATTTAAGGATGATGTAAGAGAAGTGGCAAAAGGCTACGATTGTGGTATGCAGATCAAAAACTATAACGATATTGCCATAGGTGATGTTATAGAAGCATTCCAAGAGGTAGAGGTAAAGAAAAAGTTGAAATAATAACTTTAAATAATAGAAAAACGGCGACCATTGGTCGCCGTTTTTGTTAGATTCTTATCTTAGCGCTTATATCAAAGCTTGCAATGAAATATCTGTATTACAAATCATCTAAAAAATTTGGTGAAGGTTTATTGGACCGTCGTTCTTGTTTAATGATATTATTGGCAGAGGCTAAATTGAGCAATAGAATTGCCATAATCCCTAAATTTCAATTGGGCTCACAACACAATAATGGAAAACCTATCGAGAGCTATTTAATTGAAGACTATATTAATATCGATAAACTAAATGTCCACTACATCTTAGAAGAAAATTTTTTAGACATAGAAAAGCGACTTGATTCTAATGCTATTTTGAATATTGAAGATAAGAAATTCAATTATAATACAAATGAAACGTTGGTTATTAGAAACTTGCAAAACGATAATTTCTGGAACTTAAAAAAAACGTACCAAGCGTTTAGTTTAGCCAAATTGTATCATGGCGTCGGCGTGAAATTCGTTATTCCTCTAGTTACGGCACCTTCACAAATAAAACAACTTGGTGATAATATTTTGAATAGATTAGAAAAGCCCGTTATAGGTTTGCATCTTAGAAGAGGTGATCGCTTAAATAAAAAATTAAATGCGAGTATGGATGAAACTATAATTGTAAATAAATTAAAAGATTTTAATTACAATTCAGTTTTTTATTGCTCTAATGACCAAAATTACAGAATTGAAAATTCAAGGTTCTTTTCCAGTACATATTTTAGTGATTTATTAAAGGATATTAAAGACAATTATTTGCTGTTTGCAATAGAAATGTATGTCGTGGATCATTGTGATATTTCGGTTAGAACCTTTAACGATTCCTCGCCATTTTATTATCTCGAAAACAAACAGAACAAAAACTATTCTATTTGTACTTACAGTATGCATGGATCCAATAATAGTTTTATGAAAATTCCAAAACAATTGGTTAAATGTAATTATGAGGATTACGATAAGAATAAAAGAAAATCTTTCGTGAAAAGCAGGCCGATTGTTCCACGATTTCTAATGGCGATAAAAAGAAAATTAAAGTTGCTCTAATCTATTAGTCCTTATCAGTTTTAGGCTGAAAAATAATAGCATTCATGTATTGTTTCTTGATTTTTACACCAGCACGTTCAGCTTCCAATCTTGTTGCAAAATTGCCAACCCAAACTTTATAATTAGGCGTGTTCCATACAATTTCCACAGGCCATTGGTCATAGGAGTTTAAGAAATTGGATTTCTCCCGTTGTGCTTTATCGGGATCTACACTTTGATATACTTGGATTTTATATACCTTCGATGTTTTAATATCCTTTTTAAACTCTAATAATTTATCAATATCACTGTCTTGGCTAATATTAACTTCCCCTTGTTGTGCATGTAAAGCAGCCGTTAATAGAAAGCCTAAAATCACTAAACACAGGGATTTATATTTTAATTTCATAATATGAGTATTTACTGGCAAAGGTATAGTTTTCAATGAAACATGTGCAAATATTTTTTGTGCACTTTTAAGTTGTAACCAATTGACTGCAAGTTCGCAATATAAAAGGAACGAATTTACACCTATAAAATTTCAAAAAGACTTTATTTAGAATTGGTATAAATTATATATTAACAGTTCTCTAAGATTTTCAAAATCGACTTTAAATGTTACTTTTGCCAGAGTTTTTATAAACATCTTTTTTCACATTTTTAATGAAAAAATCGTACCAAAGTTTAGAAGATAATCCAACTTATAATATGAAACAGGTGATTTACTGTGGTTTAACCTCAAAGATATATAGTCTTTGTATTGTACTTTTACTTACGTTTTCAACTTCTCTTATAGCCCAAGAAGGTGATCCTGCAAATGGAAAATCACTTTATAATTCTAATTGTGCCGCTTGTCATAAGCTAGACAAGCCAATGACAGGTCCTGCATTACGTAATGTTGAGGCGAGATTGGCGGAAGAACAAGGTCTTGGTAGAGAGTGGTTAAATTCATGGATTAGAAATAGTGCTTCATTGATTAAGTCTGGAGATTCTTACGCTGTTAAAATTTACAACGAGTACAACCAAACAGCGATGACGGCCTTCCCGCAGTTGAGTGATCAAGATATTTCTGATATTTTAGCTTATACAGCTGCTCCTGCTCCAGAGCCTGTTGTGGTTGAGAGCACTGGTGGTGGAGAGGCTGGTCAACAAGGAGGAGTTTCAAACAACTTAATCTTAGGTGCTTTAGCTTTATTGTTTGCTTTACTAGCAATGGCTTTAGTGTTAGTAAATAAAACACTTAATCGATTTGCAGATGCTAAGGGTATTGAGGTTCCTGCCGAAAATAAAAAAACACCATTATGGAAAGCGTTTGTTCAGAACCAGTTTTTGGTATTGGTTACGGCAATCGTCTTTTTATTGGCGAGTGGTTACTTTGTATATGGTTATTTTATGCAAGTTGGTGTAGATCAGGGTTACGAACCGGTTCAGCCAATTCATTATTCGCATAGAATTCATGCTGGTGATAATGGTATCGATTGTAAATATTGTCACTCTTCAGCAAGGGTGAGCAAGCATTCGGGCATTCCTTCATTAAATGTTTGTATGAATTGTCATAAATCGATTTCAGAAGTGGCACCAGAGACTTTAGCGGAAGGTGAAGAATATGGTGTAGATTATAATGCTGAAATCCAAAAATTATACGATGCAGTAGGCTGGGATGGCACAGGTTATACAGGAGATCAAAAGCCTGTAAAATGGATTCGTATTCATAATTTGCCTGATTTTGCTTATTTCAATCACTCACAGCATGTTTCTGTTGCAGGTATAGAATGTCAAACTTGTCATGGACCTGTTGAGGAAATGGAAATTATGTACCAACATGCGCCGTTAACTATGGGCTGGTGTATTAACTGTCACAGAGAGACGAATGTAAAAGTTCAAGACAACGAGTATTATACAAAAATTCACGAAGAACTATCCAAAAAGTATGGTGTTGATCAGTTAACTGCTGCACAAATGGGAGGTTTGGAATGTGGTAAATGCCACTATTAAAAATTAAAGAATTACGATTGATGAATTACGACGCAAAAACTAGTCGTAAATCTAAAATCTAAAATCATAAATAAACACTATGTCATCAAACAAGAAATACTGGAAAAGTGTTGAAGAGCTAAACGAAAAGAGCTCTATTGTTGAGGCGCTACAACAAAATGAATTTGTGGAAACAATTCCTACGGATGAATTTTTAGGAGATAAAGAAACTTTGGAATCTTCATCTACTACGCGTCGTGATTTCTTAAAATACGTTGGTTTCAGTACAGCGGCAGCTTCGCTAGCAGCTTGTGAAGGACCAGTGATTAAGTCAATTCCTTATATAAATCAACCAACGGAAATTATTCCTGGTGTAGCTAATTATTATGCAACGACGATTGCAGATGGTTACGATTTTGCTAGTGTTTTAGTAAAGACACGAGAAGGACGACCTATAAAAATTGAACATAATTCTGATTCCAAAACAAGTGGAATGGCAAATGCCAGAGTTAATGCTTCAGTTTTAGGACTGTATGATAACCTCAGAGTGAAATCGCCGATGAAAGGGGATTCAAAAATCTCTTGGGAGACGTTCATGTCTGAAACAACTTCAAAATTAAATGGCCTTAATGGTAAAGCGATTGTATTGTTAACACATTCAATGCCGAGTCCATCTACAAATAAATTAATTGCAGATTTCAAATCGAAATTCGGAAATGTAAGTCATGTGGCTTATGATGCCGTTTCAGAATCTGCAACATTAGATGCTTACCAAGCCAAGTACGGAACAAGAGGAATGGCTAATTACGATTTCTCTAAAGCAAAAACCATTGTTTCTATTGGAGCTGATTTTCTAGGGGATTGGCAAGGGGGTAATTTTTCTGGAGGTTATGCTAAAAATCGTATTCCAGAAAATGGTCAAATGTCCAGACATATTCAGTTTGAATCCAATATGTCTTTGACTGGTGCAAATGCAGACAAACGTGTGCCATTAACACCAAGTGAACAAAAATTAGCTTTAGCTAAATTATATAGTGCAGTAACTGGAAATTCTTCAGGAGGAGCAAATCTTCCAGAAGGCATTGATGCAGCAATCAAATCCGCAGCAAAAGAATTGAGTTTAGCTGGAAGTAACGCGGTGGTTGTTACAGGTATTCAAGATGTGAATGCACAGACAACAGTTTTAGAAATCAATAGCTTTTTAAGAAGTAAGGCTTTTGATCCGAGTACTACCATAAAAACTAGACAAGGAAGCGATAAAGCTGTGATGCAGTTAGTTGCTGATATGAAAGCTGGAAAAGTTGGTGCCATTATCATGAATGGTGTGAATCCAATGTACACACTTCCAAATGCTTCGGACTTTAAAGAAGGTTTGGCTAAAACAGAATTATCAGTTGCGTTTTCGATGAAACAAGACGAAACGGCAACAGATTGTCAATATATTGCTGCGACACCTCATAACTTAGAATCTTGGGGAGATTTCGAATTCAAGTCGGGTCATTATTCAATGATGCAACCTACAATTCGCCCATTGTTTGATACAAAACAGTTTCAAGAAGTATTGATGGGCTGGACGGGAGCGACAGGTTCTTATAGAGATTATTTAAAATCAGTTTGGACAGAAAGTGTATTAAATGGGTCTTCATTTAATAAAGCCGTTCAAGATGGTGTTTTTGTAGCAGGTTCAGCAGGAAATAGTTCAAATGGCTCATCGACAACAGTTGAAACTTCTTCATCTGAATTAAACGATAAAAAAGATAGAACGTTCTTAGGTGGCGTTATTCATGATGTTGCCGTAGGTGTTGGAATCAAAGACGAAGATAAAGACGAGTACACAACCACGACATCATCAACTACAGTTAATAATACGAGTGGTAATACAGATGTTGCTTCGGTATTAACAGGTGGTGCTGCAGCTAGAGCTTTGGCTAAAACAGCATCAGCAAATGGCATGGAATTATCACTTTATACCAAGACAGGTATGGGAGATGGTCAGCAAGCCAATAACCCATGGTTACAAGAATTTCCAGATCCTATTACTAGAACAACTTGGGATAACTATTTAACGATTTCTAAAGCAGATGCTGAAAGATTAAAGTTAGAAAACTGGCATGAAGCCAATGGTGGTTTGAATAGTAGCTATGCTAAAGTTTCAGTGAATGGAGCGGAACCGATAACCGTTCCTGTAATTATTCAGCCAGGACAAGCAAAAGGTTCTGCAGGTTTAGCATTTGGTTTTGGAAGAACGTCTAAAGCCTTAAAAGCCGAAATGAAAACGGGAGTTAACGCTTATCCATTATACCAAAATTTCAATCCTGTACAAAATATAACTATTGAAAAAGCTCTTGGCGAGCATGAATTTGCTTGTGTACAGTTGCACAATACCTTAATGGGTCGTGGAGACATCATTAAAGAAACAAGCTTAGAGATATTCAATACCTATAAATATAACGACCATAAACATGGTTGGAATAAAACACCTCAAGTATCCTTAAATCATATAGAAACGCCTGTAACATCTCCAGATGTAGATTTATGGGATGAGTTTGACCGTTCAGTTGGTCATCACTTTAATTTATCAATTGATTTAAATGCTTGTACAGGTTGTGGCGCATGTGTTATTGCATGTCACGCAGAAAATAATGTACCTGTTGTTGGTAAAACGGAGATGAGACGTAGTAGGGATATGCACTGGTTGCGTATTGATAGATACTATTCTTCAGAGGATTCATTTGAAGGTGATAACGAAAAGAAAGAAAATATTTCTGGTTTAGGTAGCTCATTGAGTGAGTTTGGTGAGATGGAACATCCTGCTGATAATCCTCAAGTAGCATTTCAACCTGTAATGTGTCAGCATTGTAATCATGCGCCTTGTGAAACAGTTTGTCCTGTAGCTGCAACAGCTCATGGTCGTCAAGGTCAAAACCACATGGCATATAACCGTTGTGTAGGTACAAGATATTGTGCCAACAACTGTCCTTATAAAGTACGTCGTTTCAACTGGTTCTTATACAATAAGAATGATGAGTTCGATTACTATATGAATGACGATTTAGGACGTATGGTATTGAATCCAGATGTTACTGTTCGTTCACGTGGTGTCATGGAAAAATGTTCTATGTGTATTCAAAAAACACAAAAAACAATTCTGGATGCAAAACGTGATGGACGTTTGGTTAAAGATGGAGAATTCCAAACGGCTTGTTCCGCAGCTTGTGGAAACGGAGCAATGGTATTCGGAGACATTAATGACAAAGACAGTAAGATTGCAGAACTAAAAGAAGATGATCGTATGTATCACTTGTTAGAAAGCGTTGGAACAAAACCAAACGTGATTTATCAAACAAAAGTGAGAAACACATCAAAAGCATAAATAATAAAGAAACAAGTATATAATTATGGCGTCTCATTACGAAGCACCTATTAGAAGACCTTTAGTCACTGGCGAAAAATCGTATCACGATGTTACTATAGATGTAGCAAGACCAGTTGAAGGCAAAGCCAACAGAGCATGGTGGATTGTTTTTAGCATTGCTTTGGTAGCATTCCTTTGGGGAATAGGTTGTATTATTTATACCATATCTACAGGTATTGGAGTTTGGGGTCTTAACAAGACCGTAAACTGGGCTTGGGATATTACTAACTTCGTTTGGTGGGTTGGTATTGGTCACGCAGGAACATTAATTTCTGCCGTACTTTTACTTTTCCGTCAAAAATGGAGAATGGCAATTAACCGTTCTGCGGAAGCCATGACCATTTTCTCAGTTGTACAGGCAGGTTTGTTTCCAATTATTCACATGGGTCGTCCATGGTTAGCATATTGGGTATTACCAATTCCGAATCAATTTGGGTCCTTATGGGTTAACTTTAATTCACCATTACTTTGGGATGTATTTGCGATTTCAACCTATTTATCTGTGTCACTAGTTTTCTGGTGGACAGGTTTATTACCAGATTTCGCTATGTTAAGAGACAGAGCTGTTAAACCTTTCCAAAAGAAAATTTATTCTTTAGTGAGTTTCGGTTGGTCTGGTCGTGCGAAGGATTGGCAACGTTTTGAAGAAGTATCTCTAGTACTTGCTGGTTTGGCAACACCTTTAGTACTTTCTGTACATACTATTGTATCCTTTGACTTCGCAACGTCGGTTATTCCAGGTTGGCATACGACGATTTTCCCACCTTACTTTGTTGCAGGAGCGGTATTCTCAGGATTTGCTATGGTAAATACACTCCTTATTATTATGAGAAAAGTGTGTAACCTTGAAGATTATATTACAGTACAACACATAGAGTTAATGAACATTGTAATTATGATTACAGGTTCGATCGTTGGTGTTGCTTATATTACAGAGCTATTTATTGCGTGGTATTCTGGTGTGGAGTACGAGCAATACGCATTCTTAAACAGAGCAACTGGACCTTACTGGTGGGCATATTGGGCAATGATGTCCTGTAATGTTTTCTCGCCTCAGTTTATGTGGTTTAAGAAATTAAGAACAAGTATTATGTTCTCATTCGTTATATCTATTGTTGTAAACATTGGAATGTGGTTTGAGCGATTTGTAATTATTGTAACCTCATTACATAGAGATTATTTACCATCTTCTTGGTCTATGTTCTCACCAACATTTGTGGATATTGGAATTTTCATTGGAACCATCGGATTCTTCTTTGTGTTATTCTTATTGTACTCACGTACATTCCCAGTAATTGCGCAAGCAGAGGTTAAAACCATTTTAAAATCTTCTGGAGAACGTTATAAGCGTATTAGAGAAAACGGAGAGACACTTGTCGGTACAGGTGCAGATGATAGAACATCTAACTATAAACTCCCTGAAACGACTACAGCTTCAAAACCTTTGCAGGACGATGAAGAAAAATTAGGTAATCTTTTAGAAGGTGTTGGCAGGTTTGATCCTGATGTTCAAACACCAGACGATTTAAAAGTGATTAGTGGTATTGGTCCAAAAATGGAAGAGGTACTGAACACATTAGGAATTTTTACTTACGCACAAGTAAGTAAAATGACAAAAAGAGAATATGACTTGTTAGATGAAATCACAGGTTCTTTCCCAGGAAGAGCAGAACGTGATGATTGGTCAGGACAAGCTAAAAACTTATTAAACAACTAATATAGTCTATGGAAGCTTCGAAAGTAATTCATGCTATTTATACAGATGATGATATCTTAATGTCAGCCGTTAAAAAGGTAAAGGCAGAACGACATCACATTGAAGAAATATACACCCCTTTTCCAGTCCACGGACTAGACAAGGCAATGGGATTGGCACCAACACGTATAGCAATTACGTCATTTATGTACGGTTGCGTTGGGCTTACGGTAGCCATTGTAATGATGAACTATATAATGATTGAAGATTGGCCACAAGATATTGGTGGTAAGCCAAGTTTTAGTTATATTGAAAATATGCCAGCGTTTGTGCCGATAATGTTCGAGCTAACGGTATTTTTTGCGGCCCACTTAATGGTTATTACGTTTTACTTAAGAAGTAGGATGTGGCCATTTAAAAAAGCAGAAAATCCAGACCCACGAACAACAGATGACCATTTCTTAATGGAGATAGCCATACACAATAATGAGGATTCATTAATGACGCTTTTAAAGGAAACTGGAGCTGCTGAAATAAATATTGTAGATAAAGATGAAGATGCACATTAATATGAAGATAGCCACAAAATATATTGTAGTAACAATATTATTGGTAAGCTTTGTGTCTTGCCAAAAGAACTCGAGCCGAAACTATCAGTACATGCCTAATATGTATGAGTCTGTAGGTTATGAAGCCTATCAAGAGGCCAATGTTGATGTCGACGGTACAAATATTTTCGAATATGACATGGAAGCTAGATTACCAGCGGATGGCACTATTCCTAGAGGTGATTTTATGCCTTTTGAAATTCCAAATACGAATGAAGGATATGCCTTGGCTAAAGCTACGCTTGAAAATCCATTAGCGGATCCTATTCCTTTAACTGAAATGGGCAATGCTGAACAAGATTCAACTAAAACTCGTATTGACTATGCTAAAGGAGGCCCATTATATACCATTTACTGTGGTATTTGCCATGGCGCCAAAGGTGATGGTAAAGGGAAGTTAGTGCAACGTGAAAAGATTTTAGGTGTGCCTAGTTATGCCGATGTTGGTAGAGCAATTACAACTGGCAGTATTTATCATGTTATTTATTACGGAAAGAATACAATGGGTTCTTATGCCAACCAATTGAACGAAGAAGAGCGTTGGCAAGTGGTTGCTTATGTTGAAAAACTGAAGGCAGATTTAGAAAAGTAAGATTTAGATAAAGATTATATAAATGGAATATAAAATTTCAAATCGATTAAGAATAGGGGCTATCATTTTAATAGTTTTAGGACTGTTAGGTGTTGGTTACGGCTTTATGGATGCTCATCATTACGAAACCGTTGAGGATGTAAAAGAGCTATTAGCAAGTGAATCACATGATGGTGACGCTCATGCTAATGAGGCACATGGAGCGTCTCATGGAGAAGCAGCATCACATGTTGACGAAACCGACGGACATGTCGAAGAAGCGCATGGAGCAGCTCATGCTGAGGAAGGTCATGCCATGAGTCATGAAGAACACGTATTACATCAAATACATAACAGACCATATTCTGCGTTATACGTTGCAGCTTTCTTTTTCTTTATGATTGCCTTAGGTGTGTTAGCTTTTTATGCGGTTCAATATGCATCGCAAGCAGGTTGGTCACCAGTATTGTTTAGAGTCATGGAAGGTATTACGGCTTATCTTTTACCAGGTGGTATAATTGTATTATTAATTGCTTTCCTTGCGGATAGTCATTTATTTATATGGTTAACGGATGGTATGACTACAAAAGGCAGTGATAACTACGATGCTTTGGTAGCAGGTAAATCAAGTTGGTTAAACAAAGCAGGATTTTTTATTAGAGGCCTTATTTTCTTAGCAGGTTGGTCGCTTTACCGTCATTTCTCTAGAAAGTTTTCGGTGGCACAGGACAACGCGGATATAAATGATAACAGAAACTTTAAAAAGAACTTCAGAATTTCTGCAGGATTTTTGGTATTTTTCATCTATACGGAATCAATGATGTCTTGGGATTGGATAATGAGTGTAGATCCTCATTGGTTCAGTACATTGTTTGGGTGGTATGTATTAGCAGGTATGCTAGTTTGTGGCGTTACAACGATTGCGATGATTGCTATTTTTCTGAAATCAAAAGGCTTATTAGAACATGTAAATGATAGCCATATTCATGATTTAGCTAAATTTATGTTTGGTTTTAGTATTTTCTGGACCTATTTATGGTTCTCTCAATTTATGTTAATCTGGTATTCGAATATTCCGGAGGAAGTTACTTATTTCATTACACGTATAGAGGATTATAATTTACCATTCTTCGGTATGATAGTAATGAATTTTATTTTCCCATTATTATTATTGATGAATAGTGATTATAAGCGCATAAATTGGTTTGTAATCATGGCTGGTATAGTAATCCTTTGTGGACACTATATAGATATATTCAATATGATTATGCCAGCAACCGTAGGTGATAGATGGTTTATTGGTATTCCGGAGATAGGATCAATACTATTATTTGGTGGCATATTCTTGCTTATTGTCTTTACTGCGCTTGGCAAATATCCATTATTACCAAAAGGAAATCCATTTATTAAGGAAAGTGAACATTTCCATTATTAATTTTTAAAAAGAATAGAAACGATAATGACTGCTTTATTAACGATTATAATTGTACTCTTTGCAGCTGTTGCCTTATGGCAAATGGTAAAGATTTTTGATTTGGCTCAAGTTGGCACAACGAGTTCCCCTGTTGCAACCGACCATGATAACAAAATCAATGGCTATATGATGATAGGTTTTTTGATATTTATTTATGTCATAACCATTCTTAGTTTTTGGTATTTAGGTGATTTGCCACTAACGTCAAATGCGGCTTCAGAACATGGTCCAGGACTTGATAATTTAATGATTATCTCCATGGTGGTGATATTTACAGTACAAACAATTACGCAATTCTTATTGCATTATTTTGCTTTTAAATATAGAGGAGAAAAAGGAAGGAAAGCGTTGTTCTATGCCGATAACAACACTTTAGAATTTATATGGACTATAATTCCGGTTATCGTTTTGGCTGGTTTAATCATTTATGGATTATTTACTTGGAACGATATTATGAATATCGATGAAGAAGACGATCCAATGGTAATTGAATTATATGCGCAACAATTTAATTGGAAAGCACGATACAGTGGTGCGGACAATGTTTTAGGAAAAGCTAACGTGCGATTGATAGATATAGATCGTGCCAATGTTTTAGGTGTTGATGAAGATGATCCTAATGCTCAAGACGATGTTATTGTTACGGAACTACATTTACCAGTGGATCAACCGATACTATTTAAAATGCGATCACAAGATGTGTTGCACTCTGCATATATGCCGCACTTTAGAGCACAGATGAACTGTGTTCCAGGTATGGTAACGCAATTTGGTTTTACGCCTACAGTAACAACTGCTGAGATGCGTGAGAATCCTGATATGATAGAGAAAGTACAAAACATTAATCAACTTAGATTAGAGCGAAAAGCTAAGGTTGAAGAATCTGGACAAGAGTTGGTTTATGAATTCGATTACTTATTATTATGTAATAAGATTTGCGGTAAGTCCCACTACAATATGCAGATGAAGATTATTGTAGAAACACAAGAAGAGTTTGATGCATGGATGAAAGAACAGAAATCCTTTCCAGATTCATTAAATTAAAAGATTTTTTAAGAAAAAGAAAATAGATTATGTCAGCAACTATAGATACACACAGTCACGATGATGACCACGACGTACATCATCACAAGGAAACATTTGTAACGAAGTACATCTTTAGCCAAGATCATAAAATGATTGCTAAGCAGTATCTGATTACAGGTGTAATTGTTATGGGTATTCTAGGGATTTTAATGTCCTTATTGATGCGTATGCAAATTGCATGGCCAGAAGAACCAAATGTATTATTTGAAGCATTATTGGGCAAATGGGCGCCAGAAGGTGTTATGGATGCCGATATTTATTTGGCATTAGTAACCATACACGGAACACTGATGGTGTTCTTTGTACTTACTGCAGGGCTAAGCGGTACTTTTAGTAACCTCTTAATCCCTTTACAAATTGGAGCACGTGACATGGCATCCGGTTTTCTTAATATGGTGTCTTACTGGCTATTTTTTCTTTCATGTGTTATCATGATATCGTCATTTTTTGTCGAGTTTGGTCCAGCTGCAGCAGGTTGGACAATTTATCCACCGCTGTCTGCGTTGCCGATGGCATCAGGAGGTTCTGGACTAGGAATGACACTCTGGTTAGTATCCATGGCCATATTTATCGCATCGTCTTTATTAGGTTCTCTTAATTATATTGTAACCGTAATTAATCTTAGAACAAAAGGGATGTCAATGACTAGATTACCATTGACCATTTGGGCATTTTTTGTAACAGCCATTATTGGTGTAATTTCATTCCCTGTATTATTATCTGCGGCGTTATTACTCATTATGGATAGAAGTTTTGGTACGTCATTCTTTTTATCTGATATCTTTATTCAGGGTGAAGTATTGCATTATCAAGGTGGATCACCGGTATTATTTGAACATTTATTTTGGTTCTTAGGACACCCAGAGGTATATATCGTGCTTTTACCAGCGTTAGGAATTACCTCAGAAATTATAGCTACAAATTCACGTAAACCAATATTCGGGTATCGCGCTATGGTTGCTTCAATATTGGCCATTGCTTTTTTATCAACCATTGTTTGGGGTCACCATATGTTTATCTCAGGGATGAATCCATTTTTAGGTTCCGTATTTACTTTTACAACCTTGTTAATTGCAATTCCATCAGCGGTAAAAGCATTTAATTATATAACGACCTTATGGAAGGGAAATCTGCAAATGAATCCAGCGATGTTGTTTTCCATAGGTCTAGTATCTACATTCATCACAGGTGGTTTAACAGGTATTATTTTGGGAGATAGCGCTCTAGATATCAATGTTCACGATACTTATTTTGTGGTAGCCCACTTTCATTTAGTTATGGGTATTTCAGCCTTATATGGTGTGTTTGCAGGTATCTATCATTGGTTCCCAAAAATGTTTGGTAAAATGATGAATAAAAACTTAGGATACGTACATTTTTGGGTAACCGCAATTTGTGCTTATGGTGTATTTTTCCCAATGCACTTTATAGGTATGGCAGGATTACCAAGGCGTTATTATACAAACTCTAATTTCCCTTTATTCGATGATTTAGCTAACACTAATGTTGTCATTACCGTATTTGCTCTTGTCGGAGGACTAGTACAGTTAGTATTCTTATATAACTTTATTAGCAGTATATTCTTTGGCAAAAAAGCTGTACAAAACCCATGGAGATCTACAACTTTAGAATGGACTGCGCCAGTAGAACATATTCACGGTAACTGGCCAGGTGCAATACCTCATGTTTACCGTTGGTCTTACGATTACAGTAAACCAGGACATGAAGAGGACTTTGTACCTCAGAATGTACCGATGATGGAAGGCGAAGAGGAATTACAGCATTAACAAGTTCCTGCGAAGGCAGGAATCTCATAATCGAGAATAAACAACAATACTGAAAGCCTTTCTATTTACAGAAAGGCTTTTTTATTTTATTTAATTGTGACTAACAATTTAATGAATTTCCCATTTCTTGCAATCTAAATTAATCTCATAACAAATAAGAAAAGACCTTTGGATTGATATAACATTCCAAAGGTCTTTTTCGTTATATTTGCTTTAGCCGAAATTGGTTTGGTCATTAACCTACACAATTCTTAATACATTGTAGGTTTTGGAAATAATAAAATAAGAGATTCCTGCCTTCGCAGGAAGTACTATGAATGAAAACCTAAACCCATATAATGATAACTTCACATCAGAAGAACTAGATGTCGAGAAGAAATTAAGACCCTTAACGTTTGAAGACTTTACTGGTCAAGATCAAGTATTGGAAAATCTATTGGTTTTTGTACAAGCTGCAAATTTACGAGAAGAAGCATTGGACCATACGTTGTTTCACGGCCCTCCTGGTTTAGGTAAAACTACCTTAGCACATATTTTAGCTAACGAGTTGGAGGTTGGTATTAAGGTAACTTCAGGACCGGTTTTGGACAAGCCTGGCGACTTAGCAGGTTTACTTACCAATCTAGAGGTGCGTGATGTATTATTTATAGATGAAATCCACCGACTAAGTCCAATTGTAGAAGAGTATTTATATTCTGCGATGGAAGATTATAAGATAGATATCATGATAGAGTCTGGACCGAATGCCAGAACTGTTCAAATTAATCTTAATCCATTTACCCTTGTTGGTGCAACAACACGTTCTGGATTATTAACAGCACCAATGCGAGCACGATTTGGGATTAGCAGTCGATTACAATATTATAAAACCGAATTATTAACTTCTATAGTTCAACGTAGTGCTTCAATTTTAAGTATGCCGATTACCATGGAAGCAGCCATTGAAATTGCAGGTAGAAGTAGAGGAACACCGCGTATTGCGAATGCTTTATTAAGGCGTGTTCGAGATTTTGCTCAAATAAAAGGCAATGGAAAGATTGATATCGAAATCGCCAAATTTGCATTAAAGGCACTCAACGTGGATGCCTATGGTCTGGACGAAATGGATAATAAAATCTTAACCACCATAATAGATAAATTTAAAGGTGGACCAGTGGGAATTAGCACTATCGCCACAGCAGTAAGTGAGAGTACAGAAACGATTGAAGAAGTTTACGAGCCGTTTTTAATACAACAGGGTTTTATAATGCGAACGCCTCGTGGCCGTGAAGTTACAGAGCAGGCATATAAGCATTTGGGAAAAATGAAAGGTCCTACTCAAGGAGGGTTATTCTAAAAAAAAGCCCATCTTAGCATTCCCATATTCCGCTTGAGAAGAAGGATAAACCACTAAAGTCGGAGTTAAAAAAAATGTAATATCAAAATTTGAACCCAAAACAAAACATACCAACCGTTCCACTTAGTCGATTTATAAAACATTCACTCGAAATTTTAAAAAATCCGCTACCATTTCATCATCAAAATTTTGAAGAACAAGGCGATGTTTTTAAATTAAAAATCGGCTTAAAGAATAGTGTCATTTTTGTCAGGGATGCGGCTTTTGCAGAATATGTACTTCAAAAGAATCAAAGAAATTATACCAAATCTAAAATTCAGACCGAAGATTTGGTAAAATATGTTGGTAAGGGTTTGTTGACTTCAGAAGGTGATCATTGGAAAAAACAGCGTAAACTCATTCAGCCAGCTTTTCATAAAAAGCAGTTAGAGAATCTTCTAGAAAGTATTAAAAGTGCGATTCTATCAGAATATGATAAGATTACGTCTAACAAAGTCATTGATCTATTTCCTATTTTGAATGATTTAGCTTTTCAAACGGTTGTAAAATCATTGTTCAGTAGTGCGGCAAATCAAGATGATATTAATAGACTTCAATATATTACTGAGGCCGCTCAAAAAATGTTGGTTAAAGAATTACGCCAGCCTTATTTGGGCTGGTGGTTTAATTTGAGTGGCGAAATTCAAAAGTATATTGATTTAACTCAGGAAGCACGTCAAATATTAAAACGAATCGTTAACGAAAGACGAGCTTCAGCTGTAAAAGAGCACGATTTGTTGGACATGCTTTTAGATGCTAAATACGACGATGGCACTTCCATGGAAGAAGAACAGCTCATTGACGAAATTTTAATTTTATTTACGGCAGGGCACGAAACTACCTCTAACGCCTTAACCTTTACCACTCAGTTATTGGCATTGCATCCCAAATGGCAGGAAGAAATTTATAAAGAACGAATCGCCCTAAAATCAGAAAGTGACGATTTAATGGATTTGGTAACACAGTCTAAAGTCTGCCAACAAGTTATTGAAGAAGCCATGCGACTCTATCCTCCAGCTTATTTTATAGATCGCGTTAATATTGAACCAGACACTTTTAACGAATTGGATTTTGAAGCGGGATCCAATCTCTTATTTTCTGTTTACGAAATGCATCGTCATCCAAAATTATGGGATCAACCAGATGAGTTTTTACCTGAACGTTTTAATGAAGGCAGTAGGAAATACTCATCTCAATATTTTCCATTTGGCGCAGGTCCGAGAAAATGTATAGGTAATAACTTTGCCATGTTCGAAATGATTATCGCTGTTTCGGAATTAGTTTCAATCTATAAAATTCATCCAAATTTTGATGTTATTGAAATTACACCATTGATTACTTTAAAACCCAAAAACGCCTTTCTAAAGTTTGAAAAAAGAGATCTCTAGGCTATTCACTTCATACGGAGTCATTTTATCGAAAAAAAGAGCATTCGTTTCCTTTTAATCAATTATTTAGTACGTTCGTCTGTTTTAGAGTTAAAATTTTAACATTTCTACTAGATTTGGATGTTATTCAAAATCTTCGGAATATGTCCACCCTGCGTTATGCCATTTTGATTTTAGTCTGCTTTGGACTAGTATCCTGTAATTCAGAAACCGATAATTATCAAGATATATCGAGCAGTTTAGAACTTGAAAGTAGAATCATCGAACTATATGGTTCTAAGGCCGAATTAATTCAACCTATAGAAACCGATTTTCTTTCCATACCTAGCGATATTAACAATCCAATAACAGAAGCAAAAGTAGAATTAGGAAAATTATTGTACCATGAAACTATGATTGCCACCAATCCAAATTTGGATAATGGTATGTACACCTATTCTTGTGCTAGTTGTCATCATGTAGCTGCAGGGTTTCAAAGTGGAATAAAACAAGGCATCGGAGAAGGAGGCCTGGGCTTTGGTAGTTATGGTGAAGGACGGATTAAAAACCAAATGTATGCAGAAGCAGATCTAGACGTGCAACCCATAAGGTCGCCTAGTGTATTGAATGTTGCTTTTCAAGAAGTGATGCTGTGGAATGGACAATTTGGCGGAAAAGGAATGAACGAAGGTACAGAATCGCAGTGGACTGTTGGTACACCAAAAGAAGTCAATAATTTAGGATTTGAAGGCGTAGAGACACAGGCTATTGCTGGTTTGGACGTTCATCGTCTTGTTATTGATGGTGACGAAATGATTAACTCTTCATACCACGATTTATTTGATACTGCATTTCCAGAGGTTGCAGTAAATGAACGCTATACCAAACGTAATGCAGGATTGGCAATTGCAGCTTATGAGCGTACGCTTTTACCCAACCAAGCACCATTTCAGAACTGGTTAAGAGGCGATAATAATGCCATGGAAGCAGATGAATTAGCTGGAGCAAAACTATTTTTTAATAAAGGTCAATGTTATACATGTCATTCAGGGCCTGGACTCAACGGTATGGATTTTCATGCTTTGGGTATGAAAGATTTAGAGGGTGCAGAAGTTTTAACTTTAATTGATGAAGCCACAAAAAAGGGACGTGGCGGATTTACAGGTAATAGTGCAGATGATTATAAATTTAAAACGCCGCAATTATATAATTTGAAGGATGTACATTTTTTTGGACATGGTGGAAGTTTTGAAACCGTGAAAGACGTCATCGAATATAAAAATGAAGCCATAGCAGAACAGACCGATGTTGGACAAAATCAATTGTCGCCATTGTTTGAGCCATTGAACTTAACAGAAACCGAAATCAATCAGTTGACTGCATTTTTAGAAAACGCTTTATACGATGATAATCTAGAACGCTATGTGCCAACCCAATTACCGTCAGGCAACTGTTTCCCAAATGCAGACGCAACCTCTTCTGCGGATTTAGGGTGTAATTAAAAACAAGATGAGTTTTTCATTAACCTTTCTTAGATAATAGTAATTATCATATTCGTATTCTCAGCGTTTACATTTAAAAAATCATTAACTTTAAAATTCAATAATTAATTGATTTAAAGGTGGTTATTAATTACGTTTTTATAGTTGCGGCGCAAAATTTTAAAATTTTTCGGCTCTTTATAATTACGCTATTTTTTTCTTCAACCTTTGCACAATCTTATCCAGATTTCCATAGTATCAAATACTTCACCTTAGAAGATGGTTTGTCTCAAGTTTCAACAAATGACCTTTTACTTGATCATTCAGGATTTGTATGGATTGCTACTCAAGATGGATTAAATAGGTTTGATGGAAATCAGTTTAAACAATTTAAACACCACGATTCAGATTCTGCAACAATTTCTGGAAACCTAACCAATAACTTACTTGAAGATAAAAAAGGTAATATATGGGTTGGTACTATTGGTAGTGGTCTTTCATATTATAACCAAAACCAAGAGCGCTTTTATAAAGTAAATTTGAAATTTTCAAAAGATGAAAATGAAGTGATATCAGATTTGACTTTAGATAAAGAAGGAACTATTTGGGTTGCATCAAGACTATCTGGCTTACATAAAATCAAAGGATTAGAGGATAATACTTTTTTGCAAAAAAACTATTTACCTAATCAGTCATTAAGTGCTCTATTAGCTTCAGAAGATGGAAATCTATGGGTTGGTGATTTTGAAGGCAATGTTTATAAAATTGATACTTCAAAGAATTATAAAACAAATATTAATCCTGAACTAAAAGTCAATAGCCGTGTACGTACATTTTATAACACAGGAGAACATTTATTAATTGGAGGTGATTTTGGATTATATATTTATGATTTTAAAAATAAAAAACTCGATTTATTTGAGTTTGAAATAACATCTCACGTTTCTGTAAAATTCATTACTTCATTTTTAAAAAAGAATGACTCTTCAGTATGGGTAGGTACAGGAAATGGTCTTTTTCTATTGGATTTTAATAAAATGAAAATCATTCAAGAAATAGAAAAATCAATAGAAAATGAAAGTGGGTTGAGCAATAGTACAGTTACGGCTTTACTGAAAATGGATAAAGACAAAATACTTGTAGGTACAGCAAATAATTTGAATTTAGTAAACTTTAAACCCTCTTTTTTTAAAAATATTTCAAAAAATAAACGCGGCAACCACGTGTTGAACGACAATGTGATTTTTTCTATACTAAAAGATCAAGAGGATTTATGGGTTGGAACATCTGATGGTGGTTTAAATTTAATTAGAAATGGCAAGCCTTACTATTTTGAAAACGTTAAAAACGATTCAATTAGAACTTTTGGGACTGTAAGGGAAATAGTTAAAGATGATAAAAACCAAAGACTTTGGTTTGCAACCACAAGAGGTTTACGCATGTTAAACTTAAAAACGTTTGACCCTAACCAACCAAAATTTAAAGTATTTAGGTATAACCCTAACGATTTCAATTCTATAAATGGTGATTTTTTAAAAGGATTAGCACTAGATCAAAACAATAACATTTGGGGAGCAACTTATGGTTATGGAGTTTTTAGATTAGAAATGAAAGAGAATGGGGAAATCAATGTGATCAGGTATGTAAATAATCCTGAAAATAAAAATTCTTTACAAAACAATGTTACCATGTGTGTAAGA
The DNA here is from genome assembly GCF_013394655.1 of Winogradskyella schleiferi. Classification (NCBI taxonomy): domain Bacteria; kingdom Pseudomonadati; phylum Bacteroidota; class Flavobacteriia; order Flavobacteriales; family Flavobacteriaceae; genus Winogradskyella; species Winogradskyella schleiferi. The sequence goes on from NZ_CP053351.1 coordinate 465,884, forward strand.
ATAGATAAAAAGAATAATGCTTGGATTGGCACGCAAGGAGGATTAACTAAAATTCACTTTAAAAACGAAGGTTATATAAACCCTGTTTTCACAAACTATAATAAAGACAGGCATAACAAGGCAAGTCTTTCCCATAACGCTGTTTATGATATATTAATAGATAAAAATGATAGTATTTGGGTGGGCACTCGCAATGGATTAAACCTTTTTTTGGGTCATAATACTTTTGCCTCTTGGAAAGAACAAAATCAATTTACCAATGCTGCGGTTTATTCTATACAAGATGACCATGAAGATAACCTTTGGTTAGGCACAAATGATGGTTTGGTGAATTTTAATACAAAAAACAGAAAATTTACCCAATACAATATTGAAGATGGCATCCAAAGTAAAGAGTTTGATATTCATGCCAGATTTAAGGATGAAGATGGTATAATTTATATGGGAGGTATTGGAGGTGTTACTTACTTTCAGCCTAATGACCTTAATAATTTGGACCACCCAAAACCACTTTACTTTTCGCAATTAAAGGTAAAGGACGAAATTATTAAACCAAATAATTCGAATAATCTACTTGTTAATTCATTACCTAAAACCAAATTGTTAGAGTTTAAACAAAACCAATTTCCGTTTTACTTGCAATTCTCGGCTATAGATTTTCGTATCCAAAAGCATATAAAATATGGCTATAAGCTATTGCCAAACGATAAAGATTGGAATATGCTTGAAGATACAAATATTCAATTTTTAAATCTTCCCTCAGGTGATTATAAGCTTCAAGTTAATGGCTTTTCAAGAGGAAAAATATGGAATCAAGCACCTTTAGAAATAGATTTAAAAGTTTTGCCACCACTATGGGCAACATGGTGGGCTTATGTAATGTATACGCTTATTTTAGGATGTTTAACTTACGTATTCTATAACTTTCTATTGTCTAAAAAATTGGCCGTTGCAGAACGTAATAAACTTAAAGACCTCAACACCTTAAAAAGTAATTTATACACTAATATTACCCACGAATTTAGAACACCACTTACTGTAATTTTAGGATTAGCTGACACAATTAAGGATGACCTTAGAACCCAAAATTATAAGACCGCAAATGAAGCGATGACTATTATAGAACGTAATGGTAAAGATTTATTGTTGTTGGTCAATCAGCTATTAGGCATTAGTAAAGCTGAAAGTGGCACTATGGATCTGAATTTAATTCAAGGAGATATTGTTCCATTTTTAAGATACATCTGCGAGAGTTTTCAATCCTTGGCAAAAACAAAAAATATAGATATAACTGCCTATTTTGAAACAGAAAGCCTCAATATGGATTTTGATGACGGGAAGTTGCAAATTATCATATCTAATTTATTATCAAATGCTATTAAATTTTCTGCTGGTGGTAAGAAAATAATTTTGCATGTTAAATGTGAAAGTATAAATGAAACAGAATATGCGATGATTAAAGTAAAAGATTATGGTATAGGTATTTCGGAAAAAGTAATTCCTCATATTTTTGATAGATTTTATCAAGTGGAAAATTCGTTTTCAAAAGCTGGTAAAGGAACAGGAATTGGCTTGGCATTAACCAAAGAATTAGTGGCACTGATGAATGGTACTATAGCTGTAAAAAGCATAGAAGGAAAAGGAACTGAGTTTACAGTAGCAATTCCTATTACCAGAAATTCACCTATTGCGACGCAACCAGAGACGCGTCCTATTGATTTTGTAGATAATGTTAGTACTGAGCCAGAATGGTCAATGCAAATTTTTGATAAAGATGTTAACTTACCTAAGGCCTTAATAATAGAAGATAATAAAGATGTTGCCTATTATTTAAAGCTGTGTTTGCAAAATAAGTACCATTGTTTTTTTGCTAATAATGGAAATTTAGGATTAGAAAAAGCGTTCGAAAAAATTCCTGATATTATTATTTGTGATGTTATGATGCCAGAACGCGATGGTTTTGAGGTTTGTAAACTATTAAAAACAGACGAACGTACTGATCATATTCCAGTTATTTTGCTTACCGCAAAGACATCAGAGACAGATAGACTTAAAGGTTTGCAACATGGCGCTGATGCCTATTTAACTAAGCCGTTTTTAAAGGCAGAATTGCTTACAAGACTAGACCAACTCATCATCCTTCGTAAGCGCATCACGCAATCATTTGCAAAAAATAAATTTTCTCAAATTTTAGTGTCTAGAGACCATACGCCTGAAACTAAATTTCTTCAGAAAGTGATACAAATCATTCAAAGCAACATTGATGATCCTAACTTGGGCTCAAGGCATGTAGCACAAAAAATGAACCTAAGTGAATCGCAAACCTACAGAAAATTAAAAGCAATTACAGGGAAATCCACAGCGGTATTTATTCGTTCGGTGCGTTTAGAAAAGGCAAAGGATCTTATTCAAACTACCGATAAGTCAATTTCTGAAATTGCTTATGAAGTTGGTTTTAACGATCCATCATGGTTTAGTCGCGCATTTAAAGAAGAATTTGGTCAGACACCAAGTGCAATACATAAATAGCTGATATGTAGTTTTTTAAACATGTTTCTATTGTTTTTTTGACCATATAGTGCTAGCCTTTTTATGGGTCTGCATTAATAGGACTTGCCTATAAAAAAATAGTGAAAGTCATTTCTTCCAGCTCTTCCTAGCTTGCTCTCAATTAATTAATCTTAAAATTCAAAAATTATGAAAATTGATGAGAACGCACTAAACACGCTCTTAGGTAAAATGGTTACCGAAATGGGAGCAGCTGCAATTGGACCACTTATTATTATAGGTGATAAACTAGGAATTTATAAAGCAATGGAAGCAAAAGGGAGTGCAACTTCAGCAGAGCTTGCTGTAGCTTCAGGAGTCAACGAACGTTATATAAGAGAATGGTTATCCGCACATGCAGCTTCTGGATATGTTGAATATGAGGCAACAAACGAAACGTTTTCATTAACACCAGAACAAGCTTTTGTATTTAGTAATCCGGATAGTCCTGTGTTAATGACAGGAGCATACTATGCCATATCATCCATGTATCATGATGTACCAACAATGGAGAAAGCGTTCAAGTCTGGAGATGGCGTGTCTTGGGGTAATCATCATAGTTGCTTATTTTGTGGTACAGAAAAATTCTTCAGACCTTCTTATGCCACTAATTTGGTGCAAACTTGGTTACCAACTCTTGATGGTGTGGTGGAAAAATTACAAAAAGGTGCAAAAGTAGCTGATGTTGGTTGCGGACATGCAGCTTCTACAATGATTATGGCAAAAGCCTTTCCTAATTCAGAATTTATTGGTTTCGATTTTCATCAAGGTTCAATAGATCATGCCGCTTTACATGCCAAAGAATCTGGATTGGATAATATTTCATTTCAAGTTGCAACAGCAAAGGACTTTCCGGGAATTGATTATGACCTCGTCACTTTTTTCGATTGTCTACATGATATGGGTGATCCAGAAGGTGCTTGCGCTCATACGGTAAAAGCATTAAAACCAGATGGCACTTGTATGATTGTTGAACCGTTTGCTAATGATACTTTAAAAGACAACATCAATCCTGTTAGTAGGGCTTTTTACTCGTTTTCAACCTTATTGTGTACGCCAAGTTCTATGAGTCAAGAAGTAGGCTTGGCATTAGGTGCTCAAGCAGGTGAAAAACGATTAAGTGAAGTGGCGCTAAAAGGAGGCTTTAATCACTTTAGAAGAGCTACAGAAACGCCTTTTAATTTAATACTTGAGGCTAGGCTTTAATGAAAATTTCAAATTATTATAAATCATTTATATAACATTATGAAAACTAAATTTAAAATTACATTCCTTATTATCTGTGCATTATTTATTGTGGGATTTTGTAACAGTGACGATGGGCAAACTAACGACCGTGAAGACCTAATCAATACGCAATACCCTGAAGCGAAACAAGAGGTGATCGAAACCTGGGCTGCCATTGAACAAAGCGTTAGAGAGGGTGATATGGATAAGCTGATTTCCTTTCACGGCTATAGTCCAAAGTTTACTGAATATAAAAATGGAGAAGTAGTAAATGATGGAGCAGCAAACGAAGCTTACGAACGAAGAGCTTATGGTGCAGTAACCGAAGTAGTAAGCTTTGCTACAAACGATTTTAAAGTCGCCGTTTATGGTGATGTAGCTAATATGACGTTTCAGTCTGATTTTCAAATAAAATTTGGGGATAATCTAGCTGTTATTAAAGAACAAACAACATTATTATTCGTAAGAACAAACTACGGATGGAAAATTGTTCATGAACATCATTCACCTTTGAACACTGCAGATTAATGTTATAAATAATAGTAACTTTACGCTGTGAATCATAAACAGCAATACACCGAACTTATAAAAACCGAAGCCAAACGCCTCGGTTTTTTGTCATGTGGCATAAGTAAAGCACAATTTTTAGACGAAGAAGCTCCACGTTTAGAGGCGTGGTTAAATAAGAATATGAATGGCGAAATGCGTTATATGGAAAACCATTTCGATAAGCGTTTAGATCCAACTTTGCTTGTTGAAGGTTCAAAAAGTGTAGTGTCGTTATTATTGAATTATTATCCTTCTGAAATACAAAATGAGGATTCCTATAAGTTATCAAAATATGCTTATGGAACAGATTATCATTTCGTTATAAAGGACAAATTAAAATCACTTTTACATTATATACAAGATGAAATTGGCGAGGTTGGTGGTCGAGCTTTTGTAGATTCGGCACCAGTTTTAGATAAGGCTTGGGCAGCAAAATCGGGTTTAGGTTGGATAGGAAAACACTCCAACCTATTAACGCAACAAGTAGGTTCGTTTTATTTTATTGCTGAATTAATCATCGATTTAGAACTCGAATACGATACACCAGTGACCGACCATTGCGGTACATGTACAGCTTGTATAGACGCCTGCCCAACAGAAGCCATCACAGAACCTTATGTGGTAGATGGCAGTAAATGTATTTCTTATTTTACTATAGAACTTAAAGAACATATACCCTCAGAATTCAAAGGTCAATTTAACGATTGGATATTTGGTTGCGATATCTGTCAGGATGTTTGCCCTTGGAACCGCTTTTCCAAACCGCACAAAGAACCCTTATTCAATCCACATCCCGAATTATTGGATATGACCAAAAAAGATTGGGAAGAGATTACCGAAGATACCTTTAGAAAAGTTTTTCAGAAGTCCGCAGTGAAGCGTACTAAGTTTTCTGGTTTGGAACGGAATATTAAGTTTGTTAAGGACTAATTCTTGGTCGATGCTCTTTTAATAAGTTTAGTTTCCAACGCTACGGTCTTAAATTTTACTGGCAAATTTTGTTTTCGTTTTTTAATCTCCTTGTATAAAAGTTTAAATGCTTCTTTCCCCATGTCATAACCCGGTTGATTAATGGTTGTTAAGGTTGGGGATATCACTGAAGACATAAACCAATTGCTAAACCCAACAATAGAAATATCTTCAGGTATGTTAATTCCTAATTTGTTAAATTCTGTCATGGCTCCAATTGCTACTAAATCTGTATTGATAAAAATACCATCGACATCTTTATGATCGTTAAATAATTTTCTTGCATTCTCTTTACCCTCTTCAAAACTATTGTCGCCACATTCACAGATATAGACTAAAGACGGATCGTATGTTAAACCATTATCCATCAAAGCTTTTTTATATCCAAGGAAACGGTCAATTGAGTTTTGAGGTAAAAGAGGGCCTCTAAAGTGAGCAATACGTTTACAGCCTGAATCAATTAAATGTTGAGTAGCCATATAAGCTGCTTTCCGATCATCAATTATTACCTTTGAGCAATTTACAATTTTTGCGATTTTATCAAACATCACCAGAGGTAATTCTTGGGATATTAAGTTGTTAAGATGTTTGAAATCCCCAGTTCCATTGGCAAGAGAGATAAGGATGCCGTCAACCCTTTTGCTTAACAATAAATCTAATTGCTTCTTTTCGAGCTCGTAAGATTCATTGGACTGAAGAATTATAACGAGATAACCTTTTTTTTCGGCTCTAGCAATAATGCCCTTTATAACACTTGAAAAAAAATGATGAACAACCTCTGGAATGATAAGTCCTATCGTTTTTGATTCTTTAGTCCTAAGATTGACAGCAAATGCATTTGGTTTATAATTTAAAACTTCTGCAGTTTCCTTAACTAAACGCTTTGTCTTTTTACTCACATCAGGATAATCTTTTAACGCTTTTGAAACGGTTGAAACGGACATTCCGAGAGTTTCTGCAATTTCTTTTAAAGTAACTTCCTTCATAATTAAAAAAGATAAATAGGATACAAAAGTAACAAATTCGAAAACGTTTTCGGTAAATCGAAAACGTTTTCGATACGAATTTCTTAAATATTTTTAATCTTAACTATAAATTTGATAAATATTACGCTAATAAAATACTAATTAAACAACATTTAAAAATGAAATCAATTAAAAACAAAATGTATTTATTGCTTCTGTTTACCATGGTAACAGCAGCAGTTTCTGCACAGAGCAGTATCTCAGGTGTCGTAAAGGATTCTGAGGGCATAACACTTCCAGGTGTTAATGTAATTTTAGAAGGTACATCAAAAGGTGCCGTTTCCGATTTAGATGGAAATTATGTGATTACTAATGTTGAAAATGGAACATACACCATTGTAGGTTCTTATTTGGGTTTTACAACATTTAGAAAGTCAGTTACAATCGATGGTAGTGATATTACTGTTGACATTACAATGGCCGAAGATGCCGAATCTTTAGATCAAGTGATTGTTACAGGCGTAACAAATCCAAGATCTAAAATTGAGTCTAGTGTGTCTGTAACTACGATGAGACCAGATAAAATTCAAGAGTCAGCTCCTAGGACAACAGCAGAAATTTTTAGAACTATTCCTGGTATTCGTTCAGAATCTTCAGGTGGTGAAGGTAACTCTAATATTGCAGTTCGTGGTGTGCCAGTATCTTCAGGTGGTTCTAAGTATGTACAACTTCAAGAAGATGGTTTACCAGTGTTATTATTTGGTGATATGTCTTTTGCCACAGCAGATATTTTCACGAGATTTGATAATAATATAGGTAGAATTGAAGCTATCAGAGGTGGCTCTGCATCTACATTATCTACAAACTCTCCAGGTGCTATAATTAACTTAATTAGTAAAACTGGTAAGACAGAAGGCGGCTCTATTGGAACTTCTTTTGGTTTAGATTACAGTTCATTTAGAACCGATTTCGATTATGGTTCACCAATAGGTGAAGGATTATATTTTCACATGGGTGGGTTTTATCGTGTAGGTGAAGGTATTAGAGATGCTGGTTATACCGCTAATAATGGAGGACAATTTAAATTTAATTTAACGAAGGAATTTGATAAAGGTTACGTTAGAGTATATGCAAAATATTTGAATGATAGAGCAATTGCTTATTTACCTAACCCAATTCAAGTAACAGGCACAAATTCGGATCCGAATTTTGAGAACATTCCTAATTTTGATGCGAATAGTCAAACGTTACACACACCATATTTATCTCAAAACGTCGGTGTCGGTGAGAGCGGAGAATTACGTCGTTCTGATGTAAGCGATGGTATGAATCCGATTTCTACTTCGTTTGGATTAGAAGCATCATTTGATTTAGGTGATGGCTTTAAAATAAAAAATAATGGTAGATTCTCTATGAATAAAGGAGGTTTCAACTCTCCGTTTCCAGCGAGTGTGTCAACAGCGTCAGATTTTTTAGCCGGAGATTTTGCGACAAACAATGGTTACAGCTCATTAGCTTATGCCAATGGAGATGGTGCTGTTAGTGATAGTTCTATTTTAACACCTGTAGTATTGTTCGATACGCAATTAAACAACTTCAATAATTTTATGAACGACATTCGTTTAACCAAGAATTTTGATGCAGTCGATGTTACTCTCGGTTATTTTAAAGGCATTCAAAATGTGTCAATGTCATGGTTGTGGAACTCTTATTTACTTGAAGCTGCCGGAGATAATGCAAGACTTATCGACGCTTTAGATTCCAATGGAGATCCACTTTCTACTAATGGACTTGTAGGTTATGGAGCAGCATTCTTTGGGAATTGTTGCCAGCGAAGCTATGATACACGTTATAATACATCTGCACCTTATTTGGCGGTTGGAGTACAGGCATCTGAAAAATTTAATATTGATGCTAGTATTCGTTTCGATAATGGTAAAGTTGATGGCTCATTTTCTGGCCCTGTAACGTCTGAATATGACGTTAACAATGATGGTGAAATTTCTTTACCAGAGCAATCAGTTCAGTCTATAGATTTAGCAAACCCAACTACAGTAGATTATGATTATAACTATGTATCTTATTCCTTAGGAGCTAACTTCTTGTTAAAAGATAACGAAGCTGTCTTCGCAAGATACAGTAGAGGTGCAGCAGCAAAAGCAGACCGTATTTTATTTGCAGGCTTAGATTATACCGACGGCGATAGAATTAATGCTTTAGATTTTATTAACCAAGCTGAAGTAGGTTATAAAAGAGGGTTTGAGAATGGTTCGTTATACGCCACTTTGTTTTATGCCAAAACAACTGAGGAAGGTGGTTTTGAAGCCACTTCAAACAGTATTATTGAAAATGATTATAAGTCTTTGGGTATAGAAATTGAAGGTTCATATAGGTTTAATAATTTTGATGTACGTGGAGCTTTAACTTTTACCGATGCAGAAATTGATTCTGGTGATAATGAGGGAAATACTCCAAGGAGACAACCAGATTTTATTTACAATTTAATTCCTACATATAATTTTGGTAGTGAAAAGCAAAATTCCTTCGGACTTAGTTTCATTGGTCAAAGTAAGGCTTATGCTCAAGATTCAAACGAATTAGTATTACCTGGTTTTGTAATAATCAATAGTTTTATTAATGTCGGAGTCACTAACAACTTGTTCGTAAATTTATCAGCTAACAACATATTTGACACATTAGGAATAACTGAATCTGAAGAAGGAAGTATAGTAGAAGGTCAGACTAACTATTTAAGAGTAAGACCAGTGCCAGGAAGATCGCTTTCATTAGGATTAAATTATAAATTCTAATACAAACATATTTGAGTTAGTTAGATTCTTAAGTTTGATTGATTGGTAAAAAGAGTCGGTGTTAATGTTTTATCATTGGCTCTTTTTTTTCTTAAAATGATTACTTTGCTATTTAACTAAATACTAACTATACCAGACATTGAAAACCATGTTAAAGACAAAACCAAGCTTAAGTTTCTGGCAAATATTTAATATGAATGTGGGATTCCTTGGAATTCAGTTCAGTTTTGGTTTGCAGCAAACAGCAGTTAATCCTATCTTTTCTTTCTTAGGTGCAAGTCATGAGGATTTACCTTTATTAAATTTAGCAGGACCAATAACAGGTTTGATTATTCAGCCTATAATTGGTGCGATTTCAGATAAAACGTGGTCGCCGAAATGGGGAAGAAGAAAACCATTCTTTTTAATTGGTGCGCTTATAGGAAGTTTATGTTTGTTTGCATTTCCTTATAGCCCATCGTTATGGTTTGCAGTTGGTTTATTGTGGATTTTAGATGTTGGAAATAATATGGCAATGGAACCTTACAGAGCTTTTGTTGGTGATAAATTACCAAATAAACAGCTAAGTTTTGGTTACCAGATGCAAAGTTTGTTTGTTGGTGCTGGTATTGTTTTGGCAAATGCATCGATATTTCTATTTCAAGATTGGTTCGGTGGCCAAGAAGTTGTGGATGAAACGGTAAAGTCAATTCCGAAATGGTTATATTATTCCTTTTATATTGGTGCCATTTTATCAATAAGTACGATTTTGTGGTCTGTTTTAAAAACACCAGAGATACCACCTGAAGCGGATGAGTTAGAAGAAATTAATAAGCATAAGGCCTTACCTTTTTCTGAACGTGTTAAAACACCGTTCATAGAAATTTGGGAGGCTATTAAAGACATGCCTAAATTTATGTGGAAGCTTGCTGGAGTGTATCTCTTTCAATGGTATGCACTATTCATTTACTGGCAATTTATTTCACCAATGTTTGAAGAAAGTGTAGGTTTTGATAAATCCCAAGCTTTAAGTCAGGCGGCTAAAATGAACACAACCTACAACATTTCTACCATAGTATTTGCTTTGGCATTAGTACCATTAGCCTTAAAATGGGGAGGAAAAAAAGTGTATGTCTTAAGTTTGTTTTTAACAGGAATAGCGATGTTGTCCATTCCAAATATTCAAGATCCCACTATGGTATTATTGCCAATGGTTTTATTCGGAATTGGTTGGGCGGCCATGATGGGAATTCCATATTCAATGGTTTCTAAAATAGTACCTCAAGAACGAAGAGGCGTTTATATGGGAATTTTGAATATGATGATTGTAATTCCTATGGGAATTCAAACATTAACCTTTGGTCCAATAGTTAAGAATCTATTAAACAATAGTGCGGTTAATGCGATACTGTTTGGAGGTGTATTTTTCGTTATTGCAGGTATGTTGGCATTGCGTTTAAAACAACCTGAGGAAATTCTAGAAGAAAAAAGTATTGATAATTAAGAATTGAATTTGTTTTGGAAAACAGTATAAAGAATATAGATATATTGTGTATTGGTGAGGTACTGATAGATTTTATTGGGCATCAAAAAGATGTTCATATTAACAACACAAGAGATTATCACAGGTATTTAGGAGGCTCACCAACCAACGTTGCAATGAATGCAGCAAGACTAGGACTAAAATCTAGAATGGTTGCCACTGTCGGGAATGATGGCTTTGGGGAGTATATTTATGAACGTTTAAATCAAGTTGGAGTCGATACAAATTCCATTAATAAAATTAATAATAAACCAACGAGTGTTATTTTTGTATCAAGATCTCAGAATACACCAGATTTTATCCCTTACCGTGAAGCGGATTATCGGATTTCTGAAAGTCAAATTCCATTAGCATTGCTGGCAAACACCAAAATTTACCATACCACTTGTTTTGCACTTAGTAAAAACCCTGCTCAAGCTACTATTTTAAAAAAGGCAGAAGAAGCGTACAATTTGGGCTGTCAGTTAAGCATCGATATTAACTATGCGGATGAATTGTGGGAGGATAAGAAAGATGCCCTAAGCGTTATCAAGGCATATTGCAAGTTTAATCCATTGATTAAAATTAGTGAAGATGATATGTCAAGACTGTTTGAACGCCATTTACCACATGATGAAATCTTTGAGTTTTTTCATAAGGAAGGTGTCGAAACGATTTGTTTAACTTTAGGAAGTAAAGGAGTTAAATTATCTCAAAAACATCAGCCAGTTATAGAATTGCCAGCCATTAAAGTTGAAAATGTTATGGATGCTACAGGAGCTGGAGACGCCTTTTGGTCAGGATTCTTATTCGCTTATATCAAAGATAAACCAATAGAAGAATGTCTAAAAGTGGCATTAAAGCTAGCAGCATTAAAACTTCAAAATGTTGGAAGACTACCAGACAACATTGATATTTTATCCAAACTGTTATAATACCATATTATTATGATCAAAAGTGAAAGCCTAAACCTTTCTAATGGTGTAATGCTAAATGCATATCCTGATAGTATAGGTAAAAAATTAAGTGATACTATTGAAATGCTGCAATTGCCAGAGTTTAAGGATGCATTTTCTTTATTCTATGTTTTGCCCACCTTTTTTAATAGTGATTTAGATCGCGGTTTCTCCATTATAGATTACAACCTTAATAAAGAATTGGTTTCTAAAGACGATTTAAAAGTATTGAATGAGTTAAATATCATGTTGAAATTTGATATTGTTTTAAATCATCTATCGGTAGCCTCACCTCAGTTCAAGGATTTATTGAAATATGGTGATGACTCTAAATACAAGGATTTTTTCATTAATTGGAATACGTTTTGGGAAGGACATGGGAGTAAAAATGAAGATGGTATAATCATTCCTAAAAAAGAATTTCTCAACAAGTTATTCATGAGAAAATCGGGGTTACCTATTTTAAAAGTACCGTTTCCAGATGGTTCAAAACGACCGTATTGGAATACGTTCTATCAGCAGGTCAATTACAATAGAATTACTGTAGCTGATTTAGAGAGCATAAAAGAATTAAATAACGTCGACAAAACAATAATAGTAGAAAAAGTTAATAAGGTCATAGAAGGTGATGAAGATATAAGTGCTATTAACTTTAAAAAATACAATCATTTAAAATCTGAAATATTAAAAGTAGTAGACAGAAACTGTACCTATCTAGGGCAAATGGATGTTAATGCCAATTCTGAATTAGTTTGGGAGTTTTATGAAGACACATTAGCCAAAGTAAAAAGCTTTGGTTGTAAAGTATTAAGGTTAGATGCATTTGCTTATTTGCATAAAGAAGTTGGTCAATCTAACTTTTTTAATAAACCTGGTACATGGCAACATTTGGAGCGAATAAAACAAATAGCAAACAAAAATGATCTCACACTTTTACCAGAAATCCATGCGGAATATGGTTTACATCTACATGATGAAGTTGCAGAGAAAGGTTATCACATTTATGATTTTTTTCTACCTGGATTAGTCATTCATACCCTAGAAAAAGGAAGTAATAAGGCACTTTTAAAATGGGCTAAGGAAATTATTGATAAAGATTATAAAACTGTAAATATGCTCGGCTGCCATGACGGCATTCCTGTTTTAGATTTAAAAGGAAAGGAAGTCAATGGAATTTATAATCAAGGTTTACTTCAAGATAAAGAAATAGAAGATATAATGAATGTCATAATGGAGCGTGGCGGACGAGTTAAAAACCTCTATGATCCATCTGGAAAAAAGATATCATATTATCAAATTAATGCCACATATTTTAGTGCTTTAAAAGAGAATGAACAAAAATTACTCGCCGCTAGAGCCATTCAATTATTTATGCCAGGCATTCCACAAATTTGGTATCTTGATTTATTCGTAGGGAAAAATAACTATGAGGCTGCGGACAAAGCAGGTAACGGAGGGCATAAGGAAATTAATCGCACAACGTTAAGCCTAAATGATGTAAGAGCTGGTTTAAAAACAGACATTGTAAAAAATCAACTTAAAATAATTAGGTTAAGAAACACTTCAAAAGCATTTTTTGGTAAGCTAACAATTAAGGATACTTCGGATAATGAAATTGATATGGTTTGGAAAAACAATGGTGCTTTTGCGCATCTTGAGTTAAATCTAATTTCTTATAAGCTTTCAATAACGTATTCAAATGGTGATAAAATTGTTGTATTAAATTTTTAACCCTATTTAAAACTAAATTCTACAGAATACTTACGAAAAAAACTATCTCTTATCTTTTCGAAATTGTGATACTCATAAAGCTAGTAATCACCAAATCCTACATTATAAATCCGAAATGAAATGTTTAACGTTATACTTAAACTCTAAAATTACTGCTTAAAATAGGTGGACTTTAGTTTCGAACTCAATATTTAGAAGAAAAAAAGTTTGAGTTATGATCAAAAAAATTAGGAAAAGATTACCGAAGATACTTTTAGAAAGGTATTTCAAAAATCTGCTGTAAAGCGTACTAAGTTTTTCGGTTTGGAGCGAAATATTAATTTTCTTAAAGATTAGCTCATTTTTTAAACCCAATATCCTGTCGTTAACATCATTTTAACCACCTCCTAAGCATCTGCGTTAAGAAAATCTTTAAAACAGAACATGTTTTAGACCAATAACATGTAAGTTAAAAGGGAACCTAATAAGATGTATATGAAGATTTTAAAAATAATGGCATTGGCTTTAATAACCACCCTTTTCGCTTGTGGGCCAAAATTAACAACAGAAAAAATGGGTACAACAGATTTGAGCAATTATAAAACTTTTGCGTATCTCCCTAACAGTAATTTTGACGATTTAGAGAAATTCGAAACCGATAGTAATGTAGGAATGTCGGTGATTGAAAGTGTTAACCAAAACATGAAAAATCAAGGTTATACTATAGAACGGAACAATCCAGATTTGTTGGTTTTGCTGAGTACATCCACAGATATTGAAAAGACGGTGGACCAAGATCCGGTTTATGCCACATATCCTCGATATTATAATAGAATGTATCCTGTAAGTCCTTACTATCAAGATTATTACTATAATAATTATTATGGTTATTCTAAACTTGTAGGTTATGAAACGGATGTCAATAAATATAAGGAAGGCATGTTACTCTTAAGACTAGTGGACACAGATAGTAAAAATGTGGTCTGGGAAGGGAAAGCATCTAATCTTATATTTCAGCAAAATGAATCGGAGGCCATATCGGAATTTGTCGATGATATGTTTGACGAATTTCCAAAGTAAAAACTTAATTATTAACTATAAAGCACAAATTATTATGAAAACAAATAACATTAAAAATTTATTCTTGGCAGGTGCACTAATGCTAATAAGTACTTTAGGCTTTAGTCAAGATTCAATGGCACCTCTTTCAGGTGTAGACAACACAAAAGAATACAAAACAATAGATTTAATTTATATGGATAAGGATCTCTCTATCTTTGCAAATTTATTGACCTTATCCGGTCTGGATACTTCCTTGGCAATGACAGAAAAAGAGCATACCTTATTTGTTCCCACCAACGAAGCTTTCAAGTATATGAGTATAAAAAGATTTGCTGAATTGACCAACCCTAAAAATAGAGCTATGTTGGTTAAATTTGTAAACAATCATTTTACAGCTTCAAAAATTCAAAGTTACCAGCTCACAGAATTCAAAATATTGGATTTAGATAATAACAATCGGATTCAAATTTCTGAATATGGTAATTCTGTATTTATTGGTGGTGCGAAAGTTATCGCTTCAGATATTGAAACAGCAAATGGTTTAGTACATGTAGTGAACGATGTGGTTAGCGTTACTAAATAATCGAAATTTTAAACTATTATTAAAGCAATCGTCTTAGATTAGAAATCTGGGACGATTGCTTTTTTAAACTAACTCTCTTATAATTCTTCAGTTAAAAATGATCATTGGAATTTTCTAAATTATAATGAAAATAACGATTAAATCGATCAAGCTCTTTAACATATTGAATTTCTGGTCAGTCTCTAAAAACAATTTGTCTTTGGTTTTAAATACTATACATATAAGTCCTTTTAAATAATTGTTGGATATAATCAACAGAGTTGAAAAAAATATTGAGAATACCTTTATGAATATAGTATAGAAGTCTGCAATCAAAGAAATAAAAATGTTATGTTTTAAAGCTGAATATTAAGTTTCTTAAAGATTAAATTATAATTCTTTCATTGTATCTTTGGGTCTTATTCCATTCCAATTATGAGCAAACAAAGCAAACGAATAGAAGCCTTAGTGTATCACGCCAAGCCTACACCAGGTAAAATAAAAGTGGTTCCTACTAAAAAGTACGCATCTCAGCGAGACTTATCTTTGGCTTATTCTCCTGGTGTAGCAGAACCTTGTTTAGAAATAGCTAAAGACGTCAATAACGTTTATAAGTACACAGCTAAAGGAAATCTAGTAGCCGTAATATCCAACGGTACAGCTGTTTTAGGTTTAGGAAATATTGGGCCAGAAGCTTCAAAGCCTGTTATGGAAGGTAAAGGTTTGCTTTTTAAAATCTTTGCAGATATCGATGTTTTTGATATTGAAGTCAATACGGAAGATGTAGATGCTTTTATTGAAACGGTAAAGAATATCGCACCAACGTTTGGTGGTATAAATCTTGAAGATATCAAAGCGCCTGAAGCCTTTGAAATTGAACGTCGATTAAAGGAAGAATTAGATATTCCTGTAATGCATGATGATCAGCATGGCACAGCTATTATTTCGGCAGCGGCATTGTTAAATGCTTTGGAACTTGCTAATAAAAAAATTGAAGAAGTGAGTATTGTGGTTAGTGGAGCAGGTGCTGCCGCAATTTCATGTACACGTTTGTATCAAGCTTTTGGTGCTAAACGTGAAAATATTGTAATGCTAGATAGTAAAGGTGTTATTAGAAACGACAGAGAGAATTTAAGCGCGGAAAAAGCCGAATTCGCTACGCACCATAAAATAGATACACTTGATGAAGCTATGACAAATGCAGATGTCTTCATTGGCTTATCTATGGCAGATATTGTCTCGCCTGAGATGCTGAAATCCATGGCTGTCAATCCAATTGTCTTCGCTATGGCCAATCCAAATCCTGAGATCAATTACCAACTTGCAATAGATACAAGGGACGATATTATTATGGCAACAGGTCGCAGCGACCATCCTAATCAAGTAAATAATGTGCTTGGATTTCCTTTTATTTTTAGAGGTGCATTAGACGTTCGAGCTACAAAGATTAATGAAGCCATGAAAATGGCAGCTGTTAAGGCTTTGTCTAATTTAGCAAAGGAATCAGTACCAGAACAAGTAAACATTGCCTATTCCGAAACGAGACTTACATTCGGAAAGGATTATATAATTCCTAAACCTTTTGACCCAAGATTAATAGCAGAAGTTCCTCCTGCTGTAGCGAAAGCTGCTATGGAAAGTGGTGTTGCCAAAGAACCGATAGAAGATTGGGACCGTTATAGAAACACCTTATTGGAACGCTTAGGTTCAGATAATAAGTTAGTTAGGCTATTATTGGGCAGAGCAAAAACAAATCCAAAACGTGTGGTTTTTGCCGAAGCCGATCAACTCGATGTTCTAAAAGCCGCTCAAATCGCTTATGATGAAGGTATCGCACTTCCAATTTTGTTAGGACGTAAAGAAACTATCAATGCATTAATGGAAGAAATTGAATTTGATGCCGATGTACCTATCATCGACCCTAAATCCGATGAAGAAACTGAACGAAAAAATCGCTATGCAAAAGCGTATTGGGAAAAACGCAAACGTCAAGGTGTAACGATATACTCGGCCGAAAAAGTAATGCGCGAACGTAACTATTTTGCAGCCATGATGGTGAATGTTGGTGATGCAGATACACTAATTACAGGTTATTCCCGTAACTATCCTTCGGTAGTAAGACCTATGTTAGAATTAATTGGAATGGCAGATGGTGTGACAAGAGTGGCGGCAACCAACTTAATGATGACGCAACGAGGCCCGATGTTTTTGAGTGACACTTCAATAAATATTGATCCATCAGCAAAAGATTTAGCTAAAATTGCTCGAATGACGTCAAGGGTAACCAAAATGTTTGGGATAGAACCAATAACAGCAATGATTTCTTACTCCAACTTTGGATCATCTGAAAATCCACGAGCTGAAAAAGTAAGGGAGGCAGTAGCTTACTTGCATAAAGCTTATCCTGAAATGGTGGTGGATGGCGAATTGCAAACCGATTTTGCTTTAAACCCGAAAATGCTTCAAGATATTTTTCCATTTTCTAAATTGGCTGGTCGTAAAGTGAACACCCTCATTTTTCCAAATTTAGATGCTGCAAATATTACTTATAAATTGCTGAAAGAACTCAATAAAGCGGAATCTATTGGACCAATTCTGATGGGAATGCGTAAACCGGTTCACATATTACAATTGGGCGCCAGTGTAGATGAAATTGTAAACATGACTGCAATAGCTGTTGTTGATGCTCAAGAACGAGATAAGAGTAAGGTGAAGTAGGAAGTGTAAAGTAGGAAGTGTAAAGTAATAAGTGTAAAGTGCTTAGTAGGCATCGTTCAGTTGGCAGTGGTTAGTATTCAGTAAAATAATAAAGTCATAAAATATATTCTTCATTACTTACTGCATTAGCCAAATGCTGTAGTGTCCATAAGTTTTTTGAGCTTCTTACTTTAACACAACATTCATAGCTTCAGTACGCGGCATGCGCAATCAACTATTCCATCATTCAATATTTCAGATTTTATAGTATCATTACCCTTATTTTTCCTCAGCGATTCTCTGAGAAACCTCTGTGTAGCTCTCTATAATTTTTATTTGAAAGCATCCGTGTGAATCCCAGTCTACCGACAGGCAGGCGTGAAATTTGTGTTAGTTCTCCATTTTGATTAGTGCCAATTAGTCAAATTAGGTCTTTACTTTTCAGCAACATCAAAAAACACCCTCAAATGCCCTAAAATTCCTCCCAATTTATCCCCTAAAAAGACTAAACTCAAATTCCTTTGTATAACAATATCTTCAAGCTATGTAATGAAAATAATTTTATTACATTTGGATTTTTAACTTTTCGTTATAAATGATTACACATATAGAGGGCAAACTTGTTGAAAAAAATCCGACTGACGTTGTTATAGATTGCAATGGAGTCGGCTATTTTATTAATATCTCACTGCATACATTTTCTCAAATTCCAGATAAAGAACATTTAAGACTATACACCTATCTTCAGGTACGTGAAGATTCGCAAAGTCTTTATGGTTTTTCTACTAAAACTGAACGTGAGATTTTTAAATTATTGATTTCAGTTAGTGGTATCGGAGCCAATATAGCAAGGACAATGTTATCCTCCTTAACACCTGACCAAGTAAAAGAAGGTATTGCAGGTGAAGATGTAGCTTTGATTCAGAGCGTAAAAGGGATTGGAGCAAAGACAGCGCAACGCGTTATCATCGATTTGAAGGATAAAGTGTTAAAAGTATATGGTATAGACGAACTTTCTTTAATACCAAACAATACGCACAAAGATGAAGCGTTATCAGCTTTAGATGTTTTAGGATTTAATAAAAAACAATCCGATAAAGTGGTCGATAGAATTTTAAAAGCCCAACCGGAAGCCCAAGTAGAGCAAATTATTAAAGAAGCTCTAAAAAACTTATAATGCAATTGAATACAACTCTACATAGTCAACCCTACGCCTTTAGATTTTATTTCATATTAGCTTTTTTGATGCTAATAAATGCTTCGGTTTTAGCTCAAGAAACGGAAACAGAACAAGATTCAACGAAAACTACGTTTGCTTTTGGTAAACTAAATATGCCGAACCCAAACAGCATTGTTTCAAAATACACCTATGATCCTATTTTAGATCGATATGTTTACACCGAAACAATAGGGTCATTTAATATCAATTATCCCTTAATTCTTACACCAGATGAATTTCAAAAACTGGTACTTCAAGAAAAGCTAAAAGCCTATTACAAAAGAATGGCAGATGCCCAAGCCGGACAAAAAGACGGTTCGGAAGAAGATCAGAAAAATCTATTGCCTGAATTCTATGTGAATTCAGGTTTATTTGAGACCATTTTTGGCGGAAATACTATTAATGTCATACCACAAGGTTCGGTTGAAGTCGATTTAGGGGTTCTATTTACAAAACAAGACAATCCAGCATTTTCGCCAAGAAACAGAACAAATTTTACTTTCGATTTTGATACAAGAATTAGTTTAAGCTTATTGGGAAAAGTTGGGACGAGACTTCAAGTTACCGCAAACTATGATACGGAAGCCACGTTCGATTTTCAACAAGTCGTAAAATTAGAATACACACCAACCGAGGATGATATTATTAGAAAGATTGAAGTCGGTAACGTTAATATGCCATTGAACAGTTCTTTAATTACAGGTGCTCAAAGTCTGTTTGGTGTCAAAACTGAATTGCAATTTGGTAAAACTAGAGTGACAGCGGTATTTTCTGAACAACAATCACAGTCAAAATCTGTAGTCGCAGAAGGTGGAGGTACAGTTGAGGAATTCGAGTTTTTTGCAAGAGACTATGATGAAAACAGACACTTTTTCTTAGCGCAGTATTTTAGGGAGACTTATGACGAGGCTTTGAAACAGTACCCGTTTATAAATAACCAAGGGCTTCAAATTACGCGGGCTGAAGTTTGGGTAACCAACAGAAATAACCAAACCCAAAATGTAAGAAATATTGTGGCGTTTCAGGATTTGGGAGAATCTACTGTTGAAAATATTGGGCTTGATGCTTACCCAGCAAATTTTGTGCTTAATCCGGGAGCAAGACCTAGCAATAAAAATAATGCGTTTGATCCTACTAATATTGGAGGAGCGGGTTCTTTTTTAACAGAAGCTGTTAGAAACATCACTAATGTAGAAAGTGGTGTAAATACGGTTAATGTAAATGAAGGTTTTGATTATGGTAAATTAGAATCTGCAAGAAAATTAAATGAAGGTCAGGAGTATATTCTAAATACAGAATTAGGCTATATCTCATTAAATCAACGGTTACAAAATGATGAGGTTTTGGCAGTTGCCTTTCAATATACTATTGGTGGACAGGTATTTCAAGTTGGGGAATTCGCTAATGATGGTGTAGATGCCACAGTTGTTGATGACAATGCTACAACTGGCAATCAAGAGGTTAGTAACCAAAGTTTAGTCTTAAAAATGTTGAAAAGTGCCGTAACTTCCGTAACTGAGCCTGTTTGGAAACTGATGATGAAAAACATCTACGATACTGGTGCATTTCAGCTCAGTCGAGAAGATTTTAGATTAAATATCTTTTATACGGAAGCCTCGCCTTTAAATTATATAAATCCTGTTGAGGGAACAACATTTCCTCCATTTGATAATAATACGCCATTAACAAATGATGACACTGCCATAAACGAAACGCCATTAATAAGGCTTTTTCATTTAGACCGTTTAAATTTTAATAATGATCCACAAGAACGAGGCGATGGCTTTTTTGATTATGTCGAAGGGATTACAGTATTGTCTCAGAACGGTAAAATAATTTTTACCAAAACTCAGCCATTTGGAGACTATTTATTTGAGGTTTTAGATGATCCACTTAACCCTGGGAATTACGCGGCAGATATCTATGAAAATCCAAACCAGGAAAAATATGTTTACGATTTACTTTATAAATCCACTAAAACGCAAGCTTTAGATGAAGCTGAAAAGAACAAGTTCCAAATAAAAGGACGTTACAAAAGTAGTGGAGGCGATGGCGGTATTCCTATTGGCGCCTTTAATGTACCGCGTGGTTCCGTTGTAGTCACAGCTGGTGGACGAACGCTCGTAGAAGGTGTGGATTATACCGTAAATTATCAATTGGGACGTGTAGAAATATTGGACGAAGCTTTAAAGGCCTCAAACACACCAATTAATGTGTCGGTAGAAAACAATGCTGTTTTTGGGCAGCAAACCAAGCGGTTTACAGGAATTAATGTAGAACATCAATTCAATGAGAATTTTGTAATAGGTGGAACGGTATTAAATCTAAATGAACGACCAATTACACAGAAAGCAAATTTTAATTCAGAACCTATTAACAATACTATTTTAGGTTTTAATGGAAACTACTCGACGGAAGTTCCTTTCCTAACACGAATGGTAAATAAACTTCCAAACATAGATACAGATGTACCTTCTAACTTGTCTTTAAGAGGTGAGTTTGCCTATTTATTGCCAGGCGCTTCGAAAGGTGCGAATTTTAATGGCGAGGCAACGGCTTATATTGATGATTTTGAAGGTACACAAGGTGCCATTGATTTATTGAGTCCATTATCTTGGACGCTATCAAGTAGGCCACTTACGGTTAATGGAGTGAGTGAAAATGATCCGATTAATGACAAAAGAATTGAAAATGGTTTCGGAAGAGCACTATTAAACTGGTACACTATAGATCCCATTTTTTATAGCAACCAGCGACCTGGTGGTATTACAGACGATGATATTTCAAATTTATACACACGACGTATTTTTATTGATGAAATTTTTAATCAAGATATCGTACAAGGACAAACTTCGGTGATCAATACTTTAGATTTAGCTTATTACCCTACAGAGCGTGGACCGTATAACTTTGATCCAACGGCAACTAATAACGTGCTAAATAATCCTAGTAATAGTTGGGCTGGAATTACAAGACAAATTACTTCAACGGATTTTGAACAAGCCAATGTTGAGTATATAGAGTTTTGGGTTCAGGATCCATTTTTAGATAATCCTGCTAGTTCAGGAGGTAAATTATTTATAAATCTTGGAAATATTTCAGAAGATGTTTTAAAGGATGGCAAAAAACAATACGAAAATGGTTTACCAGAAGATGGCGATGTTTCTGCATTAGCTAGAACGGACTTTGGTGGAGTTGTACCACAGAATCAATCACTTATTTACACGT
Organism: Winogradskyella schleiferi; assembly: GCF_013394655.1. NCBI lineage: Bacteria > Pseudomonadati > Bacteroidota > Flavobacteriia > Flavobacteriales > Flavobacteriaceae > Winogradskyella > Winogradskyella schleiferi. The sequence goes on from NZ_CP053351.1 coordinate 487,886, forward strand.
TTGCCACTACAGGAGAAGAAAGGGCCAATCAAGATGTAGGTTTTGATGGATTTGATGATGCAGAAGAATTAGTAGAGTTTGGAAATTTTGGTGAAGATCCATCAAATGATAATTATACGTATTATTTAAACACAGAAGGCAATATTTTTGAGCGCTACAAAAAATATAATGGTACGGAAGGCAACACTCCAGACACCTTTACAGATACCAACAGAGGTTCTACCACGCAACCAGATGTAGAAGATATCAATCGGGATAATACCATGAACACTATTGATAGTTATTTTGAGTATGAAATTGATGTAAATCCGAATGTACTTAATATAAACAATCCAATTATTAATGATGTGCAACCTAGAACGGTTACTTTACCTAATGGGAATCAAAGAGATGTGACATGGTATCAATTTAGAATACCAATAAATGAAGAAACGAGACGGATTGGTGGGATTTCAGATATACGTTCGGTTCGTTTTGCGCGTTTATATGTGTCCGATTTTACAGAGAGTACCGTTTTACGTTTTGCCACATTAGATTTAGTACGTAGCGATTGGAGACGTTATACCTTGGATTTAGATAATAATGATAGCAATAATAGTACTAACGCAGAATTTAATGTTGGTGTTGTTAACGTACAGGATAATCCAGGTTATGAGACGCCTCCAGGTGTAGTGCAAGAGCAATTAAATAATAACAATAGTATTATAAGGCAGAACGAACAATCCTTAGTGCTGCAAGCTTGTGAATTAGAACCAACAGACTCTCGAGGTGTTTTTAAAAATATCAATGTAGATATGCGTCAATATAAAAAACTACGTATGTTTATACATGCCGAACCACAAGAAGGTGCTCAGCTAGCGGATAATGAAATGATAGGTTTTATAAGGATGGGTAATGATTTTACCCAGAATTATTACCAGGTAGAAGTGCCTTTAAAAGTATCGAGTAATACTGGACTAGCTGCATCTGCTGAAGACGTTTGGCCAGATGAGAATGAAATAAATATTCCATTGGAGTTTTTGCAAAAAATTAAAGCACTAGGGATTTCTGACATGACTTTAAGCGATGAAAACCCTACATTTTATAACGTAGTAGATGGCGCACTTGATGAGGATGGATTTACAAATCCAGATGAAACGCCTTATGATACTGCATCAGATGCCAAACAACAACGTATCGCCATAAAAGGTAATCCAAATTTTGGGGATATTAGAGTGTTAATGATTGGCGTGAAAAATGGAAATCTAGCGATGACGCAACAAAATGTTTGCGGCGAAGTTTGGTTCAATGAATTACGTATGTCTGACATGGAGAATGAAGGTGGCTGGGCAACTGTAGTGAGTATGGATACCCAAATTGCCGATTTTGCCAATATCAGTGCTACCGGAAGACGAAGCACTATTGGTTTTGGTAGTCTGGACCAAGGACCAAATGAACGCAGTCTAGAGGATGTAAAACAATACGACGTAGTTACCAATGTGCAATTGGGACAGCTATTACCTAAAAAATGGGGCATTCAAATTCCTTTTAATTATGCACGAAGTGAAGAGTTAATAACTCCTAAATTTGATCAATTTTATAATGACCTTACTTTAGAATCGCGAATAGATGCTGCAGATACAAGCGAAGAAGAGGATCGCATTAAAGAACAATCTGAAGACTACACTAAGCGCCAAAGCATTAATTTTATTGGTGTAAGAAAACAAAAAACGGGAGATTCTAAAAAGCACTTTTACGATGTTGAAAATTTAACGGTCAACTACTCCTATAATAAAGTAGAGCATCGTGATTTTGAAATTGAAAACGCCTTAGATGAAACCGTAAGGGCAGGTGTCAATTATAATTACGCCTTTGAGCCCGTAAAAATTGAGCCGTTTAAAAAGAATGACTCCTTATTTACAGGTAAATATTGGAAGATCTTAAAGGATTTCAACCTTAATTTATTACCATCAAGTTTTTCAATTAACACGGATATCAACAGACAGTTCAGCAAACAGAAATTTAGGGAAGTAGAATTAGGAGGTGGTAATATTGGTATAGAAGAATTATTCCGAAGAAATTATACCTTCGATTTTCAATATGCTATCAATTATAACATTACAGATGCTTTGAGTTTAAACTTCACGGCGGCCAACACTAATATAGTTCGTAATTATTTTATTGACGATCGTATTGGAGGACTTCAAAACCCTGAGCTCGATGTTTGGGATGGTTTTTTCGATTTTGGAGATCCAAATTTCCAAACACAGCAGCTGCAATTGAATTATGAGTTACCGTTGTATAAAATTCCAGTCTTAAGCTTCTTAAAAGCAACCTATGCGTACAATGGTACATTTCAATGGCAAAAAGGATCGGATTTAAATACGAATTTAGAAATTGTAAATACTGATACAGGGATTCCTGAGTATTTTAATTTAGGAAATTCCATTCAAAATTCTAATACACACAATATCAATTCTACTCTTAACATGGAAACCTTATATAAAACCTTAGGTTTAGTTAAAAAAGGGAAACAAAATGTTAGAGGTCGTGGAAGAGATAGAGGAGCCATTCGTTCTGCAAAACCAGCTAGAACTGATGATAATAAGGATGAAGAAGCTAAAGACCCAAATAAATTAAGTGTAGGCAAAAAGGCTTACAATACGGTAATTGATATAGTCACAATGGTAAAACGTGTTCAGTTGGGCTATAGTGAAAACAATGGAACGTTTCTTCCAGGTTATTTACCAACTCCTGGTTTTATAGGTACGCTAAAACCAACCGTGGGTTACACCTTTGGAAGTCAACGAAATATAAGGGATCTATCTGCACGAAATGGTTGGCTTACGACATATGATGAATTCAATCAACAATATACAGAAGTACAAAATACATCTTTGGATTATTCGGTGAATGTGGAGCCAATGAGAGATCTGAAAATTGATTTCATTGGCAATAGAACCTATGCTAAAAATACGTCTGAGAGTTTTATAGCAAGAGATACTGATGATGATGACTTAAGTGATGCATACGAAAGTTTAATTACCAATTCTTTTGGAAATTTTAATATTTCAACGGTATTAATAAAAACAGCATTTAGCAAAAGTGATGAAAATCAATCCGCTACTTTCAATGATTTTAGAGCAAATAGATTAATAATAGCCAATCGATTAGCCCGTGAATTCTATGGTTCTACTCCGTTTAACAGAGATATAGAAGGTTATCCGGAAGGCTTTGGTAAAAATAGTCAGCGTGTGTTGTTACCAGCATTTTTATCAGCTTATCAAGGCACTAATCCAGATAAAGTAAAAACAGGAGCGTTTCGTGATATTCCATTACCAAACTGGACCTTGAAATATACGGGATTAATGAAAATTCCATGGTTTAAGAAAACGTTTAGGCGTTTTTCTGTACAGCATGGATATCGCTCTAATTATACCATAAATCAGTTTAGGACAAATTTAGATTATGTAGCACCAGATAGAACCGTTACAGCTAGCGCGCCAGAAAATACAGATGCAGTTGACCAAGCAGGGAATTTTAAAAATGAAACCTTATTTAGCAATATTAATTTAGAAGAGCAGTTTAGCCCTTTGGTGCGATTAGAATTTGAAATGAAAAACTCAATCAAGGTCTTAGCAGAAGTCGCAACAGATAGAACCTTGTCCTTAAGTTTTGATAATAATTTGATGACCGAAATTCAAGGTAAGGAATACACGCTTGGTTTGGGCTACCGTTTCAAGGATTTAAGAATCCGATCTAAATTGGCAGGACCAAAGCAAATTATAGTCAGTGATTTGAATATGCGAGCAGATGTAACCGTCAGGGACAACAAAACTATTATTAGATATTTGGATTTAGAGAACAATCAGGTGACCGCAGGACAGACGATTTGGGGCGTGAAATACACGGCAGATTATGCGTTCACTAAAAACTTGACCGCTATTTTCTATTTTGATTACAGCTTTTCGGATTTTGCGATTTCAACCTCATTCCCACAAACTTCAATACGATCAGGATTTACATTACGATATAATTTTGGAAATTAATACCCATAATAAAATGGGTTTAGATTTGAATTGAAGCTTTTAAAAAATTACATTTGCGTCATTAACGATATATTATATTAAAGATGAATACACCAGCCGAATTAAAATACACTAAAGATCACGAATGGATCAAAATTGAAGGTGACATTGCAACTATAGGTATTACCGATTTTGCCCAAAGTGAACTTGGAGATATTGTTTATGTAGAGGTAGATACCTTAGATGAAACTTTAGATATTGAAGAGGTTTTTGGGACTGTAGAAGCTGTTAAAACGGTTTCAGATTTGTTTCTGCCTTTATCAGGGGAAATTGTTGAATTCAACGAAGGTTTAGAAGACGAACCTGAAAAAGTAAACTCAGATCCTTATGGTGACGGTTGGATGATTAAACTAAAATTCTCAGACGCTTCCGAAATTGATAGTTTATTATCCGCAGACGATTATAAAGCACTCATCAGTGGTTAAAAAAATGCTTTTATTGGTGTCAATTGGTTATACCTTGGCATTGATTATTTCAAGCTTAATTAACTTAAATGGTGTACCAAGTCTCGGATCGTCTTTCGATGATAAGATTTATCATGTCGTAGCGTATTTAGGCTTGGCTTTTTTATGGGTAAATTATTTTAAACCTTTTAAAGCTAAATATATTCCTTTTGTAATTTTTTTTGCTGCAGTTTTAGTCGGCTTTTTATTGGAAATATTGCAGTATCTGCTCAATCCGAACAGAACCTACGATACGTTCGACTTAATAGCAAATAGTATTGGAGCGGTTTTTGGTACGTTAATTGCAGTTCAATTCAATATATTAAAGTTTTTTAAGAATTAATTTAAAGTGTTTTACTTGCTGATTTAAAGGATAAAAAACTTGAAATCAAGATAAAATATATCATGTTTTCCATCAAAAAATGAAATTTTAAATAGCTTCTTAAGTTAAAATAACCCAAAGCCTTGTTTTTTTTACTATTATTTAGTTAAATTAGCAATGTTATAATAAAAATAATTCTATTCTATGGAACCTAAAAAGAATCCAAAATCAGATGTAAGTCGTAATAGTTCTTTGTACTTCGCTGTTGGTCTTGCTGTAATGTTAGGTATTACTTACTTAGCAATTAATTACAAGACGTATGATCCAACAGGTGTTGTTGCAGACTCACTTAATTTAGATGATGAGCTAGATGAGGAAGTGCCAATTACAGAACAACTCGTAACACCACCACCTCCACCGCCACCACCTCCACCACCAGCTCCCGAAATTATTGAAGTTGTTGAGGATGAAGTTGAAGTAGAGGAAACGGTAATTGAATCTACGGAAACAGAAATGGAGACTGAGATTGTTGAGGTAGAAGAAGTGGAAGTATCTGAGGTCGAAGAAGATATTGAAGTACCATTTTCCGTAATTGAAAATGTGGCTGTTTTTCCTGGATGTGAAAGGGAAAAAGGCAATGCGGCCAAAAAAGAGTGTATGAACGAAAAGGTCAATAAATTCATTGGTAAAAAGTTTAATACAGACTTGGCTAGTGATTTAGGTTTACCACCTGGCAAAAAAAGAATCTTCGTACAGTTTAAAGTCGATAAATCAGGAAACATAACCAGTATTGGTGCTCGTGGTCCACATCCTGGATTAGAGAAAGAAGCAAAACGTGTTATAGGTTTGTTACCTAAAATGAAACCAGGAAAACAGAGAGGTAAGCCAGTGGTTATGCCATTCTCAATTCCTATTGTATTCCAAGTACAAGATTAAGAAATAGATAGAATTATATCCTATATAAAAATCCCGTTCAAAATTAATTGGACGGGATTTTCGTTTTGGTATGCTTATTGTGACTTTGACATAATATTAACATTTAAATCATAAATATTATGAAAAATTCTAAAAAAGACTTCAGTAATGCTGGTCAGAGCATTCCTGAAGCACAGAAATCACAAAAGCATGATGCAAATTTACAAAAAAACTCTACCCTTTATTTCCAAATTGGGTTGATACTTTGTTTATTGGGTACTTATGCACTTTTTGAAATGCAGTTTCAGGAAAAGAAACTAATTATTGACACCGTTGAGACAAATGAATTAGCGACTATAGATGTTGTCGAGAAGTTTAGGGTGGAACCCGAAGTTGTTCCTGAAACTAAGCAGAATCAGGCTAAACAAACTGTTTTAATTGATAAAATTATAGAAGTGGATAATGAGCTTGTGATTAAAGATCCGGTTGATGTTATTATTACGGATCCAACACCCATAGCAGATAACCCAGTGAAAGTCGATGATATTACGGTTGTTGATGAGCCAAACGATTTAGAACCCGTGCCTTTTGCTATAATTGAAAAGGTGCCAGTGTATCCAGGTTGTGAAAACAAGAAAACGAACGAAGACCGAAAAAAATGTATGTCAGACAAAATTACTAAGTTAATTGGTAAAAAGTTTAATGTAGGTATCGGTTCAGAATATGGAATTTCAGGAAGACAAAGAATTACAACCCAATTTACAATTGATAAAACCGGAAATGTTACGAATATCAAAATAAGAGGGCCACATCAGGCTTTAGAAAATGAGGCACAACGTGTCATTAATCAAATTCCGCAAATGGAACCAGGTTTACAACGTCAAGTGCCTGTTGGCGTTATCTATACATTACCTATAGTATATGATGCTAGGAATTGATTGATAATCAGCTGATAATTTTAAAAACCGCTAGTACCATAGCGGTTTTTTTTATGTCGAACTCATCTTCACTTTTAATTTTAAATCGAAACGTTTCGCTTTCGGACTGTAATGAAGGTGTTTTTTCTTAACATAGCAACGCTACGTTAATAAAAAAGAGCAAAATTAGAGTTCCAAATGGAATTTTTGCAAACAAAAGAAAATGTCAAGATGAGTTCGTATATTTTGGTTTAAATCTTACTAAAAAAATTAAGTATCTTTCGCCTATTAAAAAATTAGTCCTATATGAAGCGCATTGTGCTGTTTGCTTTTCTTCTATCGACCGTTTTTGGTTATACCCAAACTAATACTACCTATGAAAAACCTCCAGTGTTTGATGATTGTGATTCCGAAGTTATCGATCAATTAAAATCCTGCTTCAATTTTACGCTTAACACGTTTATTTTTGAAAATTTTAAAGTACCGGAAATTGTTTCGGATGAATCCTATAATGGCGATGTCCAAGTGCTGTTTGAAGTTAATAAAGAAGGCGAATTCAAGCTCATCTATTCAGATGCTATTTACGAAGAATTAAAAGAGGAAAGCATTCGCGTTTTTAATTTGCTTCCAAATATCGAACCTGCAACTTACAACGGAAAACCAACATTTGTTCAATATAGTATTACAATTGCTATACCTTTAACTCAACCTGTAAGAAAAGCGGATGTAGTTGATGATGCGGTACAGCTTACGGAAAAAGATAGTCTCAATGCCACATTGTCGAATGAGTTTGATCAAGTAAACGATGATTTAAAACCTTTCGAAAACTTAGAATATAATAGTGAACTCAACGTGCCGTTTACACATTCGTATTATGCACGTTTTGATGCAGAAATGAATGCTATTGGTACCAATAGCCATACCGCTGCAAAACCTTTTGTGTATAGTGATGTGGCCAGGTATTATGATATAAAAGCTGAAAAAGAAAGCTTGGCAAAAGACACCGATTCCTGGGCAGGTAGAAAATTATTTAATGAGCATTTGGTAAGAGTACAAGGCAAAGATTATTGGTTTACGGTCGATCCTATTTTCGATTTACAAGTCGGAAAAGATAGTGAGGCAAATTTTAGTTCTACCTATAACAACACGAGAGGTATTTATATACAAGCAGGTTTAGGAAAGCGATTTAATTTAGTGACTTCGGTTTATGAAAGTCAAGGGCGTTTTGCAGATTATTACAATCGCTATGCAGAAAGTCTTAAAGCTTTCGGTCCCGATCCAGCTATTATTCCAGGTCGTGGTATCGCCAAACGATTCAAGGATGATTCTTATGATTATCCTGTGGCAGAAGCCTATATATCTTATACACCAGCTGATTTTTTAAATGTGCAATTTGGTCATGGTAAAAATTTTATTGGTGATGGTTACCGCTCATTGTTCCAAAGTGATGTGACAAGTCCTTATACATTCTTAAAGTTGAATACCTCGTTCTGGAAAATAAAATATACTAGTACATGGATGTGGTTAAAGGATGTTAGAGATGAAGTTGTGGTTGATAAAGCATTTTTAACGAAATACATGGCGAATCATTATTTAAGCTGGAATGTTTCCAAACGATTAAACGTTGGCTTGTTTGAATCCGTAATGTGGGTAGATTCCAATGGAAGAGGTTTTGATATCAATTATTTGAATCCCATCATCTTTTTTAGGGCTATAGAATTTGAATCTGGTCAAGGTGCAGGAAATGCTATTTTAGGCTTAAGTTCTAAATACAAATGGAATAATAAAGTGAATCTTTATGGGCAATTTATACTGGATGAATTCTCTTTAGGTGATGTTAGAGCAGGAGAAAAAAGTTGGAAAAACAAATTCGGGTTTCAATTGGGTGCAAAATACTTCAATGCCTTTAAGGTGGATAATCTATTGCTTCAAGCAGAATATAATCGTGTGCGTCCATATACCTATTCTCACAATACCCAAATCTTAAATTATGCCCATTTTAACCAGCCCATGGCGCACCTCTGGGGAGCAAATTTCAGGGAATTAGTTTTGATTGGTCGTTACAATTACAAACGATGGGCTGCAGATGCCAAATTTATCATTGGGCAACGTGGTTTCGATTTTAATACCGATGAAGACAGTTTTTCGTATGGAGGCGATATCTATAGAAATTATAACGACCGTGCTGCAGACACCGGAATAGAAATTGGACAAGGAAACAAAACCAATAGTTTTATGACTGAAGTCCAAGCGAGTTATTTGGTGAATCCTGCTACTAATCTAAAATTATTCGCTAATCTTATTTACAGGGATTTTAATCCAGATGCTGTAACGGCTTCAACTCAAGATTCTAACACCCTCTGGTTTAGTGTTGGTGTAAGAACGGATTTGTTTAATTGGTATAATGATTTTTAGGGTTGAGTTGTTCGTCGATGGGCATAAGGTGAGATTTTTGCATTAGAAGGCATTAAATTTAACATTCTCAACGGTTAATGATATTTTAAGAAGTTACGACAACGGTTTATCGTTCTTGAAAGTCATAAAAAACAATACAGAATCATATTATTTTGTATGTTGCTTAATAGCCTTTTAATGAGTAACTTTAGGTGTAAAAAGCAATAGTTATGAGAAAAATAATAGGTTTAGCTGTCATTTTGATTCTTAGTCAAACTTGTAAATTGGTGGCACAAACTATGATGCCAAGTGAGCTGGCAGAGGCAACAATGGTTAATGAGTTAGGTCCAAAAGATTTTAAAGATTATGACAAAATGCTTCTGGTTGTTCCTGCATTTAAAGCTATAGGAACTAAAAAATACTTTTCTAAAAGATTAGACAAATATTATTCAAAACCTTATCATTTAGCGGAATACACAGAAGTTGCATCTGGCTTGGGACCTGAAAATTATTCCATTGAAGAGTACAAGTATATGGTTGTTATTCAGAGCAGCAAAAATTTTTCGGGGAACACCGCGTATTCATTTATGTTGGTAGATAGAAGTACTAATACGATTTACTACACCTTAAAATCAGGTAACAATTTTAAAAAATATTTACAGAAACTCTTAAAATAGGAGAGGCTAACTGCTAATTAAAAAAAAACAGACCTTTTTATTAATTCAAATTATCTTTATCGCTAGTAAAAACGGGCGCTAACAGTTTTGTTTATAGGTAGTTGTGAGGGTTATGGCTATGCTCGTTTTTGGGGTAAGTTGTGATAGAATTACTACACCATTTTAGATTTATCTTTCTTAAAAGTCATAAAATAAAATTGCGAAACAAAAAGCTGAGTATGTCATTAAAGCGAGTTTTGCTAGTAATGTTTGTTAGTCTAAAGGTAGAGGCCGAAGTTTAAAATTCTATTTGTTATATTCGGATGTTGTGCACATATTTTCACTGGAATTGTTCCAGAAGAGCCAGACTTCTTACCAGATATTGCAAACTGTGATTTTCCTCCATAGTTGTTTTAGGAGAACTGTTAAAAGCAATAACTAATCTTTTCTTTGGTGAAATGTAGAGCGCCTGACCTCCCACACCATGTTTTATAAAATCCCCATCTTCAAAAACAACATCCCAATGGTAACTCTGAAACATGGCACCCTGATTTTCATATTGGTGAGACCAGACAAGGTCTCCAAATCCTCCTTGAGACAAAAATAGTTCGTTATCACCTTTTCTTATCTCCCGTAAATACCGATCAGAGGCAATTTTGATTTCTGCATCCTCAGTAAACGCGAGGCCATACCTTGCCATATCTCTTAATGTCATCATCATAGGGCCATAACTTCCGGAAATACCCGTGCTTGCCATGGTTATCAGAGCATCTTGCTCCGCTCCTATTTTTGACCATATCATCGAGGACAGAAGTTCATGATATGGAGTGTCTGAAATTCGTTCTGTTATCATAGCAAGGAGCACAGAATTGGCACCAGTATAATCATAAGTTTTCCCGGGAGGCTCCGCTATTCCAAATTCTTTAATGACCTGTAGAAAATTCTTTTGAAATCCAGTATTGGGCTCAGGAAACAAGCCCGTATGTTCTAAAAGTTGATAAAAACACGATTCAGGATTGGTGATTGCTTCCATATCAGGTAAATGTTCCCTACAATTAATCCCTGAAGCCATTCGCAGTAAATGTTCAATGGTAATACCTTCAAAACCTGCGCCTTCGAGCTCAGGTAAATATTTGGTGATGGAATCTTGTTCATGCAATAATCCCTGATCTACGAGGGTTGCTATTACTGTACCAACGAAAGACTTTGCAATTGATGCTGTGATATGTCTGTCGTTCGGATCCATATCCGGATATCGTTCGTAAACAATTTTTCCTTTGTGAAGAACAATCACCCCATTTATTGCTTTACGAGTGCAAATGTCATCTAAGGTAGTTTCTTTTTTGAAAAAGGTACTCGTTAACGATTCCTGTCCTAATGTTTCTGACAGATTTATTTCTAGCTTTTTGGTCTTTGTATCTTTCTTACTTATCCTAACGGTAGGTAAATAATATTCAAAATGTCTGTTTAGTTCAGTAATATCTGGACTTATCAAAGTAATCCAATCTGGAGATTCAAAACTTACCAGTTGTTTGGTAGTGTCAGGCATTTGTCTTGAATTTATTGCTGATTCAATCTTGTCATTTAGCGACTGAATTTTAGCCTCCTTTTTGCAACCATAAATCATTCCCATTGCAACGAGAAGAAGGCTATATTTTTGTAAATAATTAATCATTTCGTGGCTTGATGTTTCTATAATTATTAATTGGTTTCAAGATTTTAAATATGTATAACTATTTAGGAAATAAATAGTTATGTAGTTTAGCGTTTAATTAAGGCTAGAACAAGTAATTACTTAAAGCCATTGTGGTACTTTCGTTATTTTTCTAAAGCTTTCAATTGAGAGTCAATTGAAATTATTAAGTCATTAATCTTCGGATTAATTTCGTTTTGAACTACTTCTATATCCCAAAAAAATTGGTTTTTAAGACTTCCAAGGAAATACATAAACACTTTATCCTTTTTAAGTTCATTATAGTTATTCGGTATCATTTCAAGTTTCAAATCGTCATAGTTTTCAGTAACTCGATATTTTTGGTAGTTACCATTCCATAGAGCATTAAATCGTGTATTGAAAATAGTTGAACTTGCATCTTCTATTCTTTGAACGTATGTATTAATTTGTGCGTCTAATACATTGTTGGACCAAGAATAATAACTGATTAATTTATCTCTTAAGACATCATTAGATATTAGATTTAAGTCTTTTGATTTTAAGGCTTCGAAGACTTCTGTATTTATTTTAGGTGTCCAAGTATTTGTAATTCTTCCAAAGTGGTATTTTAAGGAATCTTGATATGGCAAATCTTGTTCCATATGATTTATCAAAATCGAAATAGATTCTTTAGTTTGCTCATACTTATCAAATCTGAAATTATTAAATTCAATATCCGCAATTAGACTTTGTTTGAAGTTTTTTAGAAACTTTATTTCTTCCGTTTTTAATTTATCTTGTTCATTCCAATTATTAATTGAAAGCGCAATCAAAATTCCAATAACAACTAGCACAATTTCTCCAATAGCATAAAGCAGATATTTACTGAATTTATTTTCAGTCAGCATTCTTTGTCTAATTTTTCTAAAGAATTTTATCATTGGTTATCGGTTTGTTATAATGAAGCACAACGTTTGTGGTATACGAGCGGTGACGTTTCTAGTCACAGATCTTTACTGATAAAAATTGGCTTTGGAAAACCCCCAGAATTTTCCAAGTATGGACTGAACACGCCATAGTTTAGAGATATTGTGAGCAATAGTATTATTTCCATATAATTTTTTTTATTTCACTGAAACCATTTTTATCACTTATTCTTAAATAGTAAATCCCCGTAGCTAATTTCGAAATATCGAGCACGTTTTTATTCTTTTGTGAGAAAACTATTTGTCCTAATTCATTGTAAATTGTTATGTCACTTACCTCATTGTTAGAAATAATATTTAAGATTCCATTTGTTGGATTTGGGTACAACTGAATAGTTGTAGAGACATATTCTTCGATTGATAAATTATTGACAATTTCGGTACTAACCGTATTTGTCGTAATTGCTTCATTAAAATCGAAGTATATATCTGCTGAATTATTAAATACATCACCTAATACAACATCATTCTTTGGTTTAATTTTATAAGTGATAAACCCGTGAGAGTTGGGCTCATCAGTAGTGCTATCGATGAGATTAATGTCGTCAAAAACAAAATCAACGATATTGTCATTAGTAATAATTACTCGACATTCATGGCTTAAACTCTCTAACTGCATCGTAGTAAAATCAAGTTTAGGGTCTAAAATGTTATTTACGCTTACATTGATCGCACTCGCTGTTCCTGTATTTTGAAACCGGATAAGGTAATGAAGGTATTTATCTACATCTTCCAATATTATTTCTTCACCTTCTAAAACAGCAATATCATTTGGGTCAAATGACCCAATGACTCTTTGAGTTAAATTGAATACATTGTCTTCAGGCGCAGTGTCATCAGATACAGGATTTATCGCTATAGTTGAGTTTAAAATGTCATCTATTTCAACCGTTGGAGGAGGAAAAATATTAAAGTCTAAATCAATTGTTCTAATTTCAAATGGGCTTAAATTTTCAAATTGAAATGTGACTGAATTTACTGTCTGAGAGAAAGCAGATTGAGAAGCGGATAAAAATTGAATCATTGAGTCATCATATTCATATACCACATCACCAGATATTTGAGTCGTACCTAAATTTTTATATACTAAATGAAAACTAATATCAAAACCTGGTCTTGGATCATTTAAAGGATATACGCTGACACTCAAATCATTTATTTCCATGGTGGGTAATAAACAGAAATCTGCTACTATTTCGTTGCCAACATCGGTAAAATTATGAGTATAATTATTAGGATTGGAAGAGTAATATTCTGGTAAACTTGAAACTATTGCTGTGGTCAATTCACCTTCAAAAGGAAATAATTGATAAGAACCATTGTTCTGAGTAAAAGTGGAATAACTATTTGTTGCATCAGTAGTTGTAACCATCAAATTTGGTATAGATAAATCGGAAAGCTCACAACCATTATTATCTAAATCCAAACGGACAAAACCATTGATTTCGTTGCTTTGTAAGCCATTATTAGTATACCAGACTATTCTATTGTCTCCGCCAGAGACGGCTAAGACATCTAAATCTCCATCACCGTTTATGTCAAATAAATGCACTTCTTCTGGAGAACCTTGACTGTCAGATATTATTTGCTGAATTCCAAAATTGCCTAGACCATCTAGATTTTCATACCAAGCTACTTTGCTGTCGTAACTTGAGGTTGAAAACACATCCATATCTCCATCGTTATCTATATCCTCGGCAGCCACAAAACTAGCGCTATCTGTATCTGTCGTAATGATTTGTGCTTCTCCGAAATTCCCTAAACCATCTAAATTCGCATGCCAAAAAACCACATCAACTCGTGATGTTGCCAAAACATCTAGAAAACCATCACCATTCAAATCTTTTGCACTAATTGAACTTGAGACCCAATCTCCCATATAAATTATGTGTTCTACATCAAATGTTCCTTCTCCATCTGTGTTTTCATGCCATGCTAATTTACCGTCTGTCCCTCGAGTACTTGTTAAGACATCTATATCACCATCATTATCAATATCTACAGGCAAAACAAATTCTGCAGAATAATCAGCAATTATAATAATTTGTTCTGGACCAAAGGTTCCCAACCCATCTGTGTTTTCATACCAAGCTATTTTTGCATCATCAAATGAGGCAGACAATACGTCCAAATCGCCATCGCCATCGAGATCTGCAGTAGATACCCTTAACGCATTCATAGCATTTGTACTAATAACCTGTGGACTTCCAAATGTTCCTTGGCCATCAATATTTTCATACCAAGCAATTTTGTTATCATATTGAGAGGAAGATAGTACATCATTGTCTCCATCGTTATCAATATCAGCGGCTACTACTGATGAGGCTCCATCTGCATCATAACTCAAGACCTGCTCTTCGCCATAAAGACCTAGTCCATTCATGTTTTCATACCAAGATATTCTGTCATTCCATCTAGCAGCAGATAATAAGTCTAAATCTCCATCCCCATCTAAATCACTTGCAAACGTGGAGTTCAAGCTATGGATGCTGTTTATGTTTTCAACTACCAAAACTGGTTGAAAATCAATTTGAGAATATGTATTTAAGCCTATGGTTACTACAAGAATAGTAAATAATTTCTTTTGCATATCATTTATTTATTATTAAAATGGGTAATTATTATTATGGTCTAATGTATGATTTCGTTGCGTATTTAAGCACTAAAGTTAACAAATATATCACAGACCTGCCTGCCGGCAGGCAGGTAGAAAGTCGGTGTATCGATAGCTATCGGGATTCGTAAGTAAGCGATAAATAGCAATAATTTATATGCATTCGTTATTTAGTTATAGATTTAAGTTCTTCCTCAATTTTTTTAATCAAATAGTCTATTGAGTCAATAGTTTTAATTTCTTCATCTACTTTTCTACCTCTATTATAAAGAGCTAACTGCAAATTCATTAAAAGGTCATTGTCGGTTAAAAATTTATCGTAATTTTTTATTTTTAATTTATAAATATTTATTGAGTCAGAATGTTTAAAGCCGTATTTTTTAGGTTGGCTATAATCAGCGAACAAATATTTGTATTGATATTGAGATAAAAGTGTCGGAATACTAATTTCAGCTCGATCCATTCCAAGTTCATCATCTAAACGCTTTAAATCTAGTTGAAACAAATTAGTTATATCAATACGTAAGCTGTCATTAGACAGGGTATTTAAACCAATGTTTTTAAGGTTTTCAAATGCACTAGTTTTAGGGATTATTTGAAAGTCAACACCAGCGCTTGTAAATGAATCATAAATAGTATCTGAATATGGTTTTTTGTTATAGATGTCTTTTATAAGGTTTTGACTTAATTTAAATATTTCTCTATGCTGTGAAATTATTTTTTGAATATCATTTCTGGTTTTCAGTAAATCGCTTTTTAGTTCTAAATAAATCTGTATTTCTTGTTCTTGTGTTTTTCGGTTTTCGTTCCAATTATTAATTGATAGCGCAATTAAAATTCCAATTACTACAAGAACTATTTCTCCAATGGCATAAAGTAAGTATGTACTGAATTTATTTTCAGTTAGTAATTTTTGTCGAACTTTTCGGAAGAATTTTATCATTGGTCTTTTTGTTGGTCTTAATGAAGCACAACGAGTTTGTATAAGACTAGTTGCGTGGTTAGAAATTACTTATAGCCCATTGTTGTATACCGTTTTTATTTGTTTTTTAATATCTGTTCAACATATTTTCTGTGATTCTCAAATCCATTCTTTTCGGGATTTTCCAAGTCTACCATTTCTCCGGTTCCAGAGTCGTAAATCTGCCAATTATGCTTTTTCGCCAATTCAATTAATTCATAAAGTCCATTTTCTCCATATAATCTCAGCATTGTGTTGTTCACAAGTTCATTATGTACATAAAAGTCAATCGTAAAATTCGTTCCTATTATTTCTCTATGATTTACGTCTTTTTTTATTCGGTCAAATGAGTTTTCCAAAATTCCGCTGAAATCAGTCGGTTCGAGTTGATTTTCGTCTAATTCCGCAACTTTATCTATTTTCTGTTTTGAATTAAAGAGTACAATGTCCCAACTCATTTCTTATCGCTTTTTAAGTAATACCGCTTCTTTAAGAAAATGTAGGTTGGTAAAACCAACATTAATAAAACTCCGATTACTTTAGTCAAATCAGTCATAATAAAACTTCCGCTTATCCAAGCCATAGTTTCTGTTTTAGTTTCAATAATTTCCAATCCGCTATAAACGAATAATGAAATCAAAACGACGGTTAAAATCAAAAATGTTTGATTGAAATAAGCCTTTTTCATAGTTTCCTCAAATGGTGTGCAACTCCTTATATAACAACCTGTATGTTTTATATCCCATAAATATATCAGGATATGGTAAGTATTTTGTCGTTGTTATCCCGTAAAGATAGTTTTTTTACGAAAGTACCCAATTGGCATCTATCTGTTCTCAATTTTTCTGTCTGTATGATCAGTGATAGTATTATAAATTCACATTTTGAATCAGTATGCTTTCACTCGTTTCCTGTAAAAAACAACCCATAATTCTTAAATTAATAAAACTAAAGTATTACGTTGCTCATATTCAATTTTCAAACTATCTTTGCACTCGCTTTGAAAAGAACAAAATTTAATCGGTTTGAGTAGTACAAAATCAACGGTATCAACAGCTTCTGTAGTTACGGATTTTAAGGAAATCACTAAAATGGGTTTGTCCCTAAGTGTGGTGTTTTCTTCTATTGCTGGTTATTTTTTGGGTGCAGAAACCATTAGCTTTACGACACTCCTTTTGTTGGCTTTTGGTGGGTATTTTATGGTTGGCGCATCAAATGCCTATAACCAAATTATTGAGCGCGACTTGGATGCGCTTATGGATCGGACTAAAAACAGACCTATTCCTGCTGGCAGAATGACCGTAAATACGGCTTTTATAATTGCTGCCTCTTTTACGATTTTAGGTTTAATTACATTGTACATCATTAATCCTAAGACGGCAATGTATGGTGCGATTTCCATATTTTTATATACCAGTGTTTATACGCCTCTAAAAACGAAAACGTCTTTGGCCGTTTTTGTTGGTGCCTTGCCAGGAGCTATTCCTTTTATGTTGGGTTGGGTGGCGGCTCGCAATAGTTTTGGCATTGAGCCAGGGACTTTATTTGCCATTCAGTTTTTTTGGCAATTCCCGCATTTTTGGTCTATCGGCTGGTTTTTACACGAAGATTATAAAAAAGGAGGTTTCCACATGTTGCCAACGGGTAAACCAGATAAAGGAACCGCGGTTCAAATTATAATGTATAGTGTTTGGACAATTCTTGTTTCTATAATTCCTGTATTCGGATTTACAGGCGATTTAAAATTATCAATTGTAGGTGCTGCTTTAGTTTTTATACTTGGTTTGGTCATGTTGTTTTATGCCTTGAGGTTATTTAAAGAGCGTTCTATAAAAGCAGCAAAACAACTGATGCTATCAAGCGTTTTTTATATCACATTACTGCAAATCATATACGTTGCAGATAAATTTTTAAGATAATATGGATTTAACTGAGGGAACACAAGACGAAAAAAGAGCAAGGTCTAAAAAGATGATGCTTTGGGTTGGTATTGGCTCATTGATTATGTCATTTTCGGGCTTGGTGAGTGCATTTATTGTAAGCAGCAAACAACGTTTGAATGAAGATTGGTTGGTGGATTTCCAACTTCCAAACGCATTTATGGTAAGTTTAATCATCATTTTGTTAAGTAGCATTACGTTTATTCTAGGTAAACAAGCGCTTAAACAAAACAAGAGGCAAATGGTAACCATTTGGTTGTTAGTGACATTAGCTTTGGGTATTGCATTTGTTTATAGTCAGTTTGTAGGTTTTGGGGAAATTATTGCAATGGGCTATAATTTTACCGGACCGACGAGTAATATAACCATGTCTTACATATATATTATCGCCGTATTGCACATAGCGCACGTCATTGCTGGCTTAATATGTTTGATTGTTGTAATTTATAATCATTTTAAACAAAAGTATAATGCCAACAATATGTTGGGTTTTGAACTCGCAGCAAATTTTTGGCATTTCGTAGATGTGCTTTGGGTTGTGCTCTTTTTGTTTTTATATTTTTTTAGATATATAATTTGATTATTTTTGTCCAATCTTAAAAATTTAAATAAATTATATGGATTCTACAGTAGCTACTGGTACAGAAGATAAAATTTGGGGAGGAGGCAACAGGCCTCTTAGAGCAAGTTACGGAAAATTGATGATGTGGTTCTTCATTGTATCTGATGCATTAACATTTTCAGGTTTCTTGGCAGCTTATGGTTTTTCGAGATTCAAGTTCATTAACGAATGGCCAATTGCAGATGAAGTGTTTACACACGTACCCTTTTTACATGGTCAGGAATTGCCAATGATATACGTGGCATTTATGACCTTTGTTCTTATTATGTCTTCGGTAACGATGGTATTAGCGGTAGATGCTGGTCATCATATGAATAAAGCCAAAGTAACCTTATATATGTTCCTTACCATTATTGGTGGTGCGATTTTCGTAGGCTCACAAGCTTGGGAATGGGCAACGTTTATTCAAGGTGATTATGGTGCTGTGCAATCTAAAGGTGGAAATATTTTACAGTTTGGAGAATACGTCACTGTGGATGGTAAAGAAAAATTTAAACGTGTTTCTATTGATGATTTCGCTATACCAATTGCAGATGTTAGAGTAGAGCACGAAAGAAAAAATGGCCTTTGGTTTAGAGAAGAAGCATCTTTACCGCCTTACACGGTAAATGAGATATATGCTGGTTTAGCGGCTAATGAAGATATCTTGGTAAGAACTCAGATTATTGACGAAAACGGACATAAAACAGTCTTATCTAGAGCAGAATCCCTGAAACAAATAAAAGAAAATGGGCAACTCGTAGTGAAGGGAGCTAACCTTGAAGTTAATGAATATGGAACGACATTATTTGCCGATTTCTTTTTCTTTATTACAGGTTTCCATGGTTTTCACGTATTTTCTGGAGTGGTAATTAATATTATCATTTTCTTTAATGTTATTTTGGGTACCTATGAACGTCGAGGAAGTTATGAGATGGTTGAAAAAGTGGGATTATACTGGCACTTTGTCGATTTGGTTTGGGTATTTGTATTCACATTCTTCTATTTAGTATAAAAAGAAACGAGCATATAAAAAGTTTTGTCGCTCAATAAAATAGTTAAAAGCGAACAACATGTGTCCTATAAGAAGCAATAAATAGAGTCACATGAAATTAAGATTAAATTATGGCACACGAACATAAATTAGAAATATTTAGAGGTTTAGTTAAGTTTAAATCTAACACAAGCAAAATTTGGGGTGTTTTAGTATTCCTTACTATAGTAACACTTATAGAGGTCGTGTTAGGTATTTATAAACCAGATTTTTTAATGGAGACTTGGATTAACCCTATTGAAGGTGGATTCTTTGCTACATTAGGTAATATTATTTTATCACCTTTGGTATATATGAAACCGTTAAATCTCATTTTCATTGTATTAACCATTGTTAAAGCTTATTACATCACATGGGATTTTATGCACATGAGAGATGAAACCGGAAGCTTGAGAAAAATGGTGGTTTGGACAGGTGTTTTCCTTATCTGTTATTTAATTTTCATCATGTTACAAGAAGGTGGTTATGTCTTTGACGTTTACAATGGTGAAGACGCTTTAATCAAGAAAGATTTCTAACAAAATATATAACGTTCAATAGTCCTTAGACTGCGCTCAGGATAAACTAAAGTCGAAGTACTTGCTCTGAGCGTAGCCGAAGTGTTAAATACAATTAAAAGGTGGTTTTTCTAAACCGCCTTTTCTATTTTTGCAATCCAAACTAAAATGCAAAAAAACCAACTATAAGAACTGAGACTTTTATGTCATAACAAATGAAAACGAACAAAGTAAAACATTATATAGTTCTTGGTATTTTATTTTTTTTACCTGTTGCTTTTTTGTTAATGCTCTATCCTGCAAAACACAATTACGAGCCATTGAATGTAGTCAATGAAAAAGTTTTTGATATTGAAAATTTCACTTATGATGGTCCTGACAGTTTGCGTTTAAAAAATCAGATCACGGTTTTAGGATTTTTAGGCAAGTCACCTTTAAAAAATTCCATTGCAGCTCTAAATCTTAAAGAGTTGGTTTATGATAAATTTAAAGGCTTTAAAGATTTTCAGATCGTTATCATTGTTCCGGAAGGCACGGAAGACGAAGTTAATGCGCTTAAAAAAGAGATTAATACCTACGAAGATTTGAAATTTTGGCATTATGCTTATGGCACTGAAGGCGAAATAAAGATGTTGTATAATTCATTAAGATCCAATGGTACTTTGGATGACGATTTATCCACAAAAAGCGCATTTATAATAGATAAAGACTTAAACCAACGTGGTAGGATTGATGGACGGGATGAGCGTGAAATTGAAACCAAAAAACCTGTATTTAGTGTCTATGAATACAACACTATTGAAGTTTCGGAAATTAAGAATATGATGAACGACGATGTTAGAATTCTATTTACGGAATACCGCCAGAAAAGAAAAGGGAAATTTGACGATTCAAACACAAGACGAGAAAACGATCTAAAACAAGGCTATGAGTAAAAAAACGAATTATTCGTATGTTGGTATTACCTTTATTATTCTAGTTTTCGGAATTATTTTTGTGCCGAAAATATTAAGTCGTATTGGTGAAGGAGACATTGTAAGAGAAGGCAGTCGAAGTCAAGATGTTTCAACTTCAACGATAGAAGAAAAAAATACGGAAAATAATAAAAGTAATTTAGTCTATTTGGAAATTAACGGCCAACCTAAAAAAGTGCCAACGTTTAGTTTCACGAATCAGGATGGCGAAACTATTACTAATGTCGATTATTTAGGTAAAGTCTATGTGGTAGAGTTCTTTTTTACCACGTGCCCAACGATTTGTCCGATAATGAACCGAAATTTAGTGGAAGTCCAAAATCAATTTAAGGACTTTGAAAATTTTGGCGTTGCCTCATTTACCATTACACCAGATATTGATACACCAGATGTTTTAAAAGCTTATGCGGAAAAATACAATATCACAAATCCCAATTGGAATTTATTGACAGGCGATGAAACGGCCATTTATAAGTTGGCTAATGAAGGTTTTAATTTGTACACAGCTAAAGATGAAAGTGTAGAGGGTGGTTTTGAGCACTCAGGAAATTTTGCCTTAATAGATAAAGAAGGTTTTATAAGGTCTAGAAAAGACAACTTCGGAAATCCGCTAATTTTTTATAATGGTTTAATTCCTGAAGCCGTTGGAGTTGATGAAGATGGAATTCCTCAAGAAATAACCATTTTAAAAGAAGATATTGCTAAACTGTTAAAAGAATAGCACGTTGTCATTCAGAGCGCAGCGAAAAATTTAAATTGAACTAAAATGAATTCAGTAGATATAGAAAAAGCAAAAAAATACAACAAATGGATTGTTGTTTTGTCAATTGTAATTCCATTGGCAGTTGCTGCTTTATTTGGTGTTAATCTTAGAGAGTTAGGCTTCGATGTTCAGCCGCTTACTATTTTACCACCAATCTATGCTACTATTAACGGATTCACGGCAATAGTTTTAGTAATTGCTTTTATTGCGATAAAAAATAAAAAAATTGTACTTCATGAAAACTTAATGACAACAGCTATTTGGAGCTCTGTTGTTTTTCTCGTGCTGTATGTAGCGTATCATATGACTAGCGATTCCACAAAGTTTGGAGGAGAAGGTATAATTAGATATATCTATTATTTTATTCTTGTCACTCATATTTTATTATCCGTTGTTATAATTCCTTTTGTGTTAGTTACCTATGTAAGGGCGATCACGAATAATATTGAAAAACATAAGAAAATAGCTAGGATTACATTTCCGCTATGGTTATATGTTGCCATATCAGGTGTTGTGGTTTATGTAATGATTTCGCCTTATTATACGTAGTTCATTTAGTTTGAAAGATTTGCAAAATCTGACAGGTTTTTAAACAAAGTGCAAAAATGAAGAAAAAAATAATCTTTCTGGTTGTTACTTTTTACTTTACGCTAAGCGTGAACGCTCAATGTGCTATGTGCAGGGCGGTTTTAGAAAGTGGAGAGGACCAATCTGCTGCAGAAGGCATTAATGACGGGATTATGTTTTTAATGGCTGTGCCCTATATACTAGTAGGTGCTATAGGTTACATTATCTATAGAAAATTTAATAAACCAAATAAGTCTAAAAAATTAGACGAGAATCTGTAACAACTCTTTGTTTTAAGCGTCTTATCCATATGTCATTATTAACAATTTGTTGGCATAAAAACCATTCAAATTTTAGTAAAATTGTAATAAGCCAAATGTTCATTTGGATTTAACCAACTTGCCATGCTATGATTCAAATTAAAGATTTGCACAAGTCTTACCACATGGGAAGCAATTCGCTTCATGTACTTAAAGGAATTAATTTTGATGTAAAAGAAGGGGAATTGGTATCTATAATGGGTTCTTCAGGATCTGGAAAATCAACATTATTGAATATTCTAGGTATGTTGGATGAAGCAGATTCAGGCCAATACGTCCTCGACAATGTGCCTATTAAAAACCTAAACGAAAAAATAGCTGCCAAATATAGAAATGAGTTTCTGGGTTTCATTTTTCAGTCTTTCAATCTTATCAATTACAAAAGCGCTTTAGACAATGTCTCTATGCCTTTATATTACAAAGGTGTCAAACGAAAAGAGCGTACTGAAAAAGCCATGCATTATCTCGAAAAAGTAGGTTTGGCACAATGGTCTCATCATTTACCTAGTGAACTTTCTGGTGGACAAAAACAACGTGTGGCCATCGCAAGAGCTTTGGCAAGTGACCCAAAAGTGTTATTAGCGGATGAGCCGACAGGAGCTTTAGATACAAAAACTTCCTACGAGGTTATGGAGCTTATACAAGGCATCAATGACGAAGGAAAAACCATTTTGGTCGTTACCCACGAGCATGATATAGCACAAATGACCAAACGCATCGTTAATTTAAAGGATGGTGTTATAATCAATGATAGCAAAGTAGAACAAGTTAGAGCTTCACTACATGTTTGATTTAGAACGTTGGCAAGAAATATTCGAAACCTTGAGCAAAAATAAATTGCGAACGTTTTTAACAGGACTTTCCGTAGCGTCTGGAATTTTCATTTTGGTTATACTTCTCGGGTTTAGTAAAGGCATCGAAAATGGGGTTAAATCACAGTTTGAACAAGATGCGACTAATAGAATTTCCGTTTGGACTGGTGTCACCACAAAAGGCTATAAAGGCTTAAATCCAGGACGCTATGTGCAACTTAAAAATTCAAGTTTTAATGCTGTTGAAAAAAAATACGATAACTATTTAGAATACAGAACTAAGGATTTTGCCATTTGGGGAGCCACCGTTTCCTATAATAATGAAACAGGAGATTATCGCGTCCGTGGTACATTGCCAGACAATCAGTTTATTGAAAATGCAGATATGGGATCAGGTCGTTTTATCAATCAATCTGATGTTGAAGCGAGTAAAAAGGTTGCTGTTATTGGTAACAAAATGAAAACTGATCTTTTTAAAGGTCAAGACCCAATCAATCAGAATCTTCAGATTTTTGGAATGAATTTTAAAGTGGTTGGTGTATTTTATGATCCAGGAGGAGATCGTGAAGAAGGTCAAGTTTATATTCCCGTAACCACCGCCCAAAAAGTATTTAACGCAGGTGAGAATATTAGGAATATGACATTTACCGTTAAAATGGCTGATAATTTTGACGAAGCTGTTGTCCAGTCCAATGCCATCGCAGAAGGTATAGAACAACAACTTAAAGAAATTCACATTGTTGCACCAGATGATGTAAGTGCTGTAAGGGTTTTTAACACATTAGAGGAAGCACAGAAAATATATTCCTTAATTGCAACGATTAGTGCGGTGTTTTGGTTTGTGGGTATCGGAACTATTATTGCGGGTATTGTTGGTGTAGGTAATATTATGCTCATTATAGTGAAGGAACGCACCAAAGAAATTGGCATAAGAAAAGCCTTGGGAGCATTGCCAATGTCTATAGTAGGTATGATTCTGCAAGAAGCCGTTTTTGTCACTATGTTTTCAGGTTTATTCGGATTAATATTCGGGTTGGGATTATTGGAACTGGTTGGACCTCAAATAGAAAGTGATTTTATAAAATATCCACAAGTAAATTTTAATATTGCACTAACAACAGTGTTTCTGTTGGTGTTTGCAGGTGCTTTAGCAGGTTTTATTCCAGCATATAGAGCCGCGATGATTAAACCAATAGATGCATTAAGAGACGAATAAAATGTTTAGTAGAGATCGCTGGGAAGAAATATTAGAAGCCTTAAACGCCAACAAGTTTAGAACCTTGTTAACAGCGTTTGGGGTGTTTTGGGGTATTACCATTTTGGTGTTGTTACTAGCGCTGACCAATGGGCTTAAAAATGGTGTCACTGCAGATTTTGGGGATTTTGCCACCAATTCAATGTTTATGTGGACCCAAGGCACGTCGAAACCTTATAAAGGCTTGCCAAAAGGACGTTACTTTAGTTATAAAATTGGTGATGTAGCAGCTATAAAATCTGAAGTCCCGAATTTAAAATATGTGTCACCAAGAAATCAATTAGGTGGTTTTAGAGGTGCAAACAATGTAATCAGAGGTACTAAAACAGGAGCATTTGAAATTTACGGCGATTATCCAGAATATATAAAACAACAACCAATGGATATTCTTCAAGGTCGTTTTATAAGTTACTCAGATATAGAAGCTAAACGTAAGGTTTGTGTGATAGGTAATGGCGTCGTAAAAGGATTGTATGATAAAAATGAGGATGTCCTCGGAACTTACATCAAAATTAATAGTGTTAATTTTTTAGTTGTGGGCACTTTTAAAATGAGTAATAGCCAAGGGGATTCTGAACAGGACGCAAGTACAATTTACATACCGTTTACCACCTTTAGTCAAGCGTTTAATAGAGGGGAGAATGTAGGTTGGATGGCCATAACTGCCGTTGATGATGTAAATATCACCTCTTTAAAACAGCAAGTTTTCGACTTAATGAAATCAAGGCATAAGGTTCATCCAGAAGATGATAGAGCAATTGGTCATCGTGATTTATCAGAACAATTTGAACGTATCAATGGTTTGTTTTCTATTCTAACGATTGTGGGATATTTTGTAGGGGCATTGGTCTTAATGTCTGGCATCATTGGTATCAGTAATATTATGCTCATCGTTGTAAAAGAACGAACAAAGGAAATTGGAGTAAGACGAGCGTTAGGTGCTACCCCTTGGACTATAAAATCTCAAATTTTACAAGAAAGCTTAATCTTAACTATTTTATCTGGAATGGTCGGAATTTCATTTGCGGCATTAGTAATATATGTCATGAACACCATATTGGATAATGCAGGACCCGTTCAAAACTTTGCAAATCCAAGTGTAAGTATGCAAGTGGTATTTACGGCTTTAATCATACTAGTGGTTTCAGGAGTATTAGCAGGATTAATTCCTGCAAATAGCGCCACAAAAATGAAACCTGTAGATGCCTTAAGAATCGAATAAAAATGAAACATAAAACAGTCATCAACCAATAATCAAGAAATGAAAAGAACAAAAACCGTCATTATATTAGCGCTCATTGTTATCGTATTTGGTGCTTCCCTATTTTATCTGTGGAAAAAGAACCAAGAAGATCCTATAACGTATACCTCAGAAAGCCCTACGGAACAAACCATTGTGGTAAAAACCGTAGCAACTGGAAGTATTGTTCCTAAGGAAGAAATCCTAATCAAGCCAAACATTTCTGGAGTGATTGAAGAAGTTTTTATCGAAGCTGGAGAATATGTGAAATCTGGTGATTTAATTGCTCAAATTAAAGTGATTCCAAATGCTTCAACTTTGACAAGTGCTAAAAACAATATTGCTTCTAATCAAACAGCACTTCAAACGGCAAAAATTAATCTACAAACACAACAGGCCAATTACGATAGGCAAAAGGCCTTGTTCGACAAAGGTGTTATTTCCGCCAATGACTTTGAAGGCGTAAAAAATTCATACCTACAATCCAAACAAAGTGTTGAACAGGCCAAGATAAATGTGAATTCTGCCAATCAGAACTATGATATCATTAAAACAGGAACTACTTCTGGATTAGGGAACATAGCCCAAACGCAGGTAAGGGCCACTGTTTCGGGAATGGTTTTAGATGTTCCCGTTAAAGCAGGAAATCAAGTCATTGAAGCCAATAATTTTAATGAAGGCACTTCAATAGCCTCATTGGCAGATGTAAAGCAAATGATTTTTGAAGGTAAAGTTGATGAAAGTGAAGTAGGAAAGATTAAAGA
Source organism: Winogradskyella schleiferi (assembly GCF_013394655.1). Lineage (NCBI taxonomy): Bacteria > Pseudomonadati > Bacteroidota > Flavobacteriia > Flavobacteriales > Flavobacteriaceae > Winogradskyella > Winogradskyella schleiferi. The sequence continues at coordinate 514,602 of NZ_CP053351.1, forward strand.
AGGTTTGCCACTTGAAATTACAGTAGGCGCCATTGAAAACGAAAAATTTGATGCCATTTTAGATTATATAGCACCAAAAGGGGTTGCTGAAAACGGAGCAGTCCAATTTGAAATAAAAGGGTCACTCAAAAAAAAGGATTCAACATTTATAAGAGCAGGTTTAAGCGCCAATGCATCTATTATATTAGAAAAAGCAGAAAATGTATTAGCCATAAAAGAAGCACTGGTTCAATATGACAAAGAGACTAAAAAACCTTATGTGGAAGTCGAAGTCGGCAATCAGGAATTCGAAAGGAAAGATGTAGAATTAGGTATAAGCGATGGTATTTTTGTCGAAGTGAAAAGCGGTGTTTCCAAAGACGATAAAATTAAAGTTTGGAATCAGGTACAGGGCGTTCCAAAATATGCACAACAATAATTTTTTAATATTTATGTAACACTTTCGGGTGTATAAAGACATATAGTCAATTATGAAAAAATCAATCATTATCATAGCGGTATTACTATTAGGTTTTTCGGCTAATACACAAAATAAAAAATGGACATTAAAAGAATGTGTTGAATATGCTTTGGAAAATAATATTTCTGTAAAGCAAAGTGAATTAGATGTGGATTTGGCGGATATAGATAAGTTAACAGCCATCGGAAATTTTATACCGAGTTTAAGTGCTAGTGGAGGTGTCTCAGAAAATACAGGTTTAAGTTTTAATCCCGTAACCAATAATGCACAAACTACGACGTTTTTGTCGGTTACAGGGCGAATAAACATGGGTTATACGTTATTTGATGGTCTTAGAAACTTCAGACAAATACAGCGTGCTGATATTTCTAAACTAGCCAGTCAGTATAGTTTGAATAAAATGAAAGATGATATATCCTTGTATGTTGCCAACAATTATTTACAAGTGATATTAAACAAAGCCAATCTGGAAGTTTTTAAATCACAAAACGAGGTTACCAAAGCACAAATCGAAAGAACGCAAGAGCTTGTTGATGCCGGATCATTACCTAGAGGCGATCTTTTAGAAATTAGGGCGACGGATGCCAGCGAACAACAATCAATCATAAATGCAGAAAATAGTATTCAGATATCATTAATTAGTTTAGCACAATTATTATTGATTAAAGATTACGAAAATTTTGATATCGAAGATGAAGGTTATGATGTAGTAGATGTTGGTATTTCGGATAAAACCGTTTCAGAAATAGTAGCAAAAGCCAAAGAAACACGTTCCGAAATTAAAATTGCTGAACAGAATGTAGCTTTGGCCAAAAAAGATTTACAGATAGCTAAAAGTGCCAATTATCCAACGTTGTCTGCTTTTTTTAGTTATGATACACGTTTTACCGATGCAACTTCTTTCGATCAGCGAATAGATCCAGATAATCCCATAGTTACAGAACAAATTGGTACCGTAGAAGGTACAGGTCAAGCGGTCATAGGTGAATTTCCCAATACAAATACCGTAATAGTTGGTGCAGATCCATTTTTGGATCAGTTATATCTAAATGATGGTATTGCTTATGGGTTGCAATTAAATATTCCTGTTTTAAATGGGTTCTCTACTAAAGGGAATATTAAGAGAAGTAAAGTCAATTTAGAACGCTCTAAATTTCAATTGGAGCAAACGGAATTAGATTTGGAATCCACGGTTTATCAAGCCTATGTAGATGCCAAAGGCGCTCTGAAATCTTATGAAGCCGCAAAATTAGCCGTAGAATCCCAAGCTTTAGCATACGACTATGCGAAGGAGCGTTATGATGTAGGTTTAACCAACGCCTTCGATTTTAGCCAGTCCAAACAACGGTTCGACAATGCTAATATCGAATTAAATCGTGCGAAATACGATTATATTTTTAAGTTAAAAGTTCTTGAATTGTATTTCGGAATTCCAGCAACTGAATTAAAGTTTTAATTATGAGTAAAACAGTAAAAATCATTATAGGAATCGTAGTCCTTATACTCATTCTTTTGGTCGTAGGATCAAAAATGGGATGGTTTGGAAAAAAAGGAAATTTTAAAGAAGTTATTGAAAATGAAGTGACGATTAGGGATATTGTGCAAACGGTATCAGCAACAGGAAAAATTCAGCCGGAAGTTGAGGTGAAAATTTCCTCAGAAGTTTCTGGTGAAATACTGGAATTACCTTTTAAAGAAGGGCAGGAGGTTAACAAAGGAGACTTATTGGTAAGAGTGAATCCAGATTTAATTCAGTCAGCGGTTAATCGTTCACAAGCGTCCTATCAAAATGTAAGGGCAGGTTTAGAACAGGCCGAAGCCAATTTAAAACAGGCCAAGGCGGATTACGATAGAAACAAAACATTATTTGAAAAAGGTGTGATTTCTAAAGCCACTTGGGATCAATCCATAGCAGCTTATGAAACGGCTATTGCAGGTAAAAATTCCGCTTACTACAATGTACAAAGTGCTGCTGCAACTGTAAACGAAGCTAAAGATAACCTTAATAGAACGACGATCTATGCACCAATGAGTGGTACTATTTCGCTTTTAAATGTGGAATTAGGCGAGCGTGTAGTTGGTACCCAACAAATGGCGGGAACTGAAATTCTGCGTGTAGCCAACTTAAAAAATATGGAAGTTGAAGTTGATGTCAACGAAAATGATATTGTTAAAGTTCAGATAGGTGATTCTACCATTGTTGAGGTCGATGCTTATTTAAAGAAAGAATTTAAAGGCGTTGTTACCGAAATTGCAAATTCGGCAGAAGGTACTTTAGCGGCAGATCAGGTCACTAATTTTAAAGTTAAAGTTAGAATCATTGAAGAATCGTATAAAGATTTAACTGAAGGAAAGCCAGAATCCTATTCGCCTTTTAGACCTGGCATGACAGCAACTGTTGATATCATTACCAAAATACAAAAAGATGCGATTTCTGTACCAATTAGTGCTATTGTGATAAAAACCGATACAAGTTCCACAAAAAAACCTTATAGCAAAACGGTAGATAATGGCGTTGACGATTCTGCAATAGAAGAAGAGAAATTTGAATGTGTATTTATCAATGACAAGGGTAAAGCAAAATTGAAAGTCGTGGAAACAGGTATCCAAGATGATACTAATATTGAAATTATTTCAGGCTTAACCAAAGAGGATAAAATTATTACAGGGCCATATAACATGGTTTCCAAAAACTTAAATCCTGGTGATCTCGTAGAAGTAACAAATAAAAATCCAGAAACTTCAGAAGAACAAGATGATTAAATAAATCGAAAAGTTTATTGTATTTAGTTTCACCTTAATCACAAACAACCAAATGGCATTAGTGCTAAATTTAGAAACAGCAACAACAAATTGTTCGGTCTCTCTGTCTAAAAATGGAGAGACTTTAGTTTTAAAGGAAGATAACAGTCTTGGCTATTCCCATGCCGAAACCTTGCATGTTTTTATTGATGAGGTTTTTAAAATCGCAAAAATAGATCCTTCAGAAATTGATGCCGTTGCCGTGAGTAAAGGGCCAGGTTCTTACACAGGTTTGCGGATTGGAGTATCTTCAGCAAAAGGCCTATGTTTTGCCTTAAACAAACCGTTAATTGCGGTTTCAACTTTAGAAAGTTTGGCACATCAAGTAAATAAAGATGATGGCATTATAATTCCCATGTTAGATGCCAGACGTATGGAAGTGTATTCGGCAATTTATAATTCAAAATTAGAATTACAAAGAGAAATTAAAGCTGAAATCTTAACAGAACAAAGCTATTCAGAGCTTCTTGAAACTAAACAAGTGTATTTTATCGGTAACGGCGTGAATAAAACAAAAACGCTTATTCAACATCCAAATGCAGTATTTATAGAAGGAAAATTACCTTCTGCTAATGAGATGGCTCTTTTAGCAGAAATAAAATACAAAATAAGCGACACCGAAGATGTCGCTTATTTTGAACCCTATTATTTGAAGGATTTTATTTCAAAATAATTTTATTTCGTAACTTTAATATCATCTAAATTATAGTGGTGAATATCCCTTTGTGGATATGGAATAGAAATGCCAGCAGCTTCTAGCCTTGCTTTTCCTTCTTCAAGCACATGCCATCGTATTGCCCAAAAATCTTCATTTTTAGCCCAATACCTTAATGACAAATTCACCGAGCTATCACCAAGTTCTCCAACAAAAATCATCGGCACTTTATCCTCATCCTGTATAACGGTTTTTTGTTCGTTTACCAGATCAAGTAAAATATCTTTGGCTTGTTTAATATTGTCATCGTAGCCAATTCCGAAAGTTAAATTTTCACGCCTAATTCCTAATGAGGAATAGTTGATAATATTATCATTGGACAATTTTCCGTTTGGTATCACAGCTTCTTGATTTCCGAATGTAATTAACCTGGTGTTAAATATGGAAATTTCTTTTACACTACCATCTACACCTTGAGCAGAAATCCAATCTCCTACTCTAAAAGGTTTTAACAACAATATTAAAACACCACCAGCAAAATTTGCTAAAGATCCCTGTAGTGCTAAACCTATAGCTAATCCTGCCGCAGCAATAACGGCGGCAAAGGTTGTAGTTTCAATACCTACAGTTCCTAAAACAACAATAAATAAAATTATTTTAAGAGACCACTTTATTAAGTTCAACAAGAATTTCTTTAAGCTTTCTTCATATTCTGCTTTGTTCATTGTTTTCTTAACAATTCTAACAAGTACTCCGATGAGCCAACTTCCAATAATCCAAATAAGAATTGCTGCAATTAGTTTTGGGGTATATTCAATAATAAGGTTATAACCTTGATCTATCCATTTTTGTGTTTCCATGTTATTTTCTAATAATTCAGTTTTAAAATATCAATTTTTCTATGTAACCAAATAAAGTTATTAAATCGTCTGCTTCTTTAAGGTTAATTTTATTTTGCTTTATAAACTCTTTCAATTTATTTGAATGTTCAGGGTATAACTTCAAAAACTCTTTTCTTTTTTGAGGCAACAAAGAAACTTTGTTGCCTAATCTATAATAATAGAGGTCTTTGCTTCTTACATATTTTGCCGGTTTAGCTTTGTCATACCCATTAGTTGAGGGTTTTTTTTCTTGAAATTTTATCTTTTCTTCTTTTAAAACAGCCATTGAATCCGTCTCTTTTAAAACAACAAGAAACCCACGAGTTGATGAGCCGTCTTTTTGTGTGTAACTATATGTTTTATACACTTTTTTGTCTGAGACAAAAGTAATTTCAAAATTTTCAGAATTATTTAGTACGATTGTGTCATTGTCGCGTCTTATCTGCATTTCACCTAAATTGGCATTGTACCTGCCAAGAAAAATTACATCACCAAACCTTTTAAATTTTATAAGTTCAAATGTGTCGTTAATATAAGGTGAGCCTTCTATAAATAATGATTTATTTACATTAACACTAACCTTTCGATTAATGTAATTTCCAAATTCATCCAAATTTGAAATATTTAAATTGTCTTGAGCATTACAGAATGAAAACACACTTAGCCCGATTAATAATGAAATAAAAAAATGTTTCATGCGTATAACCTAATTTAAATTTAAAAGAATTATTTAACCTCGAAAGTCAACTTTAAATTTACTCTAAATTCTGTAACATTATCGCCATTTACAATCGCGCTTTGCTCTTTTACATATACGGATTTAATGTTTTTTACCGTTTTCGAGGCTTCTTTAACGGCTTTCTTTGTGGCGTCCTCCCAACTTTTATCAGAATTAGATAAAATTTCTACTACTTTTAATACTGCCATAATTTTTAGATTTTTAAAGTTATTATTAAATAAGACACTTATAATGCTTATAGGTAATTTTAAATTTAATAAATTTCTAACCATTTATGGCATTTACAGTAATGGAATTGTCATTCAACATATCCTTCAGCATATTTTCTATACCATTTTTTAAGGTAAATGTAGAGGAAGGACATCCACTACAAGCGCCCTGTAATAAGACTTCTACTTGCTTAGTTGTAGCATCATAGGACTTAAACTCTATATTTCCACCATCACTTTCAACAGCAGGTTTTATATATTCTTCGAGAATATTAATGATGTTCTTTGAAGTATCATCCAAAGCTTCAAATTTTTGCTCAATCGCTTCTTCCGTTTTGTTGAGTTGTTTTGGTGCATCATCATTTAATATGGTTTTACCTTCTTCAACATAGGATTTTAAGAATTCCCTAAGCTGAAGGGTGATCTCTTCCCATTCTACAATGTCAAACTTTGTAATGGAAATGAAATTCTTTTCCATAAACACATTTTTTACAAATGGAAATTGAAAAAGTGCAGTCGCCAATGGAGAAGGTTTAGCTTCTTCAATAGAAGTAAATTCATACATATTAGGAACGAGTACTTTATTGCATACAAATTTTAAAACACCAGGATTGGGAGTGCTCTCCGCATAAACTGTTACAGCAGCTTTAGGTTTTATAGCTTCTTCCGTAACTACAATACCATCATTGGACAAATAATCTTCAATCTGCGCTGCCACTTCATTCTGTACGTCTTTCCATTCCACGATATTGTAGCGTTCAATGGCAATAAAATTTGAAGCGATATATATTTTTTTTACAAATGGTAAATAGAATAATTGTTGCGCAAGGGGCGAGTGTTTGGCGTCGTCTATATTGTTGAATTCAAAACTATTATGATTAGTCAAAAATCGATCAGCTTCGAATTTGATAATAGTTTCGTTCGAAGTTGGAACTATGGAGATTTTGGTATGAGTCATCTTTTTATTTGCAAAAGTATGAAATCTCAACTTGAAACGTTAATCCTATAGATGATGTTTTACGTCTATTATCTGAATTGAATTGATATAATTTTATTAAATTTCGTGCTCAATAAAAGCAATCATAACGACATTTAGATAAAGTTTCTAGATTTAATGATTGTTCATTTGTATCACTAATCTATGAAAAAGTTCCTATTTATTTTAGCCCTATTCGTTTCATGTCTTGGTTTTTCTCAAGACATATTAATGGAAAATGGCTCGTTTATCCGCTGTGCTCCCGATAAATTTTATGATTCAGGTGGACAATTTGGTAATTATTCAGATGATGAAGACTTGGTTACTACTATATGTCCTCAAAATGATGATGAATTCATTTTGGTTGATTTCATTCAGTTTAATTTACAACCGAATTCGGATATATTAACTATTTATGACGGAGACGATATAACTGCAGATGTTATTGGAACGTATTCAGGAACTTCACCTGGAATGGTCTCCGCAACAGCCAGTAATACATCTGGATGCTTAACATTTGCTTTTACAAGTAACGGTTTAATAAACATTAATGGTTGGGATGCCAATATAATATGTGCGGTACAATGTCAGACCATTGTAGCCTCTATAGATAGCACAATTCCTGAAGAAACATTCCCTGGAGTTGTGGAGATTTTACCTGGAGAAACTATTGATTTCTCGGCTAGTGCCACTTTTTCTATAGATGATACTGATGCTACTTATAATTGGGATTTTGGAAATGGAAGTACAGGAATTGGTGCCAATTCATCTAGCACTTATAATACTACAGGTACGTATACGGTGACTTTAACGGTTCAAGACAATAATCCTGTTGGCTGTGAGGATATTGAAACGATCTCTGTGATTGTATTAGATCCTGTAGTAACGGTGAACAGTGCAGCTTATCCTGAATCCTCTCTAAGTCTAGAGGAATTGGTTGAAAATGTTCTGGTATCGGGCGGATGTTCTGGTGTTGATAATTTTTCAGTTCAAGTCAATGGTAACCCAAATCAACTTGCTACCAAAAGTTATGGGTATTTCACAAAAGGAGGAGCTGTTGGTTTTCCTTTTGAAGAAGGTATTATACTAACTACTGGTGTGGCATCAGAAGCAGGTAATTTAATTGACAACGGTTTAGTTTCCAATAACAATGGGCAGGCAGGTGATGATGATTTAGAAGCTGCTCTGGGGCAGACTGATACTAATGATGCTACATTTGTAAAGTTCAATTTTGTACCGACAGCTAGTGTTATTGAGTTCAGATACTTAATGGCGTCAGAAGAATATGATGGTAATACAGAATGTAACTTTGCGGATAGTTTCGCATTTTTATTGCGAGAGGTAGGAACGACTGCTTATACTAATTTAGCCGTTCTACCTGATGGAACACCTGTGAGTGTCACAAATATTAACAACTCTGGAAACTGTACTGATAATCCTACTTATTTTGAGGGCTATGATATAGGCGATACTAATTATGGAGGTAGGACCGTAGTTTTAACAGCTTCCGCTGCTGTTACACCCAATGTTGTTTATGAAATAAAATTAGTAGTTGCGGATGAAGGTGATTCAATTTGGGATTCAGCTATTTTTCTAGAAGCGGGTAGTTTTGTTCTTGGAGGTGAATTGGGAGATGATATCACAATTGAAGCCGGAACAGCACAATGTGATGGAGATTTCGTAACTTTAGATACTGAAGCGCCAACGGCAACACATACATGGTTTTATGCTGCTGATGTCAATGCACCAGATGATAGAGCGGAAATAATAGGAGAAACAAGTTCCACACTAGATATTGATCAGCCGGGTTTATACTTTGTTGATGTTGTTTTTGCAGCTGATTGTACCACTTCAGATTCTATTCAAGTACAGTTTATACCTAATCCAGTAGCTAATCCTGCATCAAATATTGAATTTTGTGATGCTGATGATTTTGCTGAGTTTGACCTTTCAAGTAATGATGATGAAATTTTAGGAAATCAAAATGCTGCGGATTTCGAGATATCGTATCATTTTTCTGACCAGGATGCTATTGATAATTTAAGTCCGTTACCAAGTAATTATACAAACGTGTCTAATCCACAAATAATTTGGGCTCGTATTGCTGATACCTCACAAGAATGTTATAGTACAACAAGTTTTAGTATTGCAACATTGGATCAACCGACTATTAATCCAGTCTCAGATTTAGAATCATGCGATGACGTAAGCAATGATGGGATTGCGGATTTTGATCTCAGCGGTCAGTCGTTAACAATTTTAGGTTCACTTTCTCCAACAAATTATACGGTAAGTTACCATCTAACTTATGACGAAGCGAATATGGACGACAATGCCTTACCGTTGTCATATACCAACACCATTAACCCACAGCCGATATACGTAAGGATAGAGAACACTAGCGATGCGAGCTGTTACAGTGCATCGCCTGACCCTTTGTTTAATCTGGTAGTGAACTCAAGGGCTATAGCCACCACGCCTCCGGATATGCTGGCCTGTGACGCTGCGGGCGACGACGGTATAGAGGAATTTGATCTTAGCGCCCAGGAATCGGCCATTCTGGGGACCCAGGACCCATCGGTCTATAACGTAACCTTCCATGGCACTCAGGATGGAGCGGACAATAACATGGACATCCTATCAACGAGCTATAGTAATACGACGTCCCCTGACCAACAAACGATCTACGTCAGGGTAGAGGATCCTTCATATCCAGAATGTTACGGTACCACGAGCTTCACCCTCATTGTCAACCCTTTGCCAGCGATAACGTCACCGACGGCTTTGGAGGTCTGTGACGACGGCACGGCTGACGGTATAGCCGAGATGGACCTTAGCCTAAAGAACGCAGAGGTGACGGGCAACAACCCGAACTATTCGATAAGCTATTACGAGACCCTGGCGGACCTACAGTCAGGAGCGGACCCCTTACCGACACTTTATACCAATACGAGCAACGGCCAGGTCGTTATCGTATATGTGGAGGACATCAACACGGGCTGTTCCGCTACCACGACGCTGGAGCTGGTTGTGGAGCAGGCACCAGTGGCATTTACACCGTCACCATTGAGATATTGCGACCCAGACAACGACGGCTTTGGGATGTTCGACCTTGCGGGTACGGCGAACGAGATTACGGGAGGAGCCTCTGGGCTCACGGTAACCTACCACGAAACACAGACCAATGCGGACAATGGCGTGGACGCCATAGATACCACGGTGAGCTATAACAATATCGTACAAGATGCACAGACCCTATATGTAAGGGTAGAGAGTGCCACCATAGCAACGGACTGTGCCACTATAGTCGTGCTGGAGTTAATAGTGGAGCCAACACCACAGTTAATGGCGCCAACACCATTGGAGGCCTGTGACGATATCTCGGCCGATGGTTTTGCGGTCTTTAACCTTACGGACAAGGCAGACGAGATACTGAACGGCCAGGACCCAACACGGTATATCCTGAGCTATTATGAAAGCGAGGCGAATGCGGCACTAGCGATGAGCCCAATCGGCAACCCGTTGGCCTATACCAATACGGACGATTTTAACCAAACGATCTGGGTGCGTGTAGAGGACAACACTACGGTAGAAGGCTGTTACAAGCTAACAAGCTTGGAGCTGATAGTGAACGCCTTACCGGTTTTGGTAACACCGGCACCATTAGAGCTGTGTGACGCGATCACTTTGGACGATGGGCAGGAAGCCTTTACGCTCGAAGACGCCAATGCGGAAATACTAAACGGACAAACAGGAATTACGCTAACGTATTACGAGACCCAATCGGACGCGGACAATGCCACTGTTCCAATCGAAAGTCCTTATACCAATACGGGCAACCCCCAGACTGTTTTTGTAAGGGCAGAAAACGATATCACGGGCTGTTACAATACGGTAACGCTAACACTGAGGGTCAACCCGATCCCATCACCGGAAGCAAACCCTGATCCCATAGAGGTCTGTGACGAGGACAATGACGGTTTTGCGGAGTTCGATCTGGAGATCCGAACAATAGAGGTGACCAATGGGGAGTCCGATGTCGTGATCACCTATCACGAAACCCAGAGCGATGCAGAACAAGGGGAGAATGCGATCACGGGACTGTACACTAACATCGTGGCCAATAACCAGATGATCTATGTGCGCTCGGAGAGCACGCTTACCGGATGCTACAACCTTACCCTTAACACGCTGGAGCTTATTGTGCACCCGGCACCGGAAGTACCGACAAGCATAGAACCTTACACGATCTGTGATAGCGACAATGATGGTTCGGCGCAGTTCGACCTGAGCACCAAGGACGAAGAAGTGCTCAACGGACAAGAACCGACAACAGTGGAACTGACCTACCATGTAAGTGCAGCGAATGCAGAAACAGGGGTCAACCCCATCATCAATGTGGGCAACTATACCAACAACGGTAACCCACAAACGATCTATGTACGTTTATACGACCCTATAACGACCTGTTTTGATACGGGTATGTTCGAGCTGATCGTAGCCTTGCCGCCAGAAGCGGTACAGCCCACACAATTAAACGAATGTGACGACCTAGGGGAAGTACCGGGAGATGAGATCACGGTCTTCGACCTTAGGGTAAAGGATACGGAGATCACAGGGGGCAATGCCAGCTGGTCAGTAGCTTATTATGAGACCAGTGCAGATGCGCAGGCACAGGAAAATGCCATACCGGACCCAACACAGTACACCAATACGGAAATAAATGGATTGGGTGCCAATCCACAAACGCTGTATGTTGTGGTCACCGATACGGATACGGGCTGTGTCGATTTTACGACCTTGACGATAAGGGTCTTACCGAACCCAACACCAACGGCCAGCGATTTGTTGCCCAACATAGAACGCTGTGACGAAGAAAACACGGGAGATGGTACAGAGATGTTTGACCTCACGGAAAACGAAGACCTGATCCGCAACGGTGAGAACGGAGTTACCATAACCTATCACGAGACAGAGGACGCTGCCAACGCTGGCACGGACGCAATCCCAGACCCAACACAGTACACCAATATAGAAACACCGACGCAGGAGATCTATGTGAGGATGACCAAGGACGCCACGGGCTGTTATGCCCTTGTGGACTTTACCATCGTGGTGAACCCATTACCGGAAGTGATAGCGGTGACGGACTTCAACCAATGCGAGCTCTTTACCGACGGCACCGACACTTTTGACCTTAGCACCAAGGACGCCGAAGTATTGAACGGACAGGACGAGGCCCAGTTTACGGTCAGTTACCATGATAACCTAACGGATGCGGAAGAAGGGATGAACGGCCTTGTGAGCCCGTACACCAATACGGCGAACCCGCAACAGATATTCGTGGCCATCACCAACAATGAGACGGGCTGTTCCATCAGCACCCAGAGCTTCAACATCGAGGTACAGGAAGCCGCACAGGCCAATCCGGATATGGACCCGATCGTTTTCGAGCTGTGTGACGATGAAATGGAGACCGACGGCAACCCGTTGGACGACAGCATCCAGTTCGACCTGACGGAAATGGACACAGAGGTATTGGACGGACAGGACCCATTGAACTACATCGTGACCTACTATGCCACCCAAGAAGACGCGGACGACAAGGTGAACCCATTGCCGACACTGTACGAAAACGTGGTCAACCCACAGGTGATCTATGCAAGGGTAGACAACGATACGCCAGATGCGGTCACGGACGCGGACACTTCGATCTGTTATGCCCTGGCAGCGCTCACGCTACAGGTGAACCCGCTACCGGAGTTCGACCTGGCGGACGGTTACACCCTGTGCGTAAACACGGACGGGAGCGAGGTGCTGGACCCATTGGTCATAGACACAGGCCTATCGGCAACGGACTATGGTTTTGTGTGGAGCTATGAGGGCGTAGAGATAACTGGCGAGACAGGGCCGAGCATCATGCCCACACAGGGCGGTAACTACCGTGTGGATGTTATCGATGTAAGTACCTCGACTGAGACCAGTTGTCCTAACTTCGATACGACTGTGGTGATGGAAAGCGAACCGCCGAGCATAACGGTCAACGTGCTGACACAGAACTTTGCGGAGAGCCACGTTCTGGAAGTGGTGCCTGGGGACGAGATAGGGGACTATGAATACAGCCTGGACAATGGCCCATGGCAGGACGGGACCCTGTTCACTGACGTGTCACCCGGCCAGCACCATATCACGGCAAGGGACAGGAACGGCTGTGGGACCACGACCGAACCGGCATTCATAATCGATTACCCGCTGTACTTTACGCCCAACGGAGACGGCCGAAATGAAACTTGGAACATAGAAAGTATTGGAAATGGTGCGAAAATTTATATATTTGACCGCTACGGGAAGCTGTTGAAGCAGATCAGTCCGAACGGGACTGGCTGGGACGGAACGTACAACGGTGTTGCCATGCCGACCAGCGGCTATTGGTTTACAGTGGAGTACGACGAGCCTTTGACAGGGGAACGTAAAGAATTTAGAGCCCATTTTACCTTGAAACGATAAAGAATTATGAAATTAAAAAAGTATTGGTTAGTAGCATTTCTAGCTTTTTTGGCAAATTTTAGTTTTGCCCAAGAAGGTATTCCTATTTATTCGGATTATTTAACAGATAATTATTATTTAATCCACCCATCTATGGCAGGTGTTGCGAATTGTGCCAAAATAAGATTAACCGCAAGACAACAATGGTTTGGCATTGATGATGCCCCAAGTGTGCAGACTTTGAGCATGAATGGAAGAATAGGTGACTCTCCTGTAGGAATTGGAGGTATTCTTTTTAATGATGCCAATGGTTACCATTCTACAGTTGGAGGCTATGCAACTTTTGCCTATCATTTAATGTTTTCGAGAAATGAGATAGATTTAAATATGCTATCTTTTGGTTTAAGTGCTGGATTTCTGCAGTATAAGCTCGATGAAACAAGTTGGTTGGTTCCTGGAGCACCTTTTGACGAAGCTGTATTAGGTATAGAACAAAGTGCCACAAATTTTAATATCGATTTTGGATTTTCATATCATTTTATAGATTTTTATGCGCATTTTACTGCTAAGAATATTTTAGACAATTCTGGAATAAATTTTAATAGAAACGGAGATTTCGAATTTAAAAATTTGAGAACCTATTTGTTATCTTCGGGCTATACGTTTAATAAATTTGGTAGTGACTGGAGTTACGAACCTTCAATAATGTATATGTATAGAGATGCAACTAAAGAATCTTCAATTGATATAAATGCTAAAGTTTACAGAGAAATGGATTTTGGTAAAGTTTGGGGAGGTTTATCATATAGACGTAGTTTAGATGGTGCGGAATTTCAGGATGGTACAGGCGTAAGTAGTCAAAAATTACAATATATTACACCATTTTTAGGAATTGATTATAAGAATTTTGTCTTTGCCTATACGTATTCTTATCAGGCAAATACCGTGAATTTTAACACAGGTGGTTTCCATCAATTAACGCTTGGTTTCAACTTTAATTGTAGAAGAGAGAAATATGAATGTAACTGTCCTGCGGTGAATTAAAAGTATATAAAATAACAACAAAAAGAGGCTTAATGAAAATTGAGCCTCTTTTTGTTCAGTCATATTTAATATTTTGATATAATTCTTTTAGTTTAAACCTATTAGTTGTTTTGGAATTTGAATTTTTTTATTTGGAATTTAATAACTCGTGGACTTTGTCCCAAGTAAGTTTATTCCCACTTGTAATTTTTCTTTTCGGCCTGAGTTCTTAAGGCTTCAAGCATAGCGCTTTCTAAGTTATTTGTGGAATCATTGTTTTGTTTAGCCACATAATCCCGACGTTTTAGATTTTGTGCTTCAATTTCATCTTGAAGTTTTTCACGAGCTTTACGTTTTCTTTCAACATAAGATTTTATTTCAGCCTTAGTCTTTCCTTTCAATTCCTTAGGCAATTCGCTTTCCTTTAAATCTTCATAAGAAAAACTAGCTTCTTCTTCAGCATCTACCAAATCCCAAGAACTATTCTTATACAATCTTGAACTTTTACTGACCGTTCTACTAACGGCATTCGCTTTATTATAACTCATAGCATTGTAATCTTGTTCGGCTTGCATTTCTATTTTTTTTCTGCCAGCACTGCCGTAGGCTACGTAAGTTTTATTCAATTTTTCATTCAACTCTAAAATTTTATCGTCATAGGGTGACGCTACATGTACCGTTGCCTCATTATGATTAATCGCCATATAATTCCCATGTGTTAAATCGGCTCCATCTTTCCATTGGGTTGAAACACCTTGATTGTAATCACCACAAA
This sequence comes from Winogradskyella schleiferi, assembly GCF_013394655.1. Taxonomy (NCBI): domain Bacteria; kingdom Pseudomonadati; phylum Bacteroidota; class Flavobacteriia; order Flavobacteriales; family Flavobacteriaceae; genus Winogradskyella; species Winogradskyella schleiferi. Next base: position 529,608 of record NZ_CP053351.1, read on the forward strand.
AAATAGTGTTGACCGTTACATCTTTTTGATGCGCTAATTTAGAGACATCCTTGTAATTCACAGTGCCTTGTGAATAAGGTTCATTTCCAGCGATGAAAATAAGTTTTAAATCGTCTATACTGTTTCCCCATTCTAATTGCTTGAGAGCAGTTTGAATTACTTTTCCGCAGTATTCATTACCACCATTTGTAGTTAGCGAGAATAAGGATTTTGAAATTTCATCCAAATCATCACTAAAAGCAATCACTTGTTTTACATAACCTTCTTCTGCATTAAGATTATCATTTCCATATTCGTAGAGGGCGATTCTAAGGTTAGGACTTTCGTCTTCGCATTTTGCGTAAGAGAGTTCATTTACAATCTTCCAAAGTTGTGCTTTAGCTTGGTCTATTAAACCATCCATACTATTACTGGTGTCTAGTAATAAGGCGACTTTAATTTCAGGTTTTTCAGCTTTAGATGTGGTTTCAATTACAGTTTCAGCAATCAATTCGTTTGATATATTCGATTTTTTATTATTCGCATTGCAAGCCAATAAGGTGCTTAAGCCCAATGCGATGACTAAGGGTTTCAATTGTGGTTTCATATTTTCTAGTTTTTTATTTAATTTATATTTTTTTTTGAAGTAATGTTTGTTGAAAAACACCTCTAATGAGCTATGTTCGGTATCTTCAACAAAAGCTTTCGCTTTTATTTCGATAATCCTCTAGGGGACAATTCTACTCAACCACCATAATTTTAATATTGACATCCAATATATTTATCACTTAACGGACTAAGTCTTGATTCTTTAGTCTAAAAGCATAGCGGTCTTGAATCTATTTTATTTCGTATTCAATTCTTTAACATCAATAGTTCCATTAGGAGATATCACATAATATTTGTGGTCAATTTTAGTTTCAACAATAGGTGTTGGTTTTTTCTCTTTTGGTTTCGGTGTAAAAACTAATTTTATATTCATACCAATTTGAACCACAGGTTCTAAGATGTACGGATTAACCACTACATCATAATTTTCATAAGTCAAAGGTTGATAATAGTAAGACGTCTGTTTTTTTACCGTAGTTATGCCTTTATTTTTCTCTAAGGCTTCAACCGACGTGCTATTGTAAGCCTGGTAGCTTTGGTAAAAATCTTTTGGGAAATAACAGTATTTATCATCTGCAATAGCAACATCGTAATCAGTCATATTAAAACCTAAAGCTTTATAATATGCTTTTTTCTCATCTATAAGTTTCAATAATTCGTCTTGAAGATTTTTGTAAACTTCCTGTATGTTGTCAATATAATAATCGACCTTAACTAAGTTGTAAACTTCACTTTGAGCACATGCTTCCAAAATGGATTCAAACTGATTGGTCTTAGTAAATTGAATATGGATATTGTGTTGTAATTCAAATCCTTTAGGTACTTCAGTATAGGTTTTGCTAAATAATTTCTTGGTAACTTCAACTTCATAAATAGGAATAAAAGAAATCACATCAATCGCTATATTTTTTTGAGTGATGCCTTTAGCATTCAGACGGTATTTAATACTGTCCATACGTGCTTTCATCAACTGATTTGTTTTTTCAGCTGAAGGGCCAATTTGAGACACATTGAAAATGGCAGTATATGTTGTGGCACCAGCATTTTGAAGCGCTTTCACATCAACGGTCAATACATTACTTGGATAGAGCGTTTTGTTGATTTGTTGCTGAACGGTTGGATTATAAATTTGGGCATTACCAGAGCTTAGAATATTTTGTCTTGAAATATCTTGCGTAATCTGATTGTAATTGCCACGGTGTTGTGCAGAAAGATTCATATTAAATAATAAAAGCACAAATGCTAGAAGGGTTGTTTTCATTTTTTGTATAGTTTTTAATGTTTTTAAAAGGAGCTAGACCAATTAATATTAGGTGTTCTTTTAAATTTTATACTTATTGTTCATCGCTTAAAGTATCAAGTCTTAATTCAAGATTCTAACAGCAAAGCGGTCTAGTTTCTAATTTTTGTAAAGCTCTATCGAAAAAAGACGAATTAAAAACCACAATGAGTGAAGTGGCTATTTGAATGCGTAAAGCTGACTATATTTTTAGTAGCGCTTGCTTTTTAATGATAAAACAAACCTAAATTCAAGTTGGCTATTTTTTGATACCAAATAAAGTATGTAAGTTTAGTCCAATAAATAAAAATATTAAGTGAGAGTTTCTAAACCATATTGTTTTTTACTTCTATTTTTCTTAATAGGATTTTTATCCTATGGACAGCAAAATGACTTAAATAGAAGAGTTGATGAAGCGGAATTTAATATCAGAGGTTCTGTATATGAAGAAAATACTTTTAAACCATACAAGGGTGTAGAGATTTTGGTAAATGGTGGGAGATATACAAGGACAAATTTAGATGGTTCTTTCAATATTAAAGCAAGAATTGGAGACGAACTTATTATAAGCCATGACGAATTTGAAACTATATATTATACCGTAGTTTCTAATGAACGCATAACGATAAAGGTCAAGGATTCTGAGCAATCTGGTTTTCGTTCTCGTAAAGATGGCGATTTTAAACGTTTCAATGAGATGATAGATTCTGCAGATGTCTATCTCAAAAAAGATGCTGAGAAGAGCATAAAATTTATTGGTGATGCTTTAGATGTGGATATAAATACCGCACAAAGCGCCGAAGCGCATGCATTATTAGGTGATATCTACAGGTATTGGAAACAGTACGATTTAGCAATTTCAGCCTATAAAATTAGCATCCAAAACCAGAATACGGCTTCAGCACAACTCAAATTGGCACGTGCTTATCTTAACAATACTGATTTTGATACCAGTCTGGCGACCTACAAAGCTATAGAAGAACAGTCCTTATCTAATTACGACAAAACCATTTTATATGAAGGAATGGGTGATGCCTTTGTGAAATTGAAAGATTTCCCCAAAGCGATAGAAGCTTATGAAAAGGGATTGGAAGTAGCAAGAAAACACTTAATAGCACCAAAAGTTACGGATTTAAATTCTAAAATGGCACAGGTCTTTAGCGATCAAGGACAAACAAATAAGGCAAAAACCTATTTTAGTAATTCTTTGAATTTAGCCGAAAAAGAAAATAAAAAACGAGCTGTTGAAGAACAAGTAAAAGTAGCGGAATTCAATAGTGCCAATGCAGATTACGAAGATGAAATTGTATTACGAAAGCAGGCTATTGAAGGTATAAAAGACATTGAAAAAGATTCTGTTATTGCCAATGAAAGTCCTATTACTACACAAAAACAGAATTACAAAATTGGAACGGCATACTTACTTAAAAACGAATTAGATAATGCTATTCCCTATTTTGAAAAAAGTATTGAGGAAGCCAGTGAAAAGGACGATTTAGAAGTTAAAAAAGATGCGACTAGAAAACTATCCGACGTTTTAATTGAAATAGGGGAAACCAAAAAAGGTTACGAAATGTTAGCGGAACATATTACTACGGTTGACGAATTATATGCTAAAAAGATCCAAGAAATATCACAAGTAGCACGTTTTAGTAGGAATATTGCAGAGCAGCAAAACCGAATCACAAGTTTAGAAAGTGATAGAGCTTTATCAAAAAGCACTTATGAATTAACCCAAGAGCGAAACAAAAGCCAACAACTCATCATTTATTCGTTAATAGGAGGTTTAGTGTTGCTTTTAATTACGGGTTTTTTAATGTTTAAATATATAAAGCAACAACGTTTGGCAAATAATTTATTGGCTTTAAAATCCTTGCGAAGCCAAATGAATCCGCATTTTATTTTTAATGCACTGAATTCGGTAAACACCTTTATTGCCACCAATGATGAACGTACAGCAAACAAATATTTGACTGATTTTTCACAGTTAATGCGAGCGGTTTTAGAGAATAGTGAAGAAGACTTTATTCCGTTGAAAAAAGAAATAGAACTGTTGAATTTATACACCAAGCTCGAGCATTTTAGATTTCAGGATAAGTTTGACTACTCTATAGATGTGGATGAGACCATTGATGTTGAAGAATTTCAGATTCCACCAATGTTATTGCAGCCTTATATTGAAAATGCGGTTTGGCATGGCTTGCGATATAAAACGGAAAAGGGCCATTTGAAGATCAATATTCGGCCAAAATCCAAAGATGAAATTACCATTACCATTGCAGATGATGGCATTGGAAGAGTACGTTCTAAAGCTTTAAAAACAGATCATCAGAAAAAGCAGAATTCAAAAGGGATGAACAACATAAAAAAACGTGTCGCTATTTTGAATGAAATGTATAAGGATAAAGTGGATGTTACGATTGCCAATTTTCAGGATTTGGAAGATGCAGGAACAAAGGTAGTGGTGACTTTAAAAAAGGATTAAAAAAGTACGAAGCACGAAGTTTGAAGTTAGAAGTAACTTCATGCTTCAAACTTCGTGCTTCAAATTATAGAATATGAAACTAAACGCAATCATAGTAGAAGACGAAGAAAACAGCAGAATAATTCTAAGAAATTATTTGACGAAGTACTGTCCAAATATCTCAATTTTAGGCGAAGCTGTCAATGTTGATGAAGCCTTGATTTTAATCAGAAACAATGATCTGGATGTGGTGTTTTTAGATGTAGAAATGCCTTATGGTAATGCGTTTGATTTGTTGGATAAGGTTGGTGATATTAATTTTGAAACCATATTTGTGACCGCTTATAATCATTACGCGATAGATGCTTTAAATGCACATGCGTCCTATTACTTAATGAAACCGATATCTATTGATGAATTGATAAAAGGTGTGGATTATGTCACAGAAATTAGAACGAAGGAAGAGGCACTTCAAGACCAAGTCTTAGTGCCAAAGACTAATTCCGTAAATGGCAAAATTACCATTCCGCAGCAGGATGGTTTTGAAGTTATAGAAACAGCAGATATCATGTATTGTAAAGCCGATGATAACTATACCGAAATTTTCCTGAACAATAACAAGAAGAAACTCGTCAGTAAAACTTTAAAATATATTGAAGAAAGTTTGAAGGATGCCAACTTTGCGAGAGTCCACAAAAGCTATTTGGTTAATGTCAATGAAATTATAAAGTACGTAAAAGGTAAAGGAGGAAGCGTGGTGTTAAGTAATGGAAAGGAAATCGTGGTATCTGCTTCTAAAAAATCTGATTTATTGTCTTATTTTAAATAAGAAAAGTCGATTCATCACAGATGAGCCGCACTAGCGAAAAAGAATATCTTCTATAGCTAGGCGCTCATTTTTAACAGCCGAGACTTCATAAACTCAAGCAAAATTAAAATCTCAATTTTAGAGCTTTATATCCTCTAATTCGTTCTCGGCATTAAAACCTAAGGGTTCGATAGGACGATCTTCATAAAAATGCTCAAAAGTCTTATCGGTTGTATAATTATCTTTTAAAGTTTTATAAACCATTATAACCACTGCTATTTGTCCGATAACAGTTAAATAAAACACCCAAGAGAATGGAAAATTTAAAGTCGCCATTATAGTAACCGTAATCAGTAATAAAGTGGTAATTATAATGTAAGGAAAAGGTGAAGTTTTCATAATTCAAAGTCTTTTTTTTATAAGATAGATAATTTTCAAAAAATAATAAAGACTTTTAACGGAACTCTAACAGCAATTATAACTGCAATTCCACGACCACACCTTCATTGGCTCTCACATTAAAAACCGTATTATCTTCAAAAATGAGGTACTGGCCTTTTATACCCACTAATTTTCCGGAGTAGCTAGGTGTTTTATTAAGGTTAAGGCTTTTAGGTTTTTCAGGGTAATGTTCCACAGGAAAATGAAGATGCGTTTCCGAATTGTTTTCAATAAAATAAGGTTGGGCTTCTTCTGGAATATAGGTTTTTAAATTTCTGCGCCACTCCAATAAATCTTCGTCCTTAATATCATTCTTCAACATTGTTCGCCAATTGGTTTTATCAGCAACGTGATCTTTTAGAGCGACTTCCGTGATTCCGGCTAAATAACGATTGGGAACTTCAACAATTTCAACAGCTTCGTGTGCACCTTGATCTATCCATCGTGTTGGGATTTGGCTTTTTCTGGTCACGCCTACTTTTACATTACTTGAATTCGCTAAATAAACAATATGCGGTTGTAATTGCACTTTCTTTTCGTAATCTAAGTCTCTGTCTTCCTTACCTAAGTGTGCCGTACTTAACTCTGGTCGCATAATCCAATCGCCTGCGAATGGTTTATCAAAAAAACAGGTTTTACAAAAGCCTTGACGATAAATAGGTCTATCTAACCCACAGCTTAAACATTGATGACCAACAAGTTTCATATGAATAGGTTTATTCAGTAATTGATTCATATGAATAAAATCATTTTCAAAGACCAAATAATATTGAATGGGCTCTAAAAATTCTGTTTGCATTTTTGTGAGGACTCCTGAGTAAACCATGAAAGAATTTTAGTAAATTTAACTTTTCAAATTTAGAAAACTAAATAAGTAAAACAAACATTTTCCAAATGCCGTTTAACGGCTAAAGATAGCCAATCTATGCCAATTCCTATTGTAAATTCTATTGCTTCCTGGTTTTTGAAAAAACGATTCCATCAAATTGAATTGTTTTTAAAATATCCAAACGAAGTTCAAAATGAATTGCTTTTCAGCTTATTGAAAGTTGCAAAAGATACTGAGGTTGGTAGAAAATATAACTTCGATTCCATAAAAACCTATAGAGCGTTCAATGAACGAATTCCTATTGTAAACTATGAGGAATTTCAACCTTTAATAGAACGTTCACGAGGTGGTGAACATAATATATTTTGGCCAAGTCCAATAAAATGGTTTGCAAAATCTAGTGGAACGACTAATGCTAAGAGTAAATTTATTCCTGTAAGTTATGAATCCTTAGAGGATTGTCACTATGCGGCAAGTAAAGACTTACTTTGTATGTACTTAAACAATAATGAGGATGCACAATTGTTTACTGGCAAAAGTTTACGACTTGGCGGCAGTAAAGAATTGTACCGGGAAAATGGAACGGCATTTGGTGATTTAAGTGCTATTCTTATAGACAATATGCCATTTTGGGCAGAATATAGTAGTACGCCAAGCAACAGAGTATCGCTAATGAGCGATTGGGAAACCAAGATGCAAGCTGTTGTTGAAGAAACTATAGAGGAAAACGTAACGAGTTTGGCAGGTGTGCCATCTTGGATGTTAGTTTTGCTGAATAACGTATTGGAAAAAACAGGAAAGAATAATATACTTGAAATCTGGCCAAATCTTGAAGTTTATTTTCATGGAGGCGTAAGTTTTAATCCGTATGTTGAACAGTATAAGGCAATTTTACCATCCGATAAATTTAGGTATTACGAAACCTACAATGCCTCTGAAGGTTTTTTTGCTATTCAAGATCAAAATAGTTCCAGTGATTTATTGTTGATGTTAGATTATGGGATTTTCTATGAATTTATTCCTATGGATGGTTATGGAACGCCTCAGCAAACTGCCATTCCGTTGAGTGAGGTACAACTAAACACTAATTATGCAGTGGTAATTACAACTAATGCGGGATTATGGCGCTATAAAGTTGGTGACACCATTCGGTTTGTGAGTTTAAGTCCGCATCGCATTAAAGTTACAGGTCGAACCAAACATCATATCAATGCGTTTGGTGAAGAATTGATTATAGAAAATGCAGAAAGAGCATTGAAAAATGTATGCAAGCGTACGTCGGCTGAAATTGTAGATTATACGGCGGCTCCCATATTTATGGAGGGCAAGGAAAAAGGCGCACACGAATGGATTATTGAATTTAAAACACCTCCAGAAAATATGGCTTATTTTGAAGAGTTGTTCGACAATGCCTTAAAATCCTTAAACTCGGATTATGAAGCTAAGCGCTTTAATAACATGACTCTGAACAAACCGAAAATCCATAGTGCTAGAGCCAACTTATTTTACGATTGGTTAAAGGAAAATGATAAGCTTGGAGGCCAACATAAAGTACCGCGTTTATCCAATTCTAGAACTTACTTAGAGGAATTGTTAACTCTTAACGCCTCATAATTTAGCCTGAATTTCATCGAAGAAACTAGCATTTTACTTAAGATTGTCGGACAATAACGGGTCTCATCTAGTATATTTTTTAATTTTCTTATTTCGAGGTCACAAATTATAATTTCATAACAATTAATCCATTTATCCCTACATTATGAAATCTACACTACAGGTGCTTTTCGCACTTATGTTTTGTGCCTACAGTTCGTACCACAAAACTGATCCAAAAAAACCAACTGAAGTTGATGATTTAAATAAAAGCGGTTATGCTTTTGATGTGAATGTCGTCCGAATAAATTCTGATTATTCGGAATTTGCCTGTTCCATGTTTAGAGAAAAACTTGTAATTGTATCTTCAAAAACCATTGGAGCGATTGGTCCAGGAATTGACTCAAAAACGAATGAACCTTTTACAGATCTATACTATTTAGACATTGATAAAAAAGGTCGTTTTTCTAGAACATCTTGGTTTAGCCGAATTTTAAATACCAAAGCAAATGAAGGTCAAGTGGCATTCTCTAAAGATGAAAACACTATTTACTACACGCGTAGCGATCGTCAGCATACATCAAACTATAAGTTGTATAAAGCGGAATTGAGAAAAGATACACCCGGAAAATGGTTCGATGAATTAGAACTGGCTATAAGCAGTGATGATTACTCCGTGGAAAGTCCACATGTTTCTGCAGATGGAAAGTTCTTATATTTTTCATCAAACATGGAGGGCGGTTTTGGAGGTTTTGATATTTATATGGCTAGAATCCATAAAGATGGAGGGATAGGAACTCCTGTTAATCTGGGCGACACAATCAATTCCATTGAAGACGAAAAATATCCATTCACTTCAAAGGACAACAAAGAATTGTACTTTTCTTCAACAGGACATGAGAGTATTGGTGGTTATGACATTTTTATCTCTAATCGATTAGAGGGTGTTTATACAGCACCGAGAAACTTAGGTAGATCTGTTAATTCAGATAAAGATGAAATTGCCTTTGTTATTATTGATGATAAAAACGGTGTTTTTTCTTCCAATAAAGCCAAGAAAAGTAATACTTATAATATGTATCATTTTGAAGCTAAAATACTGTACAAAGAACTACAAGGTGTAATTACTACAAAAGACCATAGAATCCTACCAAATGCAACCGTAGTATTGTTAAATAGCGCAGGAGAGGAAATTGAACGCCAAAAAACAAGTATAGATGCGTCTTATCATTTTCAAATAAAACCTTTTGAAAACTATCAAATTATTGCGGAAAAAGAAGGTTTTGAAGATTTTACATTACATCTAAAGCCTAGTGCAAAATCACAAAATTCAGTTCTAAAAATGACACCTAAAGTTGAAGTGAGTTATAATTAGGTAAAACATTAACATTTTAACCTTAAAAAAAACATAAAAATACTAGTTAACGAAAATCATAGTTGTTTTAACCAATAATCAATGGAGGAATAATTGACTTTCATCGAAGCTTATATCTTAGCTGAAATTTAATGTGCTATTGATATCAAAACTAATTTCGAACAAGAAATTATATAACTTTTTGAACTGAATATTGCCAGCAATATTATTTTGATTAATCCCTAACTAAAAAAACCACAATTTCTACTATTGAAATTGTGGTTTTTTATATTCTCAAATTTTTCAGTAAGTCTAAGACACCGCCTTCAACTTCTTTAAGGTAGATTTCGCCAATCGATCATCAGCATATGACTTTGTAACGTTTAATTTAGTGTCTCCAGAACCTGGTAATTCAAACATGGCTTCGGTTAAGATTTCTTCACATAATGAGCGTAATCCACGAGCACCAAGTTTATATTCAATGGCTTTTTCAACTATATAGTCTAATGCGCCATCAGTAATAGTGAAATCGACATCATCCATTTTAAACAATTTTTTGTATTGTTTAATAATGGCGTTTTTAGGTTCAGTTAAAATCGCTCTTAATGTTTTTGCATCTAAAGGATCCATATGCGTTAGCACAGGCAAACGTCCAATAATCTCAGGGATTAATCCAAAATCCTTTAAATCCTTAGGAATGATGTATTGTAAAATATTATCCTTATCTACAGTATCGGTTTTCATGGAACTGTAACCAATCGCCTGCATATTTAAACGTTTGGTAATCACTCGTTCAATACCATCAAACGCTCCACCAGCTATAAATAAGATGTTTTCGGTATCTACTTCAATAAATTTTTGGTCTGGATGTTTGCGGCCGCCTTTTGGTGGTACGTTAACCACAGTACCTTCTAATAATTTTAATAAAGCTTGTTGCACACCCTCTCCAGAAACGTCTCTTGTTATGGATGGATTATCGCTTTTTCGTGCAATCTTATCAATTTCATCGATAAAAACGATGCCGCGTTGCGCTTTTTCTAGATTATAATCCGCAGCTTGTAATAAGCGGGTTAGAATACTTTCCACATCTTCACCAACATAGCCAGCTTCCGTTAATACAGTTGCATCAACTATGGCTAAAGGTACATTCAACATTTTAGCAATCGTTTTTGCCATTAAAGTTTTACCAGTACCTGTTTGTCCAACCATGATGATGTTACTCTTTTGTATTTCAATATCATCATCTGTTGGTGGCTGCAATAAACGCTTGTAGTGATTATATACCGCAACAGACATCACACGTTTGGTGTAGTCTTGTCCTATAATATATTCATCTAAAAAGCCTTTGATTTCCTTGGGCTTTCTAAGCATTAATTCTGCACTTAAATCTGAATTACCGGACTGTTTGGATTCCTCTATCACAATGCCATGTGCTTGCTCAATGCAACGATCACAAATATGGGCATCCAAACCTGCGATTAGTAAACTGGTTTCTGGCTTTTTCCTACCACAAAATGAACATTCTAACTCTTCCTTTGCCATCTTAAATATTGGTTTGAAGTTTAAGGTTTCTAATTTATAAACCCAACACTTCTATTCTTAATTTCTATTTATAATTTTAGTCGAAAGTAATTGAAATTACTTGCGTTCCAAAATTTCGTCAATCATTCCATAATCCAATGCTTCTTGAGAACCCATCCAATAATCTCTATCAGAATCTTTTTCTACTTGCTCAATTGGGTTGCCAGAATGGTTGGCTATAATTTGATACAACTCTTCTTTTACACGAATGGTTTCCTTTAAGGCAATCTGCATATCGCTTAACTGTCCTTGGGTTCCGCTACTGACCTGATGAATCATTACACGAGAATGCTTTAAAGCAGAACGCTTGCCTTTTTCGCCAGCACATAGCAACACTGCCGCCATAGACGCAGCAATACCTGTACAAATCGTAGCGACATCTGGTTTCACAAATTGCATAGTATCATAAATTCCTAAACCAGCGTAAACACTCCCTCCTGGTGAATTGATGTAAATCTGAATATCTTTTGAAGCATCAGTACTTTGCAAAAACAATAATTGTGCTTGGATAATATTAGCCACTTGGTCGTTAACACCTGTACCTAAAAATATGATACGATCCATCATTAAACGTGAAAATACATCCATAGCAACCGCATTCATTTGACGCTCTTCTATAATGTTTGGGGTAAGGTTGGTAGGATTCATGCTTGTAATTATTTTCTGGTAATAATTACTGTTGATACCTTGATCTTTAGTGGCGAATTTTTCAAATTCTTTTCCGTAATCCATATAAGTTTTTGTTCTTTTTAATTTATGAAATAATCCTTTTAATCTTATTATATATCTCTGATGAGATCCTGAAACGAGTTCAGGATGTCACTAGTTTTCTTGAGAAAATTAGTGACAAAAAAGGCGTAAAATTTTTGAATTTTACGCCTTAAAGATACTAATAATTTTTAGGTTACCATTTTCACGCTAACGACATTTTAACGTTTTGCGGTTTTACCTTAATATTTTTAATTAACTATAAAATTCTTTTACAAAATCATCATAAGTGATGTCTTTGGTCTTTATGTTCGCTTCAGTCTTATATAAGTTTAACAATTTCTGACTCATTAATTGCTCGGACATACGCTTTACTTCATCTTGATTTCCTAAGATACGCGCAGCAATATCTTCCAATTCTTTATCTGAAGGATTCATTTGACCAAATTGTGCCATCTGTCCTTTAATCATTTCCATGGCATAAGATTTTAATTCCTCAAACTGAACCTGAAGCTTATGGTCTTGGATTAATTTTCCTTCAATTAATTGGTAACGCATGCTTTTTTCAGACTTTTCGTATTCCTCTTTAGCTTGCTCTTCAGACATTTCTTCTTCGCCAGCAGTTTGCATCCATTTCTGTAAGAAACTTGCTGGTAAGTCGAATTTTGTGTTTTCAATTAAAGTCTCAGTCACATCATTCAGTAATTTCTGGTCGCCTTGCTGCTTGAATTGCTTTTCCGAATCTTCCTTAATTTTTTCTTTAAGTTCAGTTACAGAAGTTACATTGCCTTTTCCAAATAATTTATCGAACAATTCTTGATCTAAATCGGCCAGTTCACGTTCGTTGATTTCCGTGATTGTAAAGTTCACTTCAATATCTAAACCATGAACATCATCATGAGGGACTTTTAAGTAGGTCATTAAATCGTGGTCGTCGTTAAACAAACCTTTTGTATTTAATGTGATAACATCACCGACTTTAGCTCCAATAAATTTCTTAGGATTTGTTTTTCCTTTTAATTTATCTAAAGTAATGGTGGTAGAATTTTCGATGTCCTTTTCCTCGTTTGTAAAAGTTCCCGTGATTTCTGAAGCTTCAGTGACTTCATTTTGGGAAACAATTTTTCCATATTGCTTTTGGATGGATTCAATCTGATCATTGATCATTTTATCGTCAGCTACAATATTATAATGTGTGATTGCTTTTTTGCTTTTTAATTCGACCTCGAATTCTGGTGCTAAACCTAATTCAAATTCAAAAGAAAAGGCCTCAGCATCCCAATCTAAATCGTCTTGTGCTTTTGGCAACGGATTACCTAAAACATCTAGTTTTTCTTCAACTAAATACTTTCCAAGAGCGTCTTGTAATAATTTGTTTACTTCATCTACCAATACAGCTTTACCATATTGCTTCTTTACCATTCCCATTGGTACGTGACCTTTTCTGAAACCTGGAATGTTAGCAGATTTGCGGTAATCTACTAAAATCTTCTCTACTTTATCGCTGTAATCTTCCTTTGCGATATCCACTTTTACAACTGCATTTAATGCATCGATGTTTTCTCTTGTAATATTCATTGTAATTTTGATACTAAAATTGGGCTGCAAAAATACAACATTTTTTGCAACCCAACAACAGTTTTAAGCGTTTGTATATCAGCTACTTTTTATCGTCTTTTAAAAAGGATTGAAACAAGGATTGGAGGATGGATAATAGTATACTGAACAGTACCGCTGTCCAAAAACCAGCAACACCAAATCCATCAATTAATTTGTCTGCCAATAAGATAATCAGTGCATTGATAACCAATAGAAAAAGACCTAAGGTTATAATAGTTACAGGCAAAGTTAGAATGACCAATATGGGTTTAACCAATAGGTTAAGGATGGCTAATACCACGGCAACAATAATAGCACCGAGATAACCATCTACGGTTACACTATTTAAAAGATGTGCTAAGATGAAAACCGCTAATGCGTTTAGTAAAAGTCTGAGGATGAGATTCATGTTATTTTTTATTTTTAGTTGACAACAAAAACAATTGGAATTGAAAATGGCATTTTTACTAGTTTACCAAGCTGCATTGCTGGTTTAAATCTCGGTAACTCTCGCATTACTCTTTCTGTTTCTATTCTAAGAACATGATGAGGTGCTTTTATACTTACAATGCTTACATAGCCATATATATCTACTTCAAATTTAACAAAAATTCTTTGCTTTCCAGATAAACCAATGTTGTTTCCTAAGTTGGCATCGAAGTTTTCTAGAATTACCTTATTAACCTCTTGATTTGTGCATTTTTTTAGTGCCTTATTACTTTTATGAGACTCACAACCTGGGTAAATAGCAGCTCTTTCAAGTACACCGTCTGGTACTTTGGTACCTTCTAAATCTGTATTGTAGTTTGATTTGGTTACTGAACCATAAAAGTATTTAATTTTCTCAATCTTTTTACCGCTAGCATCAAATTTTATCCAATTATTATGAAATCGATCTTTATTATAGTCACCTTTCCACTCTAGAATTCCGTTGGGTAAATAGCGTTTTTCTTCTCCTTCTTTCTTATCATTTTTATTCTCTCCAATTAACTTGAGGTTTCCATTTTTATAAAAATGTTTATATACACCACTACGTTCATTCTTTTCATAATTTATGACCCATTCTATTGTTCCATTTTCGTAATAACGGATCCACTCACCTGATAGTTCATTGTCTTCATAATTGGCTTCAATTTCTAGTGTTCCATTTTCTAGATAGATTTTAAAATAACCTCCTTTTAGCTGTCGCTCATATTTTAAATTTCCACTATTATAAAAGCCAGATACTAAATATTCGCCATTAATTTCTTCAGTTTTACTTTTTAAGGTTCCATCTTCGTAAAAGGAACTATAAACCATATTGCGTTTTCCTTTCTCATACCTGTATAAGCTGGAAACTTGACCATTTTTATAATAACTTTTCCAATTGCCATCAGGTTTTCCGTTTTTAAACTGACCTTCTACTTTAAGCACACCTGAATTATAATAATCTTTATAGGGACCATCTGGTGGACTTTGAGCAAATGAAAAGTGAGTGATAAATAAAAATGCAATAATTGAAAAAAAATACTTCATACTGAAAGTGCTTGAAACTGTTTTTTTAAATAAAATTTATTACCGCACCATAAAACTCTTCAGGATTCTCCGCATGTAACCAATGACCAGCATTAGAGATCGTTATAATTTCGGAATTTGGAAAATGGCGATGAATAATAGCTTCGTCAGCTTCTCCAATGTATTCGGAACGGTCGCCTCGTAAAAATATAGTGTCTTTTTCAAAAACAGCATGAATAGGAAGTGCTTCTCCAACTTCTGAAACATTGTCTTTTAAAACTTCCAAATTCATACGTAAACCTAGTTGCCCTTTTTCGACCCAATATAAATTTTTGAGTAGAAATAGTCGTGTACCTGTTTCATGAACATAGTTGCTTAACGCTTCCTCTGCTTCTCCTCTGGTTTTTAATTCTGAAAAATCTAAACTGCTTAAACCCTCAAGAATAGCATCATGATGCACAGGGTAGTAACGTGGCGAAATATCGGCAACCATAAGTTTGTTTACAAATTCCGGATATTTTGTAGCAAAAAGCATTGCTGTTTTTCCTCCCATGGAATGGCCTAACAGTATAATATCCCTTAAATTGTGTTCATCGCAATACACTTTTAAATCTTCGGCCATTAACTCATAATCAAAATCATCAGAATGAAAACTACGACCGTGATTCCGTTGGTCAACGAGATGTATTTCAAAATTGAGTTTAGAAAATTGCTTGGCTAAGGTTTTCCAATTATCTCCCATACCTAAAAATCCGTGTAGGATAATGAATGGTTTTCCTTTTCCTATGATGTTTGAGTGTAGTGTCATATTTTTTGAGTTTGAAGTTTGAAGCACGAAGTTCTTCCAACTTCAAACTTCGTGCTTCCAACTTATTTAAGCTTTTCCAAGTACTTTCCTATTACATTCTCAACGCCCATATACAAACTTTCAGCAATCAAGGCATGTCCAATAGAAACTTCCAACAAACCTGTAATATTTTCTTTAAAGTATTGAATATTGTCCAACGATAAATCATGACCTGCATTAATGCCCAGCTGCATGGTATTTGCCAAACCAGCGCATTCCATATAAGGATCAATAGCCTTATTGTTTCCTAAACTATATTGATGCGCAAAGGCTTCGGTGTAGAGTTCTATACGGTCCGTTCCAGTGGCTTTTGCACCTTCGATTTGATGTAAATCTGGATCGACAAATATGGATGTTCTAATGCCGTTGTTTTTAAATTCCTTTATCACTTCAACTAAAAAATCTTTATGCTTCAAAGTGTCCCAGCCAGCATTAGATGTAATGGCATCTATGGAATCTGGTACCAAAGTGACTTGCGTTGGCTTAATCTTTAAAACCATATCCACAAATTTAGGAATAGGATTGCCTTCAATATTATATTCTGTGTAAACTTCAGATTTTAAGTCATATGCATCTTGATAACGAATATGTCTTTCATCTGGTCTTGGGTGGATGGTAACGCCTTCTGCTCCAAAACGTTGCACGTCTTTGGCAAATTGAACCACATTGGGCACATCGCCTCCGCGACTATTTCTCAACGTGGCAATCTTGTTTATGTTAACACTTAATTTGGTCATATTTAAACATTTTGAATTACAAAAATACAAACATGAGCACGCATTTTATGGTTATTTTTGATTAATTTGCAACTTAATAAAATGCATATAATGGAGCTTCAAGATTTTGTGATAAATGATATTAAACCGCTGAATGTAACAGATAAAGTGAGCGATTTGCAAATGCTGTTTAATCAATTGACCTATTCGCATATTCCTATTATGAAAGATGTTATTTATATGGGATGTATTTCGGAAACGGATGCTCATTGTTTTGAAAGCGCAGATATTATAAATGATTGCAACTACGCTATAGAAGGCTTTTTTGTAAGGCCTACTACTGTTTGGTTAGATGTACTTGAGGCATTTGCCCAAAACGATTCTAATATTATGCCTATTTTGAGTCAAACCAATAAATATTTGGGCTATTATGAACTCAATGATATAATTCATTTGTTTAATGAAACCCCTTTCTTTTCGGAGCCTGGAGGTATTATAATTGTTGAAAAAGGTCTTAATGATTATTCGTTTAGTGAAATCAGCCAGATTGTGGAATCTAATGATGCTAAATTATTAGGTGCATTTATTTCTAAAATGGATGGAGATTTAGCAAAAATCACCTTAAAGATCAGTAATGGAAGTCTGAATGAAATTATTCAAACCTTTAGACGATATAGTTATAATATTGTTTCTGGCCATGAAGACGACTCTTATATCGAAAGCCTAAAGGAACGTTCGCAATATCTTGACAAATACTTAAATATGTAATGATGAAACGAGCATGTTCAAAATTTTGTCAACTTAAAGAATAATTATTAGCGAACAGCATGTGCCCATGGAAAAATTATAGATAAAAACACATGAAAGTAGCCATATACGGTCAGAATTACGTTAAGGAAACCACTCAAAAGGCAGTGGGCCAACTTTTGGATTTTTTACTAGTAAAAAATGCCACTGTTTTTTTTGAAAGCGAATTTATAAAAACTCAAAATATAGAGATAAAAGATAATTCAGCAATTCAAACCTTCGAGAAATTGGATAATAGTTTTGATCTCTTAATAAGTGTTGGAGGTGATGGTACTATTTTAAGAGCTGTAACTTACGTGAGAGAATTAGGTATTCCAATTGTTGGAATTAATACAGGTCGCTTGGGTTTTTTAGCCACTATACAAATTGACGATATCCAAACGGCGTTGTCTGAAATATTTAATGGAGACTATAAAATTTCAGAACGCTCCTTGCTCAGTGTCACCACCAATCCGGAGCATAAAGATGTGGTCAATACCAATTTTGCACTCAACGAAATTGCCTTAAGCAGAAAGAATACCACATCCATGATTACTGTTGAAACCCATCTCAACGGTGAATATTTAACCTCATATTGGGCAGATGGACTCATTTTATCTACACCAACAGGTTCTACGGGCTATTCCTTAAGTTGCGGTGGACCAGTGATTGCGCCAGATGCCAATAATTTTGTTTTGACTCCAATTGCTCCTCATAATTTAAGTGCTCGCCCATTGGTAATTCCAGATAATACAGCAGTAACATTAAAGGTTGCTGGTAGAGAAGACCAATTTTTAATGTCTCTAGATTCTAGGATTGTAACCTTAACCAATACTACTACTGTAACGGTTAAAAAAGCCGATTTTGCTATCAAAATGGTAGAATTATTAGATGAAACCTTTTTGGCAACACTTCGAAAAAAGTTACTTTGGGGTGAAGATCGACGTAACTAAAACAATAAATACCTCTTTAAACTGTTTATGATTAAGACAATTTACTTCAAATTGTTACACACAAATCTTAATTGTTATATTTGCAAACTTTGAAAAATTTATGAGGTATTTTTTTCTGCTTTTATTAAGCACATTTATTATTAATATGGCTGAGGCTCAAATCTATGAGGTAGGTGTTTTTGCTGGAGGAAGTAATTTTATTGGCGATGTTGGTGCAACTGAATATATATCGCCAAATCAACCTGCGTTTGGTGCTATTGCAAAATGGAATAGAAGTCCAAGGCATTCTTTCAGAGCGTCTCTAATTTTTTCAGATTTAAAAGGTGTCGACGAAAAATCAGACGATCCAAGAAGAAAAGAACGAGGTTATCAATTTAATGCCAGTATATTGGAGTTTTCCGCAGGAATGGAATTCACATTTTTGGATTTTGATTTACATCCAAGTGGTTTAAAAGGAACACCATATTTATATTCAGGTATTTCGCTTGCCAACCATGACAATTATTATTTTACACCTACAGGTGAGTACACATCGGAAAACACAAATAGTTGGGCTGTGGGAATTCCTATGGCAATTGGCTATAAGGCAAAAATTGCCCATCAGTTTGTATTGGCAGCAGAAATTGGTGCACGCTATACGTTTTCTGACGAGTTGGATGGAAGTGTGCCAGATAATGAAGGAAGAGAATCATTGAGTTTTGGTAATACTAATAACACAGATTGGTATATGTTTACAGGAATTACATTAACTTACACCTTTGGTAGAAGACCTTGTTATTGCAATTTTTAAATGAGTTTAAAAGAAAAAATAAACAAACAGAAACTTCCCAACCATGTCGCCATTATCATGGATGGCAATGGTCGTTGGGCAAAGCAAAAAGGATTGATTCGGGCTATAGGTCATGAGAATGGAACAAAATCAGTTAGACAAACGGTAGAAGCCAGCGCAGAATTAGGAATTAAGAATTTAACACTTTATGCGTTTTCAACGGAAAACTGGAACAGACCAAAATTAGAAGTACAAACACTGATGAAACTTCTGGTGAAGTCCTTAAAAAAGGAAATTAAAACACTTCAGGATAATGGCATAAAACTCTCTGCTATAGGATGCTTAAATGATTTACCCAAAAAGGCACACCAAGAACTTTTGGATGTTATAGATAAAACGAAGGATAATAATCATATGACATTAACTTTAGCGTTAAGCTATGGTTCTCGCGAGGAAATTGTTAATGTTATTAAAGAATTATCGGTTAAAGTTAAAAATAATATAATTTCTGCTGAAAGTATTGATGAATCAATTATAAATAAGCATCTTTACACGCAAAATTTACCAGACGTTGACCTGCTTATTCGCACCAGTGGAGAACAACGGATTAGTAATTTTTTGCTATGGCAAATAGCCTATGCAGAATTATATTTTACAGATATTTTATGGCCAGATTTTAAGAAGGAAAATCTATATGAGGCACTCATAAATTATCAAAACAGAGAACGAAGATTTGGAAAAACAAGCGAACAACTTACCTAATAGCACAATATTGAAACCATTTATTAAACTTATTTGTGTTGTATTCCTATTTACAATTTCATTTACCAGTAATGCACAGGTTGAAGGCGGAGAGACTTATTTAATTAAGGAAATTAAAGTTACAGGAAATACTAATTTTAGTGAGCAAACTATTATTGCTTATTCTAAACTTAGAAAAGACGAAGAGATTCAGGTCGGCGGAGAAAAAATTGCTAATGCTGTAAAAACATTATGGAAGTCCAATCTATTTAGCAGTATAGATATCTATGTTACTGATATAGATGGTAGTACCGCAAATTTAGAGATAAATCTTAGTGATTTGCCAGAACTTAAGGATCTTACGATTGAAGGTGTAAGGAAAGGTAAAAAAGAGGAGATTATAGATGAGAACAAACTAAAATCTGGTCAGAAAGTTACAGAAAACCTTATTGCAACTACCAAGAATTACTTGACCAATAAGTATAAAAAGAAAGGGTTTTTAAACACTAAAGTAAATATTAGCACCTCACAAGTTATTGATTCTATTGAGAAAGAGCGCGTTAACATGCGCATTGAGATAGATAAGGGCCAAAAAGTTAAAATTAAAGAAATTAACTTTGAAGGTAATGAAAAGATAGCAGATAAAAAGCTTCGTAAAGCTATGAAAAATACGAAGAGAAAAAGCTTAAGTCCATTGAGGATATTGAAGCGTTCAAAATATATTGAAGAAGATTTTAGAACAGATTTAGTAAGTGTTGTTGATTACTACAAAGAAAATGGATATAGGGATGCAAGAATAATCTCAGACTCTATTACCTATTTAGATAAGAAAAATATCAATCTTGATATTAAAGTAGAAGAAGGCGAAAAGTATACGTTCGGGAAAATAACTTTTGTGGGTAATACCGTTTATTCCGATCAGTATTTATCAAGTCTTTTGGGCATAAAAGAAGGTGATACCTATAATGGTGTTGAGTTACGAGAACGAATTGCTGACGAGTCTAATCCAGATGCCAATGACATAACCAATGCTTACCAAAACTTTGGATATATGTTCTCTACCATTAATCCTGTTGAAGTTAGTGCAGAAGGAAACGTTATAGATATGGAAATCCGTATCTCGGAAGGAAAACCAGCCTATTTTAATAATGTTACTGTAGTTGGTAATGATGTTACCAACGATCACGTGGTGTACAGGGAAATAAGAACACGTCCAGGCATGCTTTACAGAAAGGCAGATATTATTAGAACCATCAGGGAACTTGGTCAGTTAGGATTTTTTGATGCGCAGCAAATAGCGCCAAATATTTTAAATCCAAACCCAGTCGATGGCACCTTAGACGTAGAGTATTCTGTAGTAGAGCAAGGTTCTAGTCAAATACAGTTGCAAGGTGGTTACGGTGGAGGTGGCTTCATTGGCACCTTAGGTTTGTCATTTAATAATTTTGCAATAAAAGATATTTTTAAAGCAGATGCGTATAAGCCTGTGCCAAGAGGTGATGGTCAAAGTTTAGCATTGAGACTTCAAGCAAGTCAATTTTTTCAAACCTATAGTTTTTCATTTAGCGAACCTTGGTTTGGTGGTAAAAAGCCATTTCAAATGTCAACCTCACTTTCACATTCACGACAGTTTTTATATGATAACTTAACAGGGCGTGCTGATAAAAGCAGACGTTTTAATATTACAGGTTTAACTTTCGGATTGTCTACAAGATTATCTAAACCAGATGATTACTTTTTACTTTCACAGGCCATAAGTTACCAACACTACGACCTTCAAAATTATAACACAGGATTGTTTACGTTTGGTGATGGAACTTCAAATAATTTATCTTACACCATTGGTTTAAGTAGAAATAACCTTTATACCGACCCTATTTATCCTACAGGTGGTTCTAATTTTTCAGTTTCGGCAAAGTTTTCATTCCCTTATTCATTAGTGAATGGCGTGGATTATGAAGCCTTGGAAGAAGATAGAGCTGAACAAACGGAGATCATTAATGATTATCAATCTACCCAAAGTTCAAATCCGGCAGCAATTTCTGCATATAACGACGCATTAGATAGACGGTCTGAAATTGACCAAGAACGTTTTAAATGGTTAGAATTTTATAAGATTAAATTCAAAGCAGATTGGTATCAGGCTTTGACCAAGAAACTAGTGTTACGTCCAAGTGTAGAATTTGGATTCTTAGGTGCTTACAATAATGCTCGTGGCGTGATTCCTTTTGAACGTTTCTTTGTTGGTGGTGATGGTTTAGGGAATTTTTCGTTAGATGGAAGAGAAGTGGTTCAATTACGTGGTTATCCTAATCAATCATTGTCATCACAGGATGGAGGCTCTATTTATAACAAATTTTCTTTAGAATTACGTTATCCTATTACTTTAGGAGCACAAGCTAAAATTTATGCATTATCCTTCTTAGAAGCAGGTAGTTCTGTAAATAATTTTAGGGATTTCGATCCATTTAAACTTCAAAGATCTGCTGGTTTCGGATTGAGAATCTTTATGCCAGCCTTTGGTCTGCTTGGTATTGACTTCGGTCACGCATTTGATGAAGCTCCTTATGGAGCAGCGGTTAAAAATTGGGAAACTCACTTTATAATTGGACAACAATTTTAAGTTTGGCACGATATTTTCTAATAGCTAAATAAGATTTCATCATGGTGTTAAAATTTTTAAGAATATATTTCGTTAAATTTGGAGATTAGTATTACTAAAAATATTTAAGATTTAGTTTTACGAGTAAATATCTCAAAATACAAATACAGAAATGATGAAATTTAAAGTTCTTTTTTTAATAGTAATAATAGGTCTATTGAGCTTTAGTGCTAGCGCACAACGTGGCGTAAGAATAGGTTATATTGATACGGAGTACATTTTACAAAATGTACCGGAATATCAACAAGCTTCTTCTCAATTAGACAAAAAAGTTCAAGATTGGAAATCTGAAATTGAAACCAAATTGAATGCCATTAATCTAAAGAAAAAAGAACTCGAAAATGAAAGTGTTCTTTTAACGAAGGAATTATATGATGAACGACTAGAAGATATTTCTTTTGAAGAGGCCGAAATTTTAGATTATCAACAAAAACGTTTTGGACCTGATGGCGATTTAATGATTCAGAAACGTCAATTGATTGAACCTATACAAGATCAGATTTTTGCCGCAGTCCAAGATATTGCTGAAACCGGAAAATATGATTTCGTGTTCGATAAATCTGCAGATGTTGTGATGCTATATTCAGCAGAGCGCTATGATTTAAGTGAGCGTGTTTTAAACACAATTACAAGAACCTCTAAACGATCACAGGCAAAAAGCAGAAAAGAACGTAAAGAGCTTGAAGAGGAAGAAGTAGTTCCGGAAGTAAGTTCAGATAAAGATGCACGCCAACAAGCGCTGGAAGACAGAAAAGCAAAACGTGAAGAACAATTAGCAGCTAAGCGTGCCGAGCGCGAAAAAGCAGCAGAAGATAGAAGAAAAGCACAAGAAGAATTAAGAGAAGCGAAAAGGAAAGAAGCAGAGGAACGTCGTCAACGTGTCATTGATGCAAGAAATGAGAGATCTGAATCTGCTGAAGAAACTACTACTAATGAGAAAGATAACAATGCAGAGGCAAGACCAACCGTACCTGCGGATAGTACGAAAGCAAAAACAGACATTGAAAAGGATTCAATAAGTTCAAATAAGCCTAAAACGGCCACGGAAATAGCTGAAGCAGAACGTCTTCAGAAATTAAGAGATAGAGAAGCTCGCCAGAAAGCTTTAGAAGATAGAAAAAAGAAAATTATAGAACAACGTAAAGAAGCACGTGCAGAGCGTGAAAGACAGGTAAAAAGGAACGATTCTATAGCAAAGGCGAAGAAAAACGAGGATAACAACAATTAATAACTATAACACACAAATACAATTAAGAAAAATGAAATCACAGATTCACGAATTCAAACAGACAAATAGACTGAACATGAGTAAACATTTAAAAACTTTATTATTTACAGCAGTACTTTTTATAGGAGCAACTAGCTTTTCAGCTGCTCAAAGTAAAATTGCTCATATTAATAAACAAGAATTGATTAAAGCTATGCCTGCTTACACGCAAGCACAAGGTGAGATTGAAAAGATGGGTAAAACTTATGAAGCTGAAATTCAAAATTCACTTAAAGAGTTGGATAAAAAATTAAAGCAATATACTGCAGAAGAGCCAACACAAACGAGCGAAGAAAATCAGAAGCGTATGGTAGAAGTTGAAGGTATTAAGCAAAGCTTAGGAGAGTACCAACAACAGGCTCAGAAACAATTGCAAGAAAAAGAATTTAATCTTTTAAAGCCAATTGTTGAAAAAGCGGATAATGCAATCAAAGCTGTTGCAGCAGCGCAAGGTTATCAGTATGTTGTAGATTCTGCAATGCTTATTGTAGCAGATGGTAAGGATCTTATGGCAGATGTTAAAAAACAATTAGGGATGTAATCCTAATTAAAAAAAATAAATTTTTAGAAAGTCGCTTATTGTTAAGCGACTTTTTATTTTTGTTACTATGAGTAATAATCCTATTGGCATATTCGATTCTGGAATTGGTGGTACATCGATCTTTAAGGAAATCCATACCTTGATGCCAAATGAAAACTGCATCTATTTAGCAGATAGTAAAAATGCGCCTTACGGTAATAAATCCAAGGAAGAGATACTTCAACTAAGTATTAAGAATACGGAGTTCCTTATTGGCAAAGGGAGTAAGGTTATTGTGGTGGCTTGCAATACGGCAACGACCAATGCTATTGATTATCTAAGGGAAAATTATAACATGCCTTTCATTGGTATCGAACCAGCCATAAAACCAGCGGCTTTAAGCACACAAACAAAAGCTGTAGGTATATTGGCAACCAAGGGAACTTTAAGTAGTCAGCTGTTTCATAAAACAGCAGATTTATATGCTCGTGGAATTAAAGTGATTGAACAAATTGGTGAAGGTATAGTACCACTCATTGAAACAGGAAAATTGGATTCTGATGAAATGTACGCGTTGTTGGAAACCTATTTAAAACCAATGTTAGAGCAGAACATTGATTATTTGGTGCTAGGCTGCACACATTACCCATATCTTATCCCTATGCTTACTAAAATACTTCCAGGCAACGTGAAGATTATCGACTCTGGACTGGCAGTCGCAAGACAAACAAAATCGGTTTTATCAACTCATAATTTGTTAAACGATTCTCTTTTAAAGCCAACTCCAACTATAGAACTATTTTCGAATGGTGACGTTGT
Organism: Winogradskyella schleiferi; assembly: GCF_013394655.1. NCBI lineage: Bacteria > Pseudomonadati > Bacteroidota > Flavobacteriia > Flavobacteriales > Flavobacteriaceae > Winogradskyella > Winogradskyella schleiferi. The sequence goes on from NZ_CP053351.1 coordinate 554,426, forward strand.
TATCTTAGATGCCATTTTAGATCATAAATTTGATGTATCTTTTTTGGATTTTTAGTAAGTTTTGATTTTAACTTCACACAAAGTCACTATGAAATTACTTTTCATATATAATGCCAATTCAGGAAAATTAAATACCTTGTTTGATGCAGGACACAAACTCATACGTCCATCAACCTATAAGTGTAGCTTATGTGCTTTAACTTTTGATACATTTACTGAAAATAAGGTCTGGAAAAAGTTTAGAGCTGATAGCCATTTGAAAATGGAATTTTACCATAAGGACGAATTTGAAGCTCTATTTCCGAGTGTAAAACTCATATGGCCAACGATTTTAAAACTTGAAGACCATCAGCTGACCACAGTTTTAACTCCTGAGGTTATAAATAAAATTCCAGATGTTGAAGCGCTAATTGAACTATTGAATCTGAGTATTTAAAACTTACTCCTTAAACCAACTCGAATACTTCACATAATTATTCGCAATCCGATCAATTTCCCCAGAAATTAATTCCTGGCTAATATCTTTAACCTTTTTAGCAGGAACACCTGCGTAAATACTTCCCGATTCTACAATCGTATTTTTAGTAACTACTGCACCTGCGGCAATAATACTATTACTTTCTATAACACAATCGTCCATAATAATACTTCCCATACCGACAAGGACATTATCTTTTATGGTACAGCCATGTACAATGGCATTATGGCCTATGGATACGTTATTTCCAATAGTCGTTGGTGATTTTTGATAGGTAGCGTGGATTACAGCGCCATCTTGAATATTGACTTTATCACCCATTTTAATAAAATGCACATCGCCTCTAATTACTGCATTAAACCAAATACTGCATTGGCTACCTATAGTAACCTCCCCAACTATGGTTGCATTTTCGGCAACATAACAATCATCTGGTATTTGTGGGTGTTTTCCTTTTACTGGTTTTATAATTGGCATATATAATTCCTTTTAATTTATTTGTATCTATGTAAACTCTTAAAATAGATCCATGACCTTTCAATTTATTACAACCCGAAAAATTGGAAAGTTGGATTAAATATAAAATGAAAAATTTCGATAATCTAAAATTAACGGCACAAAAAAAGAGCAGCATATCTGCTACTCTTTAATCTTAATTTTATAAATGAGAAAAACTATACGTTTTCAGCGTCTCTTAAACCTTGAATGTATTCAGCTTTCTGAATTTCTCTTCTTCTTTTTACAGAAGGCTTAGTGAAATAACGAGATTCTCTCAAGTTCTGCATAATTTGCACATTTCTGTGTTTACGCTTGTAACGCTTAAGTGCACGTTCTATGTTTTCTCCTTCTTTGATTTCGATTTTAATCATTATATCGATATATTTTTGTTAACTATTTCTTGCAAATGGTCGGCAAATATATGCTAACTATTTGAAAATAAAAAATTAAATGAATTTTTTAAGTAATTATTTTTTAGCTTAAGAATCTCGATACAATTTCAACTTTAAAATCCGAACTATGAATCTAAATATTAAACTATTGAAGTCTTGATTCTAGCATCTAAAAGCGCAGCGGTCTTGATTCTATTTTACCCTAAATAAGTCTTCAAAATCTTACTCTTACTAGCATGTCTTAGTCTTCTAATTCCTTTTTCTCTAATTTGTCTCACACGCTCACGAGTTAAATCGTAAATGCTTCCAATTTCTTCTAGTGTCATTGGAGGTTGATCTCCAATTCCGAAATTCAAACGAATTACATCACTTTCCTTTTGGGTCAATGTTTCTAGCGCACGTTCTACTTCTGTGTTTAAAGACTCTTTCATTAATGCCTTATCAGGTCTTGGCGATTCGCCAGAACTTACAACGTCATATAAACTAAAGGTTTCTCCATCTTTTAATGGTGCATCCATTGATAAATGACGACCAGAATTTTTCATCGATTGCTTTACCTCACGAACACTAATATCCAATTCGCGCGCAATTTCATCTGCATTTGGCGGTCTTTGATTAATTTGCTCTAAATGCGAAAAAGCCTTATTAATCTTATTAATAGTACCAATCTTATTCAATGGCAAACGTACAATACGGGATTGCTCTGCCAAAGCTTGTAAAATAGCTTGTCTAATCCACCATACAGCATAAGAAATAAACTTAAAACCTCTGGTTTCATCAAAACGTTTTGCTGCTTTTACTAAACCAGCATTACCTTCATTAATTAAATCTGGTAATTTTAAGCCTTGATTTTGATATTGTTTTGCAACCGAAACAACAAACCTTAAGTTGGCTGTTGTTAATTTATCTAATGCTGCCTGATCACCTTTTCTTATTAGCTGCGCTAATTCTACTTCTTCATCTGCAGTAATCAACGGAATCTTGCTTATATCTTGTAGATATTTATCTAGCGATTTATCTTCTCTGTTGGTTACCTGCTTGGTGATTTTTAACTGCCTCATATATCCTTTTTAAAATTTAGTGAACCTTCAATGTAACCTAATTATTAAGAATTCCAAACAATTAGGTTATTATTAACATCTATTAACGAAAAGATGCTTTTTTTACCGTTAAACGGTTAATTTTTGATGGAATCCGTCGCTTTTTTATTTGTAGATTTTTTCTTTCCGCCTAAAAGGCCACCCAAAATACCACTGACGCCTTCTTTAACTTTGTCTTCTGTCGATTGTTTTGTGGTATCTGCTTTTGTTGTTGTAGAATCCGTTTTAGTCGCGTTTGAATTTCCGCCCAAAAGTCCGCCCAATAGGTCTGTGACTTTATCTTTTCCTTTTCCAATTAATTTTTGTTTTTCAATTTCTATCAATTGTTTGGTTAAGTTTGAAACTCCAGACGTTAAATCAGTCTTTATATTAGGATTCGTAAATGTGCCACCAATATTTGCCGTAACAGGAATAGTAATTTTATTCACTTCATTATCGTTGATCTTTCCAATTAAACGATTCACTTCACTACCTAAATATTTTGCTGGTACTTGTAAAACAGCATTGTAATTCATGGTGTTTGAAAAACTGTGTGAACCTGAAACTTCAATAGGAATGTCTTTGTATTTAAGCGTGAATGGTTTTACGGAAACCTGTCCGTTTTCGAAACTTAAATTTGTTGTAAGGTCTTTTAAATCTAGTTCATCTAAATCAATAAAATCTAATTTGCTATCCAAGCCAGAAAGGAGTGGGCTATTTTCAGTATTAATTTTATTGGTAAGAATGCTAGCAATAGCATTTCCGGAAATTGTACTTAAATCTGGCGAAAAACTTGAATCCAAAAACCCACTAATATCAATGGTAGAATTCAATTTTCCTTGAAGAACTTTTGCAATTGGCGCTAAAGCTTTTAGCATTTCCAAATCTTTAAACGATTGCGAAATGTCGAAATTTTGCATGCCCAATTTCATGTCAAAAGTTGGTTTTGTTGCTTTTGTAGAAACATTACCTGAAATCCCTAATTGACCATCAAAAATATCTGTAGTCATATTTTGAAGAATGGCATTTTGGTCTTTAATATAAAGTGTACCTTTTACATTCTTTAAGTTGAGGTTGTCATAAATAACCGTTTTGGCATTGGCAGTAATGGTACATTCCAAAAAATCTGGAATCTTAAGCGATTCAGCATCAGATGTTGTTTTGTTCGATGTTTCATTTGCCGATTCATCTTCGACCATAAAGTCTGAAAGAGCAAACGTATTGGAATTCACATTAAAATTACCTTGAAGATTTTTATCACTTAACAAAAACCCGAGTAAATTATTAATGGTTCCTGTAGCCGAAAAATCACTCTTTCCTGTTAAGGCATCAAAACTATTTAGGCTTACCGTTCCTGGTTTAAAGGTTAAATCGGCTTTATTGATTTGAATGGGATTAATAATGTCTTCCGATGAAAATATAAAATCCGAAATAGAAACACTTCCTGCATTTTTAATACGTTGGTAGGCATTGGTTTCAATGGCATTCATGTCAAAAGACGTGTTTACGTTTCCTCTTAAAATACCGCTCAGTTCATTTTCCAGTTCTATGGGATAGGCTTTTGTGATATTAGCTAAATTTAGAACACCATCTAATTTAGCATCCACGAGCATGTTCTTAGTAAGATTCTTAATATGGACTTCAGATTTGAAAATGTCTTCATCCACCTGAAAGTTGAGTTTATCAATGTCCACAAAGGTATCATCAACGTTACCTGTAGTGTTTTTCACAGAAGCATCAATTGAGATATTCCGAACACTTTTAGAAAGGTCAGGGAATTTGAAGGATGCATTTTCAGACTTCATGTTGATATCTAAAGTCGGGATGGTTTCCTCTGAAATTAAACCTTTAATAATACCGTTAATGGTAAAGTTTCCTGTGGTGCTTACATCCTCAATATTCTTGGCATAAGCTTTTGGAATTACGGCTAAAAAATCCTTAAATGATGCTTCTGGATTCTTAAAACTAATATCAATTTGCTGTCCTGCTTCTACTATTTGTACAAAGCCCTCAAATTCTATAGGCAACGCATTGATGTACCCTTTGTTTTCTTTGAAGGTATATTTTTGTTGCTCTAAATCCATATCGATAAGTGCATCCAATTTAAGACTGTTGTTGCTTAAATATTCAATGCTATCCATGGCAAACGTGATGTTTGCTTCGGTATTAGTGTCTAATTCAGACTTTCCGCCAGAGAAAATGCCTTTGCCGTTGTGATTAATTTCGGTCAAATAAAACGTGGTGTTCGACGTGTCATCAATATAAGTGAACGCACTATTATTGATTTCGTAGTTCTCAATATCGAAACTAAAACCCGTTGAATTAGTTGTGTTTTGCGTTGCAGTATCTGTTGCGCTTTCCTTTACGATATCATAATTAACAGCGCCAGTTTTGTTGGTTTTTAATACCAAAAGCAGTTCATTGGCAATAATTTCGTTAACCTCAAGAGGTTCTTCCGTGCCTTTAAGCAATTGCATTACGCCCAATTCAAACGATAATGTCTTTGCGGTTGCTAAGGTTTCGCCTTCAAAAGGCGCACGATTGATTATTTTTAGATTTTCGACGCTTACTTCAGCCTTAGGAAAACTGCTGATAAGACTGAGACTGATATCGTCAAAAGTTAAATCGGCATCCAAATTGTTGTCCGCATAATTCTGGACAATGGTATCTATTTTAGATTCTAAAACAAAAGGAATCGCAATTAGAATCGCAATGAATAGAAGTAATACGATGCCTATAATTTTCAAAAATTTCTTCATAAGGTCTATTTGTAGTTTTAAAACAACATAATATATACGCAAAATTCCGCATAAAAGTTGCGAATATGGTTAAGTTTAAGAAGATTTTAGTGTTTCACTTAGTTGTTGCAGTAAATTTATTTCCTCATTTACTTTTAGCTTGAAACGTTTTCGGAATACATAAACACCGAGATATAAAAATGGTGTGTCTAACATAGCAACCAAGACCTTAAAAATAAAACCGCTAATAAGCAAACCTGCAAAATTGGACCAATCTATAATTCCAAAGGCACATAGTAAAAATACAATTGTAAACGTATCTACAAATTGAGAAAACCAAGTAGAAAAATTATTCCGTAGCCATAAGTGTTTCCCTTTAGTCAATCGTTTCCAGAAATGATAAATTTGAATATCTACAAATTGAGCAAAGAGGTAAGTAATCATACTCGCAAAGACCGCGAGTGATGTGTTTCCAAAGACCTTATTGAACATGGTATCATCTACATAAGACCATTTGGTAGCAGGCACATTTGAAGCCGTATAAATAATTAAAAGTGAAAATAGGGAAGCGAAAATCCCAACGATGACAATGTCATTGGCACGTTTTTTACCATAAATCTCACTAATTAAATCCGTGATTAGAAATGTAATAGGATAAGGTAAGATACCAACCGAAATTTCAAATAATTTTGAACCAAAAAGAGTAACATCAAAAGGATGCCAAAAAAAGAATTTCTGAAAAATTAAATTTGAAACGACAAGCGATGTGATAAAAAGTCCACCAAGTATAAGGTAAATGCGTTGTGCTAAAAGCTTGTCTTTTATTGACATGTTTTGTGGTTGGTAGATTGTTTTTGTAAATATAGAGAATTTGAGGGAAGTGCGTGAGTTGTTTAGTTGTTAGTTGTTAAGTCGTTTGTCGTTAAGTTGTGAGAATGGTTTTATCGAAAGAATTTTTTTCAAAATTGTTTATATAGATTGAACGTCCCAGAGGGACAACATATCGGTAGAAAAATTTTATTCCATTTTTTAAATGTGCCGTGAGGTACATCATATTTTGTTCACAAACACCATACATATCATTAGCATAATAAATTTTGTTTTAGTTATTTTGTTCATTCCGGTTCGTCATCGAAACGGTAACGAATTATGAAACCATCCAAAACCATTCACATAGCATTAGGTAGTAACAAAGGCAATAAGTTGCAGTATTTGCAATCTGCAGTTGATGCTATTTTTAAGCGTGTTGGTGTTATTCAGAAGATTTCGAAAGTATATAAAACACCAGCTTTTGGTTTTGAAGGTGACGATTTTTTTAATGCTTGTATCGCTGTTGAAACAGAATTGAAACCTAAAAAAGTATTAAAGGAACTTCAGGCCATAGAAGTGGATTTGGGACGTCAACCAAAATCAACCGACGGTTATGAATCCCGTGAAATTGATTTAGATATTTTGTTTTTTGAAGATGAAATTCTTGAAGAAAAAACCTTGGTCATTCCGCATCCAGAACTCCATAAACGTAAGTTTGTACTAAAACCCTTGGTTGCTATTGCCAAGCACATTGAGCATCCAGTTTTAAAAAAGTCAATTGAATTGTTATTTACAGAATGTAAGGATGATTCTGAAATAGAATCCGTAAATATTTGGTTGAAGAATCCTAAAAGAGCTTATTCCTTTAGCGATTATAATTACATAGCTATTGAGGGGAATATTGGAGCAGGAAAGACTAGTTTAGCCAATAAAATTGCCAACGATTTCAACGCTAAGTTAATTTTAGAGCGTTTTGCGGATAATCCGTTTTTGCCAAAATTTTACAAGCAACCAGAGCGTTACGCTTTTACATTGGAAATGTCGTTTTTAGCAGATCGGTACCAGCAAATCAGTGATGATCTATCGCAACTCGATTTGTTCAAGGATTTTATGGTCAGTGATTACGATATTTATAAATCATTGATTTTTTCAAAAATAACCTTGCCAGAAGATGAGTTTAGGTTGTACCGAAAACTGTTTTATCAAGTTTACAAGGATATCGCCAAACCAGATTTATACGTGTATCTCTATCAAAATACGGAACGTTTGCAAGCTAATATTAAGAAAAGAGGTCGTAATTATGAAAAAGACATTAAAGACGATTATCTCGAAAAAATAAATGCTGGTTATCTCGAATTTCTAAAGAGTCAGCAAGAGATGAATGTTAAGATTATAGATATTTCGGATAGGGATTTTGTGAAGAGTCGTGTGGATTATTTGTGGTTGTTGGGCGAGATTAATAATTAGTTCTCAGTCTCAGTCTCAGTCTCAGTCTCAGTCTTAGTCTCAGTCTCAGTCATCATGCAACTAAGGGTTCAGTCGTTATCAAATTTTAAAATTTGGGATATTTTCTATGTGAATCACTATGAATCTCTGTGACTACTTCGTGTAGCTCTGTGGAATAATCTCATAAAGTCGAGTAACAATAATACCTTTTTCATCCTCTGGAATAATCTCATTTAAGATTTTCTCGTCTTTAACTTCCAAATTAAAAGGCATGCTCAGCACATCAACACCACTATTTTGTTTCAATCGTATACCTTGTCCTGATATAATAGCTTTATTAGGAATGAATTTCCCAACTGGTAGGTGTTCCGTTAGAATTACATATTTATAATGAGACAGTTTTTTTACAATTTGTACAATTTCAGCATTAGACAAATGTTGAAGGACCTGTCTCAAAATGACACAATCTGCTTCAGGAAGTTTATCTTCTGCAATATCTAAACAATGAAACTCTAAATTATCTGCTTTAAAGAGTGATTTATTTCTATCGATTAGATTTTCAACAATATCAATGGCGATGTATTTTTTGGTGTATTTAACCAGCTCTTTGCCCACATTAAAATCGCCACAACCCAAATCGCAAACGGTAAGCGAATTGTTATGGGATTTCAAAAAAGCAATCACACTATCTAAATAAGGTTCAATAATTTCTGAGTCATGAGAACCTGAACCAGAATAAAAATCATAGTCTTTTCCGCCCCAAAGATTCAGGTCATAAATTTGTGACATGGCATCTTTTGTTGGCCAAGGTTTTATTATTTTTTTCGACATTTTTTTGAGATTTCTCGGCAAGCTCGTAATAACATAGGAATCATTTTTAGTTTTAATAAAATATCAACAAAGAGCGGTCGGCATAGGATTTCAATATAAGTCTTCCCTTAGGGAAGATTTAGATGGGCTTCTTCATCTTACTAAACACATCCCAAACTACCACACCACAACTAACCGATATATTCAAAGAATGCTTAGTACCATATTGCGGAATTTCAATCACAACATCGCTAGCATCAACTACATTTTGAGCCACACCTTTAACCTCATTTCCAAAAACAAATGCATATTTTTCATTTGGTTTAGGTTCAAAATCGTTGAGCATGGTGGCGTTTTCGGCTTGTTCAATAGAACAGATTTTTATGTTTTCAGATTTTAATTTTTCGACAATAGCTATTGTGTTTTCGAAATGTTCCCAATCTACCGTTTCTGTGCTTCCTAAAGCGGTTTTTCTAATATCGTTGTGAGGTGGTTGGGCTGTGATGCCACAGAGATATATTTTTTCAATTAAAAAGGCATCACTCGTTCTAAAGACAGAGCCAATGTTATTTAAGCTTCTAATATTGTCTAGAATAATTAAGATTGGCGATTTTTCAGCCGTTTTAAATTCTGAAACTTCTAATCGGTCTAATTCTTCGTTTTTTAGTTTTCTCATCTTTAGTTTCCGCAAAAGCGGTAATCTGTTTAGGAGACCTGTCAGGTTTCAAAAACCTGACAGGTCTTACACTCGGGTTTATCAACAACTGTAGATAACTTATGGGCTTTCGGTTTTAATAAACCTCAAAATATAAGTAATTTAGCAAACTTGCAATTCTGTAAATAGTCTAAGCAAAAATATAACTTAAAACCAGATTACCATTGGCTAAAAAGGCAAAAAAAGTAACACCATTAATGAAACAGTATAATGCCATCAAGGTAAAATATCCTGATGCCTTGTTATTGTTTCGCGTGGGCGATTTTTATGAAACCTTTGGAAGCGATGCCGTAAAAGCATCAAAAATACTCGATATCATTTTAACCAAACGTGGTGCTGGTAGCGAAAGTGAAACAGAATTAGCTGGTTTTCCGCACCATTCCTTAAATACGTATTTGCCAAAATTGGTAAGGGCTGGAGAGCGTGTTGCTATTTGCGACCAGTTGGAAGACCCAAAACAAACCAAAACTATCGTAAAACGTGGTGTCACGGAATTGGTTACGCCTGGTGTGGCTTTTAATGATGATATTTTACATTCTAAATCCAACAACTTTTTAGCAGCAGTTTATTTCGAAAAACAACGCATTGGAGTTTCTTTTCTGGATATTTCTACAGGCGAATTTTTAACCTCTCAAGGCAATGCGGAATATATAGATAAGCTCCTTCAGAATTTTAAACCAAGTGAAGTTTTAATTTCAAAACAAAGTCGAAAGGCATTTTCGGAAGCCTTTGGAACTGATTTTCATACCTTTTATTTGGAAGATTGGGTATTTCAGGCCGACTATGCCCATGAAACTTTGATCAAACATTTCAACACGAAGACATTAAAAGGTTTTGGAATTGAAGATTTATATGAGGGCATTATCGCTTCAGGCGTGGTGCTTCATTATTTAGGAGAAACGCGCCATAACAAGTTGGAGCATATTGCAACGATTTCGAGAATTGCCACCGACGATTATGTGTGGATGGACAAATTTACAATTCGGAATTTAGAGTTGTACAATTCCACCAATGCTAATGCCGTAACGTTAATCAATGTGATTGACAAAACGATTTCGGCCATGGGCGGACGAACTTTAAAACGTTGGTTGGCGTTACCCTTAAAGCATGCTGAAAAAATAAAGCAGCGTCACGAAGTTGTTAAATATTTGTTGGAAAATGAACCCTTGCTTCAAAAGATTCAAAGTCAGATAAAACATATCGGAGATATTGAACGGCTCATTTCAAAAATTGCAACTACTAAAGTTAGTCCACGTGAAGTTATTCAACTTAAAAACTCTTTAGACGCTATTGTGCCCATTAAGTCCGAAGCTGAAGTTTGTGAGAATGAAGCGTTGAAAATATTAGGGGATAATTTACATCGCTGTGATTTATTGCGAGACAAAATAAAGGAAACATTAACCGAAGATGCCCCTGTAAATATTTTAAAAGGTCATACCATCGCTAGCGGTTTTTCTCAAGAATTAGATGAATTGAGAGGTTTGTCGCAATCTGGGAAAACGTATTTAGACAATATGTTGAAACGTGAATGCGAACGCACAGGCATCACATCGCTTAAGATTGCTTCAAACAACGTTTTCGGGTATTATATTGAAGTCCGAAATTCACATAAAGATAAAGTTCCGGAAGAATGGATTCGTAAACAAACACTTGTAAATGCGGAGCGTTACATTACCGAAGAACTCAAAGAATATGAAGCAAAAATACTAGGTGCCGAAGAGCGTATTTTAGCGATTGAGCAACAATTATTCGCTGAGTTAGTCACTTGGATGCATCAGTTTATAGTTTCAGTGCAGCAAAACGCGCATTTGATTGGGCAATTGGATTGTTTATGTGGTTTTGCAAGCTTGGCTAAAGCGAACAACTATGTGTATCCACAAATTGATGATAGTTTCGATTTGGAAATAAAAGATGGCCGACATCCCGTAATTGAAAAGCAATTGCCAATTGGCGAACCTTATATTGCTAACGATTTATTTTTGGACAGAGCATCGCAACAAATTATTATGATCACTGGACCAAACATGTCTGGTAAATCGGCAATTCTAAGACAAACCGCATTGATAGTTTTATTAGCCCAAATAGGTAGTTTTGTGCCTGCTGGCGAGGCAAGAATAGGTTTGGTCGATAAGATTTTTACTAGAGTAGGAGCGAGTGATAATATTTCGATGGGCGAATCCACCTTTATGGTCGAAATGAATGAAACAGCTTCTATTCTTAATAATATTTCAGACCGAAGTTTAGTGCTGTTAGATGAAATAGGAAGAGGAACGAGTACATATGATGGTATTTCAATCGCTTGGGCCATCAGTGAATATTTGCATGAGCATCCATCTAAACCTAAAACCCTTTTTGCAACACATTATCACGAATTAAATGAAATGACCGAGACGTTCAGTCGCATTAAAAATTTCAATGTCGCGGTAAAGGAGTTAAAAGACAACGTGCTTTTTGTTAGAAAACTGGTGGAAGGCGGAAGTGAGCACAGTTTTGGAATTCACGTCGCAAAAATGGCAGGAATGCCACAGCAAGTAATAAGACGAGCGAATAAAATTCTGTCTAAATTAGAAAAATCACATTCAAGTGAAGAGTTAACGGACAGGGTAAAAACCTTAAAAGACGATTTACAATTAAGCTTCTTTAATCTAGATGATCCTTTATTGATAGAAATAAAAGACGAAATTCTTCACACGGATATTGATACCTTAACACCAGTCGAGGCTTTGATGAAACTTAATGAAATTAAGCGAATGTTGGTAAAGAAAAAGCAAGCCTAAAAGTTTTTTAATTTATTTTAAAAAAAGGCTTTGCTTTAATGATAAAAATTTTAAATTTGCATCCGCTTTAAAAGCGAAATAGTTCATTAAAAATTGCGAAAGTAGCTCAGGGGTAGAGCATCACCTTGCCAAGGTGGAGGTCGTGGGTTCAAATCCCATCTTTCGCTCAATAACACATACCAATATTTAGTTGCAGTCAGTAACTAAAATGCTGAAGTGGTGGAATTGGTAGACACGTTGGACTTAAAATCCAATGTCCATTAGGACGTACGGGTTCAAGTCCCGTCTTCAGTACAGATGAAAAGCCGAAACGAAAGTTTCGGCTTTTTTGTTATAAAAATATACGGAAAGTGAGCTTTCAAGTATTTTTTTAAAACAAAAAAATATCCAAGCTATTGGATTGGCTTTTCTCAACATGTTGAAACTGGGACTCGGCAAAGTCAATTTTCGTCTTCAGTACAGATGAAAAGTCGAAACGAAAATTTCGACTTTTTTGTTATTATACATTTTAATACCCTTATTAAGTTAATCTGATATTTGCCCAAGGTATTGTGCGTAGTTAGTTGAGTAGCTTTTTTTAGTATTTAAAAACTTTTTGGTTTAATGGTCTCATTTATCCATCAGTTAAGTTTTTAATGTAAGTTTTTCGGTTAAGTATTGATGGTTAACTTTTTATGGTAGATTTTTAACTTTTAATCGATAATCTTATAATAACTCAATTGACTAAATTTTTTTTTACTACTTTAATCATGATATTAATTCATTATCAAGTAATCTTTATTACGGCTAGATTGTCATTGTTGTTTTAACCAAATTACACATAGGATTTTAGGTTTATCTTCAGGTAACACATCTTTGAATTGTTTATCTGCAGATGTTTTAATTTGGATTTTTATCGATTGTCGCAATTAATGAATTTATAATTGTCGCCCTCAACTACTTTTCTTTACAGAATTTAATAGGAAATGTTATGGTTATTATAATCAACCATAACAATACTGTATCATGAAATTAAATTTAATCCACTCACTTTTTCTTACTTTATTTATGTTTTCAATTGGTAATATCGAGGACTTTGGTGCTACACTAAAAGGTAACGCTTCAATAGAGGATTCTGACGCCAATAAGTATTTACAGGCAAAACGAGCACATTGGGCTTACACAACAGTTGTTGGTGAATCAGCTATAAACTTTATAAATGAAAATAAGAATACATCTGTATTAGAAACATCAGTAGTGAGTGAATTTATTAGTCAAGGGCAATTGCGTTTATCGTTATACGAGAGTAGTGCTTTAGCTAACAACGAAACGGCAACAGACGGCTTATTGATTTTATTTGACACCGAGGGCAACAATGCGGTTGATGCTAATGATGCTCTTAATATTACTAACTTAGATGAAAATTTTGCAACTAATAATAATGGGGTTTTATTGAGTATTGAAAGTAGGGCGACTCCAGTAGATGAGGAAGAAATCCAATTAGAAATTAATACTTACAGAAATACAAATTATACAATTGTGGCACAAGGTATCTCTATGCAATGCGCCACGGCGTTATTATACGATAACTATACTGGTGTGTCAACCGAAATTCCACAAAGTGGTGATGTTAATTATAGCTATTCTGTAGTCTCTGATATACCTGCTTCTATTGCAAATGATCGTTTTAAGCTAGTCTTTGCCGCTAATCCATTACCGATTACTTGGAACGGTTCTGTATCTAACAACTGGAACGATCCAAATAACTGGACACCGAATGAATTGCCAGATTTTTGTTCAGAAATAACGGTACCCGTAACAGAAACACCACCACTAATTCCAGGTTTTCAAACGATTGCGGCTTTAAACATTAACAGTGGGTCAAATGTCGTTATACCTTTGGGAGCAACTCTTAATGTAAGAGGTGATTTAAATATGTATTCTGAATCAGATACGTATTCTGGTTTAATTGTAAAAGGCACAATAGCTATTGAAGGAACATCCAAATATCACAGATATACAAATGCGCAATCAAATGATAATGACTTAATAGCTCCTCCGTTATCAGGACAAAGTTGGTTCTCTTTTTTGACAACCGATAACAACTATAATGCAAACGTTTTGTTCAGTAATGACGTAGCTGTACCAAATACAACTTATCTCTTTGGTCCATATGAAAAAGGCGGTACAGATGACTATTTGATGTATGCCTATAGTGCTGTAAAAACTTTATATTCTGGTCAAGGATATAGAGTAGCAACAAATACGCCATTAGTTGACGGAAACGGTGAGGCCTTAATTTTCACTGGGTCAATTGTAACAGGTTCTGTTAACAGAACTATTGAAAACGATTTTACTGGTACTTTTCCAGAATGGAATCTTATAGGTAATCCTTATGCTTCTTATATAGATGTTGATACCTTTTTGAATCATGTAGGGACTGAATCCGGAGTATCAAACCTTAGTTTACTAGGTGAAAATACTGCCGCTATTTATGGTTATGATGCAAATAATACAGATGAATCAGGAAGTAATTGGACGATCACAAATTTGGTTGATGGACCAGATCTTATAGCTCCAGGTCAAGGCTTTTTTGTGTCATCAAATACATCCTCAGCAAATTTAGAGTTTTCGCCAGATATGCAAGTTATAGGAGATTCAGATGATTTTATTGTTGGTAGATCATCAAATAACACTGATTTTATCAAAATAAGGATGAATACAGTTTCAGATAGTTGTTTAACGTCAGTTTTTTTTCATGACAATGCAAGTACAGGTTTAGACATTGGTTATGATGCGGCAATTTTTGGAGGTAACGCTCCTGAATTTGCGCTGTATACGCATTTGGTGCAGGACAATGAAGGTGCTCCAATGGCAATACAAACTATTAATTCAAGTAATCTTTCAGATGTGATTATACCATTAGGAGTAAATGCAAATCAAGGCGTGGATTTAACTTTCAGTATTGCTGATATGACTTTACCGGCTTCTGCTAATATATATATTGATGATATGGTTGCTAATACATCAACCTTGTTAAACAACTCTGATTATGTGATGTTACCGACAACTACATTGTCTGGAACTGGACGTTTTTTCTTAAGAACATCTGTAGAGGCGTTATCAATTATTGAAAAAAATTTAGATGCTCTAAATGTCTTCGTTTCAAATAGTTCTAATGAATTAATAGTGGGTGGCCAGTTACAAGAAAACACACTATTAGTTCTATACGATGTTCAGGGCAGAAAGGTGCTTTCAACAGAGCTTGATTTATCTATTGTTGAAAACCGCATAAATCTATCTTCACTTAGCAAGGGAGTTTACATTGCAAATCTTCATAACAAGATGAGTCGAAAATCACAAAAAGTGGTTATTAAATAAAATCAAATGAACAAAAATTATATTACATTAAGATCTAGATCTGTATTAATATGCTTTTAATAAAACTTTTTAAGTTTCTGTAATCCACTTTTGTAAATAGGTAATATCTCTTTAAATACCTCTGCTCATTATTAAGATTTTCGATTGTTTTAATCGGTTAGATTCATTTATTATTATAAATTTGCACATGAAAATAACGACAATACTTTAGTTGTTAAAATCATTAATCATATTGAAAAAATATAGATGGTAAAACTTAAAGGGGAATTAAGAATCGAGGATTTTTACAACATTATATTCGAATCCCAATCTATTCAAATGGATGATACTGTATTAGATACAGTTGAAAAGAGCTTTGTGTTTTTAAGAGATTTTTCTCAAAATAAAACCATCTATGGTGTTAATACAGGATTTGGACCTATGGCTCAATACAAAATTGCCGATTCAGATCGTATAAAATTACAATACAATTTAATAAGAAGTCATGCGTCTGGTACGGGTAATCCAATTCAACCACAGTATGTAAAAGCAGCAATGCTAGCAAGATTAAACACTTTATCCTTAGGTAAATCTGGAGCTCATAAATCGGTTATTGATCTCATGACCGAATTAATAAACCGGGACATTACGCCTTTAATTTACGAGCATGGTGGTGTTGGTGCAAGTGGAGATTTGGTTCAATTAGCACATTTAGCCTTAGTTTTAATTGGTGAAGGTGAAGTGTTTTATAAAAATGAACTGCGACCTACAAAGGAGGTTTTTGAAATTGAAAAACTTGAACCGATTAAAGTGGTTTTAAGAGAGGGATTAGCCTTAATGAATGGTACGTCTGTTATGACAGGTGTAGGTATTGTAAATACTATTAATACAAGACGTTTATTAAATTGGGCCATTCTATGTTCATCTGCTATAAATGAAATTGTAGAAGCCTATGATGATCATTTGTCTTTTGAATTAAACCAAGCAAAACAGCATAAAGGTCAGCGTGAAATAGCGAAACAAATGCGATCCCATTTAAGTGATAGCAAACTCACTAGAAAACGTGAAGAATATTTATACAATAAAAACCCAGATGTTACTGTATTTGAAGAAAAAGTACAAGAATATTATTCCTTGCGATGTGTGCCTCAAATATTAGGGCCAGTTTTGGATACTTTAAATAATATAGAGCGCATTTTAATAGAAGAAGTAAACTCTGCTAACGATAATCCTATTATTGATGTTGAAAAACAACATGTTTATCATGGCGGGAATTTCCACGGCGATTATGTATCCTTAGAGATGGATAAACTAAAATTGGTCGTTACCAAAATGAGCATGTTAGCAGAACGCCAATTGAATTATTTACTAAATCCTAGTCTTAATAAAATACTTCCTGCTTTTGTCAACCTTGGAACTTTAGGGTTAAATTTCGGGATGCAAGGTGTGCAATTTACAGCAACCTCTACTACGGCAGAAAACCAAATGCTATCCAATCCGATGTATGTCCATAGTATTCCGAACAACAATGACAATCAAGATATTGTGAGTATGGGAACTAATGCGGCTCTTATTACAAAAAAAGTTATTGAGAATGCTTTTGAAGTTGTCGCGATAGAAATGATCACCATTATACAAGCCATTGAGTATTTAAACGCACAAGACAAAGTATCTTCAAAAACGAAGAAAATGTATGATGAAATCCGAAAATTAGTTCCTATATTTACGGAAGACGTTGTTATGTATCCTTATGTAAATGAGGTAAAAGCATTTATCATGGATCACAAAAATAACATTGTGTGACAAAACAGTCTTGATAAAAAAGGTGATTCCTTAAGGATGATTTACAAGGGTGTTAAAGTTGAGAATTATTAAACAAAAAATATAAATCATGAAAACTAAACACTTATTATTAGTCATACTTCTTCAAAGTATTTTCTCAATTAATGCACAAGAATTAGCATTGGTTAGGGAAAATGATTTATTCGGTTATATCAATAAGTCAGGAGAGTATGCCATTAAACCTCAGTTTCAAAAAGCAGCTAGTTTTTCTGGTAAGTATGCAGCAGCATTTCAAGGCGATCAATGGGGACTTATAGACACTTCGGGAAATTGGGTGCTTCAACCAGAATACGATAAAGTAAAAGATTTTAATTCTGGTTATGTTTTAGTGCTTAAAGATGACCAATGGAATTATGTTAATCCTTCAGGAGAAAAATTAAAAACTCCGGTAACAGAGAAATATTATGATTTCGAGGATGGTGTCGCTTTGTACAGAAACAATAAAAAGTTGGGGCTTTTAGGTACCGATGGCAAACTCCTTCTAGAACCTACTTACGATGTTATCAAACCATTTGTCAATGGCTATGCAAGAGTTCGGAATGATGATAATTGGGGAATGATAGATAACAAAGGCAACATATTTATTCCGTTGGAATACGATGAGTTAGGCGATTATAATAGCCAAGGTGTCGGCGCTAGAAAAGGAGAATCTTTTGGTATTGTAGTAGATAAGAAACTCAATATCATTAGTGGAGCTGACAAAGTTTGGGACTTTACGGATGATTCTGACTTAACCTATGCACGGAGCGATAAAAAAATGGGATTTGTCAATAATAAAGGCGAATGGGTTATTAAGCCGACTTTCAAAAAAGTGAGAGCATTTAATAACGGATTAGCTCCAGCGCTTAATGAAAAACTTTGGGGTTATATTAATGAGAAAGGAGAAAAAGTAATCGACTATTTATATAGAGACGCTGAAACTTTTTCAGCCAGTGGCTTAGCGCCTGTAAAAGAGAAAAAATTATGGGGTTTTATAGATAAATCAGGTAAAACAATTATTGCCGCTGAATACGATATAACCGCAGGAGGTTTTTCTATTTTTAGTAAAAATAATATTAAAGGATTTCACAACGGGTTAGCTCGTGTAAAGAAAGATAAAGAATGGGGCTTTTTAGATACTGACGGGAAACCATTGGGTGGAAAATGGTACCAAAATGTTGAATTATTTGTTGATACAACAAAATAATCAGTATATTATAAATGAACGAAAAAGAACAGGTAACCAAGTGTGCTTTAATAACAGGAGGCTCTAGAGGTATTGGCAAATCAATATGTATACAACTAGCAAAAGATTCCGATTATCATATATTAATTAACTATCAAAACAATAAAGAAGCTGCTTTAGATACTTTGGAAGCCGTAAAAAAAGCTGGCGGAACTGGTGAGTTATTACAATTTAATGTTGTGGATAACCAAGCCGTTAAATCTATATTGGATAATTGGCTAGACAACAATAAAAGTTCCATTATCGAAGTGATTGTTAACAATGCAGGCATCACTAAAGATGGATTGTTCATGTGGATGTCCCAAGACGATTGGAACAATGTTATTAATACCAGTCTTAACGGTTTTTTTAATGTTACCAATCATTTGATTCAAAAATTATTGGTTCAAAAGTATGGGCGTATTATTAATATGGTTTCACTTTCTGGCTTAAAAGGAACAGCTGGTCAAACTAACTACTCTGCAGCAAAGGGCGCTGTAATTGCAGCAACCAAAGCTTTGGCCCAGGAAATTGCCAAACGTAATATTACCGTAAATGCTGTGGCACCAGGATTCATTAAAACGGACATGACTGGTGATTTAGATGAAAAGGAATTAAAAAAAATGGTACCAGCAAATCGTTTTGGTAACCCAGAAGAAGTGGCACATTTAGTGTCTTTTCTAGCCTCTAAAAATGCCTCTTATATTACAGGAGAAGTTATAAATATTAATGGAGGTCTTTACTCTTAAATACAGATTGGAATGGGACGAGTGGTCATAACCGGAATGGGAATATATTCGTGTATCGGTAAAAATTTGGATGAAGTTAAGGAGTCTTTATATAATGGTAGATCTGGAATTGTAATTGATGAAGATAGAATTCCTTTCGGATACCGTTCCCCATTGACAGGTATGGTTGAAGAACCAGATTTGAAAAAACAGTTATCAAGACGCCAGCGTGTAAGTCTTGGAGAGGAAGGCGCTTATGCTTATGTAGCGACTATCGAGGCCTTAGAAAATGCGAAAATATCCCAAGATTTTCTTGACGCAAATGAAGTAGGGATTCTTTATGGGAATGATAGTACATCAAAGGCAGTTATTAATTCAGTGGATATCATTAGAGAAAAAAAAGATACTGCTTTGGTGGGTTCGGGTGCGATATTTCAAGCTATGAATTCTTCAGCAACCATGAATCTTTCTACCATATTTAAGCTTAAGGGCATTAATTTTACAATAAGTGCCGCCTGCGCTAGTGGTTCTCATGCTATTGGTATGGCGTACCAACTTATAAAAAGTGGTTTACAAGACTGTGTGATTTGTGGTGGAACCCAAGAAATAAATAAGTTTGCCATGGGCAGTTTTGATGGTTTAGGTGTATTTGCTATCAACCTCGAAGAGCCATCAAAAGCATCACGACCATTTGATAAAAACAGGGATGGTTTAGTGCCTAGTGGAGGAGCAGCGACTTTAGTTGTTGAAAGTTATGAATCTGCCGTAAAAAGAGGAGCGCCAATTTTAGCGGAAATAATTGGCTATGGCTTTTCTTCAAATGGAGATCATATATCGACGCCAAATGTTGATGGACCGTCAAGAGCAATGTTCAAAGCTATTGAACAGGCAAATATTGATAGTAGCGCAATCGATTATGTAAACGCTCATGCCACGTCAACACCTGTTGGTGATGCTAACGAAGCTAAAGCAATATTTAAAGTGTTTGGTGAAAACGGCCCTTATGTAAGCTCTACTAAATCAATGACTGGTCACGAATGCTGGATGGCAGGAGCAAGTGAAGTCATTTATTCCATGCTTATGATGCAAAATGATTTTATTGCACCAAACATCAATTTGGAAGAGCCAGATGAAGATGCAGCTAAATTAAATTTAGTCTCTAAAACGCTGGATAAAAAAATTGATGTATTTTTGTCGAATTCTTTTGGATTTGGTGGAACAAATTCGGCGCTAATTATAAAAAAAATTAAGAATAAAGATGAATAAAGAAGTTATTATTGAAAAAATAAACAACTTTCTTATAGATGAATTTGAAGTTGAATCTGAAGACATTTCTCCTGAAGCAAACCTGAAAGAAACTCTTGATCTTGATAGTTTGGATTTTGTTGATCTTGTTGTCTCTGTTGAATCTAATTTTGGCGTTAAATTAGTAGGAGAGGATTTTGTTAATGTTGTAGTGCTCGAAGATTTTTATAATCTTATTGAAAACAAGCTTAAATAATTTTACTTAAAAATATATGGCTGCGGAATGGAAAGGAAAGTCCAGGGGAACAGTTCTAGGATATAAAATATTTATTTTTTGTATTAAAAAACTAGGATTACCTTCAGCCTATTTTGTATTGTATTTTGTCGCTTTCTATTTCTGTTTTTTTGCGAAAGACAGTACCGAATCTTCCTATTATTACTTCCGAAAAAGACTCCAATATTCTAGGTATAAAAGCTTGGTCAGTATTTACAAAAGTTATTTTGTTTTTGGGCAAACCATAATAGATAAAATCGCTATTTCGTCGGGATTAAAATCTAAATTCACCTATGATTATGATGGTGTTGATAACATCAAAGACGTACTAAAGCAAAAAAAAGGAGGTATACTCATTAGCGCGCATTTGGGCAATTTTGAAATTGCCGAACACTTTTTTGGAGAGTTGGAAGATAGGGATTTTATAAATTTACTAACAACCGACGTTGAACATACTGCTATAAAGAACTATCTTGATACAATCGTAAAAAAATCGAATATAAAAATTATCCTTATCAAAGAAGATCTGTCCCATATCTTTGAAATCAATGCAGCATTGACAAGAAACGAAATTGTCTGTATTACTGGCGATCGCTATATTAAAGGTTCAAAATATTTGACAGAAGAATTATTGGGTAAAGAAGCTAAGTTTCCTGCTGGACCATTTCTCATTGGCTCCCGATTGCGAGTGCCAGTATTATTTGTTTACGTTCTTAAGGAATCCAGAAAACATTATCATCTTTATGCCAGAACGTCCACAGTAGAGAACAAAGATGCACAAGCATTATTGAAAGATTATACCAAAAGTTTAGAATGGATGCTTAAAAAATATCCGTTGCAATGGTTTAATTATTTTGATTTTTGGAATGTAAATAAAAAATAAGATGAAGAACATTCTAGTGATACATTATTCGCAGTCTGGGCAATTAACGGAAATCGTGAATAATATAGCCATGCCACTTGGAAATAACAAGGACATCAATGTTGTTCATCATCAAATTGAAATGGAGACACCGTTTCCTTTTCCATGGAAAAAAAAGGAGTTTTTTAATGTATTTTCCGAGTCATTTCTTCAAATACCATCAAAAATAAGACCAATACCTGAGAGTTTCTTAAGTCAGAAATTCGATTTAATCATTTTTGGATATTCAGTTTGGTATTTAAGTCCATCTATTCCGGCAACATCATTTTTATCCTCTCCTGAAGCTAAAAAACTACTTACCGATACGCCTGTGATTACCGTAATTGGAGCAAGAAATATGTGGATAATGGCTCAGGAAAAAGTAAAGACTTTACTTAAAGAATCTAATTCTAAATTAGTGGGTAATATTGCATTGGTTGACAGACATATCAATCATATTAGCGTTATAACTATAGTGCAATGGATGTTTACGGGTAAAAAGAAAAACTATTTAGGTGTTTTTCCTAAACCAGGTGTTTCTCAAAAGGATATTGACGAATCTTCAAAGTTTGGAAATACCATTTTAGAGCATATCAATAGTGATAATCTCGATAATCTTCAAGATGATCTACTACTTAAAAAAGCCGTTGTTGTAAAACCTTTTTTGGTCTTAGCGGATAAGCGTGCGAATATACTCTTTGGTAAATGGGCCAAACTGATATATACCAAAGGAAATGAAAGTAAGGAAAAGCGCTTGTTTTGGGAAAAAATGTTCAACTATTACTTATTATTTGCTATTTGGATTATTGCACCTTTGGTTTTTATCCTATTTTTGTTGACTTATATTCCTTTGTACGGAAAGATAAAAAGGAATAAAAGATATTATTCATCTGTAGAAATTAATTAGAAGGAGTCAAAATGAATGACGTTTACATAAACAGAGTATCAAAGTTTTTACCTAATGATCCCATTAGTAACGACGAGATGGAAAGCGTCTTGGGTCAAATTAATGGAAAGCCTTCTAAAGCAAGACGTGTTGTATTAAGAAATAATGGTATTGAAAGACGTTACTATGCCATTAACAAAGCCGGCGAATTTACCCATTCTAATGCAAAATTAACCCAAGAAGCGATTTCCAACCTATTTGACGATTCGTTTACAGAAAATGATATGGAGTTGTTGTGTTGTGGTACATCAACTCCAGACCAGTTACTACCTTCACATGCAGCCATGGTTCATGGTTTGTTAGCCAATAGAAATTTAGAGATAAACTCCGCCTCAGGGATTTGTTGTGCAGGTATGAGCTCGCTTAAATTTGGTTTTCTATCTATAAAAGCAGGAAATTCTAACAACGCTGTATGCACAGGCTCAGAAAGAGCATCGACTAAAATTTTAGCAAATAAGTTTAAGGAGGAAGCGGACTCATTGGCAAGTTTAGAACAACTGCCTATCATAGCCTTTAAAAAGGAATTTTTACGTTGGATGCTATCAGATGGTGCTGGAGCCATGTTATTACAAAACAAAAAAAATGACGATGGTATCTCCTTAAAAATTGATTGGATAGAAAGCTATTCGTTTGCACACGAATTAGAAACCTGTATGTATTCTGGTGGCGAAAAACTTGAAGATGGTTCCATTAAATCTTGGACAGAATATAGTTCTAAACAATGGTTGGAGGAATCTATATTTTCTATCAAGCAAGATGTAAAGCTCCTAGAAAAAAACGTCATTAATAAAGGTGTTGAAAGTCTGGAAATGGTCTTTAAAAAACAATCCAAAGACCCTTCGGATATTGATTATTTTCTACCTCATATTTCGTCTCACTATTTTGCAGATAAATTAAAAAACAGGATTAAAGAAAAAGGCTTGAATATTCCTGAAAGTAGTTGGTTTACTAATTTGAGTAAAGTAGGAAATGTAGGATCGGCATCCATTTATTTAATGCTTGAAGAATTAATGAGTTCAGGACGATTAAAAAAAGGGGATAAAATAATGTTATCTGTTCCAGAAAGTGGTCGATTCTCCTATGCTTATGCCCATTTAACCGTTTGCTAATATGATGTTAGAAAAGCCAATCACAGATATTACAGATTTAATACCGCAAAAAGCACCTTTTGTAATGGTTGATACCTTATTAAGTTTCTCTGACACGCAATTGGTATCATCCTTCAAAATTTCTGAAAGCAATATTTTTTTTAAGAACGAAACCTTATCAGAGTCTGGATTAATTGAAAATATGGCGCAAACCGTGGCACTTCATACAGGCTATGACTATTTTTTAAAAGGGCAACCTGCTCCAACAGGTTACATTGGTTCTATTAAAGATGTCCAAATTTCAAGACTTCCGCAGTTAGATGAAACTATTCAAACCGAGGCTCATATTTTACAGGAATTTATGGGCGTTACTTTAGTAGAGGTTACGGTGACCAATGCTAGAAAAGAAAAAATTGCCTCAAGTACAATGAAAACTGTTATCGCCAATTAATGATTGATCTTGAAAAAATTGAAATATCAAATTTTTTACCGCATCGTCCACCATTTTTAATGTTAGACAAGATTCTAATTCTAACTGATGAGGAAGTTTCGGCATCATTTTTAATTAAGGATGATAATCTTTTTGTTGAGAATAATCATTTTAATGAAATGGGCTTGGTGGAAAATGCAGCACAGACCTGTTCATCAATTGTTGGTAAAAGCTATTTTGATGATGATGATGTAGATGGAGAAGGCGCCAAATTAATTGGTTTTATTAGTGCCATCAAAAAAGTAACTGCGTTTTCTTGTCCTAAAGTTGGAAGTACTATTATATCTAATGCAAAATTAACATCGAGATTCGATTCGGAGAGTTATAGCGTATGTTCTTTAGAATGTCATATTTTTGAAGCATCAACCTTATTACTATCTTGTGAGCTAAATTTGATGATCAAGGATTTGAAATAGAATTACAAATCGCGCTTCTCTATGACGTATTTCATATCAAACTGAATGCATCAACTTAGTGAAGTTGAAGTATTGCCTTAAAAACAACACAAATGAAAAAGAAGGATGTTCCTCAGGATGAGAGTGGTTTAGAAAAAGACAATATAAAGGAAATTTGTTACGCCGTTGACGAAAAAGGCGACTATACAACCATCAAAAGTACAGGTTGGGATCCTAAAACCATTGCTCTGGATAATGCACTTCAGGAAATCAATGAACGTATCAACGATGCGAAAGCGCGGGTTTTAAATGGTGAAACAAGTCCTATTGAATATTATATGGAATGTCACAAAATGGATATTGGTATTTTAGCGAGTTATGTAGGGAAGTTTCAATGGCAGGTGAAACGGCATTTTAAGGTAAAAACATTCAATAAATTATCCCATAAAATGTTGGAAAAATATGCCAACGTTTTCGATATTTCAGTTGAGCAATTAAAGAATATAAACAATGGAAATTAATTTTACACACCACCAAACTGCGCATTGCGAAAATGGTGTGGTTTCCAATTTAATGAAGCATAATGGCTTTGACGTGAGTGAACCTATGGTTTTTGGTATTGGCTCTGGCTTGTTGTTTTGTTATATTCCTTTCTTAAAAGTCAATCATGCGCCTGCCATAACCTACCGAGTGATGCCAGGACAAATTTTTAAACGCTTTGCTAAACGTGTCGGTATAAAAATTAAAAAAGAAAAATTCAAAAATCCGCAGAATGCTAAGGCAAGATTGGATGAAAACTTAGAAAAAGACAATCCTGTTGGTCTTCAAGTTGGTGTATATAATCTCACATACTTTCCAGATGAATATCGTTTTCATTTTAATGCTCATAATTTAGTCGTTTACGGGAAACAAAATGATGACTATTTAATTAGTGATCCCGTTATGGAAACGGTTACTACTTTAACAACCAAAGAATTAGAGAAAGTTCGTTTTGCCAAAGGTGCTTTTGCTCCAAAGGGACATATGTATTATCCCATAGATTTTCCAAAAAAATTAGATATAGAATCTGCTATTATTAAAGGTATAAAAAATACGTGTAGAGATATGCTTGCGCCTGTACCTATTGTTGGTGTTAAGGGGATTAGACATATTGCTAAATTAATACGTAAATGGCCAAAGAAAAAAGGGGTTAAAGTCGCCAATCACTATTTGGGGCAGATTGTTAGAATGCAAGAGGAAATCGGAACAGGTGGAGGTGGTTTTAGATATATTTATGCAGCTTTTTTACAGGAATCCAGTAAAATTTTAGATAACAGCGCATTAGAGGAATTGTCTAAAGAAATGACCGAAATTGGCGATCTGTGGCGGGATTTTGCTTTAGAAGCCTCTCGAATTTATAAGAACAGAAGCGCAAAAACGGATGCCTATAATAAGGTAGCGACGCAATTAGAAATTATTGCGGATAAAGAGGAGCTATTCTTTAAAAAATTAAAAAAGGCGATATAATTATTTTACATGATAGAAATCAAACAATTATCTAAAAAATATAAAGGCGCAGATTTTTTTTCTGTGTCGGATTTAGATTTGAAAATTTCTAAAAAAGAAATTTTTGGTTTGTTAGGCCCAAACGGAGCAGGAAAGACCACTATAATTTCCTTGTTATGTTCTTTGATTAAGCCCACTTCTGGCTCATTTACCATTGACGGTCTTACCTATAAAAAAAACAATAAGCAATTAAAACAGCTTATCGGGATTGTGCCTCAAGAATATGCTTTGTATCCCACGCTAACGGCTTTCGAAAACCTGATGTATTTTGGAAGTATGTATGGCCTGAAGGGAAAAGAATTAAAGTTGAAAATCAATTCATCACTGGAAAATTTGGGTTTAGTACAATTTTCAAACAAAAAGATAGAAACGTTTTCTGGAGGTATGAAACGTCGGATTAATTTAATTGCCAGTATTCTTCATGAACCAAAAGTCTTATTTTTAGATGAACCAAGTGTAGGCGTCGATGTACAATCAAAAAATGTAATCATCAAGTACTTGCAAGATTTGAACGCAAAAGGAACCACCATAATCTATACGTCACATCATTTGAATGAAGCCGAATCGTTTTGTACAAGGGTAGCGATAATAGATCACGGAAAAGTAATCACCAAAGGCACACCAAAAGATTTAATCACTAACCAAGAAAATGCTAATAATCTCGAAGATGTATTTTTAGCACTAACAGGAATTGCCCTAAGAGATCATGCATAAATTACTAGCATCCGCATATAAAGAGTTTTTGCTGCTTACCAGAGATGTAGGCGGTATTTCCATATTATTTATTATGCCTTTAGTGTTAATTGTAACCATAACTTTAATTCAAGATAGCAGTTTTCAAAGTATTAGTGAAAGCAAAATCCCCATACTATTAGTCGATAATGACAAAGGTTCAGTTTCTGAAACTATCGTAAAAGGACTTAACGATTCTAATATTTTTGAGGTTATCAAACTTGAAAAAGAAGATGAGGCCCAGAACTTGGTCTTCAAAGGCTCCAATCAATTAGCGATTGTAATTCCCAAAGATTTATCATCAGATTTAGAAAAGAAAATTAACCAGAATGTGGAAGGTATATTGAGCAAATTTGGCCTTGAAGAGGAAGAGAATCTACCTGAAGAAAGTTATATCGCAAAAGAAGTCAAACTGTATTTTGATCCTGCAACACAATTTGCTTTTAAGAATTCTGTAAAAAATGAGATCGATAAAATGATTTCAAAAATTGAAACTCAATCCATCTATAAAGCATTTCAGGAGCAAATAACTGATGACCCGACAGAATCTATTTTTGAAACTGAAAACTTTATTAGTTTCAAAGAAATCTTACCAAAAAATGATGATGAAGTTATAGTTCCAAATTCTGTTCAGCACAATGTTCCGGCTTGGACGCTTTTCGCTATATTTTTTATTATTGTGCCTTTATCAATCAATATGGTAAAAGAGAAAAGTCAAGGTACTTTTGTACGGTTGAGAACAAATCCGGTATCTTATTTTACGGTGCTTGGTGGTAAAACGGTAGTTTATTTGGCCGTTTGCTTAATTCAATTTGTATTGATGTTACTTATCGGTGTGTATTTGTTCCCGGCAATAGGTTTACCTACATTAGATGTTTCAGGAAAATTACCGTTGTTATTTGTTGTGGCATTTTTTGCTGGTTTAGCGGCAATTGGTTTAGGGTTGTTACTTGGCACTATAGCAAAAACACCGGAACAATCTGCACCATTTGGAGCAACTTTTGTTGTTATTTTAGCAGCATTGGGAGGAGTTTGGGTACCAGTATTCGTAATGCCGCAATTTATGCAAGCATTATCCAATATTTCGCCAATGAATTGGGGATTAAACGCCTTTTATGATGTTTTTTTACGAAATTCAAGCCTAATGGAGATCGTTCCAGAAATAACATTGCTATTTTTGTTTTTTATCGTCACAACCTTAATCGCTATTGTTTATAATGAAAAGAAAAATGCCGTCTAAATCACAAAAAGAAATAAGTTTCACAAGTAAAATAAGGGTTCGGTTTGTAGAAACTGATCCTTTAGGCATTGTGTGGCATGGTAATTATATCCAATACTTCGAAGATGGAAGAGAGGCTTTTGGCAGACATCATAGTATTGCCTATTTGGATCAAAAAGACTATGGTTATGCTACGCCTATCGTAAAATCAACTAGCGAACACAAACTGCCATTGCGTTATGGCGATGTTGCCACGATAAAAACAAGTTACATTGATAGTCGTGCTGCAAAAATGATTTTTAGATACGAGATTTTTAATCAAGATGACCTATTGGTTTGCACTGGTGAAACCGTTCAGGTTTTTGTAGATCAAATCGGGCAAGGCGATTTGGCATTAACAATTCCAGAGTTTTTCAAGGAATGGAAACAAAAAGTAGGACTTTTAGATGAATGAGGTTTATGTTTCATATAACAACATCATTTCATCATTAGGCTTTGATAGCGAAACGGTTGTGAGTAATATTCATAACGAAGTTTCAGGATTACAATTAATTACCGACAAGACCAAATTCTCGCAACCCTTTTGTTCGTCACTTATTGACCAAAAAAAATTAGACCATAAATTTGCATCTATAGGTGCAGAAGATCATTTTACACGTTTGGAGAAGATGATGATTTCATCTTTAAATGATGTTATTCAAGCTTCTGGAATTCCTTTAACTAAAAAGGTTGGTCTGATTATTTCTACCACAAAAGGAAATATAGACGTCTTAGATAAAAACAGTAAATTTCCAAAAGAACGTGCCTATTTGAGTGTTTTGGGACAAATAATAAAAGATTTTTTCAAATTTAAAAATGATGCCATAGTAGTGTCCAATGCCTGTGTGTCAGGCGTTCTCGCTGTTGCTGTAGCCAAACGTTTCATTAATCAAGGGGTTTATGACGATGTTTTTATTGTAAGCGGCGATATGGTAACCGAATTTATTCTATCCGGTTTCAATTCTTTTCAAGCATTAAGCAGCGCACCTTGTAAACCTTATTGTAAAAATCGTACTGGTATTAACATAGGTGAAGTTGCCGCAAGTGTTTTGGTTACTAATACAAAATTTAAATTGGCTAAAGACGCCGTTACTATTTTAGGAGAAAGCTCTTGCAATGATGCCAATCATATTTCTGGGCCATCCCGAACTGGAGAAGGCTTATATAGAAGTATAAAATCAGCAATGAAAGAAGCCGATATTTCACAGGATAACATTGATTATCTTTCGGCTCACGGAACAGCAACACCATTTAATGACGAAATGGAGGCCATTGCATTTAACAGAGCGGGTTTACAGAATGTTCCTGTGAATAGTTTAAAAGGCTATTTTGGGCATACCTTAGGAGCTTCAGGTCTGTTAGAAACTATCGTAGGAATGCATTCGCTGTATAATAATACTTTATATGCGTCTTTGGGTTTTGAAGCGTTGGGTGTATCTGAACCAATTAATATAATAACAAGAACCAAGACACAAAAATTGAAAATATTTCTTAAAACCGCCTCTGGTTTTGGAGGCTGTAATACGGCAGTAATATTTAAAAAAGTAAAACATGTTTAAATACTAATTATGGAAAACACGTCATTAAGAGCCATAGATGCAATTCAGGAAGCGCAAAAAATCGCTTTTGCTCCTTTTGTATTTCAAGCCACAGTTTCATTGAGAAAACTTGGTGTTTTTAGCCTCATTTTCGATAGAAGAAAAAAAGGTGGAATTACATTAGAAGAGCTTTCGAGAGAGCTATCAGTAAGTACATATGGCCTTGGTGTTTTGTTAGAAATTGCCGAAAGTTCAGACATTGTGAATAAGAACGATTTAGGTAATTTTGAATTAACAACGACGGGTTACTTTTTAAATTATAACGAAACGGTAAACGTAAATATCAACTTTACAAATGAAGTGTGTTACAAAGGTTTATTTCACTTAAATGATGCTATAAAGACAGGAAAACCAGAAGGATTAAAAGAACTTGGTAGTTGGAATACGATTTATGAAGGTCTATCTCAGCTCACTCCTGAAATTAAAAAATCTTGGTTTGAGTTTGACCATCATTATTCGGATGCCGTGTTTAATGAAGCACAGCAAATTGTGTTCAGAAATCACCCTAAAACCATATTCGATATTGGCGGAAATACAGGTAAATTCGCTATAAGCTCTTGTAAATATAATGAGGACGTGTCCATTAAAATAATAGATTTACCAGGACAGTTAAATGTTGCACTTGCCAATGCAAAAAAGGAAGGCTTTGAAAACCGGGTTTCTGGTTATGAAATTGATTGGTTAAAAGATGATCCTATGATTCCAACTGGTGCAGATACGATTTGGATGTGTCAATTTTTAGATTGCTTTTCGGAAGATGAAATTTTAAAAATATTAACAACTTGTGTAAAATCTATGACCGATGAGACTGAATTGTTAATCATGGAAACCTTTACGGATAGACAACGGTTTGATAATGCTAAATTTATACTTGAAGCAACGTCGCTTTATTTTACGGTAATGGCCAATGGAAATAGTAAAATGTATCCTGCGGAAGTACTTTTAAGATTAATTGATGAAGCAGGACTCGTGCTTAAAGAAGATATTGGAGTTGGCGAATACCACACGATATTAGTGTGCAAAAAAAAGTAATTATTAATGAATTCTGAATACTATATTTCCTCTTTTTGTAATATTAAAAACAATACGATTTCCTTGAATGGGTCTGAGATTTATAGTGGTGACAAAAATGAATTTTCAGAATTTATAAAGGCAACCTACAAGTCGTTTGAAACCAACTATCCCAAATTTTTTAAGATGGATAATTTGAGCAAATTGGCCTTTTTAGCAGCTGATGTGTTGTTGAAAAGCGAAAACCTGAGTGGAGACGAAGAAAATGATATTGCCGTAGTATTGTCAAATAAAGCCTCAAGTTTAGATACGGATAGAAAGCATCAGAAGTCTATTGAAGATAAAAATAACTACTATCCCAGTCCTGCGGTTTTTGTATATACATTGCCAAATATTTGCATCGGAGAAATTAGTATTAAATACAAGCTGTTTTCTGAAAATAGTTTTTTTATATTTGACAACTTTAATCCGCAACATTTATTGGACTATTCCAATAGTTTATTGTCAACACAAAAAGCGGAAAAAGTACTTTGTGGATGGGTGGAATTAGATGGAAACCAGTATAATGCTTATTTGTATCTGGTAACCAAAAAAGGGACAATAACACACACTAAGGAGAATATAATAAAATTTTATAATACATAATATGGAGACTTTAAAACAAGAGCTAAAGGAAAACATTGTAGAGCAATTGAATCTTGAAGATATTGCTGTAGAGGATATTAATGATGACGATATATTATTTGGAGGTGGTTTAGGTTTAGACTCTATCGATGCCTTAGAGTTAATTGTTATGCTAGATAAAAACTACGGTATTAAATTATCTGACCCAAAAGAAGGTCGAGCTATTTTTGAATCCATTGAGGTTTTGGCAAAGTATATTTCTGAGCATAGAACGAAGTAAGAAAAATAGAGGTTTTCGTTGTTGATCCATACTGAAAGTAGGAAGATTATTAATCCTCATAAATACAAAAACAACGATAAAACTATTGAGGTTTTTAGAACTTGTTAAGACTGAAGTTTGAAAAAAAATAATGTTCTCTAATAAAAAGCATCTAGCTTCAGAGGAACTATAAAATATGAGTAAAGGTGTCGCTATTACTGGAATGGGAATTATTTCTGCAATTGGAAACAATGTAGAGGAAAATTACTCATCGCTAATAGAAGGCAAAATTGGGATTTCAAGAATTTCCAAAATTCAAACCAATCATAAGGATGACATCATGGTTGGCGAAATTGCTTTTACCAACCAAGAATTAGAACAACAAATCGGTCTTTCCTCAAACAACAATTATTCCAGAACGGCATTTCTAGGTGTTATTGCCGCTAAAGAAGCGCTCGATAATGCTGGAATTTCAGATATTAACAAGTACAAAACGGGCTTAATTTCAGCAACTAGTGTTGGTGGAATGGACATGACCGAAGCCTACTATTACGATTATCCTAAAGATAAATCCATTCAAAAGTATATAGAAGGCCATCACGCTGGCGATTCTACCCAAAAAATCGCTGAGCAATTAGGTATCGAGCAAAGTTTAGTGACTACCATAAGTACCGCATGTTCTTCTGCGGCCAATGCTATAATGCTTGGTGCACGATTAATAAAATCTGGAAAACTAGACAGGGTGATCGTTGGTGGTGCAGACTGCTTATCGAAATTTACAATTAACGGTTTTAAATCGTTGATGATTTTATCCGATACTTATAATTCGCCATTCGATGAGAATCGAAAAGGTCTAAATTTAGGAGAAGCGGCTGCTTTTCTAGTATTGGAATCAGATAAGGTTATAGAATCCGAAAATAAACCTGTTTTGGCCTATGTGAAAGGTTATGGTAATGCCAATGACGCTTATCATCAAACGGCATCGTCCGACAATGGGGAAGGCGCAACCTTAGCCATGCAACAAGCATTAAAAGTTGCCGATCTATCTTCAGATGATATTAGTTATATCAATGCACATGGAACCGCAACGGGAAATAACGATTTATCTGAAGGTAGAGCCATACTAAGAGTTTTTGAAAATAGTGTTCCCGATTTTAGTTCAACAAAAGCCTATACTGGACATACGCTTGCGGCCGCTGGAGCTATTGAAGCTGTATATTCAATTTTAGCACTTCAAAATAATGTGGTTTATCCTAATTTGAATTTTAAAACCCAAATGAAGGAATTTAGCATAACGCCACAATTAGAACTTAAAGAAAAAGACTTACAAACCATTATGTCAAATTCTTTTGGTTTTGGTGGAAATTGTTCAACCCTAATTTTTTCAAAAAAACAATGAAAAAGGTTTATATAAATAGCGTTTGCTCTATTTCATCACAGAAAACCTTTGATAATTCAGTGTTTTTAGATGATATCATTTTTCATGAGGATAATGTAATTCCTGCCGTGAATCCTAACTATAGGGATTTTATTCCTCCAGCCGAATCCCGTAGAATGGCAAGAGGTGTTAAAATGGGCGTTGCGGCTTCAAAAATCGCTTTAAAAGAAGCGGATTTAGAAACTGTGGATGCCATAATCACAGGAACAGGAATGGGCTGCCAGAGAGATTCTGAAAAGTTTTTGAGTGCACTCATTGATAATGATGAACAATTTTTAACACCAACGTCATTTATTCAATCAACACACAACACAGTGGGAGGACAAATAGCGTTAAGTCTGCAATGTAAAGGGTATAACTTTACCTATGTGCATTCAAGTATTTCTTTTGAGTCGGCTGTTTTGGATGCTAAATTGATGTTGGAAAACGATGAAGCCAACCATATATTAGTTGGCGGTGTTGATGAAATTGGAGATTACACAGCTACGTTACATAAACTTATCAATCATATAAAGGCAGAGAAAATAGGGTCTAAAAAGTTGTTGCAATCGCAGACAGCAGGTACTATATCTAGCGAAGGTGGAAATTTCTTTGTGTTATCAAATGAAATGAAAACGTCTAGCTATGCTGAAATTGTTGCTATAGATACCTATAATACCTTAGGAGATTCAAAAATAACCGAGCTTGCCAAAACCTTCTTACAAGAAAATAACTTGGACCTTGCAGCTGTTGATTTAGTCGTTTTAGGAAATAATGGTGATGTTACTTATGATGGGTTTTATAATGAATTAAGTTCGGGGATTTTCAAGAATACGCAACAAGTATATTATAAACATTTGTGCGGCGAATTTATGACCGCATCCTCATTCGGCGTTTGGTTGGCATCAAAAATTCTAAAAACCCAAAAGCTTCCTGAAGTTGTAAAACTTAACGATTTGCAAGTTTCAAATTATAAAACTATTTTACTATACAATCAGTATCGTGGAGAAAATCATAGTTTTACTTTACTTCGTAAATGCTAAATTATAAATCAGTTAATATAATTACAGTTATCCTTTTGCTTGTTTTTCTTCTAACGAGCTACTTTTATAGATTAACGTTTTGGTTTTTAATAATTATCCCCATTTTTTGGTTTCTAGTGACACTTGCGGGTTCGTTTTTTATTCAATGGAACTATCATTTCAAGTCATTGCATTCCAATAAATCAATTAAGGAGAACCAAGTAGCCATAACATTTGATGATGGTCCACATCCAGAATTCACACCTAAAGCACTTGAGCTTTTAAAAAAACACAATGCCAAAGCTACATTTTTCTGTATCGGAAAATATATTGAAGCGTATCCGGAAGTGTTCAACGACATCTTAGAGCAAGGTCATACTGTTGGAAATCATACCTATTCCCATGGAAATAATTTTGGTTTTCTTAAAACTGAAAACGTAATTAAAGAATTGCAACAAACAAATAAAATTGTAAAAGATAGCAAAGGTCTCACCATGAAACTTTACCGACCAGCTTTTGCTGTCACTAATCCAAGAATAAAAAAAGCAATTATAGCCACTCAATTGCAACCCATTGGTTGGCGTGTTCGCTCATTGGATACCACTTCCAGAACGGCTGAAGCCATTTTTAAACGCACAACCAAAAATCTTTCTAAAGGCGATGTGATTTTACTTCATGATACAAGTTCAAAATCAATAGTGGTGTTGGAACGGTTATTGCTATTTTTACAAGAACAACATATCGAATCTGTTACTGTGGATTCTTTATTCAACATCAAAGCTTATGCGTAATATTGTTTATATCCTATGCTTTATGGTTACTGCGTTAAATGCGCAGACCAAAATGAGTAATGCAGAATCGGCTGATTTAAAGGCCAAAGTCAAAGCACAAGCCTTTGCTATAAGCACTTTAACGAGTGACTTTACGCAATATAAGCATCTAGATTTTTTAGCCAACGATATTGTGACTTCAGGGAAACTGGCCTATAAATCGCCTAATATGGTAAAATGGGAGTATTTGAATCCTTTTAAATATTCGGTTTTGTTCAAAAACGATAAACTCTTTATTAATGATGAAGGCAACAAAAGTGACGTTGATTTGAGTTCTAATAAGATGTTTAAACAACTCAACATACTCATCATAAATAGTGTAAAAGGAGATATGTTTGATGATGATAAATTCGAGATTGCCTATTTTAAAAAAGATAAAAACGGCGAAGTGCATTTTAGCCCTAAAGACAATGAATTTGCAAAATATATAAAGTCATTTCATATTTTGTTTAATGACGAAGGCGCTGTTATGGAATTAAAAATGATTGAACCTTCTGAAGATTACACCAGAATTGTTTTTAGCAACAGAAAAATAAACACCAAGTTATCTGATGCGCTATTTACTGAATAGTTTTGTTTTGTTTTTTATAGCCTGTGGATCGTATCCTAAAAAGCAGGATTTTCAATTAGTGAAGGCATCGAATGGTTTTGTTCAAAATCCGTATTTTTCGAGCGAAACTAAAGATTATGTCTATAAAGCAAATGTTGCAGTTTATGGAAATGATTTTAGCGGTATTTTTATAGTGAAGAAAATTGGAAAGTCTAATCATCGCATTGTATTCACTACGGAAATGGGAAATAAAATTTTCGACTTTTCCATTGTAAATGATACGTTTAAAGTTAATTTTATTCTTGACGCTTTGGATAAAGCGCTATTAAAAAACGTTTTAGAAAAGGACTTTAAAGCACTTATTAAAGAAGAACTACCAGTTGTAAAATCCTATTTATCACAAGACACTTTGATTTATGAAACAAAGCTGGACAACAAGAATTTTTTTTATTTTAAATCACAGCAATTAAACAAAATAGTACGTGTTGGTAATGGTAAAGAAAAAGTTGCTTTTTTATTTTCAGAAATTAGTGATACTATTGCAAACCAAATTAAAATTGAACATTCAAATATTCAACTTAGAATTCATTTGAACTATTTGAATTTCAGCGAAAATTAAAGATTTTGTGCCGAGTAGAAGTCATTTTTTAGTTGCATAGCATCGCTACGGAAATTAAAAATGGCAAGGAGAAGGTGCAAAAGAGTAGTTTTTTAGCAAATTGAAATCGTATAAATGAATTCTTTACATCAGTCTCAAATCAATTAACGAAATGAAAAACTTATTTCTAGTATTAGCGTTTATTACCATTAGTTCAACCGTAGTTTCTCAAGTCGAAATTAGACCAGGTGTAAGAGGCGGAGTTAATTTTGCCAATCTTACCAATTCGAATTTTGATGATAAGGTAGATTTTTACATTGGTGGATTTGCCGCTATTAAATTAGCCAATTTCTACACACTTCAACCAGAAATAAACTACTCAAGACAAGGTGGTAAAGCAAAATTTTCGGGATTTGAAAACCTCGAGATTCAATATGTGGGTATGGCTATAACAAACAAATTCGCGCCTTTTAAGGACATGGGGCTAAATTTCATTATTGGACCTGCAATAAACATTAAAGTGGGAGATAATTTGAATAGCTTTAATGATGACTTAGAAGATTTTGACTTTTTGTTTTTTGGAGGTTTAGGTTATGAGTTCCCTTTCGGGCTGGGAGTTGAAGCAAGATATAATATCGGGATAGTTGATGTTTTTGGTAGAAACGTTAACACCGACGATTACGACGATACTAATATTGATAATTTAGTGTTAAACAAGGTGTTTCAAATTGGAGCAACCTATAAATTCGATTTCAAATGAGCAAATTAGATAACCTATATCAATTAGACGATTTACG
Organism: Winogradskyella schleiferi; assembly: GCF_013394655.1. Lineage (NCBI taxonomy): Bacteria > Pseudomonadati > Bacteroidota > Flavobacteriia > Flavobacteriales > Flavobacteriaceae > Winogradskyella > Winogradskyella schleiferi. The sequence goes on from NZ_CP053351.1 coordinate 590,862, forward strand.
TGTTGTAGATACGTCTGCCACAGCTAAAATCACAATTAACAAAGACCATATCGTTTTTGATGGACATTTCCCAGACAATCCAGTAATGCCAGGTGTTTGTATGATGCAAATTATTAAAGAAATTACGGAGAAGATTACCGAGAAAACCTTGTTTATGCAGTCTGCCAGTAATATTAAATTTATGGCTATAATCAACCCGTTTAAGACACCAAAATTAGAATTGCAACTCGAAATTACCGAAACCGACGAAGGTTATAAAGTTAGAAACACGTCTAAATTTGAAGAGACTGTGGCTTTAAAATCCACGTCTAATTTCGTAACGAAATAATCAAACATGAAGTTTTTAAATGTTCTCATATTAGCACTAAGTACCACGCTGTTCTCAACAGATATTAATACCGTTAGAAAAGCCTATAAAGAAGCTGCTCAAGATGATACTAAAATAGAGGCTTTTAACAAATTGCTTACTGACGTCACAAAAAATGATGATATGACTTTAGTCGCCTATAAAGGTGCTGCAATTACCATGTTGGCTAAAAACGAGTCTAAAATTAAAGAAAAAAAAGCGCGTGTTGTCGAAGGGGTTTCTTATGTGGAATACGCTATTGAAAAAGCGCCAAACAATATCGAAATTCGTTTTATAAGGTTGGGAATCCAAGAAAACACGCCTAAAATTTTAAAATATAAAGAGAATATCGAGGAAGATAAACAGTTTATCTTAAAACAGTTTAAAAATATAAATTCTTCTAATTTGCGACATCACATCAAAGACTATATTTTACAGTCCAAAGCTTTTAGTGATGAAGAAAAATCAGTATTTTCGGGTCAATAAGACTTTAATGTTTTAATGACGTGAATAACCAACTTGTCCAACAAAAAATTACCGATTTAAAGGTATGTGTGTTAATCCCAACATACAATAACGAGTTGACTTTAAAACGCGTTATTGATGGCGTTTTACAATACACACAGAACATTATTGTGGTTAATGACGGTTCTACCGATTCCACGTCAACAATTCTTGAAAACTATCCCAATCTCGAACACATTCAATTTACTCAAAACAAAGGTAAAGGGCAAGCGTTGCGTGCAGGATTTAAACATGCTAAAAGTTTAGATTATGACTACGTGATAACTATAGATTCAGATGGTCAGCATTTTCCAAAGGATATTCCTACTTTTATCAATGCATTGGAAAATTCTGACGATAAAAACATCCTGCTCATTGGAGCTCGGAACATGAATCAGGAAGACGTCCCAAAGAAAAGTAGTTTTGGTAATAAATTTTCTAACTTTTGGTATTGGGTAGAAACAGGTATAAAATTACAGGACACACAATCTGGATTTCGATTGTATCCGATTCATCATTTTAAAAACCTAAAATTTTATACCAATAAATTCGAATTTGAAATTGAAGTCATTGTCAAAGCTGCTTGGAATGGTTCCCAAGTCAAAAATATCCCTATCCACATCTCCTATGACGAAACCGAACGTGTTTCCCATTTTAGGCCGTTTAAGGATTTTTCACGTATAAGCGTTTTAAATACATGGTTGGTTATTCTTACATTTTTGTATGTCAAACCAAGAAACTTTTTCAGGAAAATAAAAAAAAAAGGATTAAAACGATTTCTATTCGAAGATGTTATTGGCAGTAATGATTCACCTCAAAAAAAAGCACTATCCATCGCTTTAGGTATTTTTGTTGGAATTACGCCACTTTGGGGTTTTCATACCATTATCGTCATTTCCTTGGCTTTACTTCTGAAATTAAATAAAACCATCGCCTTTGCCTTTTCCAATGTCAGTCTTCCGCCTTTTATTCCATTTATAGTGTTGGGAAGTTTTATTTTGGGAAACATAATCCTCGGTCAAAATGAAACCTATAGCTTCGCCACTATCACAACCGATTTTGAAGTATTAAAACACCTAAAGACTTATATAGTCGGAAGTTTTGCCTTGGCGGCAGTTTCGGCAGTTATCGCAGGCCTATTGAGCTATATTATATTTTTAATCCTTCGGAAGAAAAAAGTACGTGTGACCAATGCATAATTTTTTCTACAACACATATCAATATTTTGTATCCCGAAAATGGCTTGGTCTTGGCATTTTAGTAATAGTGTTTGCTAGCTTAATATTCGTGGCTTCAAAGATTCAATTTGAAGAAGATATTAATAAACTTATTCCAACCAATAAGGACAATGAAGAATTTCAAAAAGTTCTTAAAAACGTCAATTTCACGGATAAAATCATCGTTAATATTACGAAAGAAAATGATGCTTCAGTTGACGATTTAACAAACTATGCATCGCAATTTATTGACAGTATTAATCAATCCTCCAGCAAATATATAGAGAAGATTCAAGGCAGGGTAAATTCGGATGACATTCAAGGAACTGCCAATTTCATTTATCAGTATCTACCATTATTTTTAGATGAAAGCGATTATGAAACTATTGCCAATAAAATTGAAAAGGACAGCATTGAAGCCACGACCTTAAAGAATTATAAAACCTTGATATCGCCTTCTGGTCTTATTGCCAAGGATTTTATTTTGAAAGACCCACTGGGATTATCATTTATTGCCTTAAAAAAACTGCGAGAGTTAAATTTTGGCGACAGTTTCACATTACAAAATGGCTTTTTGGTCAGTAAAGACGAGCAACATATCCTATTATTTATCACGCCTGCTTTAGAGACCAATGAAACTGCGGAAAACAGCCTTTTTGTTGAAGAGCTTTATGCCACAAATGCTAAACTTAACGAAAGCTTCAAGGGTAAAGTGAGCAGCGAATATTTTGGTGGGACTTTAATTGCAGTTGCCAATGCCAATCAAATAAAAAGTGATATTCAGGTGACCATTAGTATTGCTTTGTCCATACTATTACTCATATTTATTTTCTTCTATAGAAAACTAACGGTTCCCATCATATTGTTTGTACCCACTATTTTTGGTGGCCTTTTGGCCATCGTCATTCTTTTTTTAATTCGGGAAAAAATATCAGCCATTTCGTTAGGTATTGGTTCAATTTTATTGGGCGTCACACTCGATTATTCCTTGCACATTCTAACACACATTAGAAGCAACAATAATGTTAAGAATTTGTATAAAGAAATTGCAAAGCCCATTCTAATGAGTAGCACAACAACAGCTTTGGCGTTTTTGTGCTTGTTATTTATTAATTCACAATCTTTGCAGGACTTGGGCATTTTTGCTGCCATTAGTGTTATGGGAGCTTCGTTTTTTGCCTTGTTTTTTATTCCGCAGGTTTATAAAGACCAATCCCAAAAAGTTAGTAAAACGACGGTTTTCGATAAAATTGCGGCTTATAATATTCACCAAAATAAATGGGTTGTTATTGTACTTGTGGTTTTTTTCGTTGGAAGTTTATTCACATACAATAAAGTTATTTTTAATAAGGATTTAAGTCAACTGAATTATTATCCTAAAGATTTAAGAACAGCAGAACTACGTTTGGACAATTTGATTAACAGCACATCGAAATCCATTTATATTGCGGCTTATGGCAATTCTGAGGAAAGTACTTTAGAAGTTAATGACCAAATTTTGGAAAAGCTAGATAGCCTAAAAGCAGAAAATAAACTTATCAACTTCAGTTCCATTGGGACGTTTGTACATTCCAAAAAACAACAAATCCAACAGATTGAAAAATGGCATTCATTTTGGGATGCCAAAACCATTCAAAATACCAAAGACAACCTTATAGAAAGTGGCACAACTTTAGGTTTTAAACCCGAAACCTTCAAAAACTTTTACGCCCTTTTACATACGAATTTTGAACCGATAGCAATTGAAGACTACAAAGCCATACACACATTTTCTGTTGACGATTATATTGCCACAAAAGACAATTATACCACTATTACCACTTTAGTAAAAGTTGAAGATGGCGATGCTGTAATGGCGGCTTTTAAAAATGCAGCTCAAACTTTAGTGATTGACAGAAAACAAATGAACGAAACATTTTTGGGCAACCTAAAAACCGATTTCAATAGCTTAATTGGCTATTCGTTAGTTGTGGTTATTGTGCTTTTAATACTGTTTTACAAAAGCTTTTCATTAACCTTGGTCACGGGAATTCCAATATGTTTGACATGGTTATTGACCGTTGGTATCATGGGATTATTTCATTTGGAATTCAATATTTTCAATATTATCATCTCAACCTTTATATTTGGTTTGGGCATTGATTATAGCATTTTTGTAACTAACGGACTGCTTCATGAATACAAAACCGGCGAAGAATCACTGGCTACGCATAAAACCTCTATTTTACTTTCAGTTATCACAACTATTTTAGGCGTCGGCGTATTGGTTTTTGCAAAACATCCAGCTTTATATTCCATTTCCATAGTGTGCTTAATCGGTATTTTATCTGCCGTTCTTATTGCATTTACTATTCAGCCTTTGCTATTTAAATTGTTTATTGGTAGTAGGACTAAACGGCCCATATCATTTCGATTATTGATACACTCTATTCTGTCGTTTGGTTATTTTGGTTCTGGAGGACTTTTCATCTCCTTGATTAGTGCCACATTATTGAAAATAATTCCTGTTAGCAAAAAGGTAAAAATGAGATGGTTTCATAAAGCTGTTTCTAAATTCATGAAATCGGTGCTTTACACGAATCCATTCCTAAAGAAGACCGTTCTAAATCCTACCAACGAAACGTTTGAAAAACCAGCTTTAATAATTTCCAATCACACCTCGTTTTTAGACATTTTAGCTGTTGGAATGCTTCATCCGAAAATTATATTCTTGGTAAACGATTGGGTGTACAATTCGCCTGTGTTTGGCAAAGCAGTGCAAGCAGCCGGTTTTTATCCGGTCTCGAGTGGTATTGAAAACGGCGTATCCCATTTGCAGGAAAAAATAAATCAAGGTTATACATTAATGGTTTTTCCTGAAGGCACAAGATCCACAACTAACAAAATGAAACGGTTTCATAAAGGGGCTTTTTATGTTGCCGAACAATTAAATTTAGATATTATCCCCATCTTAATCCATGGTAATTCGGAAATTAACCCGAAAGGAAGTGCGCTCATTAGAAACGGAAACCTGACTTTAAAAATATTAGATAGAATTCCTATTGATAATAAGAGTTATGGCGACACCTATAAACAACGCACAAAAAATATAAGTGCCCATTTTAAACACGAATTTATGAAGTTTCGCGAAGCAGTAGAATCTGACATTTATTTTCGCGATAATCTTTTCGACGAATATCGATACAAAGGCGACAATGTTTTCCAAACCGTTCAGAAAGACTTCAACACGTATAAGGAGATTTACAACCAAATTTTATGGGCAATTGACCCAAAGGCCGAAATCATTCATATATCGAAGGATTATGGGCAATTGGATTTTCTTTTGGCCTTAAACTCTATGGATAGAAAAATATTTTCTTATATTGAAAACGGTTCTGTCAGACCAATGCTTCAAAATAGTTTTATTACAAATAAGCACAAAAACCTTATTTTTGAAAATACACTAGAGACCACATTAGAACACAAGGGAAACACTCTAATTCTAAACACAAACCAATTATCTGAAGAGCACATAAGAACGGTTTTGAATAACACCATTAATCTTGTAATTTTGATAAAAGAAAGTCGAAATTTGTATGCTGAAACAGTTTCCAAATTAGGATTTGAGTCTATTCAAGAGCATGAAAATCTTGTTATTTGCAAACGAAAAGAGATAATAAAACAAAACACATGAAATCACATTATGACGTTGTAATAATTGGAAGCGGATTGGGAGGCTTGGTTTCTGGTATCATTTTGGCAAAAGAAGGTTATAGTGTTTGTGTGCTTGAAAAAAACAACCAATATGGTGGCAATTTGCAAACCTTTGTAAGGAACAAAACCATTTTTGATACTGGTGTACATTACATTGGTGGACTTGATGAAGGGCAAAATCTCTATCAATACTTTAAATATATTGACATTTTAGACGATATTTCCCTGAAAAAATTAGATATAGAAGGTTTCGATATTGTTACTTTTGATGATGACCCAGCAGAATATAAGCATGCTCAGGGTTACGAAAAATTTATTGAAGTTTTAACGGAACAATTTCCTGAAGAGGAAGAAGCCATTACAGCATATTGCGATAAATTAAGGGAAACCTGTGCAAGTTTTCCGCTCTATAACTTAAAGAAAGGTAAGCCTTATTATGATGATACGGCTATTTTTCAACTTCAGGCAAAAGCATTTATTGCGTCTCTTACAGACAATAAAAAGTTACAAGCTGTACTTGCCGGAACCAACTTTTTATATGCTGGTGATGGCGAGCGCACACCGTTTTATGTGCATGCGTTGACTATCAATTCATATATAGAAAGTTCATATCGATGTATCAATGGCGGCAGCCAAATTACCAAGGCTTTAATCAAACGATTGAAAGAAAACGGAGGGGAAAACTACAAACATCACAATGTGATTGAATTTGGATTTGAAGATGGTAAAATCACATCCGCAATTTGTTCCAACGGAAAAGAAATAAAAGGCGATTTATTTATTTCCAACATTGAACCTAAACTGACCTTAGACCTTGTTGGTAAGGATAAATTCAGGAAATCGTACACCAATAGAGTTGATAAAATTGAAAGTACTATTGCAGCATTCAGCTTATATATTGTGTTAAAACCGAATTCCTTCAAATACCAAAATAAAAATTTCTACCACTTTAAAGACCCAGATAAGGTTTGGGATGTACATAAATATACACAAGAAAGTTGGCCAGAAGGTTATATGATGTCTATGTCCATAAAGAAAAATATGGAAGACGGTTATGGTGACAATATTACCGTAATGACGTATATGCATTACGATGAGGTAAAACCCTGGATGGATACTTTCAATACGGTTGCCGATAAAAACGAAAGAGGTCAGACCTATGAGGAATTTAAAGCTGAAAAAGCAGAGAAACTCATCAAGGAAATGGAGCTGAAATTTCCGAATTTAAGAGATTGCATTCAAGAGGTTTACACGTCCACACCATTATCGTATAGAGATTATATTGGAAGTAATAGAGGCTCTATGTATGGTTATGTTAAGGATGTCAATAGACCCATGGAATCTTTTATATCGCCAAAAACAAAGGTCAAAAACTTGATGTTTACAGGTCAAAGTCTCAACATGCATGGTATTTTGGGCGTGACTATAAGCGCTATCATGACCTGTGGAGAGATTCTTGGTAAGGACTACTTGCTAAATAAAGTTGTAGAAGCGAATAAGGAATCAGAAATTACTGAAAATAAGGCCTAATATGTTGCTAAAGAAAGTACAGACGGTACGTTGGTTTTATTTATTGTCAGTCCTGTTTTTAGTCACTTCCTGTGGTGTTTCAAAATCTTTACATGATGTGCCAGATGTAAGTGCTTATAGCGCTGATATTCCTGAACGCATACAAATGTCGGATACTACCTTCTCATTAGGAAATAGCCATCTCAATAAAAACAAACAAGGCTTATGGGAATTGTATGTGGCAGGCAATCCTTTGGAAATCGGTTTGAAAACAGGTCGATTAACACAAGAATTATTCAAAAAACAAGAAGCAGCCTTTTTATCAAAGGTTGATGAACTGGTGCCTTCAAATACCAGAAAATACTTTCTACGAAAACTTTTAGCATGGTACAACCGGAAAATGTATTTGAATATTCCAGAAGAATATAAAGCCGAAATTTATGGACTTTCAAGATATGCGTCTGACGATTATGACCATGTAGCCAGTAATTATTTAAGGATATTATACCTTCATGGCGCTCATGATATCGGTCATGCCTTTCAGGATTTGGCTTTGGTGGGTTGCACATCTTTCGCTGCTTGGGGAGAAAAATCTGAAGATGGCAGTTTAATAATTGGTCGAAATTTCGACTTTTTTGCAGGCGATGATTTCGCCAAGGACAAAATTATTGCTTTTGTGAATCCTACTGAAGGCCATAAATTTATGTCGGTAACTTGGGCAGGCATGATAGGCGTGGTTTCGGGAATGAATGAACATGGCTTAACGGTAACCATCAATGCAGGAAAATCTAAGATTCCACTTGTGGCTAAAACGCCTGTTTCAATATTAACCCGTGAAATATTGCAATATGCTTCGACGATAGAGGAAGCTATTGCAATTGCCAAGAAACGACAGGTTTTTGTTTCCGAATCCATATTTGTTGGTAGTGCCAAGGATAAAAAAGCGATTACCATTGAGGTGTCGCCAAAGAATTTTGGGGTTTATGAAGTGCCAAATTCCAATCAATTAATTTGCGCTAATCATTTTCAAAGCGAGGCTTATGCTGACGATGAAAATAATAGTAAACACATTTTGGAAAGTCATTCCCAATACAGATATGAACGTATGCAAGAGTTGCTTAGCCAAAACCAGAAGATAACACCACAAATTGCGGTAGATATTTTAAGAAATAAGGAGGGTTTAAACGATAAGGACATTGGATATGGAAATGAAAAAGCACTAAATCAGTTATTAGCACATCATGGTATTGTTTTTAAACCAGAGCAACGTTTGGTTTGGGTATCGTCCAGTCCATATCAATTAGGGGAATTTGTGGCTTATGATGTGGATGATGTATTCAATAACCCGTCAAAAAAATTATTGTCGAATGCACAACTCAATATTGAAGAGGATGATTTTCAGTTTACGCAGGCCTATCGTGATTACGAAGCCTATAGACGGCTGAAAAGAGATGTGCTTTCTTCCATAGGTGATGAAGAACACGTAGAACCGTCAACCCTTTCAGAGTTACAGACTTTAAACCCAAACTACTGGGAAGCATATTTTATTGTGGGCACGTATTATTATGAAAAAGGGTATTTTACAGCAGCACTAAATGCGTTCGAAAAAGCAAAAACCAAAGAAATCACTACAGTTCCCGACAAAGAACGAGTAGATGGTTATATTAAAAAAATAAAAAGAAAGTTAGAGTTATGATTCCTGAGATAGAATATGCATCAAAAGCTGAAATAAACGACTTTCAAGTTCAAAAATTGAGGGAACTACTGGTTTATTTAAACTCGAATTCTGCTTTTTATAAACGGTTGTTTAAAACACACCACATCGACATTAATAGTGTCAATTCACTTGAAGATTTAGCTGGAATTCCTA